>JAKSIU010000027.1 GCA_024398615.1 Bacteroidaceae bacterium
ATATTGGGAAAAGGCCTGGTCTACATTTTAAGAAAGTTCTTCGGCATAATCCTGCTTGCCATTGCTGTCAAGCTGTTCATGTCGAACATCAGCACGCTGATCAGGTAATCTGAGAAAACGATACCGGCATGATACAAAAAAGGGGAACCTGAAACTGACAGGTTCCCCTTTTCTATGTGGCAGTATATTCAGCGTCTTGGTCTATCTTCTGCTACACGAACAGCAATTGCACGACCGGACACCTCCTTACCGTTAAGGCCTTCAATGGCTGCCTTGGCGGCCTCATCGTCAGGCATTTCAACGAAACCGAAACCACGTGAACGGTGTGTCTCACGATCGGTGATGATTCTTGCTGATGACACTTCGCCATACTGGCTGAAGGCATCGGCCAGTTCTGATTCCTGCATACGGAAATTCAGATTGCTAACAAACAGGTTCATAAAGAAATTTTAATGGTTTGAAATTGTTAAAAATCGTTCGCAAATGTAGGTAGAAATTCAATTCTGCAACATTCAATTGTACTTTTTTTCATTGCCGATGGCAAAAAAAGTGGTAATTTTGGGCTCAGTAATCAAACAGTAGGCTTTTACACGGCAAATGATTGAAAAGCACCTTGTTCTGGAAGATGCCGATCCCGCGGTTTTCTACGGCGTGGGCAATGCAAACATGCAGCTTCTCAAGGCCCTGTTCCCGAAAGTACGCATAGTGGCCCGCGGCAATGTGCTCCGCATAATGGGCGAAGACAGCGAGACCGCACGCTTCGAGCAGGCAGTCCACAGAATAGAGAAATACTGTTCGCAGTTCAACTCACTTACCGAAGAGAATGTGGTCGATCTGGTGAATGGCCAGGACCCGCAGGGCGAAAAGACTTCCGATGTCATTCTGTTCGGAATCTCAGGCCGTCCCATCTCACCGAGAACCGAAAACCAGAAGAAACTTGTATCGGACTACACGAATCATGACATGCTGCTGGCAGTCGGTCCCGCCGGTTCGGGCAAGACCTACACGGCCATAGCACTTGCCGTACGCGCTCTCAAGAACAAGGAGGTCAAGCGTATAGTCCTGTGCCGTCCTGCAGTTGAAGCCGGAGAGAAACTTGGATTCCTGCCGGGCGACATGCGCGAGAAGATTGACCCGTACCTGCAGCCGCTCTACGATGCCCTTCAGGATATGATTCCCGGTGCCAAGCTGAAAGAACTCATGGACATGGGAACCATTCAGATAGCCCCGCTGGCATTCATGCGCGGACGCACTTTGAATGATGCGGTTGTCATTCTTGACGAAGCACAGAACACCACCCCGCAGCAGATAAAGATGTTCCTTACCCGCATGGGCTGGAACACGAAGATGATAGTCACCGGCGACCTCACGCAGATTGACCTGCCGCCTACACAGATTTCCGGACTGGTACAGGCGCTCGAGGTGCTCAAGGACATTGAAGGAGTGTCCATTATCAGAATGACCAAAAAGGATATAGTCCGCCACAAACTGGTCACCCGCATAGTCGAGGCTTATGACCACTACGACGAGACACATAAGGAAACTGAAAGAAAACCATATAAATCAAAAAGCAATGAGCAAAGCATTGACCGGAACTGATTTCCAGTTCAAGGGACAGAAAGGCGTTTACCACGGCAAAGTCCGTGACGTGTACAACATTGACGACGACCTCATGGTGATGGTTGCCACAGACCGCATATCGGCCTTTGACGTAATCCTGCCCAAGGGTATCCCGTTCAAAGGACAGGTACTGAACCAGATTGCAGCAGGTTTCCTTGACAAGACCGCCGACATCTGCCCGAACTGGAAGCTCGCCACTCCCGATCCTATGGTAACCGTAGGACTCAAGTGCGAAGGATTCCGCGTTGAGATGATTATACGCGGATACCTGACCGGTTCTGCATGGCGCGACTATAAGAACGGCTGCCGTATGCTTTGCGGCAACGTCCTGCCCGAAGGCATGAAGGAGAACCAGAAGTTCCCGGAGCCTATCATCACTCCCACCACAAAGGCCGATGAAGGACATGACGAGAACATATCCAAGGAGGAAATCATCGCCCAGGGTCTTGTAAGCAAGGAAGATTACGAGGTTATGGAAAAGTACACCCGCGCACTCTTCCAGCGCGGCACCGAGATTGCAGCCCAGAAGGGACTTATCCTGGTTGACACCAAGTACGAGTTCGGCAAGCGTGACGGCAAGGTTTACCTTATTGATGAAATCCACACTCCGGACTCATCACGTTACTTCTATGCTGAAGGATATCAGGAGAAGTTCGAAAAGGGCGAGCCACAGAAGCAGCTCTCAAAGGAATTTGTACGCCAGTGGCTCATCGAACACAATTTCATGAACCAGCCCGGACAGGTCATGCCCGAAATCACTGACGAATATGCCGACAGCGTATCGGAGCGCTACATTGAACTTTACGAGCACATTACCGGCAGCAAGTTCGAAAAGGCACAGGCACAGGATCTTGCAGCACGCATTGAAAAGAACGTAACTGACTGGCTGGCTACCCGCTGATTATGGAAATAGTATTCTGGCTGTTCTTCACGTTTATTCTGGGAATGGGAATCTTCAAATCCATTTCCAAGAAGCTGGACGTGTTCGATGACGATTTCCCGTCAGTCAGGCCTGACGGGGAGAAAGGCTCCGGACCGGAGTCTGACAAAGGGCAACAGCCGGAACAGGCCAAGTCCGCGGAACCGGTACAGGTTCCGGAAGCTAAACCGGTACTGGTTCCGGAATCCAAAGCGGGACCGGTCCTGAAACCAAAGGCTGTGCCCGAACGTCTGTTCGGTCTCATAGGCAAGCCTCTTGGACATTCCAAATCGGAAGTCCTGTTCAAGACCCGTTTCCGCCAGCAGCACATCAGCGCCGATTACAGGAACTTCGAACTGGAAAGCATTGATGAACTGCCGGAGATGATAGCTGCCAATCCCAATCTTTGCGGTTTCAATGTGACCATTCCATACAAGGAGGCTGTAATTCCATTCCTTGACAGTCTGGACGAATCGGCCAGTGCAGTCGGCGCGGTCAATGCCGTAAAAGTCATCAGGACCAGGGAATCAGTCCGCCTTGTGGGATACAACACTGACTGTCAGGGATTCTTGGATTCAATAAAGGATCATATCGGAAATCGCCGCAAGGCCCTCATTCTTGGAACCGGCGGTGCGGCAAAGGCCGTGAAGCATGCTTTTGACCTGCTTGGCGTTGAAAGCAGATTCGTTTCACGCAGCTCTACCTTCGACATTATGGGATACTACGAACTGTCACCGTCAATTCTGGAAGAATATACCATCATTGTCAACTGCACTCCAGTCGGTATGTTCCCGAATGTGGACCAGTGCCCTGATATCCCCTACTCCTTCATTTCATCCGAGCACCTGCTTTATGACGTAATCAACAACCCGGACCAGACCCTGTTCATGAAAAAGGGGCTTGAACGTGGTGCCAGCGTCATTGGCGGTGAGGACATGTTTGAACTTCAGGCAGCCGCAAGCTGGAGAATCTGGAACAGCTGACAATGGGAAAGAAGCTATCGGCCTTGGTTATCTGCATTCTGTTCATCGTAGCCGGTTCGGCACGGGAATGGAAGGTTCAGGATGTCCCCATAGCTCACCTTGAAGACCGCAACCGTTACGTCTGCGACCCGGAAGGCATTCTGTCAAATCAGGCCAGATTTGAAGTCGATGCGGCAATGCGCACCATAGAGGACAGCACCGGTGTCCAGGCACTGATTGCCGTTCTGCCTGAAATCGACCCGAACGACTGCTTCGAGTTCGCTTACGAGCTTGGACAGCAAAACGGTGTCGGAACCAGGAATGACAAGGGCATTGTAATCCTTCTCTGCACAGGAGAACGCTGTATCCAATTCGTTACCGGGTACGGAATTGAAGGAGTCATGCCCGATGCCGTATGCCGCAGCATTCAGGAAAAGCACATGAATCCCCATTTCAGGAACGATGACTGGGACGGAGGCATGATTCAGGGTGCGAAAGCCATCGAAGCCCTTCTTCTGGATGAGCCGGAACTGATGCCTGAGGATGATATGGAGGATGACATTACATTAGGACAGTTTGCAGCAACATTCGTCACTATCTTTCTGACATTTACAGGCCTGATAGTCTTTGTTGACAGACGCCAGCGCAGATGTCCCAAGTGCCGCAAGGTTGCCCTGAAAAAGATAAGCCGCACATACCATGGCAAAATTCACGGAATGAAATACTACACATCGCTCTTCGAATGTCAGAACTGCCACCATCAGCTTTCCCGTGAAGAGAGGGAATACGATGACAGCCAGGGCGGTCACGGAGGTTCATTCCCACACGGTTACGGTGGCGGATTCCCGGGCGGAGGTTTCTCGGGAGGAGGTCCCATAGGCGGCCACTACGGTGGAGGCCATTTCGGCGGTGGAGGAGCCGGTTCAAGATTTTAACGGAATTGATAACAGATAAACAACTAGCAATATGAAAAAAGGAAAAGGATTAATTATTCTGCTGGCCGTAGTAGCCGTACTGGTACTTGCCGGTATCAGGATCAACAACCGCATGGTAAGCCTTGACGAGGAGGTCACACAGGCATGGAGCAATGTGGAGAACGTATATCAGCGTCGTGCCGACCTGATTCCGAACCTGGTGGCAACTGTCAAGGGATATGCCGAACATGAAAGCAAGACCCTGCAGGATGTGATTGAGGCCCGCACCAAAGCCACATCAATAAACATCGATGCTGAAAACATGACAGCACAGGATCTGGAGGAATTCCAGAAGGCACAGAGCGAAGTCGGAGGAGCCCTTGGCCGCCTCATTGCCATTGGCGAATCATACCCAGACCTCAAGGCCAACCAGAACTTCCTTGAGCTCCAGACACAACTTGAAGGCACAGAAAACCGCATTGCCGTGGAACGCCGCAATTTCAATGAAGTTGCAAGAGCCTACAACACCTACATCCGCAAGTTCCCGAACAGTCTGTTTGCAGGCATTCTGAATTTTGACAAGAAGCCATACTTCGAAGCAGAAGAAGGCAGTGAAAAAGCACCAAAAGTAGAATTCTGAAAATGAACGAACGTTATATGCTGCGCGGTGTATCGGCCTCAAAGGAGGACGTGCACAACGCCATCAAGAACATAGACAAGGGAATATTCCCAAAGGCATTCTGCAAGATTATCCCCGACATTCTGGGCGGTGATCCCGAGTACTGCAACATAATGCATGCCGATGGCGCCGGCACCAAGTCATCGCTGGCCTACGCCTACTGGAAGGAAACCGGCGACCTTTCCGTTTGGAAGGGAATAGCACAGGACGCCCTGATAATGAACATTGACGACCTGCTCTGCGTTGGAGCCGTTGACGGCATCCTGGTCAGCTCGACCATAGGCCGCAACAAGAACCTGGTCCCGGGCGAAGTCATAAGCGCCATCATAAACGGAACCGATGAACTGCTGGCCGAACTGCGCGAAATGGGCGTAGGAGCATACGCGACAGGCGGTGAGACAGCCGATGTAGGCGATCTGGTACGCACCATAATCGTTGACAGCACAGTGACCTGCCGCATGAAACGCAGCGATGTGATTGACAACGGCAACATACGTCCGGGTGACGTCATTGTCGGTCTGGCATCGTACGGTCAGGCAACATACGAGAAGGAGTATAACGGAGGCATGGGCAGCAACGGCCTGACAAGTGCCCGCCATGACGTGTTCTGCAAGGATGTGGCAAAGAAATACCCCGAAACATATGACCATGCAGTCCCCGAAGATCTGGTATATTCGGGAGGTCTCAAACTGACCGACAGCGTTGAGGGTTCGCCCATCGATGCCGGCAAGCTGGTCCTGTCCTCCACCCGCACATACGCTCCTGTCGTAAAGAAGTTGCTTGACGCCCTGCGTCCCCAGATTCACGGAATGATTCATTGCTCCGGTGGTGCACAGACCAAGATCCTGCACTTCGTGGAAAACGTCCATGTCATCAAGGACAACCTGTTCCCCGTTCCGCCTCTGTTCCGTACCATACAGCAGCAGAGCGGCACAGACTGGAAGGAAATGTACAAGGTCTTCAACAGCGGCCACCGTTTCGAGGTCTATCTGCCACAGGAATACGCCCAGCAGGTAATAGCCATAAGCGAAAGTTTCGGCATTCCGGCTCAGATCATTGGCCGTATCGAAGCATCGGACCACACCCATCTGACAATCAACAGCGAATTCGGCACCTTCGAATACTGATACTAAATTCCACCTTATATGAACAGGACATTTCATGCCTTTCTGATTACGGCAGCAGCATTGTGCAGCTGTTCGCCCAAAATAGTGACGACACTGGATTCAGCGCTTCCGCCGTTATCAGACCAGGCAGAAGTCACTGTTCTTGATATCGATGATGCAGTCCCTGACAAGGCCCAGGAACTGGGAACCGTCCGCATCGGCGATACCGGATGGACCCTGAGCAAAAACGGCACATACGACAAGGTACTTGACATAGCCAGGACCCAGGCCGTAACTGCGGGAGGAAATGTTCTCAAGATAACCGAACATAAGTATCCGGACTTTACCAGTTCAATACACAGGCTGAAAGCGACCATTTACAATGTCAGTGACTTAACGGCCATTACAAAGAATGCCGATGCTGAAACCGAAAGCAGTCATCCTGACTATGCCATGCTATACCTGTACAGGACATCTGGAATGGGAGGTCTTATCAACTACAATGTGAGTTTCAATGACAGGGAAATATTCACTGCCACACCCAAAAGCAGAACAGAACATAAGATTTACGTTCCGGGCTATTACGAATTGAAGGCCAGGACTGAAACTGAGGTCACGAATCGGCTCAACATCAGGCTGGGACAGGATTATTACGTCAAATGCTCTGTCAGCACCGGAATTCTTGCCGGAAGGCCCACGTTCGAACTTATGCCATTAGCTCAGGGCAAAGATGAGTACAACAGCATATATGGCAATGTTTCCACCAAACAGGACATACATGACGTCAGTCATTGGAGAATATCGGCCGGCATAGGATACGGACACCGGCAGGGACACATACCGGAATCCGATACAGAAACCCGCAATTACCTTAAATCACTGAAAAACGGGCTATCATACAATTTTGATGTATGCTACTATTTTTCAGAATCGCTGGGCGCAGGATTGAAGCATTCGGTCTATTCCGATTCGGAAAGCGTACCCGGAACTGTCACATACAATGACGGCACAATGGAATCAGGTACCATTTCCGACAACATCAGAATCAGTTTTACGGGTCCCATCATGTCATTACGGAACATTTCGGCTAATGAGAGACACACATTCGTACTCGATTACGGCCTTGGTTACATTGCCTATAATGACAAAGTCGTAATACCGGGAACTTCATACGTCATTAAAGGCCACGACTTGGGACAGTTCTTTGAATTGGGCTATGGCATAGCCTTGAACGAACATCTGTCTGCTTCCTTACAACTGTCACTTACAAGCGGGGTCCTGACAAGCTATGACCTCGTAAATGGAAACCAAACCACGCATATGACACTGGAAAAGGAGAACTTTGAAAGTCTGAACAGCATTTCAGCCGGTATTGGACTGAGCTGGAGTTTCTGACAACGTCATTTCAGAGTCCAAGCATTGCTGCCGGCTGGATGTCCAGAGCAAGGCACAGTTGTCCAGCTATCTTCAGAGTGGGTATGGCACGGCCTGAAACGTAATCGCTTATTCTTGACTGACTCACGCCAATCTGCTGGGAAAGTTGCTTTTGGGTAATGGACTTTTCCTTCAAGGCATCGGCAATGAGTTCATGAACTGCAGGCTTTTCAATGGGATAATACTCTTTCTCGTACTCTATCACCACATCTGAAAGCATGGACAGTTCAATGGCATTGCGATCCCGCAGATCATTGCCGTCAACAACTGGCAGAAGCTCTTCAATCCTGTTCTGCGCATATTCGTACTGTTCCTTTGTTATCTTAGTCATAATCTCAGATGTTTTTGCAGTCAATCCTGTCGTATTCACTATGGCGGCCCACCCAACGGACAAATACATATCCCATCATGAATTTCACAACCACCACCAGTCTGAACTTGTTTCCCGAAATGTTGAAAACATAATGCTGGTTACCGACATAATCGGCCGACGTAAAATCCAGTCTCAGTTCCGAAAAGTTGTGCCAATCAGCATTTTCCGTTATTTCATACCATCTTTCCAAAGGAACTTTCGTTTCCTCATTCCCTGCCGTTTCGTAGTATTCCTTCAGTTTCCTGTGCGATACGATTTTCATGATATATTCCTTTGTTTGCTGCAAAGTTAATGGATTATTCTGTTTTTCAAAAGTATTCCAATGAATAATTTTGAAATTCAGATATTTTCCATTAGAGTGAAGTAACAAGCAACGCAAGATTCACATCATTCTGAGCAATGCTGCAGCAGGTATCGGCATAGTTGAATGCGCTTTGGCGTACTTCACCTTGAGCCTCATGACCCGACAACATGAAACCTATTGCTATCCCGACAACCATTGCTGCAACAGCCACCCATGAAGGTATTCTGCGTCTCATCATTCCCGAACGGCCGTCTTCAATGTCAAGTGCGGGCAAAGACATCTCCAGGTCCTGCGCATCAGCATTTGCCCTTACAGTGGACAGCAGTTCATGACTGTCTTTCTCAAGTTCTTCAAGTTTGTCCATATTTTCATTCATTTGTTTTACAATAATTGCGTACGGCTGATAGAGCAGTGAACAGCCGCGACTTGACTGTCCCTTCCGGGATGTCGCAGATTTTTGCAATTTCTGAAATGGTAAGTTCCTCTTCGTAACGTAGCATGAACACCGCCTTCTGCTGCTGCGGCAGTTTCTGTACCGCGTCCAGAATCATTTGTTCAAGTTCCCGCCGCTCAATGGCATCGGACTCAATTACCGGTTCAGTATCATCAAGACTGTCAGCATATTCCATTACAACGGTTTTGTGCCGGTATTCGTTCTTCAGCATATTGTATGCAGCGGCGAACATCCACGTTCTGAACGGCTTGCCGGAATCGTAACTGTCACGTTTTGCCCATAGACGCATAAAGAGATCCTGCGTCAGGTCACGTGCCAGCTCACGGTCATAGCCGGTCATGCGCATGAAAAAACCCTGGGCACGGGGTCCGTGCTCAAGGTAGAGACGGCGGAATGTTTCAGCGTTCAATCTCTTCATAATATGGCTTGGAATCAAAACCGTCAATGCTTTCACACTCCCGGACAATATGCAGCATAAGCCCATGCAGCTTGTTGTACTCAGTCTTCAATCCCTGTGTCCTATAGAAATCAAGCAGTGACTTGAAGCATGGAATATAATTCAGGTTAAGTCTATAGGCCGATGCCTCAAACGTTTCAGGTACAAAAGTCTCATACAGATAGTCCTTGAAATAGACCGATTCATAGTTCCGGCGCTTAGCGGAGAGATTGTCATATTTTCTGGTACTGTATTTCATGACAAGACCCTCAGAGTAGAGACTGTCATTCAACAGCTCCGGTTTGTACATTGACGAGAAGTATATTGAACGGCCTGTGGTCTTTGCCATGTATGCAATTTGTTCCTCTGCCCATCTGTCGACAGCCTCTGTGCTGTAATCGGATGGTCCTTCGATTTCAATTCCAAGCTTTCTGCATATCTGTTCACGATAGTTTGGAACGTATGTGAACAGAGTCCTGTTTATCACAATGCGGTCCTGCATCAGCTCCTTGCCGTATTGAATCAGCAGATTTGAAAAGGTGTCGTTGTCACCAAAGACAAAAAGAATCCCATCCTTATCCATTCCGGCAAGACAGTTGTATGCGTATGACAGCAGTACGTACGAATACCTGCCGGTCTCATACCAGCGTTTCAGGATGTCTGCCATAAGGTCATATTCACCGTTGCTCATCAGATGCACAACGTATGCCGGGTACAGCTCTTCAAAGTCCGGACGCATCATTACCGCCTCAGTCATGTGGTCCTCGAACCCTTCAAAGCCTTTCACATGATTCCTGCACTCCGAGTCAATTACATATCTGGCAAAGCTTTCAGGACGCTCCTTGTGGAGCCTGTATGCAATAGCCTTCAGCGGCTCATCATCATACCCCTGCATGTCTTCTGTCTCATGCATGAGCCTGTAGCGGGTTGCCGTGAACCAGAAATACCAGGCATCATCATTCTCCGGATTTTGATTTACCTCATTTTCCCACAGAGTGGCCTGATGTGCATACCATCTGGCGTCATGCTCTGTTTTTAAAAACGTCACAATCCTCTCAGGTTTTTCAGTCTGTGAGTGTACTGTCATTGGAACAGACAGTATGACAATCATTATTGGAACAAGCAGTTTTTTCATCATTTTTTGAATAACGGTTTGAATAACATCGGTTCTTTAAGTTGAAACGTTTCACCAATGCATACACTTCAATTCAAAAAAGGTTCAAAAACAGAATCGCCACACAGAGAATTTCCGTGTGGCGATTCTGTTTCCTGAAAAAATCACTTTGCCGGGATGGCTGCAAGAACGGCCTTCAGGAACTCCCAGACCTTGGGGACTGAAGGAATGTAGCAACGTTCGTCTGGTGAATGAGGGCTCATCAGTGTGGGACCGAACGAAACCATATCCCAGTTCGGGTATGCACCGCCCAGAATTCCGCACTCAAGTCCGGCGTGGATGGCCATTGCCTTGGGTTCAACACCGTACATTTTCTTGTATTCGGCATTCATGACCTTGAGTATGGGTGATGATGCGTTTGGAGCCCAGCCCGAATAGCCGCCTGTGAATTCAATCTGGCAACCGGCCAGTTCAAATACGCTGCGCATTTTGAGAGCCAGCAGATCCTTGGCACTGTCGACCGAACTGCGCAGAAGGCTCTTCACAAAGAATTCACCCTTGTAGATCTTGACCATGGCCATGTTGTTCGATGTCTCCACAAGACCCGGCATCTGGTCGCTCATGCGCTCGACTCCATCAGGGCATGCAAGAATGGCCTGAATGAATCTGATGGCTGTGCGCTTGTCAAGATAGAGGCATTCCTCGGGATCGCAGGTTTCGCCTTCCTGACACTGGTAGGGTTCGAATACCATGCATGCATCCGGATCGGTCACTGCGTATTCGGCCTTGACCTCGGCAAATACCTCAGCGGCAACCTTTGCAGCAAGTTCTGCCTTTGCCGGAGCTATGTACAATGTGGCAAAGCATTCACGTGGAATGGCGTTCCTCAGGGTTCCGCCTTCCAAGTCGATGAGCTTGGCATCGGCCTTTGTAAGAAGTGCATAAATCACGCGCGCGCATACCTTATTGGCATTGGCACGGCACAGGATGATGTCCATACCGGAATGGCCGCCCTGGAAGCCCTTTACTGCCAGACTGTAGCACAGCCAGCCCTTGGGTTCCTTGAGTCCCTTATATGTTCCGGTTGCCGATGCATCCAGACCGCCTGCACAACCCACGTACAGTTCGCCTTCAGTTTCCGAGTCAAGATTGAGCAGGATTTCGCCCTTCAGGATTCCCGGCTTGAGAGCTGCGGCACCTGTCATTCCGGTTTCCTCGTCATAAGTCACGAGCAGTTCCAGAGGACCGTGCTTGATGTCCTTTGATTCAAGGATTGAAAGGGCCAGAGCCACTCCAAGGCCATTGTCTGCACCAAGTGTGGTACCCTTTGCCTTGAGCCATTCGCCATCGACCCATGTCTCAATGGGATCCTTCTCGAAATCGTGCTTCACATCGCTGTTCTTCTGCGGAACCATATCCATGTGGCCCTGCATTACAACACCTTTCAGATTCTCCATTCCCGGTGTTGCCGGCTTGCGCATGATCACGTTTCCGGTTTCATCGGCAAAAGCTTCAATTCCACGCTGGTTGGCCCAGTCAAGCAGATAGGCACGGATTTTCTCTTCATGCTTTGAGGGACGGGGCTGACGGGTTATTCCGTAGAAATTGTCCCATACGATTTTGGGTTCAAGGTCCTTGATAGTCATAATGTATAATGTTTGAATTGTTATCAGATGAAAGCAAAGTTAGCAATAATATATGGCACATGCAATTGTCGGATTGAATTATTTGGGTATCTTTGCAGCGTCTTGTTCCGAATCCCCACTCGGGGATAGGATCAAAAGGGAATCAGGTGAGAGTCCTGAACAGTCCCGCTGCTGTAAGCCCATACGGATCTGTCCAATCAAAGCCACTGCCCAAAAGGTGGGAAGGCGGACAGAAAGGGTAAGTCAGAAGACCTGCAAGACATGTGATTCATACGCCGCGGCAATTCTCGAGGAAAGAATTTCAGGCATTGCAGAAAAAGCATTCAGCCCACATTCCATCCCGTTGTTGTTGCGGTTGCTGCCGGGGTTCAGTAACTTATTTTATTTTACAACTATGGAAAAAAACAAATGTCTGTTTCTTGCGGTCCTGATGGGACTCGCAACAGTGTCATGCCAGAATGACGAAAAAAACGCGAACGAGTACACTCTTGACGCTTACGGTCTGTTAACGGAACCTGAGTCGGTATTTCTTGGAACCGACACCACAAAAGTAGCCGGTTACTACTATGCGCAGGACATCACCATCGGCGAATTTGTCGTAGCGCATTCATTCGGCGCATGGGGGTTCGGTGAGGGATTCACATATTCCAACTGCACCGACGACACCACTCCCGGGTACAACAACATGTCGGCCATAACGAAGAAGGGAGTGAAAGGCGACACATACTTCATTTCAAATGCCGGAGGATGGGACACGCCGGCCCGGATATCGTTCAAGGACGGAAAGGCCTACAAAGCCATTGAGTGCTTCGTCACAAATTCCACTTACGCTTATCTTGCCCTGAATGGCAATGACGGTGTCGGTGTGGCAAAGACCGACTGGGGAAAGGACGACTGGTTCAAGCTGACCGTGACAGGTTTCAATGGTGACAGCGAAACCGGCAAGGTGGAGTTCCTTCTCGCTGACGGTCTGAACATTGTCGACAGCTGGCAGCAGATCGACCTGAGGAAACTGGGACTGGTGACACGCATTGTGTTCACCCTGTCGTCGACCGACAACGGAGAATGGGGCATGAACACCCCATGCTACTTCTGCCTTGACCGTCTGACCGTAAGCGAATAACATAAATAAGGTATCATGTCTTCAGCAAGAAAGGTTCTGACGGGTCTCACTGCGGCTCTGTTCCTGTGCTGTCCATTGAAGGCTCAGGAACGCTCTGCCGCCGACACCTTACGTGCTGAAGACATACAGGAAGTCAGAATCAGTGCTGACCGCACATACGCCGGCACCTCCGTAAGCACCGAAAAGAATGCCGAGGCCAGACTGTTGGGAGCATCAGGAGCACTGCAGATATCGGACGTGATGAAATATTTCAGCGGAGCGACCGTAAAGGACTACGGAGGAATAGGCGGACTGAAGACCGTCTCGGTACGCGGTCTTGGAGCCAGCCACACGGCAGTCGCATACGATGGCATAATCATTACGGATAACCAGACCGGCCAGACCGATCTGGGACGGTTCTCAGCGGGCCAGGCAGAATCGGTCCGTCTGTTGAGCGGTCCGGACAATGACATGCTTCAGACCGCCGCAATGGCAGCACAGGCAGCATCCATAAGCATAGGAGCCCACCGCCCTGACCTTGAAGGAGCCTGTTTCAAAGGCGGAGCAAGGCTGATTGCAGGCAGTTTCGGCACCATAGGCGCTCAAGCCGATGCCGATTTCAGCGCAGGCAGGAACTCGGTTGCTTCAACAAGCGTGGAATGGCTACGGGCCGATGGCGACTACCCGTACATACAGGACAACGGAGCCAGTTCCAGGACCATGCTGCGCAACAACTCCGACATATCCCGCCTCAGGGCCGAAGCCGCCCTGTTCAGCAGCATAGGAATGTCCAGCCTCACAGTGCGCTCATACTGGTTCCAGTCCGCTCAGGGGTTGCCTGCAAACATCCTCTACAACGAGAATGCAGC
Source organism: Bacteroidaceae bacterium (assembly GCA_024398615.1). Lineage (GTDB taxonomy): Bacteria > Bacteroidota > Bacteroidia > Bacteroidales > Bacteroidaceae > Colenecus. Next base: position 13,933 of record JAKSIU010000027.1, read on the forward strand.
CCGCGAAAGACTTTGGAACAGGAACGGTTTCATCCAGTCGTCATTCCGTACAGACCTGTCCTCCGGAATCACCCTGCAGGCCAATGCAAAATACGGAATATCCATGACCAGGTATCTGAATCCCGATGTGAACAGCAGCAGCGGGAAAACAGACAACCGCTACACGGAACGCGAAGCCTATCTGTCAGCGGTGCTCCTGTACCATATCACAGACCGGATAAGCGCGTCATTGGCACAGGATTGTCGGCATTCGGTTCTGGACGGTGTTGCCGCCCGCCCCACCCGATTGACACTGAACAGTTCGGCTGCCGTAAAATATGCATCGGAATCGCTGGTTCTCACAGGGCGTCTCAACCACGTGGCCACTTTCGAGCACGCGGCACAGGGAAGCCCGGCACCTGACTGTAGCCGCCTGTCTCCTGTAGTCGGAGCCAACTGGCTGGTATGGCCAGCACTTGGTCTGCATATCCGGGCTTCGTATGAAAACACCTACCGCATGCCCACCTTCAACGATCTGTACTTCGAACAGGTGGGACGGCGCGACCTTCGCCCCGAGCATGCATCGGTGACATCGGGCGGAATAGTATTCGAAAAGGAGACTGACAGATTCTCGCTCTCGCTTTATGCCGATGCCTACAGCAGCAACGTACACGACCGCATTCTGGCCGTTCCAGGCAAGAACACGGCTGTGTGGATGATGAAGAACGTTGGTCTTGTAACCACCCACGGCATTGAAACAGGCATTGAGACAGTTTGTGACTGCGGGTCTTTCCGCCCTGGAACCATGCTGTCATACACCTACCAGCGTGCCATGGACAAATCGCAGAAAGGCAGTACGACCTGGAACCACCAGCTGCCTTACACCCCAAGACATTCGGCTTCGGGGATTGCTTTCATTGAAACGTCGTTTGCCTGCGCCAGCATCAACATCATATACAGCGGGAAATATTATTCAAACGGATACAACGGTCCTGAATACGCAATGCCATCGTACTATGAGACAGGCTGCTCACTGTGGAGAACGTTCAATCTCGGGTGGAGCGGACTGACCATGAAGGCGGAATGCATCAACCTGACAGACAGCCGCTACGAGCTTGTCAGCAACTATCCAATGCCGGGCCGCCAGTGGCGCCTGACAGCAACATTTGACCTGAAATGAAACGCATAGGAATTCTACCCATACTTCTTCTGGCAATAGCCTGCGACCCTGAACCGGAGCTGGTACCGGAACTTCCGGACGCAGTTGACAGCGGCCATACCGGAATGTTCATCCTATCCGAGGGACTGTTCAACCAGAACAACAGTACCCTTGCATGGCACGATTTCAGCACAGGACGGACCGAAAACTGGCAAAACGGGCAGGGACTGTCATATGATTGCTTCGAGAAGGCGAACGGCAGGCGACTCGGTGACACTGCAAACGGCATGATCATACACGGCAGCCGCATGTACATAGCAGTCACAGAATCCGGCACTGTCGAAGTCGTGGACCCTGCCACATGCCGTTCCATATCACAAATCAGTTTGCCCGGGGCACAGCCTCGCGCCATAGCCGCCTGCGGCAGCAATGTGTACGTGTGCTGCTATGACGGGACAGTCGCGAGGATAGACACGGCTTCACTTGCCGTTACCGGTACTGTCAGAGCAGGACGCAACCCCGACGGCATATGCTGTGCCGGCGGAAAACTCTATGTGTCGAATTCCGGAGGTCTGGATTTCAACAGTCCGGACAGCACGGTCTCGGTAATCGGTCTGGAACCATTTGCCGAACTGGAACGGATAGCTGTCCGTCCCAACCCATTCAGAATATGCACAGACGGAACAAGTGTATTCGTGATATCACGGGGAGTGTTCGACTACTCCATTATGGATTACAACTGCCAGTTGCAAAGGATTGACGTTGCATCGGACCGCCTTACCGCCACATACGACATCCCCGCACTGAACATGGACATTGCGGGGTCAAATGCATGGCTGTACGAATACGGCAGCGGGAACATAATGGTCATGGAAACCGCAACAGGACTCATAACAGACGATTGCTTCATCAAAGACGGGACAACAATCCAATGTCCGTATGCGATAAAGGCCGATGCCGCCACAGGCAAGGTATATGTGTGCGATGCCATGGATTACGTCACACCGGGCAGCGTACTCTGTTTCAGTCCAGAAGGACGGCTCGAATACCGCATTCAGAGCATTGGAATCAACCCGAACACCATACTGCTTTACGATTCTGACGTTACGGCCAATGAAAAGGAGCGCACAGACACCAATGACCAGATATCCAAGGTGTTCGAATACCGTCCGGCTCCGGGACAGTTCGTCAATGTCATGCCACAGTACACTGAAGGAGACAATGACAGCACCATGACAGCAAAATGTCTGGCTCTGCTCAACGGAAACGGAATGATAACGCTTGGCGGTTTCGGCGGATACATTACTGCAGGATTCAGCAATCCGGTCATGAACCTGGAAGGTCTGGATTTCGAGATTGACGGAAACGCGCTCAAGGGCAGTGCAGAACCGGGAGTGGTCTGGGTAAGTACCGATGCCAACGCCAACGGTCTGCCGGACGACGAATGGTTTCAGATTGCCGGTTCCGAATATGCAGACTCACGCATCGGCTGTCACATCAGATATGAAAAGAGCAATGGTGACATTCCATGGTATATGGATGACGGCCGCAACGGCTGCATGACACGCAACGGTTTCCACACACAGGAATACTGGCCGCTGTGGTATGACTGTGACAGCATTTCATTCTGCGCGACACTTCTCCCCGACAATTACATACTGGAAAACGGAACTTGGGTACTGTCTGCCTTTGAATGGGGATATGCCGACAATCTTCCAAACAGGAGCGAAGGATGCCGTTTTGACATTTCGTGGGCAGTAGAAGAAGACGGGACTCCTGCCGGTCTTGACCGTATTGACTTCATCAGAATCCAGACAGGAGTGCTTGGATGCAATTCCACCACGGGTGAAGTGTCAAGCGAGATAAGTTCTATCTTCAGTCTCCACCCAGCCGGCTGAACGGGGCAGTCCGAAACGGGCCACTGACCAGACATAATCGGATTTCCCGGATGTGGTCACGATCTCAGGTCCGGACAGAACGGAGAAAAGGTCATCGGTTATACCCGTACCGCGCAGTTTGAGAACCGCCTCCTTTCTGGTCCACAGGCGCAGGAACTCCATGACGGGATTGGCATCGGCCTCTATTACGGCACGTTCGGCTTCATTCATTGTATGTCGTATCAGGGCATCGTCAATCCTTCTCTCACACTCGATGTCTATGCCCACAGGAAAGTCGCTCACAGCAACTGCAATGGCTTTCCGGCAATGACTTATGCTGAAATGTATATCAGGACGGCCTATGATTGATGGTTTGCCGTGCGCTCCATATCCGAATTCAAAGTTCCTCAGGCCAGTCATGTCTGAAAGCATGCAGTATGACTTGAGGGATGCGAAACGGCCGAATGGGAATCTGAACGACATGGCCTGCCGGAGACGCTGCCCTGACACCAGCGGCAACATTTCCTCTATTCCCTTTTCAAGCAGGGATTCATCGACTTCGAAAATCTGAATATCCGGTTTCACGGCTCAAAAGTAAGCATTCCAAACGGAGTTTGGGCACCAATTTGTTATCTTTGTGTCCGAATCAAAACCAACATCAGTATGTCACCGGCACAAATGCTTGAAAAACTGGACGGCCTTGAAGCCCGTTTTCAGGAAGTGAGCCTGCTAATTACAGACCCGGCAGTCATTGCCGACATGAAACGTTTCGTCAAGCTGAACCGCGAATACAAGGACCTGGAATCCATTTCACAGGCGCGCAAGCGCTATATTGCGCTCCAGAACAATATCGAACAGGCACGCGAGCTCATTGCCACCGAATCCGATGCAGACATGCGCCAGATGGCACGCGAGGAACTGGAAAGTTCCCAGCAGCTGCTGGAACAGACTGAAGAGGAAATCAAGTTGCTTCTGGTTCCGGCCGATCCTCAGGACGCAAAGGATGTGGTAATGGAAATACGCGGAGGAACCGGCGGTGACGAGGCTGCACTATTTGCCGGTGACCTGTACCGCATGTACTGCAAGTTCTGTGAGCTGAAGGGATGGAAGACGGCTGTGTCATCGTGCTCCGAGGGTGCAGCCGGCGGATTCAAGGAAATCATCTTCACCGTAAGCGGAGAAAATGTATATGGTATCCTGAAATACGAATCGGGAGTTCACCGCGTCCAACGCGTGCCGGTAACCGAGACACAGGGACGGATCCATACATCGGCTGCAACAGTTGCCGTTCTGCCGGAAGCCGATGCCTTTGAGGTCGAAATCAACGAAGGCGAGATCAAGTGGGACACCTTCCGCAGCAGCGGTGCCGGAGGTCAGAACGTGAACAAGGTGGAGTCTGGAGTAAGACTGCGCTACAACTGGAAGAATCCTACCACAGGAACAGTCGAGGAAATACTCATCGAGTGTACCGAAACCCGTGACCAGCCAAAGAACAAGGAACGGGCTCTCAGCCGCCTGCGCACCATGATCTATGACCGCGAACATCAGAAATACGTTGATGACATTGCCGCCAAGCGCAAGACAATGGTATCGACCGGTGACCGGTCGGCAAAGATCCGCACATACAATTTCCCGCAGGGACGCATCACTGACCATCGCATCAACTACACTATCTACAATCTCCCGGCTTTCATGGACGGTGCAATCCAGGACTGCATCGACCAGTTGACAATCGCCGAGAATGCGGAACGGATGAAAGAAAGTGAATTGTAAGAATAATTATTAATAATCAGAATATGACAAGAGAAGAACTTTACAATAACATAATGCGCAAGCGCAGTTTCCTGTGCATAGGACTTGACACTGACCTGAGGAAGATTCCACAGCACCTGCTTGAACTTGACGACCCTGTCTTTGAGTTCAACAAGGCCATAATCGATGCAACAGCACCATACTGCATTGCCTACAAGCCCAACCTGGCATTCTACGAAGGAGCAGGACTGAACGGTGTACGTTCCCTCTACCGCACGCTCGAATACATACGCGGCAATTATCCGGACCAGTTCATCATTGCCGATGCAAAACGCGGGGACATAGGCAACACTTCGGCCCTGTATGCACGCAGTTTCTTTGAAGAGATGGATGTGGATTCCGTGACCGTGGCTCCATACATGGGACAGGACAGCGTGACACCATTCCTGGGTTTTGAAGGCAAGTGGGTCATTCTCCTTGCTCTGACCAGCAACAAGGGTGCGCAGGATTTCCAGTATATAAGCGACTCTGAAGGACGTCCGCTCTTCCGGAATGTACTGGAACACTCACTTGAATGGGGTGGTACTCCTGACAATATGATGTACGTGGTCGGTGCCACACGCGCTGAAATGCTCACTCAGATACGTTCCATCGTTCCCGACAGTTTCCTGCTTGTACCCGGCATAGGAGCACAGGGAGGAAGCCTGGCTGATGTATGCAGATACGGCATGAACAGCATGTGCGGTCTTATTGTCAACAGCAGCCGTGCCATCATATACGCTGACAGCACCCGGAATTTCGCAGCGGCAGCCGCCGAACAGGCTAAAGCAGTGCAGCAGGAAATGTCATCTTATTTGAAATAAGTACGCGCGCAGGCGGGAAAATTGATACAATTCACTACTTTTGCAATCTATACAAAAGCATAATTAATGGAATTTACTGCAAAACAGATAGCACAGTTCCTTTCAGGACAGGTGCAGGGAAATGAAAATGCCGCCGTCAATACCTTCGCCAAGATTGAAGAAGGCCGTCCAGGAGCCATTTCATTTCTCTCCAATTCAAAATATACAGACTTCCTCTACACAACACAGTCAAGTGTCGTTCTGATTAACCGGGACTTCAAGCTTGACAGACAGCCCGAAGTCACTCTCATTCTGGTTGACAATGCCTACGAGAGCCTGGCCAGACTGCTTACACTGTATTCCCAAGCCGTCAATCCGCCGCGTCAGGGTATCAGTCCGCTGGCATCGGTCTCAGAATCGGCACAGATTGGCAAGGACGTGTTCATAGGACCGTTCGCAGTCATTGAAGATGAAGCCGTCATAGGTGACGGCACTCAGATATATCCGCACGCATATGTAGGCCGTGGCGCGAAAACCGGCAATGGCTGCATACTCTATCCAAATGCGACTCTCTATTACGGCTGCATTCTGGGAAACCGATGCACCATGCACGCCGGAAGCGTAGTAGGTGCCGACGGATTCGGATTCGCACCGACTCAGAACGGCTATGAAAAGATTCCGCAGATTGGCATTGCCCAGCTTGAGGACGATGTTGAAATCGGAGCAAACACCTGCATTGACCGTTCCACCATGGGACGCACAATTGTTCACAAGGGTGTGAAGTTGGACAACATGGTGCAGATCGCCCACAATGTCGAAGTAGGCGAGAATACCGTGATGTCAGCCCAGAGCGGCATTGCCGGATCGACCAAGATCGGCCAATGGTGCATGATTGGCGGACAGAGCGGTATCAACGGACACATCAAAGTCGGCAACAAGGTCAATCTGGGTGCAAAGACCGGCCTCATGCAGAGCACGCCTGACGGACAGAACGTCATGGGATACCCTGCTACCGGACTGCGCGAGTTCCTGCGTTCATCGGTGGTCTTCCGCAAGCTGCCCGACATGAAACAGGAAATCCAAGAGCTTAAGAAAGAGCTCGAATCACTGAAAGCTAAACTTGAAGACAAGTAATATAACATGTACAAACAGAAGACTTTAAAAGACAGTTTCTCACTTAGTGGCAAAGGACTGCATACAGGTCTTGAACTTACCGTGACATTCAAACCGGCACCTGCCGATTACGGATATAAGATACAAAGAATTGACCTGGAAAGCCAGCCGGTCATTGACGCTTTCGCAGAAAACGTACGTGAGACACAACGCGGTACCGTGCTTTTCAAAGGCAACGCCAGGGTAAGCACCGTAGAACACGCACTGGCAGCCCTGTATGCTGCAGGAATCGACAACTGCCACATAGAAGTCAACGGTCCCGAATTCCCGATTCTTGACGGCAGCGCAATCCAGTACGTTGAAAACATCGAAAGGGTTGGAGTCAAGGAACAGGATGCCCTGAAGGACTTCTACGTAGTCAAATCCAAGATAGAAGTGCGTGACGAGCAGACCGGTTCGTCAATCATACTTCTGCCCGATGACGAATTCAGCGTCAACGTACTCATTTCATTCGATTCCAAGATCCTGTACAACCAATACGCATCACTTGACGACATGCGCAACTTCCACAAGGAAATAGCATCAAGCCGCACATTCGTGTTCGTCCGCGAAATCGAGCCATTGCTGGGTGTCGGCCTCATCAAAGGCGGGGACCTTGACAACGCGATAGTGATCTACGAAAGGGAAATGCCGCAGGAACGCTACGACAAGCTTTCCGAAATCATGGGCGTTCCTAAAATGGATGCCAAGAAACTGGGATATATAATGCATAAGCCCCTCACTTGGGACAACGAGCCGGCAAGACACAAGCTGCTTGACATCATAGGCGACCTTGCACTTGTCGGAAAACCCATCAAGGGACGTATCATAGCAACCCGCCCGGGTCACACCATCAACAATAAGTTCGCACGCATCCTGCGCAAGAACATCACATTGAACGATGCCCAGGCCCCGGCATACAATCCGTCCCTGCCGCCAGTCATGAACCTGCAACAGATCAAGGCAGGACTTCCACAGCGTTACCCGATGCTGCTGCTCGACAAGGTCATAGCAATGACAGACCTTTATGCTGAAGGAGTCAAGAACGTCACAAATGACGAATTCTTCTTTCAGGGTCATTTCCCGGATATGCCAATCATGCCGGGCGTCCTGATTATCGAAGCAATGGCACAGCTTGGCGGTACTCTGGCACTGCGCTACACGGACCATCCGGAATTGTATCAGGCACGCTTCGTAAAGATCGACAACACCCGTTTCAGGCATGAAGTCGTTCCTGGAGATACCATGCTGATGCGAGTGGTCAGGACTGCACCATTACGTCATAACATGTTGTCTATCAAGGGATACACCTTTGTTGCCGATAAACTGGTTGCAGAATCGGAGTTTATGGTTCAACTGACTAGAAAAACTATAGAAGAATGATCAGCCCTTTAGCATATGTGGACCCATCGGCCCAGATAGGAGAGAATGTTGAGATTGGACCGTTCTGTTTCATTGACAAGAACGTAGTGATAGGTAACGACAATATACTCATGCCTCACGTGAACATCATGTACGGTTCACGTATCGGCAACGGCAACGAGATCCATCCGGGTGCCGTCATCGGTGACATCCCTCAGGATCTCAAGTTCCATGGCGAGGACACAACCGCCGAAATCGGCGATTTCAACCGCATTCGTGAAAATGTCACAATCCATCGCGGAACCGCATCCAAAGGCAAAACCGTTGTCGGCAACCACAATCTGCTCATGGAGAATATGCATGTCGCACATGACTGTGTCATAGGAAACAACTGTATCATCGGCAACAGCACCAAGTTCGCAGGTGAAGTGGTAGTTGATGACCACGCAACGATAAGCGCCTGCGTTCTGGTCCACCAGTTCAGCCACATTGGCGGATACGTCATGATTCAGGGTGGTAGCGGATGCAGCAAGGACATTCCACCGTATATCATGTGTGGACGCAATCCGGTAACATACGCCGGCATCAACCTTGTCAGGCTGCGCAGAGAAGGTTATTCAAGTGAAACAATCGCTGCAATACACAATGCGTATCGTATTATATACCAAAGCGGTATGAATGTATCGCAGGCAATGGCCGCACTCAAGCAGGAGGAATTCTCACAGCTTCCGGAAGTTCAGTACATAATCAGGTTCATTGAAAGTTCCGAACGTGGTATCATCAGAGACAGATAACTGTTCTTATACTAACATAAAACAGAAAGCACTATGATTTACAGATTCATTTTGGTTTCAGACGAAGTTGACGATTTCTATCGTGAAATACAGATAGCATCATCAGCGTCATTCCTTGACTTCAGCAATGCCATACTGGAATCAGTCGGTTTTCCTGACGATCAGATGACATCATTCTTCATGTGTGAAGACAACTGGGAAAAGCGTGAGGAAATTACACGTGAGGAAATGAGCACCAGTTCCGAAGTGGACAACTGGGTAATGGCCGATACACCGCTTGACGAACTGATTGAAGACGAGAAGCAGAGACTCATCTATATTTTCGACCCTCTTACAGAACGTTGTTTCTTCATTGAGCTCAAGGAAATCATTACCGGCAAGACTCTTGCCAAAGCAAGTTGTACAGCCAAATCCGGTCTGCCTCCAAAACAGGCCATTGATTTTGACGAACTGGCCAAGACGGCAACAACCCTGGACACTGGAGAGAATTTCTACGGTGATGAGGGATTTGAAGACGGAGAACTCGATCAGGACGGTTTCGACATGGGTTCCGAACCCACAGATATTTCCATAGATTCAATAGACGATCTTTATTGATGTGAAGAGTCTCATAATAGTACTAGGACCTACCGGCGTGGGAAAGACAGATCTCTGTCTGACCCTCGCCGATTTGTTTCATACGCCTATCATAGGAGCCGATTCCAGACAGATGTATGCTGACATTCCTGTCTGTACAGCAGCCCCAACGAAAGAGCAGATGGAACGGGTACAGCATTATTTTGTAAGGAATCTTCAAATTACCGATTATTTCAGTGCAGCACGCTACGAAGAACAGGCTTCCAAGCTTATACATACCCTATTCGGCAATCACGACATATTACTGGCCAGCGGTGGTTCAATGATGTATATAGACTCTTTATGCTATGGAATTGATGATATACCTACCATTACCGCCGAGACAAGAGAACATCTGTTAGAAAGATTCCGCAGTGAAGGATTGGACAGACTTGCATCAGAACTCAGGATTCTCGATCCGGAATACTACCGTCAGGTTGATGTGAAGAACCCCAAGAGAATTCTTCACGCCCTTGAAGTATGCTACCAGACGGGGCGTCCCTACTCCGATTTCCGGACCGGTCGGAAAGCAGAAAGGCCATACAACATCATCCGCATAGGACTGACAAGAGACAGGGAGGAATTGTATTCCAGAATAAACACGCGGGTTTCACAGATGGTTGAAAACGGTCTTCTTGATGAAGCCCGCCGCATGTACCCGTACAAGGGGCTCAATTCTCTCAACACGGTCGGCATGAAGGAACTGTTCAGTTGGATGGATGGAGAACCCGCGCCGGACGGCAAGCCACAGACACTGGAATCGGCATTGGACAGAATCAGGCAGAACAGCCGCATCTATTCACGTAAGCAGATGACATGGTTCAAGCGGGATACAAACACGCAATGGTTTCATCCCGATGATAAGGAAAACATTATCAGTTATATAAAACAGAGAGCTTATGCTGGTTAAGATGTATGAAAAGAATAACAGCCAGAGGGAGGTTGACAGAGTTCTGGACATCCTGAACGGTTCGGGAGTGGTAATTCTGCCGACAGATACCACCTATGCCCTGTGCTGTCACGCCCTAAAGGAACGCGCCATTGAACGTATTTGCAAGCTAAAGGGAATGGACCCACGCAAACACCGTTTCTCCATACTGTGTTACGATTTGAGTGACATCAGCCAGTATGTCCAGATTGACAACAGCACATTCAAGACCATGAAACGCAATCTGCCCGGACCGTTCACATTCGTGCTTCGCGCCGGCAGCAGACTTCCTAAAGTATTCAGCAACAGAAAGGAAGTCGGTATAAGAGTACCGGACAACAACATTACAAGAGAAATATGCCATCAGTTAGGTGCGCCCCTGCTGGTAAGCACAATCCCGTTTGATGAACAGACCGACGACATTGAATATCTCACTGATCCTGAACTGATTGACGAGCGTTTAGGTGACGATGTCGATCTGGTGATAGATGGTGGCACCGGAGGATTCGAATATTCTACAGTCGTATATTGCGTTGACGGGGAAAATGATATTATACGTCAGGGAAAAGGCATTCTTGACGAATGATTTGTAACTTAGCAGACAGAAGTGTATATTAATAGTAAACCACTTATATGAAGAAGATAATCACAACAGTGATGGCCGTGCTCCTCACAATGGCAGCACAGGCTCAGAAACAGATTGAAGTCCAGGACCTTGTATCCGGCAAATTCAACGCATATGGCGTTTCGGATGTTACTCCCATGGCCGATGGCCAGCACTATCTGACCCAAGAGGGACCATATATCCTAAAGTATTCGTTCAAAGGTGGGGATACGCCTGATACCATATTGAATATCAGAAAAGTAAAGGGAGAAAGTTTAAGCGGTTTCAGTGATTTCATCCTGTCCCCGACAGAAGATATGATACTCCTTGAAACCAACCGACAGAAGATTTTCCGCCGTTCTTCAACCGCAAACTGGTACATCTACTCAATAAAGAACAACAGAATTGATCCTTTGTCAAACGGCGGTCCACAGCAGGTACCTCTGTTCTCGCCCGACGGTCACCAGATTGCATTCGTTCGCGACAACAACATTTATCTGGTCAAACTGCTGTTCGGAAATGCCGAGTCACAGGTCACCAAGGATGGAAAGATAGGGAAGGTACGCAATGGCATTCCCGACTGGGCATACGAAGAGGAATTCGGTTTTACCCGTGCTTTCGATTTCAGTGCCGACAGCCGCCTTCTGGCCTGGATACGTTTTGACGAATCGACAGTTGAAAGTTACAATCTCCCATTCTTCCTGACTCACACTGACTCCAATGCCAATTCACAGAAGCTTCTGGAATACCGCCCTCAGCAGTACCCGACAGCCGGCGCGGCAAACTCTACAGTATCAGTTCACACTTTTGACATAAAAAGCTCAGTAATAAGGGATATTGACCTGAAACTGGATAGCACATGCTACATTCCACGCATTAAATTCGTTCAGAACAGTGACAACAGTCTGTTCATTTTCACGCTTAACCGTCCACAAAACAAGTTGGAAATATATTCAGCCAATCCGTTATCCAGATTGAGCACAATGATTCTTCGCGAAGAGGACAAGCGTTATCTGGACGAATGGACATACATGGGCACACAGTTCTACGAAAACAAGTTCATAATGCAGAGCGAACGCGATGGTCACCGTCACCTGTATCTCTACGACCTGAATGGCCGTCTGGAACGTCAGATTACCAAGGGAGATTTCGAAGTCCTTGAACTGCACGGATATGATGCAAATAAGGGCATCACCTATTTTGAAAGTAACGAAGACGGCATTTACGACTGCGGCGTATGGAAAGCTGATGCCAAAGGAAAGCGCACTAAAGTGACCCTGCAGAAATCCGGTACCGCACACGCCATTTTCAGTTCCGATTTCAGCTGCTTCATCGAGAACTGGTCCGACATGGACACCCCTACACAGACTGCTTTCCGCAAAATCAACGGTTCACTTACATACGGCCCCATTATCAGCCAGTCAGCACAAGACAATGCCAAGGAATACGGTCTGGCTCACAAGGAGCATTTCTCATTCAAGACAGTTGACGGAACGGAACTTTACGGCTGGCTTGTCAGGCCGTCCGATGCCAGTGCAAGCAACCCCTGCCCCATCATTCTTTACCAGTACAGCGGTCCCGGATCAAACGAGCTCACGAACGAATGGGGTGCCGGATTCTATCCCGGCGGTTCATTTGAAACCCTGCTCACACAGCACGGATACGCCGTTGCTGTCGTTGATGGCCGTGGAACCGGACGACGTGGTGCAGACTTCAAGAAACAGACGTACAAGCAGCTGGGGGTTCTGGAAAGCCAGGATCAGGTTGCTGCCGCCAAATATCTTGGTGGACTTGACTGGGTTGATGCTGACAGGATTGCCATCTGGGGATGGAGTTTCGGAGGATATAACACTTTGATGTCCATGAGCGAAGGCACTCCGGTATTCAAATGCGGTGTTGCAGTGGCACCTGTCACAGACTGGCGTTTCTATGACGCTCCCTATACTGAGCGTTTCATGCGTCAGCCAAAGGAAAACCCTGAAGGATACGCTTCAGCTTCGGCCATTGAACGCATTGACAATCTGCACGGTAAGCTCTTGATAGTACAAGGCCTTGACGATGACAATGTATTCTTCAGCAACTCAACCGCCTACATTGAACGTCTCATTGAAAAGGGCATAGACTTTGACATGCAGGTCTATCCTGGAAAGGAGCACAGCATTACAGGACCGTTGCACCGCACACACCTGTTCAACAGAATCATCAGATTCTTCGATGAGAACCTGAAATAATCATTTGTAGATTAAAAAGATTGCAGGAATCTTGGAGAGGTCGGGTAACCGGTCTCTCCATTCTTTTACCGTACGGGTATGGATATACTCGTCGGGCGTGGTAATGCCGGCGGCAATGCACAGATGGGTCTGCGGACGACATGCCTTGAGAATGTCGGCCATCATTTTGGCATTACGATATGGAGTCTCTATGAAAAGTTGTGTCTGATTTTCAGTTATCGCCCTCTGTTCCAGACGTTTAAGACACTTCTGGCGTTCATCCGGCTCAATGGGAAGATAGCCGTTGAAAGCAAAACTCTGGCCATTGAAGCCCGAGCCCATGACAGCCATGATTATGCTTGACGGACCAACGAGTGGCACAACCTTCAGATTTTTGCGCTGCGCTATTGCAACCACATCGGCTCCCGGATCAGCCACTGCGGGACATCCGGCCTCGGATATCACGCCCATGGGATTTCCCTGCTCCAAAGGCACCAGCATGCCGGCAAGCTCCTCTGGTCTTGTGTGCTTGTTCAGCGTATAGAAAGTCAGTGAATCAATATCAATACTGCGGTCCACCTGCTTCAGGAAACGTCGGGCAGTACGGACATCCTCGACAATGAAATGCCTGATCTGCATCACAATGTCATGATTGTACTCCGGCAGGACCTGACTGACAGGTGTTTCGCCCAGAAGATTCGGAATAAGATATAGAGCCGCTTCCATAATTGCAGGACAAAGGTAGTGCAAATTTGGCTATCTTTGCGGCCGTTATGGACAACTTTACAATCAGACTTGAAAACGGCATCGTAGCCAACCCGGAATACAGACTGGCAGAACCCGTAAACATTTGCATGAAAAACGGCCAGCAAATAGCAATTTGCGGCCCGAACGGTGCAGGCAAGACTCTTCTGGTCAACATTCTGCTTCGTCAGTACCCGCTTCTTGACAAGCGCGAAACCGAATACGGCTCAGGCATTCACGGTGGCGACATACGCTACATAACATTCCGTGACAGCTACGGCAGCGCCGACAGCACATATTTCTACCAACAGCGCTGGAACATGACCGAAATGGGCGAATCGCCAGTCGCAGGTGACGCATTCCCGTTCGTAGCCAGTCAGGAATGGAAGGACAGCCTTTTCCGTCTGTTTGACCTGTCACTTATCTGGGACAAGCAGCTTGTGACTCTGTCCAGCGGTGAGATGAGGAAATACCAGCTTGCCCGCTCACTGGCGGTCAAGCCACGCATTGTCATCATAGACAGCCCGTTCATCGGCCTTGACCGCGAGACGCGCGACATGCTGTGCTCACTGCTCAAAGAACTCATAGGCAAATGGGACATGCAGATTATCCTGATTGTGTCCCGTCCGGAAGACATCCCCGACTTCATAACGCACGTCATTGAAGTACGCGATAGAATCTGCAGGCCAATGACTGACAAAGCCTCATTCCTGACCGGTTTCAAAGCCGATTCCCCCACCCTGTCCGCAGAAGCCATACAATTGATGCACAGCCTGCCGGAATCCGACATGGATTCCGATGAGATAGTCCGATGCAATCAGGTGGTACTTCAATACGGCAGCCGCCGCATTCTGGATCACCTGGATTGGACAATAGGAAAAGGGGAGCACTGGGCTCTTCTGGGAAGGAACGGAAGCGGGAAATCGGCCTTGCTCAGTCTGATCTATGCTGACAACCCGCAATCATACGCCTGTGACATTTCACTGTTCGGACGCGCACGCGGAACAGGAGAAAGCATCTGGGAAATCAAGAGACACATAGGATATGTTTCCCCCGAAATGCACCGCTCCTACTCCCGTCACTACCCGGCAATAGACATTGTGGCATCCGGGCTTCACGACTCTGTAGGTTTGTATCAAAAAATTACCAACGAAGAAAGGGAATCCTGTCGAGTATGGTTACAGATTTTCGGAGTATCACATCTGGAGAATCGCGACTTCTACTACCTGTCCAGCGGCGAGCAGCGTATGATTCTGCTGGCCCGTGCCTTCGTTAAGAACCCGTCGCTCATTATCCTCGACGAACCGCTTCATGGTCTTGACACTGCAAACCGCAGCCTTGTCATGCAGATAATAAAGGCCTTCTGCGAACAGCCGCAAAAGACCATGATCATAGTCACTCACTATCCCGAAGAACTGCCCGACACCATCGACCACCAGCTAAAACTCACGCGAACAGGGGACAGGTTCCGTTCGCCAAATCAGCAGGATGAATTCCAGTCTAAAGACGAGTAAGTTCTGCGGTGTTTGACATGATAGCGCCAAAGCAGACTGAATCCGGCACGTTCAGGAATCTCAGTCAGAACAGACGCTTCAAGATTTTCCTTGCGGCTTTCCAAGAATTCCGATTTCAGTTGTCTGAATTCACGACGGGCCCGGAAAACAGCCTTGGCATCGGCCCAATTGAACTTCAGGACAAACATCAGAGCTGCCAGACCGTCCAACCAGAAGCGGACGAACATGACTCCAGCCAATTCATCATCCGGAAGGTTCTTGTACAGCATGAGCAGGTTGTTCCTGAAATTCAAGAACGTCTTGTATGGATTTGACTTGTTTAGAGTGGCCCCGCCCACATGATACACGCTACTTTCAGGTACACAGACTATGCGACGGCCACGACTGCGCATCCGCCAGCATAAATCTATCTCTTCCTGATGGGCAAAAAAACGGTCATCAAGACCTCCTGCAGCCCAAAAATCTGCGCTGCGGACCATCAGACAGGCGCCAGTAGCCCAAAACACATCCTTAATGGTATTATATTGGCCACTATCCTTTTCAATGGTATCAAACACACGTCCACGACAGAACATATAGCCCCATCTGTCCATATATCCACCGGCACCGCCGGCATATTCAAAATAATCCGGATTCTTCAAATCAAGCAGTTTGGGCTGACAGGCAGCGACATCCGGATGTGCATCCATAAAACTGACCAGTGGGAGCAACCAGTCACGAGTCACCTCGACATCGGAATTCAGAAGAACATAATACTCTGATTCAATCTGACGCAGAGCCATATTGTAACCCTTGGCAAAGCCATAATTAGAGTCAAGACGAATCAGTGGAATATCTGCAAAATCACGTTTCATCATCTCGACCGACCCGTCTGTCGAATCATTGTCTGCCACAATAATACCTGCGTCCTCAAGTTGGGAACACTTCTTCAAAGTCGGCAGATAACGGGAAAGCATATCCTTGCCGTTCCAGTTCAGTATGACAATTGCAATCTTCATATCAGTGTGCCTATCAGAGCGTCTCCCGCCTCATTGAATTCACCAAGTCTGACGTTGGCAATCTCATTTTCATGAACCCGTGCCGCATCAATCTCAACTCTCACATAATTTGGAGTAAATCCGTGAGCAGGCATACCGCGTCTTGGCCTTTCGACCAGAACCTGAGCTTCCTTACCCATGTGAGCTTCATAAAACGCGCGTGTCTTCAAATCCGACAGTTCCAGAAGCCGCTGACTGCGTTCATGTTTCTGTTCAGGACTCACCTGATAAGGAATCCTAAGAGCTGCCGTACCTGGACGTTCCGAATAACTGAACACATGAAGTTGCGTAACATCCAGATCACTGATAAATTTGTATGCATCCTCAAAGAATCCGTCAGTTTCGCCACGCATTCCCACAATCACATCAACTCCAATGAATGCATCAGGCATGGCCTGCTTGATTCTGCTGACCTTTGCGGCGAAAACCTCGCGTTCATACCTGCGATGCATCAGTTTGAGGACATCATTCGAACCGCTCTGCAGCGGAATATGGAAATGAGGCATGAATGCCCTTGACCCAGCGACGAAATCAATGACCTGATCAGTCAGCAGATTCGGTTCTATTGATGATATCCTATACCTGGCTATGCTGTCAACTGTATCCAAAGAACGGCAGAGATCAAGGAACGACTCACCTGTGGTCTTTCCGAAATCGCCGATATTGACACCCGCAATCACAATCTCACGTCCGCCTTCCATACCTGCCTGACGAGCCTGCTCAACCAGACTGGCGATCGAAGCGTTGCGGCTGTGCCCTCTGGCATAGGGAACAGTACAGTAAGTACAGTAATAATCGCATCCGTCCTGAACCTTCAGGAAGAAGCGGGTCCGGTCTCCACGCGAACATGACGGAACGAAATTCCTTATATCATTTGTACCGACTGTCTTGGAAATGCCATGTTCACGCTTCTCCAATCCATTCAGATTCTCCAACACACTACCCTTCTGATCCTGTCCCAGCACAATGTCAACACCAGGTATATCAGCCACCACACCCGGCTGCAGCTGACCATAGCAACCGGTCACCACAATATAGGCCGACGGATTCTCGCGAACAATCCTGTGTATAGCCTGACGGCACTTGCGGTCAGCCACTTCGGTAACCGAGCACGTGTTTATGACACATACATCGGCCTTCTCGCCCTTCACGGCCTTATGAGCTCCAGCATCAATAAGCTGGCGCATAATGGTCGACGTTTCTGAGAAGTTCAGTTTACAACCCAGAGTATAGAAGGCAGCAGCCTTGCCGTCAAGTCTGATTTCGTTATCCATCACGACTGCGAATTTAGAAAAATATTAGGGTATCACAATAGCCTTTCTGAATATGGCAGTCTGATATGCCGAACGTGCCAACAAATGTGCAAAATATGCAGCAAGAAGCATATGGATACAATTCTCATCAGTAGCTATTCCATGTGAGGTTAAAATGTATTTTCCCAAATACCACACAAGAAAGAATGCTGCGACAGACCATATCATTGTATTGCGGATATATCTGGTAGCTGTTGCCCCAACATAGATGCCATCCCATGTAAAAGCTATCACACCCAACAATGGCATCAGCACCAGCCAGGGCAGGAACTGACGGCATGCCTCAATCACAGCCTCATCCTTGGAAAGCACCCGGAGCATAGGTACTCCCGCAACATAGTATATCCCAATGAACAGCAACGCAATTGAAACGCTCCAAACAAACACCCAACGCATTGTAGCATTCAGTTTTTCCCTATTCCCGGCACCAATGTACTTGCCGCTCATGGCCTCGCCGGCGTATGCGAATCCGTCAGTGAAATACGAGAAAAGCATAAGTAATTTCATCATGATTGAAGCCGATGCCAACATCAGATCACCATATGCCGCCGAGATGACTGTATAACCTATATATATTGCGATAAAGCACAAAGACCTGACAAACAGATCGGTATTCATCTTTGCAAATGCCTTTCTGTCTGTCGATTTCAGTATAACAGGCAAGTCATGTACAGTAATGTCATTGAACATGCCACGATAGCGGAAATGCAGGAGCAACAAGGCGCACGCAAGACCGGAATATTGTGCCAACACCGTACCGGATGCAATTCCGTCGAATCCAAGTCCAGACCATCCGAATATGCCCATTGCAAGAAAAATGCTTCCGGCAATATTGACGACATTAACAACGATATCCACCACCATGGAACTCAACGAATCCTGCATTCCGATAAACCAGCCCTTCAAAGCCATAAGCCCCAATGTTGCCGGAGCAGCCCAGATTCGTATCTTGAAATACGATTCTGCCAGAGTCTGCACCTGAGGAGTACAGTCAATGAACAGGAATGCGAACTTCAGGAAAAACCATTGTATTGCAATCAGCACAAGAGAAATCTGCAGAGCCATTATCAGGCCACGAATCAGCATCTCTGTACAACGATGGTAATCCCCACGGCCAAACGCCTGAGCGGTCAGTCCTCCGGTTCCAGCTCTAAGGAACGCAAAGTTCCAATACAGCAGATCAAACAGATTCGTACCGACAGCTATTCCACCTATCAGAGCAGCCGATCCTTCCACCGCCAGATGTCCGGCCACAGCGATATCAACCATGCCGACAAGCGGCACAGTGATATTGGCCAGAATACTTGGAATAGCCAGTTTCAGTATTTCCCTATTGATTGATTTCGTCATATACGAAGAAAGGATGACCGGAAGGCCATCCTTTCAAATATCTGAGAATAATATTATTCAGCGGCCTCTTCAGCAACAACGTCGAAAGTGACCTCAGCCTTGATATCCTTGTAAAGGGTAACAATTGCCTTGTATGAGCCAAGAGCCTTTGCGGTCTCAGCTGCAATAGCCTTGCGGTCAATTTCAAAGCCCTTGGCAGCAAGAGCTTCAGCAATCTGAGCGGCACCAACGCCACCGAAGATAGTACCATCTTCATTGGCTTTTGCACTGATACTCAGTGCTACACCGTTCATCTTAGCTGCAAGTGTTTCAGCATCACCCTTGATCTTGGCAATCTTGTGTGCGCGCTGACGCTCGTTCTCTGCCATAACCTTCTTTGCTGATTCTGTAGCAATGACTGCCTTACCTGTTGGAATAAGATAGTTACGACCGTAACCGTCCTTAACCTTTACTATATCGTTCTTGTATCCAAGATTGATAACATCTTCCTTAAGAATAATCTCCATTGTCTTTTACGCTTTAAAGATTACTTCATCATATCAGTTACATAAGGAAGCAGAGCAATGTGACGAGCTCTCTTCACGGCCTGAGCTACTCTACGCTGGAACTTCAGTGAAGTACCGGTAATACGACGGGGAAGAAGCTTTCCCTGCTCGTTAAGGAATCTCTTCAGGAATTCGGGATCCTTATAATCGATATACTTGATACCTGCCTTCTTGAAACGGCAATATTTCTTCTTCTTGACATCGGCTGTCTGAGGAGCCAAATATCTGATTTCTGATGTCTGCTCTGCCATAATTAAGCCTCCTCTGATTTTGAATTTCTAAGACTTCTTCTCTTTGCTGCATATTCAGCTGCGTACTTCTCCTGCTTAACAGTCAGGAAACGGATAACGCGCTCGTCACGACGGAAGTTGACTTCAAGCTTCTCAATGACGCTTGGTTCAGCATTGAATTCAATAAACTCATAGAAGCCTGTTGACTTCTTCTCAATAGGATAGGCCAGCTTACGCATGCCCCAGTTCTCTTCATTGACAATCTCTGCACCTTCGGCAGTAAGAATGCCCTTGAACTTTTCTACCGCTTCCTTCATCTGAACATCAGATAAAACGGGAGTTAAAATGAAAA
>JAKSIU010000028.1 GCA_024398615.1 Bacteroidaceae bacterium
ATAGAGCACTTTTAATTACCCACCAAACATTATACACACTTTTTTCATGAAAAATCAAAAAAGTTTTTTGTGCCCTATATATAAAAGGTATTCTCCGGATTCGCTAATCCGGAGCCGGATTACAATTCAACGATTGGCGTGAATCTGAACTCTTCGCCTGTACCGATAATCGGGAAGCGGTTTGTCTTCGAGTTCCTTTTCACCAGAGTGGCAAGTTTCCGGGCAGCCCTCTTTTCCTCTTCTGAAAAATACAGAAATGTCACGGTAGTCTCGTCATCCCCACCGGTGACAAAAGCCGAGAACTGGTTTTCATAACCCTCGCGATTCTTAAGAAACCAATGGTTATTCAGGGTTTCTGCCTCCATTTTCTGTATGTCCGATGTATACATAACAGAATCAATCAGTGAAAAGGCCACAGCAAACATGTATACATCGGTCTGCTCAGAATTCTTTTCCTGCTTGTTGTTTCTCATCTTGGCCAGATCGCTGCGGTTCATCTCCAGGCCCTGACCTGTTCCAAGTACGGGACTCTGGTTCCGGTCACGGCTCTGGGCACTGGCTCCTGCCGATATCATACAGGCAAGGAACAGGAAAACACCAACTCGCTTGAATAACATGATCAGCCAAGATATGATTTAAGGAGCTTGCTGCGTGAATTCTGACGAAGACGTCTGATAGCCTTTTCCTTAATCTGACGCACACGCTCTCTTGTAAGACCGAACTTATCTCCAATCTCTTCCAAAGTCATTTCGCGGCAACCGATTCCGAAGAACATCTTTATGATATCCTTTTCCCTGTCGGTCAGCGTTGAAAGGGCACGCTCTATTTCCTTAGACAGCGACTCGTTGACAAGTGTACGGTCAGCCATTGGAGAATCATCATTCACAAGAACATCCAGCAAACTGTTATCTTCACCGTCCACAAAAGGCGCATCAACTGATATGTGTCTTCCTGACACCTTAAGGGTATCGGCGATTTTGTCAACCGGGATATCAAGAACTTCGGCCAGCTCTTCGGGAGACGGACGACGTTCGTTGTCCTGCTCGAACTTTGACAATGCCTTGCTGATCTTGTTCAACGAGCCCACCTGGTTAAGCGGCAGACGTACTATTCTTGCCTGCTCGGCCAAAGCCTGCAGGATAGACTGACGAATCCACCATACAGCGTAACTGATGAACTTGAATCCGCGGGTTTCGTCAAACTTTTCGGCAGCCTTGATAAGGCCCAGATTGCCTTCGTTGATCAGATCAGGGAGACTCAGTCCCTGATTCTGGTACTGTTTGGATACAGACACCACGAATCTCAGATTGGCACGTACCAGTTTCTCAAGAGCAGCATTGTCGCCCTTACGGATACGCTGGGCCAGTTCAACCTCTTCTTCAACCGTGATAAGTTCCTCACGACCAATTTCCTGAAGGTATTTGTCCAACGATGCGCTTTCGCGGTTTGTGATGCTCTTTGTTATCTTTAGCTGTCTCATTTATGATGGAATAAGCGAATTGGGCGCAAAATTAACAAAATAAATTTATAATATAACAAGTTCTAAGCAAAAACATCAATCTTCAGAAAGCCCGATGGCAAAGTTTGCCCTGCGTCCGTTGGAATAGACTCCACTTATGAAGAGCACCTGGTCCTGAGACTTGGACGCATCGTCATATACCCGTTCAATATCTTCGACAGATCTGATCTGATTGTTATTGATTTTCAGGATGATGAATCCGCGCTGAATTCCGGCATCCCTGATAAGCCCCTTCCCGACCTCATTCACCTGCACGCCGTATCCCAGATTCAGGCTGCGGCGGACCGATTCCGGAACCTCCTGGAATGATGCCCCCAGAATCTGCATGTCAGCTTTCTGGACAATTTCGGTGTTGCCGCGGGAATTCTTGAGTTCCACTTTGACAGTCTTCTCCTTTTTGTCACGAATATAGGTTACATTGACATTGTCCCCCGGACGATACCGGGTCACCGTTTCCTGAAGTTCGGCCATGGTCTTGAGCTTTTTACCGTTGACAGCGACTATGACATCCCCCGAACTGATACCGGCAGCCTTAGCGCCACCTCCATCGGCCACATCGGTCACATACACTCCATCGACAGTACCGAAATCCTTATCCTTGTTTTCCGGCATCTGACGCAGGGACGCAACATCACGACCCTGGATTCCAAGCAACGCACGCTGGACTGTCCCGAATTCCTTGAGGTCGGAAACCACCTTGGCCACAATTACCGTCGGGATAGCGAAACCGTATCCTGCATACGTTCCCGTCGGTGACTCAAGAGCCGAATTGATTCCGACCAGTTCACCGCTGGCATCCACAAGGGCACCGCCACTGTTTCCCATGTTGATGGCAGCATCGGTCTGTATAAATGATTCGATGCTCCCATTGCCGTAAATACCTATCTTACGGGACTTTGCACTAACGACTCCCGCCGTCACGCTTGATGTCAGATTGAACGGATTTCCCACTGCAAGAACCCATTCTCCAAGTTTCAGATTATCGGAATTGCCCATTTTGATGAACGGGAAATCATTGCCTTCAATCCTGATGAGAGCCAGATCAGTATCAGAATCGGTTCCAACCACCGAAGCGGTATAGATGCGTCCGTCATTAAGGGTAACCTCAACGACATCGGCCCCTTCAATGACATGATTGTTTGTGACAATATAGCCATCGGCTGACAAAATGACACCCGAGCCGTATCCGGTCTGAGGTTCTGTCTGATACTGACGGCGACGCGGTGGCATACCGAACATGTAATCAAACAGATCAGGCATTTCCTGAACAACCTGAGTACGACCGTTTATGGTCGATTTTATATGGACGACCGCATGAACGGTCCTTTCGGCAGCATCGGTCAGATCGACCAGCTGAAGGGCACCTGCCGAATAGGCTACGGTCTTGATTTCGGCCGATGGAGCCGATGCAGACGGCAGGAAAACCGTCTTTGGTGTATTGTTTCTGTCAATGGTCTTCTTTGCAGCATAAGCAGCTGAAATCGAGCAGCAGGTCACAAGAGCCGCTGCACCCAAAAGGTAATAGCTTGTCTTTTTCATAATCAGTTCTAGTATTTAAGTTAACCACAAAGCATGAATTAACACTCAATCAATAAAGTATATGCAAGTTTCCTGCCAATGTTATGGTGTCAGCACCAAATTTGCCTTTATTTAACCAATTGATACGGCAAAATAACTTACTTTTGCAACCCGAAAGCTGGCCGGTCTGCCGCTGTCCCAATGGGGCGGAGGAAAGTCCGGGCAACATAGAGCAGTCCACTTCCCATAAAGAAGCAGCCGGCAACGGCTGAGCAGTGCAGAAGAAAACAACCGCCACGGTCTTCGAATCGTGGTAAGGGTGAGAAGGCGGGGTAAGAGCCCACCAGGTCTGTGGTGACACAGGCGCTGTGTGCCTTGGATGTTGCAAGTTCATGTATACCGGCGTCAGAGGGCTGCTCGCCCGAGCCGGAGGGTGGAACGCGCGTAGCCGGACAAGGCTGCGGAGCCTGTCGGTGACGTCAGGTCAAGATTAATGGCAGACAGTTCTTTTTCCGAATCTCACGTTTCGGCAAATAGAGCCACAGAACCCGGCTTACAGGCCAACTTTCATTTTTAATACGTCAGTTAACCTTCAATATGAAAAGAGTACGCTGTCCCAAATGCGACCATTACAACACTTTTGACGAGACCCTCTACAGCCAGGGCCAGGCATTGGTGTTCGAATGTGAGAACTGCCGCAAACAGTTCAAGATACGTATAGGCACAAGCAGTCTCAGCCAGACTCAGAAGGATGCGAATCGCACACATGCCACGAACGACATAGGTTTCGGTTCCATTCAGGTTGTGGAGAATGTCTTTGCCTATCGTCAGAGCTTTGCCCTCCAGGAAGGCGAGAATATCATAGGCCGATACAACCCCGGTGACAAAATCACCATTCCAATTGACACTAATGACCGCAGCATGGACAGGCGCCATTGCGTGATTACAGTAAAGAAAGACCAGGACGGAAGCATTTCCTATTCGCTTCGTGACTGGCCGAGTCTGACAGGCACATTTCTGTTCAACCGCATTCTCGGAGATAGGGAACGTGCCACCATCGAAGACGGTGCCATCATTACTCTTGGCGCCACCACCATCATTCTCCAGGCGGCAGAAAAAGAATGATTCCCCGGAACAGGGCTGTCATACCGCCGTCACGGGGAATCATATCTATTGGAATGTGCCGTCAATCAGTCCGGCCGGATTATGCTGACTCTGAACCTGTAGTTTTCCGTGGGTGCTGCATACATCTCACGGTTACCCCACTCCATCACTATTGTCACAAGACCGTTACGAACTTCATATCTGATATTCTGCATTACAAACTGACGGCCATCGGACACCGGGAAAACATATGGAAGAGCATTCAGGACAGTTTCTCCCTTATTGCCTCTGTTGACCATTGATACGCTCACGCTTCCGCGTTCGAGTACGTTCTGGGTAATTTCCGGAAAAGAAAAGTCCTGATAAAGCACACGATCATTTTCATCACGCTGCCATGAATTGGCATAAGCCACTATATCATCTGAGATGACATCAGGACCGATATCATAAAACTCGCAGCCTGTAAAAAGCAGAAGGACTGCAAACAGCGGGAAAAACAGTTTTTTCATAGTCGTACCTCCTTAAGATTTTAAATTCAACTCTCTCTTTTCCGCCTTCAGGAAAAAGAATCAGTTATCGTGGTAATCCTGAAGAGCTATACCTGATTTGAGATTCTTGTTTCTGGATGCCCTGATGTTCAACGGCATTGATACGGTATAACGTACAGCCTTTCCGTTTTTTGTTGCCGGAATCCAGCGCGGCATTGCCTTCACAAGTCTCAGAATTTCATCGTCAATTGAAAAATCCAGTCCTTTCAGAATACTTGCGTATGTTATGTCACCTGACTTTTCAACTGTAAATTCAACTTCAATCGTTCCACTGACATTTCTTTTGCCTGCTTCCTCAGGATACTCGAAATTATCAGCCACATACTGGTAAAACTTTGCTATTCCACCCTTGAATTCGGGTTGGGTAATGACATCCTCCTTCTTTTCATCTGAAGCCTCGGTCTGAGATGAGTCCTTTTCATTCTCATTACCTTGTGCCGGAGACTGGGCAACGGACAATGTCATTACAAACATGCTCAAGAGCAGAACGTATAATCTTTTATTCATGATTCTGTATTTTTCTTTACCTACATTATAAGGCCGATGTCCAGTAGTTAAGGACGAACGACAGATATTAATGATTATTTAACGCTTTTCAAGAACTGTAACAACTTCAACATGTTGGGTATGCGGGAACATGTCCACCGGCTGGACTTCCGCAACTCTGTATCCGCTGTCCAGCATTGCGATGTCACGCGCCTGAGTCGCCGGGTTACAACTGACATACACAATACGCTTGGGAGCCGCCGCAAGAATCACATCGATGACATCCTTATGCATGCCGACTCTTGGAGGATCGGTTACAATCACATCGGGTTTTCCATGCTCGCTGATGAAATCGGCATTCAGCACGTCCTTCATGTCGCCAGCAAAGAAAGAGGCGTTTTCTATACCGTTGATTGAAGCATTGACCTTGGCATCATCTATCGCCTCAGGAACATATTCTATGCCTATAACTTTTCTTACATTTCCAGCAAGGAACTGCGCTATCGTACCGGTTCCCGTATAGAGATCATACACAACATCATCCCGATTCAGTCCTGCCAGTTCACGAACCGTCGAATACAGACGGTATGCCTGACGGCTATTTGTCTGGAAGAATGACTTCGGGCCTATTTTGAATCTGAGATTCTCCATCGTCTCATATATGCAGTCCTCACCGCGATACACATGGACATCAAGGTCTCCAAACGTATCATTGCACTTGTTGTTTATGACATAGAGAAGGGACGTGATTTCCGGAAAACTTTCTGACAGGAACGACATAAGTCCCATGAACTGTCCGGTATCGGCGGGCGTTACGCATTTCGCCTGTACCAGCACCATAATCTGACCGGTTGTAACGACACGCACCATCATATCCCTGAGTATGCCTTCCTGGGAACGCAGGTTGATGAAAGGTATTCCGTGTTCGACAGCATATGAGAATGCGGCATTGCGGATTCTGTCAGATATCTCGTCCTGAAGCCAGCATTCCTCGACATGAAGCACCTTGTCAAATGCGCCAGGAATATGGAATCCAAGACCAGGCTGTTTGCGGCAGACATCGGATTCCGGATTCTCAAGCTCCATGAGTTCCGTCTGCGTCAGCCAACGCATATTGCTGAAGGAATATTCAAGTTTGTTACGGTAGCGTACTGTCTCCAGAGACCCCAAAGTGGGATTGACCTCCGGAATCTCCACTTTTGCAATACGTGTTAGACAGTCCACGACTTGCTGACGTTTGAACTCCAACTGCTTTTCATATGGAAGGTTCTGCCATTTGCAACCGCCACAGATACCGAAATGACGACAGAAAGGTACGGCACGTACAGGTGACGGCTGTATCATTCTCTCTACCACAGCTTCGGCATAGCTATGCTTCTTCTTCAGTATTTTCAGATCAACCACATCACCTGGAACAGCAAATGGGACAAAGACCACCAGGTCGTCAATTCGGGCTATTGATTTGCCCTCGGCCGCATAGTCGGTAATTGTCACATTCTCAATGATTGGTTGCTGTTTGTTTTTCTTTGACATATGCCTTCGTTCTAATTTTCGGCAAAGATACCCCTTTTTGACAAAAATGAAGTGCATGAAAAACACATATTCAATAATTTTTGAGTACCTTTGCGACCGCTTTAAAAACATATGCGCGCATGCGCCATTTTAAAACAAGGGAAAACAAGTTACAAATCACATATAATTCAACAACATTTATGAGCGAAAAAAGAGTTTACTTGTTCGGTAACGGACAGGCTGAGGGTAACGCCCAGATGCGCAACCTTCTCGGCGGCAAAGGTGCCAATGTAGCCGAGATGAACCTGATTGGACTTCCGGTTCCTCCCGGATTCACAATCACCACTGACGTCTGTAATGAATACTACAAGATTGGCCGCGACAAGGTTGTCGCCATCCTGAAGGACGATGTGGAAAAGGCCATCCGCCATATTGAAAATCTCATGAACTCCAAGTTCGGTGATGTACAGAATCCTCTTCTGGTTTCAGTACGTTCAGGTGCCCGCGCCTCTATGCCGGGTATGATGGACACCATCCTGAACCTTGGCCTGAATGACGAAGTGGTTGAAGGTCTGGCCAAGAAGACCGGCAACCCGCACTTCGCATGGGACAGCTACCGCCGTTTCGTCCAGATGTACGGTGACGTTGTTCTGGGTATGAAGCCGGTTTCAAAGACCGATGTCGATCCGTTCGAGGCAATAATCGAGAAGGTCAAGGAAGAAAGCGGAGTCGTTCTGGACAAGGACCTCAGCGTAGAAGACCTGAAGAAGCTTGTCGTACTGTTCAAGTCAGCAGTCAAGGAGCGTACCGGTCAGGACTTCCCGACCGATGCAATGGATCAGCTCTGGGGCGCCATCTGCGCCGTATTCGGTTCATGGAACAACGAGCGTGCCATCCTCTACCGCAAGATGGAGGGTATTCCAGACGAATGGGGCACAGCCGTATCAGTCATGGCCATGGTATTCGGCAACATGGGCGACACATCGGCCACAGGCGTATGCTTCAGCCGTGACGCCGCTACCGGCGAAAACCTCTTCAACGGTGAATATCTTGTAAATGCACAGGGTGAGGATGTCGTTGCAGGTATCCGCACACCGCAGCAGATCACAATTGAGGGTTCAAAGCGTTGGGCAAAGCTCGCTGGCGTTTCTGAAGAGGAGCGCGCTTCAAAGTATCCGTCAATGGAAGAGGCAATGCCTGAGATCTACAAGCAGCTTGACGAACTCCAGAACAAGCTCGAAAACCACTATCACGATATGCAGGATATGGAGTTCACCGTTCAGGAAGGCAAGCTCTGGTTCCTCCAGACACGTAACGGCAAGCGCACAGGTACCGCTATGGTGAAGATTGCCATGGACCTGATGCACGAAGGCCTGATCGATGAAAAGACCGCCATCCAGCGCTGCGAACCGCAGAAGCTCGATGAGTTGCTCCACCCGGTATTTGACAAGAACGCCCTGAAGAAGGCAAGAGTCCTGACAACAGGTCTTCCCGCATCACCAGGTGCTGCCTGCGGTCAGATCGTATTCAATGCCGATGACGCAGAGGCATGGCACAAGAACGGTCACAAGGTTGTCATGGTCCGTATCGAGACCTCTCCCGAAGACCTTGCCGGTATGGCAGCTGCCGAGGGTATCCTTACCTGCCGCGGCGGTATGACCAGTCACGCTGCAGTCGTTGCACGCGGTATGGGCAAGTGCTGCGTATCAGGCGCAGGTGCCCTGTCTATCGACTACGTCAAGAAGACCGTCAAGATTGAGGACGTAACCCTCAAGGAAGGCGACTATATTTCAATCAACGGATCTACCGGTCAGGTTCTCATGGGCCAGATCGAAACCAAGGCTGCCGAAATCAGCGGAGACTTCGCTGAGCTGATGGATCTCTGCAACAAATATACACGTCTTGTTGTCCGCACCAATGCAGACACCCCGCACGATGCACAGGTTGCACGTCAGTTCGGTGCAGTAGGTATCGGCCTTTGCCGTACCGAGCACATGTTCTTCGAAGGTGAGAAGATCAAGGCCATGCGTGAGATGATCCTTGCCGAGAACAAGGAAGGTCGCGAAAAGGCTCTTGAGAAGCTGCTTCCTTACCAGACCAAGGACTTCTACGGAATTCTTCTGGCCATGGACGGACTGCCAGTCAACATCCGTCTGCTCGATCCTCCATTGCACGAGTTCGTTCCCCACGATGTAAAGGGACAGCAGGAAATGGCCGAGGCTATGGGTACTACTCTTGAGGCCATCAAGGCACGTGTAGCTGCTCTCGCTGAGAACAACCCGATGCTGGGTCACCGTGGCTGCCGTCTGGGCAACACCTATCCCGAGATCACCGAAATGCAGACCAAGGCCATCATCGGTGCTGCCATCCAGCTCCGCAAGGAAGGCAAGAACCCGATGCCGGAAATCATGGTTCCTCTGGTAGGCAAGCACTACGAGTTCGAGCAGCAGGAGGAAATCATCCGCGCTACAGCTGCCCAGCTGTTCGAGGAAGAAGGTGTCGAGCCGTTCGAGTTCAAGGTTGGTACAATGATTGAGATTCCGCGTGCCGCCCTGACCGCCGATGCAGTTGCAGCCCGTGCAGAGTACTTCTCATTCGGTACCAATGACCTGACACAGATGACCTTCGGTTACTCACGTGACGATATCGCTTCATTCCTTCCTGTTTATCTTGAGAAGAAGATCCTTAAGGTTGACCCGTTCCAGGTTCTTGACCAGAAGGGTGTCGGACAGCTCATCAAGATGGCCGTTGAGAAGGGTCGTTCAGTTCGTCCGGAGCTCAAGTGTGGTATCTGCGGCGAGCATGGTGGCGAGCCTTCATCAGTCAAGTTCTGCGACAAGGTCGGTCTGAACTACGTGAGCTGCTCACCGTTCCGCGTTCCTATCGCACGTCTGGCTGCCGCACAGGGTGCAATCGAAAACTGCTAATCGGAAAATAATCCGTATAAAAAGAATTTGGGGAATCGGCAGAAAGCCGGTTCCCCAAATTTATTTCCATCTTTGGCTTTTACCTGAACTGGTAGTACCAGAAATAGGAATCGTGCCAATCCATGAAACAACTGTTTCTACGGTACTGCAAAGGCTTTCCTGCCGATTCTTCATATTGTTGCATGAATCTGCGATAGTTGTCAGCTTCCCGTGCATACTGATCAGGGAAGCAGTCTCTTGCCTGTTCATTTTCACTAATCACGAAAGCCTGCATGAAAAACTTCGGCAACACCTCTTTATATAACGAAGGGCTGAAAATCGTATCGGCCTTTTCAAGATCACGGTCTAAAAGCGCAGCGGCAAGAAGCAGATTGTCGTGGCCAAGACTGTCACACGATGCCTCATTCTTGAGATATGCCGACAAGGATGACGGACTGGCAATCACGTAGTCGAACAGTCTGTTCCCTATTTCCGCGCCTGTACTGTCTTTGGAAATCGCAATCATGGCATCTGCCCTGAGTCTTCCCAGTACAATGCTTGATTCTTCGTCACTGCGTCCAACCTGAAGTGCCTTTTCATATCTGCCGGCCGAAACGTATTTATCCACCAGCAGTTCCTTATGATACAGTTCGTCAGTATTACCCAGCAGAACAGTCATACCGAACATCACAGGCATGAGCATGAGATTGACGGCCATTCCGGATGCCATATCATTAGAACGGAACAGAGATCGGGCCTTGATGAATGCGGCAAGCAGAAGCATCAGCACCGATACAGCCAGGACACAAATCCATTGCGATGAGCTTTGTGAAAAGAAACGGGTTCCGTCAAATGAAGTGAATGCACCAAGCAGGACGGAAGGAACAATGTAGTCCAGCGCGACAAAAGGCCCGTCAGCACGGCCTATTGTTCTGATACCGATTGCAATCATATCAAGAATTCCCGTCAGCACCAGCGCCATAAGCAGAGGGCTGAAATGCCCTTCAATTCCTCCGACCTTTGAAATGGCCATGTTATAGGCGGCCTCCATGAGTCCACCCTGAAAGAAGTAGAGCCAACAGAATGAGAATGCTGAAAAAAGAAGCAGTATGACAATCCTGAGTGCCTGATCCTTTGGAGAACTAACGTATGACTTGCTCATAAGCTTCAGATTCTTTCAAGTACAATAGCCGTTCTGGATGGCAGATAAAGTTTTAACCAGCCCTTTCCACTTTTCTCATACAGAGGATCATGCATTGTGAAATGGTCCACAGAATCATCCACTCTGCCCTGGCCTCCAAACCTTTCATCATCGCTGTCAAGAACCACACGATACTTTCCCTCCGGAACCAGAATTCCATAATCGGCAAAGGATCGTAATGGTGAAAAATTGAATACGTACAGTCTGTTTCCACGTCCGTACGCCAAGACCTGATCCCCGTCATTATGACAGAATTCCTCCACTTTGGAGTCAACAAGGTCATTATCCGAACCGGCCAGGGAGATCATACAGCGATCAAAGGCACCGAGCCAGTCATATGCCAGCGTAGGATTATCAATAAGACTCCATTGGCGGCGGGCATATTTGTGACTCCATCCATTCCCCTGACGCGGGAAATCAATCCATTCCGGATGTCCGAATTCATTACCCATGAAATTCAGATATCCTCCGTTCATGGTTGAAACGGTAACCAGACGTATCATCTTGTGCAGAGCAATTCCACGTGCAGTAACATCATTACCCTGGGCTTTTGAAAAATGCCAGTACATGTCCGAATCAACAAGACGGAATATAACGGTCTTGTCACCTACCAGTGCCTGGTCATGACTTTCCACATACGATATTGTCCTTTCGTCACTTCGACGGTTTGTTGTTTCCCAAAGAATGCCTGACACAGACCAGTCCTCGTCCTTACATTCCTTTATGGTCTTGATCCAATAATCCGGAATGTTCATGGCCAGGCGGTAATCAAAGCCGAATCCTCCATCCTTGAAAGCCGATGCAAGTCCGGGCATACCGCTCACCTCTTCGGCTATTGTAATGGCATCGGGTTTATGTTTGTGAATAAGACGGTTGGCAAGCATCAGATAACAGGCGGCATCATCATCCTGGCGGCCGTTGAAATAATCCTCGTAACTTCCAAACGATTCACCAAGCCCGTGACTGTAATAGAGCATTGAAGTGACACCGTCAAAACGGAATCCGTCAAAATGGAATTCATCCAACCAATAACGGCAGTTGGACAGAAGGAAATGCAACACCTGATTCTTGCCGTAGTCAAAGCATAGAGAATCCCAGGCACTGTGTTCGCGACGGGATCCGGACAGGAAATATTGAGATGGATCTCCAGCCAGATTGCCAAGCCCTTCAAGTTCATTTTTAACGGAATGCGAATGAACAAGGTCCATGATTACGGCTATTCCCATTCCATGAGCCGCATCTATGAGTTCCTTGAGTTCCTCGGGCGTTCCGAAACGCGATGACGGTGCGAAGAAATTCGAGACATGATAACCGAAACTGCCGTAATACGGATGTTCCTGGATTGCCATAATCTGAATACAGTTATATCCGTCAGCCTTGACTCTTGGAAGGATGTTGTCCTTGAATTCAACATACGTTCCTACATCCTCTTTTTCCTGGGCCATACCTATATGGCATTCATATATAAGAAGCGGCTCACGCTGCGGCTTGAACCCTCTGTTCCTGAACACGTATTTTCTGTCGGGCTCCCAGACCTGAGCCGAGAAGACCTTGGTTGCATGATCCTGAACCACTCGTCTGCACCACGCGGGAATCCTGAAACCGTCACCGCCATCCCAATATACGTGAATCTTATAATGCTGGCCATGACCAATCCGGTTAAGGGGCACAGCCAGTTCCCAGTCTCCGTTATCGCCAGTTCTGGAAAGTCTGAATTCAGGAAGGTCCTTCCAGTCTGAAAAATCGCCGGAAAGGTATATTGCCGTCGCATTCGGAGCCCATTCCCTGAACACCCAGCATGATTCTGTCTTATGCAGTCCATAATACAGATGACCCAATGCGAAACGTGTCAGGGATGCGTCTCCGGCCAGTTCCTTCTCTTTCTCAAGAGCATGTCTGTGTCGGCCTTCAATAGCCTCTTCATAGGGCTTCAACCACGGGTCGTGTCTGATAATTCCTAACATCACTTCCTGATTTTTATAACGATTTTCCGAACTCCCGTTTCTGTAATGGCAGGTGCATGGCCCTCACCCGGAAAAAATGCAACGAACATACCTTTACGGACATTAAGATACGTGTCACATGGACCGGGAAAGAATTCTATGTCTGATTCCTCTTTGTATGGGACTGAAGCCTCCGGAAGAAAAGCGGCAGGCATGAACCCCATCTCTTCATCATTACTTACAGGAATTTGGATATCAATGTATTGTCTATGAGCTTCTATGGGTACCTGATTCCTTGTCTGAGCTTTCTGATTATTGATATTGACAAACAGAGCATTGTCTGAGAGAACTATCCTGCCCTCTTCAAGACTGCCCAGATCTGTAACCTCAAGAAATTTCAGAACCAGATCAAGATATGGAATCTGAACTGAATATTCACGAAGACGATCCAATGTATCCAGAATCATAACGACTAATAATTAATGGTTCTCAACTTATTTCCATTACTGTCACGGACCGTAAAAGAACCGATTCTTCTGCCATTCTCGAAACTGCCGGAGAGTGTATTTCCGTCCGATTCGGTTATTTTGCCTTCTCCATGAGGTTGACCGTCCATCAATGGTCCCTCATATTTGCTGCCGTCTGACAAGGTAACACATCCATCACCGTTCGGAATATCATTTTTCCAGTCACCGGTATAACTGTCACCGTTTGCCCAGATCATTGTACCACTGCCGTCACGCATATTATCCTTCCATCGGCCTTCATATTGAGAACCGTCGGCCCAGCGGAAAACGCCCTTGCCCTCAGCCTTGCCATTCTCCAGCTCACCTTCGTATTCCGACCCGTCGCTGAAACTGTAAATGCCATGCCCTTCGATACGTCCGTCACGGAATTCACCTGTATAGCTGTCGCCACACTCAAAGGTGCACTTTCCCTTGCCGTGTTCCATATCCTTGCGCCATTCACCTGAGTACGAGTAAGTTCCGCTTATGTATTCGCCCTTACCGTTGCGAAGTCCTTCAGTCCAGGATCCGTTATACGTTGAACTGTCGCTCCAGACCATTATGCCGATGCCATCGCGTTTGCCATCATTCCATTCTCCACGATAGTTCGAGCCGTCATTCCAAAGATAAACGCCCTTTCCTGAACGTTGTCCCTGTTCCCAGCTGCCCTTGTAAACGTCACCGGCCGAATACTGCATTTCACCCTCACCATGATACAAGCCGTTTTCCCAGTGTCCGATATACCGGTCACCGTTACTGAACTTGAATATTCCAAGACCATCCATCCGGCCTTTTACATATTCGCCTTCAAACTCATCTCCGTTCATGAAAACGGTTTTACCCACTCCATTGGGTCTGCGGAATTTCAATGGACCGGTGTAAACGGCACCATCAGGGAAAACATACGTCTTGTCATGATTGAAAAATGACCGGACAGGTCCTTCAGCATAAATTTGCAGGCCAGACAGGAATGCCAGGGCAATCAGTGTAAATCTTTTCATTCCCATCCTCCCTTATCAAGAAATTCCTGAGCCGCAGCCAGATCCTGCGGTGTATCAATGCCTATAGTCTCTATATCCGTAGTCCCTACCTTAATGGTATATCCAGCCGAAATCCAACGCAACTGTTCAAGACTCTCAGCCTTCTCAAGCGGAGCCTGGTCCAATGCCGTTATCTGCTTCAGCACCTGACTCCTGAAAGCATAAAGTCCGATGTGCTTGTAGAAAGTATGCCGTGAAGACCACTCTTCTTGAGGAATACCACGCAGATATGGAATGACACTGCGACTGAAATACAGTGCATTCATATTGTCATCGACAACCACCTTGGGGCTGTTGGGATTAGCAAGTCTCTCAAATGGGGTACCCGCCGTAAATGGTTTGACAAGAGTGGCGATATCCGTCTCAGGACTGTCAAACAGGTTTCTTATACAAAGCAGCTGAGATGGATGTATGAATGGCTCATCACCCTGTATGTTTACCACAACATCGGCATCACAGCCGCTGTTCACGAATGCCTCATAACAGCGGTCAGTCCCGCTTTTATGATCCTTACGGGTCATTTCGGCATGGAATCCTGCCTGAGTCACAACACTGGCAATGCGTTCGTCATCAGTGGCGACCATCACCTGTTCAAACACTTTGGAAGCCTGTTCACACACTCTCTGTATCACCGGTTTGCCGCCAAGAACCGCAAGGGGCTTTGCCGGAAAACGTGTAGAGGCGTATCGGGCTGGTATAATTGCTGCAAATTTCATCAGAATGATTCTATAGTATAAGTTGGTACGGGTTCGTCAACACTACTGACCGTTCCGGCGCACGGATCAAAATTTTCGGGCATGTCAAAACGCATTTTCGGCGAATATCCCAGATTGACAGAATCTGCGTATACCTTATCCATGAACATACCCCAGACAGGCAGCGAAGCATGTGCTCCCTGACCATGGTTCATGTCATCAAAATGGATATCACGGTCCTCGCCTCCAATCCAGCAACCGGCTACAAGTTCAGGAGTGTAACCCATGAACCAGGCATCGGAGTGATTGTCGGTCGTACCTGTCTTTCCACACATATCCACGCCGCGAAGATGAGGATATGTTGAAGTATTGCGCAGACGGGTACCTGTACCTTCGTTCACGACGGCCCTCATCATATCTATCATCTTGTATGTCGCATCCTCACTGACAACCTCATTGCTTCTGGCTGAGAACTGGGCCAGCGTATTGCCGTCGGAATCCTCAATACGGGTCACATACAATGGAACGACACGGATTCCGTGATTTACAAATGTCGTGTATGCGCTCACCATTTCCTGAACCGAAACGTCACAGGTTCCAAGACACAATGACGGTACAGGTTCGATAGCCTGATTCT
Source organism: Bacteroidaceae bacterium (assembly GCA_024398615.1). Lineage (GTDB taxonomy): Bacteria > Bacteroidota > Bacteroidia > Bacteroidales > Bacteroidaceae > Colenecus. Next base: position 15,616 of record JAKSIU010000028.1, read on the forward strand.
TGAGGCCGAACTCATGAAGCAGATCAACAAATGCGTATGGATTCAGCTGGTTCATCAGATAGGCTGTAACATTGTTGTTCGAACGTGACAGTCCCCATTTCAATGATACCGATTCGCCGAGTCTTTCCTTGCCGTCATCCTTTGGACGCCATATCTGCCCGGACTCGGTCAATATGGTCTGTGTCTGATTGATAACCTGGTCACAGGGCGAGAAGCCGCTTTCCATAGCCATGGTATAGACGAAAGGTTTCATGGTCGAGCCTACCTGACGACGTCCGGCAGTAACCATATCATACTGGAATGCCCTGTAATCGGGACCACCCACATATGCCTTGACATATCCCGTAGCAGGTTCCATACACATGAATCCGGTGCGAAGGAAGAACTTCATGTAACGGAGTGAATCCATAGGCGACATTACAGTATCAATATCACCATCGTATGAGAACACTGTCATCTGACATGGCGTGTCGAATATTTCACGTATCTGTCGGGCATCAAGGCCTTGTGCAGCCAGTCTTTTGTAACGGTCTGTCTGCTCCATTGCATTGGTCATGATTCTTTCCACCTCCTCATCGGTAATATTTGAAGTGAACGGAGCCGTTTTCTTCTTGCTTTTGGCTTTGAAGAATTCAGGCTGCAGATAGCCCTGAATCTGTTTGGCCACGGCTTCTTCGGCATACTTCTGCATACGTGAATCAATTGTCACATAGATCTTGAGACCGTCGGTAAAAAGATTGTAGGGTTTCCCGTCCGGGCCAGGATTCTTTTCCAGCCATCCGTAAAGCGGATCCTGCTCCCAATCCAGCGAATCCTCGTAATACTGCTGTCTGCGCCAACCGCGACTGTTTTTGGGATTTGGTTTCGATGCTCTGAGAATCTTCTTCAGATACTCTCTGAAATAAGTTGCCGTCCCCACCTTGTGATCGACTCTATGATAATCGAGTTCTATCTCAGTAGCCTGAAGTGAATCCTTCAGTTCTTCACCTATGAAACCGGCCTTCTGCATCTGGCTGAGCACGACATTCCTGCGCTCACGTGTCAGTTCCTGACGTCTCAAAGGATTGTATAACGAAGAATTCTTGCACATTCCTATAAGCATGGCCGACTCCTGTGCATTCAGTTCCGACGGATGCTTTCCGAAGTATGTCCTGGCTGCCGTATAGATGCCGATGGCATTGTTGCAGAAATCATACTTGTTGAGGTATAGCGTCAGTATCTCCTCTTTAGTATAACATCTTTCCAGTCTGACGGCAGTCACCCATTCACTGGGCTTCTGAAGAGCGCGCTGCACCGTGCTGTGTGCCACATGCTCGGTATAAAGCAGCTTGGCCAGCTGCTGCGTGATTGTACTACCGCCACCGGCACTTTTCTGGCGCAGAATGATTCTTTTTATGATTGCGCGTGACAATGCCTTGACATCAATTCCCGAATGCTTCTCGAAACGGACGTCTTCGGTAGAAATCAATGCCTGTACCAGATAAGGCGACAGTTCATCGAAGCCCACCCATATCCTGTTGTCTTCAGTAAAGGCATACGTTCCAAGCACCTGCCCGTCGGCCGATATGATCTGGGATGCGAATTTGTCAATTGGATTTTCAAGATCCTGGACTGAGGGCATATTTCCTATCCACCCTTTGGCAAGAGCGACGAACAGCATCACAACCAGAATGACCCCAAGAAGGAACAACCCCCAGAGCCATAGCAGAATCTTCTTCAAAACACCGGATTCAGACTTCTTTTCCATTAAAGAAACATTTATGTAAGACTTACAAAAATACTTCAAAAATACGAAGAAGCGCCACTGTTTTTTCTTTTTTTATTTTTTTGAGCAAAGTTATCAACAGACCATCTTTTAGTAGTCATTTTATATGTAACTTTGAAGACTCAAAGTAACTCTATACAGATGGACCAGACTGGCAGAAGCCTCATTTCATTGGAAGGGCTCAACAGAGAAGACATAATCTGGCTGTTGGACCAGGCGGCTTTATTTGAAGCACAGCCAAACAGGAAGATACTTGACGGAAAGATAGTGGCAACACTCTTCTTTGAACCTTCAACAAGGACCCGTCTCAGTTTTGAAACTGCCGTAAACCGCCTTGGAGGCCGTGTCATCGGTTTTTCCGATGCCGCCACAACCAGTTCTTCAAAAGGCGAAACCCTCAAGGATACGATTATGATGGTCAGCAACTACGCGGACCTCATCATCATGAGACATTATCTTGAAGGCGCAGCCCGTTATGCAAGTGAAGTGTCGCCGGTTCCTATAATCAATGCCGGAGACGGAGCGAACCAGCATCCTTCACAGACCATGCTGGACCTCTACTCCATGCGCAAGACCCAGGGACGCCTTGACAATCTGAACATATATCTTGTCGGTGATCTGAAGTACGGCCGTACGGTCCACTCAATGCTGGTGGCAATGAGATTCTTCAACCCGACCTTCCATTTCATCTCACCAAAGGAACTGCAGATGCCTGAAGAATGGAAGAAATACTGCATGGACAACGGCATAAAATTCATAGAACACTCGGTTCTCGACGAAGAGACCATAGCCGATGCCGACATTCTCTACATGACACGTGTGCAGAGAGAACGTTTCTCAGACCTTGCCGAATATGAAAGGGTAAAGGATTCATTCATACTCACAAACAGCATGCTTGACAACACAAGGCCTAACCTCAGGATCATGCATCCGCTGCCAAGAGTCCATGAAATCTCGCAGGATGTCGATGACAATCCTAAGGCATATTACTTCCAGCAGGCCAAAAACGGCCTGTATGTACGTGAGGCACTTATCTGCAATGCATTGAATCTTCTTTGACAGAACAACATGGAAAAGGGAAAGCAGGAACTTATGGTTGCCGCGCTCAAGAACGGCACAGTCATAGACCACATACCGTCAGACAAGGTATTTGACGTTGTCAACCTGTTGGGACTGACGAAAATAGAAACCCCCATTACAATCGGTGCCAACCTGTCCAGCCACAAGATGACCAGCAAGGGTATCATCAAGATATCGGACAAGTTCCTCACCACTGACGAATGCCGGCGTCTTTCGGTCGTTGCACCGAACATTGTAATGAGTACCATACGCGACTATTCTGTCGTTGACAAGAAGACCATTGAACTCCCGGATACCATCAGAGGAACCGTCAGGTGCGGCAATCCCAAATGCATCACCAACCACGAGCCCATGGAAACCGTCTTTGACGTGGTCAACCGCGAGAAATGCATACTGCGCTGCCGATACTGCAACAAGGACGTCAGCCAGGAGGAAATCAAACTGGTCTGATACAATGGACAGATTTGCGTTTCTGATTCTTGCCATTCTGCCCGCCTCAATCATTCAGGCACAGAATACGGCCGATGAAGTCATCAGCTCAAACCTCTCGTTCGGGCTGAAGATCGGATTCGCCGCAACAGGCACCTATGTCGGAGACGCACAGGTCAATGCCGTCCGGTTCGACGATTACCGTCAGGACACACAATTGGGAACCTTCGGCATGATTCATGTCGGATACGGGAAAAACAGGATATACCTGCAGTCCGGCATCGGCATGGGAGCAAACAGATCGGCCTTCTATCTTGAATATCCCGAGACCATGTTCAATGGCAGTAGCGATATGGGCTTCTCATACAAGATGACCAATATAATGATACCGGTACAGGCAGGGTACAACATCGTCAATCAGTCTCCTTACAGAATGTCTTTTTACATAGGACCCAAGTTCAGATACATTCTGACGGACAGTTACGGATTTGAAGCGCTCAACCCCGGAAACGCAGAATTTCATGAATATATAAAACGCAATGCCATCGGTCTGAGTATGGGAATGAACGTTCAGATAGGACGCACATTCTTTGAAATGGAATACGAGGCAGGACTGACCGACATATCGGACAACGCCTATGCATTTGAAGCCGATGGCACATTCCACGACATGACACTTGAACGCCGCATGGGAATATTCTCATTCTCGTACGGCATACTCTTTTGACAATTCAAACCAAAACAACAAATAAGCAAAATGAAAAGAGATCAGGAAATTTTCGACATCATTGAAAAGGAACATCTGCGCCAGCAGAAAGGTATCGAACTCATCGCTTCTGAGAACTTCGTAAGCGACCAGGTCATGGCAGCCATGGGATCATGCATGACCAACAAGTACGCTGAAGGTTATCCCGGCCACCGTTACTATGGCGGCTGCGAGGTCGTTGACCTTGCCGAAGAACTGGCACGTACCCGCCTCAAGAAGCTGTTCGGAGCTGAATGGGTCAATGTCCAGCCGCATTCAGGAGCCCAGGCAAACGGTGCTGTCCTGTTCGCAGTCCTGAAACCCGGTGACACATTCATGGGACTCAACCTTGACCACGGCGGTCATCTGTCACACGGTTCAAAGGTCAACACATCGGGTGTCCTTTACAATGCAGTAGGTTACAACCTGAATCCCGAAACAGGCCGCGTCGATTACGACGAAATGGAGAAGCTGGCCCACGAATACAAGCCAAAGCTCATCATCGGCGGCGGTTCAGCATATTCACGCGAATGGGACTATGCCCGCATGCGCAAGATCGCTGACGAAGTCGGTGCACTTCTCATGATCGACATGGCCCACCCTGCCGGACTCATTGCAGCAGGTCTGCTTGACAACCCGCTCAAGTACGCACACATTGTAACTTCAACCACACACAAGACCCTGCGTGGTCCACGTGGCGGTATCATCCTGCTGGGCAAGGACTTCGAGAACCCATGGGGCATCAAGACCCCGAAGGGCGAGATCAAGATGATGTCACAGATTCTGGATTCAGCCATTTTCCCGGGAACCCAGGGCGGTCCTCTGGAGCACGTCATAGCAGCCAAGGCCGTTGCTTTCGGCGAAGCTCTGCAGCCTGAATTCGTCGATTACCAGAAGCAGGTCAAGAAGAACGCAGCCAAGCTGGCACAGGAGCTTGTAGGACGTGGCTTCACCATCGTATCAGGCGGCACAGACAACCACAGCATGCTGGTTGACCTGCGTTCCAAGTATCCTGATCTGACCGGTAAGGTAGCCGAGAAGGCACTTGTCGCTGCCGACATCACCGCCAACAAGAACATGGTTCCGTTCGATACCCGCAGCGCATTCCAGACATCGGGCTTGAGATTCGGTACTCCTGCCATCACCACCCGCGGTGCCAAGGAAGACATGATGGTCACCATCGCCGACATGATTGAAGAGGTTCTGAACTCACCGGAAAACGAGACCGTCATTGCAGGCGTCCGCGCACGTGTCAACGCAATGATGAACGAATACCCGATGTTCGCTTATTGATTAACAGGAAAACATTACCGATATGGACATCAGAGAAGCATTAAAGCAGAGAATCCTTATCCTTGACGGCGGCATGGGCACATGCATCCAGCAGCTGGGCATCCGGTATGACGGCAACAACGATGCTCTGCCCATGACAGATCCCGATGCCATATACGGTATCCACAAGGCATACGTTGAAGCAGGAGCTGACATCATCAGCACCTGCTCCTTCAGTGCCAATGCCGTTTCACAGGAAGGTTACGGCATGCAGGACCGCATACGTGAGATGAACGTCGCTGCCGCCAGGGTGGCACGCCGTGCAGCCGACGAGGCCGTCGGACGTCAGGTATGGGTCATGGGCAGCATGGGACCCACATCGAAGTCCCTGTTCATTATCGAAATGATGATGGACCCGACAGAAACGCTTGACTTTGACAGACTGCAGGCTGCCTATCACGAGCAGGCATGCGGCCTCATTGAAGGCGGTGTTGACGGTTTCATTGTGGAGACCATAACCGATGCACGCAATGCCGAGGCCGCACTGTCGGCAATCGCCATGGCACAGAAGGAAAAGGGAACCTGTCTGCCGATTATGGTTTCAGGCAGCATAATGAACAGCAGCGGATGCCTTATGACCGGCATCTCGCTGAAAGACCTCTATGATGTCTGCGCCCCGTTCGGCATAATGTCATTCGGACTTAACTGTTCATTCGGTGCAAAGGAGCTGTACCCGTTCATCAAAGAGATAGGCGGGTTCGCACAGTGTGCAGTCAGCGTCTATCCCAATGCAGGAATGCCCACAGCCCACGGCTACGAGGAAGGTCCATGCGACACTGCCGGAGCAATATCCAGAATGGCACAGGACGGACTCATCAACATAGCCGGCGGATGCTGCGGCACTACGCCGGAACATATCAGACACGTAGCAGAATCCCTCAAAGGACTGGCACCAAGACAGTTCTGATTTGGCAAGCCGATGATTGAAGCCCGGAACCTTTCCATAGGATACGGAAGCGGCAGGCACAGGACCTGCATAGCTTCAGGTATTGACGCCCGTATTGATGACGGGCGGCTTTGCTGTCTTGTGGGGCGTAACGGAACCGGCAAATCGACACTGTTGAGAACACTTGCAGGACTTCTTCCGGCACTTGACGGCAGCATCATGGCCAGCGGTCCGGACAAAGCCGATGCAACCGACCTGACAAGCGCCAAGGACAGCGAGAAGACCCGGCTGGTCAGCGTGGTCCTGACAGGTCATCCCGATGCAGGGATGCTGAAAGTCCGCGATGTGGTGGGATTCGGCCGCATTCCCTTTTCTGGCATTCTGGGCGGTCTGTCCGACCCGGATGAGAAGGCCATTGACAATGCGATACGGCTTGTCGGAATTGAAGAACTGGAACAGAAGGACATAGACTGCCTGAGTGACGGCGAATACCAGAAAGTCATGATTGCCAAGGCTCTTGCGCAGGAGACACCGGTCATACTGCTTGACGAACCATCGGCCTTTCTGGATTATCCAAGCAAGCTGGAACTTATGGATCTGCTGGCCGGACTGGCGCACAATGAAGGCAAGACCATACTGCTTTCGTCGCACGATCTGGACATTGTGAACGGCCGTGCGGACATGTACTGGATTATGGAAAAACGGAATGGAGAGAGCCGGCTTACCACCAGCAGTGAGCTTACATTCCAATTGTAGAAAACAAAGAATATTCAAACAATTATGGGCAACACTATTGAACTGAAAAAGAATTGCAGATATGCCCTGCTTGTACCCACAAGCATGGGACTTAGAGTCACTCCGGCTGCAGGACAGCCTGTTGAATGCAGTGACGTTCTCAATGTACAGGCCACCAGTGCCGAAACCAATGTAGCAAGTATTGCATCCTATCTTGGACTTCCGGTCAAGGTGCTTACCACCTTCGTTGAAGGCAGTCCCTTCTCACAGTTCATCAAACGCAATCTGCGTTCGCGCGGAATGGACTTTGAAGGACCGGAAGTTCCACAGGGAGGTCCCTGGGGTTATCGTCATCAGATCAATGTGGCCGACAGCGGTTACGGAAGCCGCGGTCCGCGTGTCTGGAACGACCGTGCCGGTGAGGTTGGACGCACCCTCAACGTCAAGGACTTTGACCTGGAGCGCATATTCGGCCAGGAAGGCGTGCAGATAGTCCATCTGTCAGGTCTGATCGGTGCTCTGAGCCCCGAGACAAGCCGTTTCTGCCTTGAGATTGCACGTGCAGCCAAGAAATACGGAACACGCATCAGCTTCGATCTGAACTACCGCGCATCATTCTGGAAAGGCCGCGAACAGGAACTGCATGACATTTTCAGCGAAATCTGCAGCATAGCCGACATACTTATAGGCAACGAAGAGGATTTCCAGCTCTGTCTGGGCATTGAAGGCCCTGAGGCAGGCGGAAAGGACATAGCATCGAAGATTGACGGCTTCAAGGAAATGATCGGGCGTGTAAAGGCTCAGTACCCGAATGCCCAGGTCTATGCCACCACCCTGCGTCAGGTACAGAACACCAACTGCCACAACTGGGGTGCCATTATGCTGGAAGGAAACGACTGGCACGTTGTCGAGCCGCGTGAGATCCATGTCCTGGACCGCATCGGCGGTGGTGACGGATTTGTAGGAGGCATGCTGTACGGCATCCTCAAAGGTTGGGAACCGGAAAAGTGGATTCAGTTCGGATGGGCCACAGGCGCTCTTGCCACAACCTTCCTTACCGACTACGCACAGCCGGCCGACGAGGAACAGGTATGGAGCATCTGGGCAGGCAACGCCCGCGTAAAGAGATAACACGCCATGCTGTACTTTGCCAGAGGTTCAAAGTCCGATGCCATAACCCCTGCTGAGGTTCGTGACATTCTGAAGACCGTGTTTGACGGCATGGGCCCCAGGAAACGCGTCCTTGCCCTGCCGCCCGACTACACCCGTCTGAACTCATACGCAGGTCCCATAACGGAGATGTGCTACGACTATTTCGGCAGTGCCCTTACCGATGTCATGCCGGCTCTTGGCACCCATGTGCCCATGACCGACGAACAGATATCGGACATGTTCGGACACACACCAAGAGAGCTGTTCCGCGTCCATGACTGGCGCAACGATGTGGTCACCGTGGGCGAAGTGCCATCGGACTACATAAGACAGGTATCGGAAGGGAAACTGGAATACAGCTGGAAGGCTCAGGTCAACAAGTTGCTGCTGGACCCATCGTTCGACCTCATTCTGTCAATAGGCCAGGTCGTGCCGCACGAGGTCATAGGAATGGCCAACTACAACAAGAACATATTCGTTGGCGTAGGCGGCTTTGAAGGCATTAACAAAAGCCATTATCTGGGCGCGACATACGGTATGGAACGCATCATGGGACGCGCAAAGAGCCCCGTACGTGACGTGCTGGAATATGCATCACAGCATTTCATCAAGAACCTGCCCATAGTCTATATCCAGACCGTACTGTCAAAGGGCGATGACGGCCAGATGAAGTTGCGCGGTCTGTTCATAGGCAATGACTTCGAGTGTTTCCAGCGTGCTGCCGACCTTGCTCTTGAGACCAATTTCATCATGGTCGAAAAGCCAATCCGGAAGTGTCTGGTCTGGCTTGACCCCAAGGAGTTCATGAGCACATGGCTGGGCAACAAGGCCGTCTACCGTACCCGCATGGCACTGGCTGACAATGCCGAACTGATTGTCATGGCTCCCGCCCTGCGTGAGTTCGGCGAGGACAGGACCATAGACACTCTCATACGCAAGTACGGCTACCACGGCACACCCGCAACACTCAAGGCCGTTGAAGAGAATCAGGACCTGAGGGACAATCTTGGAGCGGCCGCCCATCTCATACACGGTTCCAGCGAAGGCCGGTTCAACATCACCTACTGTCCGGGACCCGCCGTAACCAGACAGGAAATCGAGGGCGTAGGCTTCAATTGGGCCAGCCTCGAAGAAACCATGTCAAAATACAGTGTCAACAGCCTGAAGGACGGCTGGAACACGGTCAACGGTGAAGATATATACTACATTTCCAACCCGGCACTGGGTCTCTGGGCCTATCCGGAACGATTCAAAGATTAAACCATCATGAAGATAGTATGTGACAATAAGATACCCTTTCTGAAGGGCGCGCTTGAACCATACGCCCAGGTAGTATATCTGCCGGGCAAGGACACAACTCCCGATGTCGTCAAGGATGCCGATGCCATCATAACCCGCACCCGCACCATCTGCAACGAATCCCTGCTCAAGGACTCGAAGGTGAAGATCATTGCCACAGCTACCATAGGCTTTGACCATATCGACACCGCGTGGTGCGAACAGAACGGCATAGAATGGACCAATGCTCCCGGCTGCAATTCATGGTCGGTGCAGCAGTACATTGCATCGTTGCTGGTATCGCTGTCACGCACCTACGGCTTCGACCCCAAGCAGAAGACCCTGGGAGTAATAGGCGTTGGAAACGTAGGCAGCAAGGTCGCCCGCATTGCCGCGCTGCTGGGTTTCAAGGTCATTCTGAACGACCCTCCGCGCCAGCGTCAGGAAGGCCTCAAGGACTTTGTCAGTCTGGATACGCTCATTGAACAGAGTGACATAATAACCTGCCATGTCCCGCTTCAGCGTGACGGACAGGACTGCACCTTCCATCTGTTTGACAGCGTGCGCATTGCATCACTGCGCAAGGACCAGATTCTAATAAACAGTTCACGCGGAGAGGTTGTTGACAATCAGGCACTCAAGCAGGCACTCAAGGACAGGACCATTCTTGCAGCATCGCTCGATGTATGGGAGAACGAACCGAACCTTGACAGCGAGCTGCTTGACCTTCTGTACACCGGCACCCCGCACATAGCCGGCTATTCTCTTGATGGCAAAGCTGGCGGCACCACCATGAGCGTCCAGGCAATAGCCCGTTTCCTTGACCTGCCATGTCAGGACTGGGAAGTCAAGGACATTCCCCTGCCCGCCCAGCCTGTCACATTCAGCATAGACTGCACCGGTCTCAATCCGCGCCAGGTCCTTGCCCAGGCCATAATGTATACCTACGACATCAAGACCGATGACTCCCGCCTGCGTGCCGACATAGGCTCATTCGAGAAGCAGCGCGCCGACTACCCCGTCCGCCGCGAATTCCCGACCTTCACCGTGAAGCTCGAGAACGATGCCACCGGCTGCGCCACCGTAATCCTGCGCGAAGCCGGCTTCAACATCGCCGAATAACCCCAGTATAATGAACTCAGACTGGATAATAAGGCGCGCTACAGAGGCCGATGCAGACCACATCATAGGCTTCCAGCAGCAGATGGCCCTTGAAAGCGAAGGTCTGGAGCTTGACCGAGCCAAATTGGAACCGGGAGTGAAAGCCGCCCTGAAAGACCCCACGAAAGGCGAATACCTGCTGGTCTCCAGACGGACCGATTCCGGCCTGACCATTGCAGGCAGCCTGATGCTGACATACGAATGGAGCGACTGGAACAACAGCCGCTACATGTGGGTCCAGAGCGTCTACATCAGGCCGGAATTCCGCCGTCAAGGTGCCTACAGAGCCCTCTACTCCACCGTCAGAAAGATGGCAAAGGAAGCCGGCATAAACCAGATACGGCTGTACGTTGACAAGTCCAACGCCACCGGCATCAGCACCTACAAGGCGTTAGGCATGACCCAGAGCCACTACCTGATGTTCGAGGAAACATTATAAACAGAAATTCTTTACCGCCATGACAAATAAGGGAAACTTCTTATCCGGCACGATAGCGGCCACCGCTCTTTCCATAGTGTTGCTCTGTTCATGTAAGACAACTCACACAGTTGAGGAATACACAGCCGATGAAATCACCATGGGCTATAATGGCGTGGATGCCGATACCAACAACTTTGCCGTCTCCAAGGTCAAACCATCGGAAGAGAAATCAGTCAAGTCATATTCCAACATGTATGACTACCTGCAGGGCCGGGTTCCGGGCCTGACCATAAGAAACGGCAACATCACAATCCGCGGCATAGGCACCAACGGCGACAGCAGCCCGCTCATTCTGGTAGATGGTCTGGAAACCAGCGACATCTCAAACATAGACCCTCAGTTCGTTTCATCGGTCGAGGTTCTCAAGGACGCATCGGCCTCCATGTACGGTGTCCGCGGAGCAAACGGAGTGATCCTGATCACGACGAAGAAGAAGTGAACAAAACCTTAACAATCTCCACCTGAAGTTATAACCCACTATTTTCAAAAAAAAATACAGGTGCATAAATATTTTAAGCACCACCTGATTATTTTTGGAGGAAAATAATGGGCAGACATGAATATATCAGACAGAGTCAGGACATTCTTCTGGATTACCAGCACCATCAAGAGGTGCAGTCCGATATCCCTGAAGGAAATAAACAGGCAGTGGATTTCCACCGATTTGAGCAATGGCCAGACATTTGACAGGAACACATTCAGACATCATCTGGACAGCATTGAAGATATTTTCGGAATTGTCATAGGCTATTCCAGCAGCGGTTATTCCATTGCCGATGCCAATGCAGTCAACACGCAAAGCCTGCAGGAATTTCTAGTCAGCCACGTCCAGAACATTGATTTCTGCACCAAATTCCACGATTTGGGTTCCAAGCTGCAGACTGAAGACATCCCAGGTGGAGCCCAATACCTCGACGATATAGGCACGGCTTTATCGGGCAACCGACGTCTGCGGATAGAACACAGGAAATTCATTGATGACAATTCGAAAAGCCTTACTGTTGAACCCTATTGCAACATACAGCATGCATATCTTAGTCGTTGCGTGATCTGTTCGAAGGAATCGTCTATCGGGATGATAGACGGTATCTTGTACCACTTTGAAGAATAAATACTATTTTTGTCAAAATTGATGTCTCAGACGATTGGGACTATGTTTCTGATCATTCCAGACTGAGGCAAACATGCAAACAATTGGGATGGAGCCCCCACTATATTGATATGAAATTCAACGAAGCAACCAGAGTTCAGATGCCAGCGCTTGTTCACCTTACAAGGCTTGGCTATTCCTACTTCGGTAAGATTCACGAAGAAGATGCTGGAATTATTTATGATGCAGACACAAATATCCTTCTAAAAGTCTTCAAAGAGCAGTTCGCCAAGCTTAATCCCGGAAAGGAAGGACTGGCCGAACAGACCTTGAAGGATATCCGACTGGAGTTGAACAATGATGATCTCGGTCGTTCTTTTTACAAACGACTGCAATCAGTTTCACCGATCAGACTGATTGATTATGAAAATCCGTCCAACAACACATTCCAATTTACAGCTGAGTTCACCTGCAGGAATGGAGAAGACAATTTCCGTCCGGACATCACATTGTTCATAAACGGTCTTCCTTTGGTCTTTATTGAAGTCAAGAAACCGAATAACTATGGCGGTATGGTGGCTGAAGCCAACCGAATGACGCTGCAGCGTTTCCCGAACAAAAAGTTCCGCAGGTTCATCAACATTACCCAGCTGATGATATTCTCCAACAATATGGAGTATGATGCCAAGGGCGGTGTAGTTCCTATTGAGGGTGCCTTCTATTGTACTGGCGCCAGAAATAAAGCCCCATTCAATTGTTTCAGGGAAGAGAATGTCGGAGGGTATGAAGTTGCTCCATTTATCCAGGATTTTCCATATAGTGATATAGATTCAGTACAGGAAGCTAAGATCCTTCAGGACTTCAACTGTCAGGTTATACATACCCACGTTGAGTATCAGTCAAATCTGAAAGTCAACACACCAACTAACAGAGTCCTGACATCCATGTGTTCAAAGGAACGTTTGTTGTTTCTTCTCAAATACGGAATTGCCTATGTAAAGAGCGAAAGAGAAGTTGACGGAAAGATTGAATCAACGGACCAGAAGCACATAATGCGGTATCAGCAAATGTTTGCCGCACTTGCAATCCGTCAAAAGCTCTCCGAAGGAATTAAGTCTGGCATTGTATGGCACACACAGGGTAGCGGTAAAACGGCTCTGTCGTTCTATCTGTCGTACATCCTGACGGACTTCTACGCAAAGCAGAACAAGGTGCCGAAGTTCTATTTTATCGTTGATAGACTGGACCTTCTTGAACAGGCAACACAGGAATTTGAGGCTCGTGGTCTGGTGGTATCCACAGCAAACAGCCGTAAGGAATTGATGGACCAGTTTAGAGACAACCAAGCTCAAAACAATCTTTCCGGACAGGCTGAGATAACGGTTGTCAACATACAGCGATTTGCCGAAGACAAGGAGAAAATAAACCTCAACACCTACGCAACCAATCTTCAGCGCATTTTCATTCTTGATGAAGCACACAGAGGTTACAAACCCGGTGGCTGTTTTCTGGCCAATCTGTTTGACGCAGACCCTGACGCAATAAAAATTGCCCTTACAGGTACGCCATTGCTGGCTGAAGAACGTTCGTCATGCAAAGTGTTCGGTGATTATCTGCACACATACTACTATGACAGATCTATTCAGGACGGATATACACTAAAGATTATCCGTGAGGATATTGAAACATCCTACAGGGAACGCATCAATGAGGCATTTGACAAGCTTGATGTCCTTGTTCAAAAGAAGGAAATCAAGAAATCTGATATCATAGAGCATGAGAAATATGTCAAGGAACTACTGCGGTACATGATTACCGACCTGCAGAACTTCAGAGACATCCAAGGTGACCAGACTCTTGGCGGAATGATTATCTGTGAGACCAGCGGTCAGGCCAGAAAGCTCTATGAATTCTTCAATGAGATTCAGGATGAATTGAACGAGACCCGTACTGAGAAATTGAAACTGAAGGCAGGATTGATTCTATACGATTCGGATGACAAAGAAACACGAAAGCAGATTGTCAAGAACTTCAAGAAGAACATGACAATAGATATGCTTATTGTGTTCAATATGCTGCTCACCGGATTCGATGCGCCACGTCTGAAACGCTTATATTTCGGTCGTAAAATGAAAGACCACAATCTGCTTCAGGCAATCACACGTGTCAACAGACCTTATCCCGGTATGAAAAACGGATTTCTGATTGACTTTGCCGACATAAAGCAGAATTTTCAGGAAACCAATGAAGCATACATGCTTGAGCTGAACAGATTCAATGATGTTGACGTTCAGGGCAAGCCTATTACAGACACTTTCACTTCGGTCATTGAGGACAAGGATGAAATCATTGCTCAGATGAAGGAAATCAAGCAAATCTTGTTTGACTATTCATACGATAATGCTGAAGATTTCTCATCCGAGATTTCAACTCTTGAAGACAAGATACAGTTGCTTGAACTTAAGAAAGCCCTTAATTCAGCAAAAGACATGGCGAATCTTGTCCGTACTTTCGGTGATGATGACATGAAGGAACGTTTTGCCAAGGTTGAGATAACCAAACTGCCCACTCTGATACAGGAAGTCCAACGTAGGATCGACATGATTAACCAGAAGGAGGCATTTGAGACATCGGAAGAGACCAAGCTTCATATCAATGAAGCGATGCTGAACGTTGAATTCAGGTTCTCCAACATAGGCTCTGAGGAGATGAAGATGATGGGCTCCGATGATGACTTGAAGAACAAATTCCAGTGTGCCATACATGCATTTTTGGATAATGTGGACCCAGATGATCCGGAATTCATCACCATACAGGAGGCCTTCCGTCAAAGATTCAAGGAACACGGCTTTACTGTTGACAGTATGGCAAAGTTTAACGAGCAGACAGCCGCACTTGATGAAATCCTTCAGAAACTGAAAGTTCTGGAGAACAAGAACCGCCTACTTCTGAAGAAATATAACGGTGACGCGAAGTTTGCCCGTGTCCATAAACGTATCCGGGAAGAGAACGAGAAGCGCAAGCAGGAAAAGAAGCAACTCCTTTTCTCTCAATATGATGATGACATCATGCAGATGCTGATAGCTATCAAAAACAATGTTGACTCTAAAGTTTATGATAGAAACGACATATTGAAAAAGGATGCCTACTTTGAGCAGACTGTTCTTGTGCAGATCAACAACTGTGTTATGCAGTATTTTCCAACGCTCCAGCCGGAATATGAGGATTACAAATTCATTGAGAGAAGAATTTCTCAGCAGTACCTGCAGCAATATAACGCGACATACGCTTACGCATAAAAAGACGACCTATGATCAAGCAACAAACATACAAACTGATTGATGACCTGAAGGCTACATGCCAGACCTACGGCATGGGAAATGATGGCAACGAGTATAAAATCATCACACAGGTATTCCTGTACAAATTCTTGAACGACAAATTCGGCTATGAACTGAAAAGGCTCCAGTCGCCTTTAGCCGAAAAAATCAGGAAAGCCGAGAAATGGGAGACTGCATATGCTGAATTGTCAGAGAATGAGCGCGTGATGCTCCTGTTGGGCATGTCTCCTGATGTACCGAGACTCCGGCCGGAACATCTTATTTCAAATCTCTGGAACCAACAGGCGAAAGGTGATTTCGATATGATTTTCGATGCTACCATGACCGATATTGCAGAGAAGAACATTGATATATTCTCAACACAGACTTCGGCTAACACCAAGATTCCACTATTTGAAAGTCTCACCAACTTTGTGACAGACACAGCTCAACGTGCACCATTCGCACGTGCCCTTGTTGACAGGCTTGCAAAGTTCTCGTTTGAGGAAGTATTCAGCCAAAGATACGATTTCTTCTCTGCCATCTTTGAATATCTTATCAAGGACTACAATACAGCCGGAGGTGGAAAGTACGCTGAGTACTACACACCTCACGCTATTGCAACCATCATGGCCCGTCTTCTGGTAGGGGACAATCCAGATCTCCATAATGTCGAGTGCTATGACCCGTCAGCAGGAACGGGAACCTTGCTTATGGCACTGGCTCATCAGATTGGCGATGACCGCTGCACGATATTCTCTCAGGACATTTCTCAGCGTTCAAACAAGATGCTGAAGTTGAACCTTATTCTCAACAATCTTGTGGCCTCTTTGGACAATGCCATACAAGGTGACACCCTTGTGTCTCCTTACCATAAGTCTGATAATGGACAATCCTTGAAGACCTTCGATTTTGTGGTCAGCAATCCACCGTTTAAGATGGACTTCTCTGATACACGGGAGGCTATTGCAGCTATGCCGGCCCGGTTCTGGGCTGGAGTGCCAAATGTCCCAGCAAAGAAGAAGGAGTCCATGGCCATCTACACCTGTTTCATCCAGCACGTGATCAACTCTCTGAAGAAAACGGGAAAGGGTGCAATTGTGATTCCGACAGGTTTCATCACGGCAAAGAGCGGAATTGAACAGAAAATCCTCAAGAAGATTGTGGATGACCATATTGTTTATGGATGTGTTTCAATGCCTTCAAACGTGTTCGCCAACACTGGAACAAATGTATCTGTCCTATTCTTTGACAAGTCCGCTAAAACGGAGAAGGTTATTCTTGTAGATGCCAGCAAATTGGGTGAGGACTACAAGGAGGACAACCTGCAGAAACACCGTTTGCTCCCAGACGAGATTGATTTGATTGTCAACACTTTCCGAGACAAGAAACCTATTGATGATTTCTCTGTTGCCGTCACTTATGATGAAATCAAAGAAAAAGGTTATAGCTTGTCAGCCGGACAGTATTTTGACATCAAGATTGACTATGTGGATATTACTGAGGAAGAGTTCAACAGCCGCATGTCAAGCTATAAGCAGACACTCTCAGAGCAGTTCGCCGAAAGCCATCGTTTAGAAGAAGAGATTATGCAACAACTGAATCTTCTGAAATTTGAGAAATGATGAAAGGCTTGCAGGAATATAAGCTGGGAGAAATACTTGATGTGACGAGGGGAACAACGCTCTCCGGTGAGTACTATGCTAATGAGGGAGAACTTGTTCGTCTCACCCTTGGACATTTTGATTATGCCAATGGTGGTTTTAAACAGAATACGTCCAAAGACAATTTGTACTTCACCGGACCAGTACGAGACGAATTTATCCTGAATGAAGGGGATATAATAACCCCGTTGACAGAGCAGACATTTGGCTTAATAGGGAGCACTGCTTTTATTCCAGAATCAGGAAAATACATTCAAAGTCAAGATGTCGGACTCGTTAAATGCAAAGAGGATAAATTGCTTCCGGAATTCTGTTACTATTTACTTCCTACCGCTATGGTTAAAAACCAATTGAGTGCTGGAGCACAACAAACGAGCATAAGGCATACTTCGCCAGACAAAATAAAGGCTTGTAAAGTATTCATCCCAGACACTGATGTTCAAAGAAGGATTGCAAAAATATTATCCGGTATTGACCGCAAGATAGCTGTCAATCGCGCAATAAATCAGAATTTAG
>JAKSIU010000029.1 GCA_024398615.1 Bacteroidaceae bacterium
TAACTTTCTAACAGACACTGATGGCTTCAGCCCCCACTAAATATCGACTGAGCCCCCATTAGCCCGTTTTCGCAATGTTTTCGCAGGCAATAAAAAAACACTTGCGGAAGTCCGTAAGTGTTTGATTTTCAAGTAGCGGGACTCAGGATTGAACTGAGGACCTCATGATTATGAATCATGCGCTCTAACCAGCTGAGCTATCCCGCCATCAGGCTCTTTGCCTTAAGCGGTTGCAAATGTAATGCAAGTTTTTGGAATCCCAAATAATTGGACCGATTTTTTGGGATTTTTGGACCTTATTCTCTATTCGGAGCCCGCAAGGAGGACTGTTGGCGCTGTTTCAGCAGTTCCACAATCTGGCTGGCTGCGTTCTGCGAAGCACCTGCCGGACCTAGTGTTTCCTGCATCTGACGGTAACCGTCAAGCTGGGCCTGGCGTTCAGGCGTATCGGACAGCAGCGGCAGCAGGTGAGTGTTGGCTGTACGGGCATCCATCTGGCTGGCAACCAGTTCCGGAACCACCTCCTTGCCTGCAATCAGATTTACCAGTGATATGAACGGAATCTTGAGGACCAGCCTGCGCAGGAAGTTCGTGACGTGTCCCATTGGCATGCGGTAGCAGACAACCTGCGGGACATTGAACAGGGCTGTTTCCAGTGTGGCAGTACCCGATGTGACCAGAGCCGCATGGGCTATTGAGAGCAGTCCGTATGTATTGCCGTTGACAACGCTGACGTTGCTGCCTTTTATGAGGCTGTCGTAGAATGATGCGTCAATGCCCGGAGCGGCAGCCAGCACAAGATTGAAATCCTTCAGCCCGCGTGTGGCATCGATCATGATTGGCAGGTTGCGCCTGATTTCAGTCTGGCGGCTGCCGGCCAGCAGTGCTATGACCGGCTTGTCCGAATATGTCTTGGATAGGGCATGGCTGTTGTCAGCTGACTTGAACTCCTGTACAGAATCGACGCTGGGATTACCCACGTATCTGATGCTGTAGTTTCTGTTAGCGAACCACTGTATTTCAAATGGCAGTATGGAGAACAGCTCGTCAACGTATTTCCGCATGGATTTGATGCGGTAGCTTTTCCAGGCCCATATCTTTGGCGAAATGTAATAATAGACAGGAATAGAAAGTCTGGTCTTGACCAGTTTGGCTATGTTCAGATTGAAGCCCGGATAGTCTATTAGAATTACTGCATCGGGATTCCATGACTTTATGTCTTCGAAGCACAGGTCTGCGCTTTTAAGAATTGTTCCAAGGTGTGTCAGAACAGGCCAGAACCCCATGTAGGCAAGCTGCCGGTAATGCTTTACCATCACTCCGCCTGCTGCTGCCATGAGATCCCCGCCAAAGAAACGGAACTGTGCATCGGCATCGGCTTTCAGAATGGATTTCATCAGGTTGGAACCGTGGAGGTCGCCCGATGCTTCACCTGCAATCAGGTAATATTTCATGTGAGCTTGTTTTACGGCAAAAGTACTTGTTTTTTTTCGTTATTTTTTTTGTTTTTTCATTCAATTAATATTTCTTTGCAATTGAACGATAAAACAATTCGGTTATGGACAAGCAGATTCGACAAAGGGAAAAGGTAAGGTTTGAGTATGAATTGAGCTCTCAGTCCATTCC
Source organism: Bacteroidaceae bacterium (assembly GCA_024398615.1). Taxonomy (GTDB): domain Bacteria; phylum Bacteroidota; class Bacteroidia; order Bacteroidales; family Bacteroidaceae; genus Colenecus. Next base: position 1,627 of record JAKSIU010000029.1, read on the forward strand.
CATGATTTGGGAGGCGGTGGCTACTGCTCCTGGAATGGCTTCCTGGTTTGCCGATCAGGCTGCTGCCGATGGTAAACTGTTCACTTTCTCGTGGGGACGTCATGAGACACGGCAGGCGGAACTCATCAATTGCCGCCAGTCTACATACGTGCGTTTCCATTGGACCGATGAGGAGCCCGGAACATATTTCGAAATCAGAATACATAAGAACGAACTTACCCAGCGCTGCATGCTTGAAATCACTGACTTTGCAGAACCTGGAGCGGGTGACGATGTGAAGAGCCTTTGGGACACTTCGATTGATGCCCTGAGACGTTGTGGCCTGTAGTCCCAAACATGGGCCGTTTTTTTTGAGAAATCTCCAATTTGTAGTACTTTTGCGGGTTGATAGGATTATTATGCCCGTATATGAAGAGAAAGAGGCTTGACTGGTTTATCATAAAGAGCTTTCTGCTGCTGTTTGCGGCGGCTTTCTTTATCTGCCTCTTTGTCCTTCTCATGAATATCCTGTGGCGTTATGTCGAGGATCTTGTGGGTAAGGGTTTCACGTTCAGCGTAATTGCCCGTTTCTTCTTCCTGTTCGGCATGAGACTGGTTCCCGAGGCACTGCCTCTGGCTGTTCTCATGGCATCGCTGATCACATTCGGCAATTTCGGCGAACGTCTGGAACTGCTGGCAATGAAGACTGCCGGCATTTCGCTTCTCAGGATAATGCGTCCGCTTACGATATTCTGCATCTGTCTGGCGGGCATATCGTTCTACTTCCAGAATGTGACGGTTCCCAAGACCACGCAGAAGCTGTATTCGCTGATTTATTCGATCAATGAAAAGAACCCTGAGCTGGAGATTCCTGAGGGTACTTTCTACGATCAGATATCGGGCTATAACATGTATGTGAAGCACAAGGATCTGAATACCGGAAACCTGTATGATGTGACAATTTATGACCACAGCAACGGATATGAGAATCTGAGCGTCATTGTGGCCGATTCCGCATATCTTGAGACTACTGCCGATGAGGAACATCTCATGCTTCATCTTTTCAGCGGAAAGTGGTTCAGCCAGGATACGGACATAGATGACAAGGGACAGCCGTACAAACGTGAATCCTTTGCCGAGAAACATATCCTGCTTGATTTCGATTCCGGTTTCAGACAGGCCGATAACGACATAATGAGTTCTCAGGCCGAAAGCAAGAATATGGTGCAGATCAAGGAGACAATAGATTCGCTTTCGCTGCAGCAGGATAGTGTAGGCTTGGGCAATCTTGCGGAGTTCAAGGGCCAGGCAATGAACATATACAGAATGAGTGCTCAGGATTCCGTCCGTATGTCAGAAGAGAATCTGAGTACGATCAATGCCGACAGTCTTTTCCATGTGGCCAGCCGTGACGGTCAGATTGAAATAAGGAAGAGCATGAGACAGGTCGTGTCTACCCAGTCCAATGAACTGACCATCAAGGGATCCAATATGTTTTCCGGTGACCGTGTAATAAGAAAGCACTGGATTTCATGGATGAAGAAGATTGTGAATTCACTTTCAATACTCATCTTCTTCTTCATTGGTGCTCCTCTTGGCGCCATCATCCGCAAGGGAGGCCTCGGTGTTCCTGTGATTGTGTCCGTGCTTACTTACATCCTGTTCTACATAACATCGGTTTCCGGGGAAAAGATGTTCCGTGAAGGCGTCTGGAGCATAATAGGCTGCTGGCTGAGCACTCTGGTGCTTACGCCTTTGAGCGTGTTCTTTACCGTCAAGGCAAATAAGGATTCGACCGTGTTCCAGCCCGAAGTGATTGTGGAATTCCTGAAATACTGGTTTGGGGGCAGGACGGCCAGAAACATCACACGCAAGGATGTGGTGATTGACGAACCTGACAGGAATATGTGTCTTGGACTGACCGGAAACATACGGACTGCATCGGCCAGAATAATGGATTCGGAACTCTCAAGCCGTATGCCGCGTTATCTGTCGCTGTTTTTCAGACCGTTGGATACATCGGATATGGATAATCTGTATGCCGATGCTGACAAACTTGCTCTGGAACTTGGAAACAGCCGTGACAGGGTTGAACTGGATCTGGTCAACGGCATGCCCATCATTCCCGTTCATGGTGTGAAGGGCCCGTTCCGTCACCGGTGGCTGAATGTCCTGTCCGGCATTCTGGTGCCTTTAGGTCTGCTGTTCTCGCTCCGGGAATGGCTGTTCCGCTCCAAAATCATGAAACAGGTGGCGCAGGCTGCAAGTGTGGCCGGGGAACTTGAAGAATATATGAAGAAAAATAAACAACTGTAAAAAGAAATGGGACAGATTTCAGATCGCGTTATGAGACTGGCCGCATCGGCCACGTTTGCCATGAATCAGAAGAGTGGGGAATTGTCCGCTCAGGGAATTGATGTTGTCAACATGAGTGTGGGTGAACCGGATTTCAACACACCTGATTATATAAAGCAGGCTGCTGTCCAGGCTGTTGAAGAGAACTACTCCAAGTATTCTCCTGTAGCCGGATACATGTGGCTCAGAAAGGCTTGCAGTGACAAGCTGAAGCGTGAGAACGGACTTGATTACCAACCGTCGCAGATCGTGGTTTCAACCGGTGCCAAACAGGCTCTGTGCAATGTCGTCATGGCAATTGTCAATCCGGGCGACGAAGTCCTGCTGCCTTCTCCATGCTGGGTCAGCTATCCTGAAATGGTAAAGCTTGCCGGTGGTGTTCCGGTAGTGATCAAGGCCGGCATTGACCAGGACTTCAAGGTTACAGCCGCACAGATTGAGGCGGCCATCACACCGAAGACCCGCGCCATAATGATATGCTCTCCTTCAAATCCTACCGGTTCGGTCTACAGCAGGGAGGAACTGGAATCCATAGCCAAGGTCCTTGTGAAGAACCCGCAGGTGTTCGTGATTTCCGATGAAATATACGAGCATATCAATTTCATAGGTTCGCACAACAGTCTTGCCATGTTCCCGGAACTGAAAGACCAGATTGCAGTCATAAACGGTGTGTCCAAGGCTTATGCGATGACCGGATGGCGTATAGGTTTCATGGCCGGTCCCGAATGGCTGGTCAAGGCCTGCAACAAGCTTCAGGGACAGTATACCAGCGGTACATGCTCGGTGGCCCAGAAGGCTGCCCAGGTGGCTTTTGACGGACCGCAGCAGGATGTCGAGAACATGCGCCGCGTATTCCAGACCCGTCGCGATCTGATTGTATCACTTGCACGTGAGATTCCGGGATTTGAGGTCAATATGCCTCAGGGCGCTTTCTACCTGTTCCCCAAGTGCGATTACTATTTCGGCAAGAAATACGGTGACAAGGTTATAGAGAATTCCGATGACCTTGCAATGTATCTCCTTGAGGTAGGTCATGTGGCAACAGTAGGCGGCACTTCATTCGGCGCTCCTGAATGTATCAGATTCAGTTACGCCACAAGTGAGGATAAGATCCGTGAGGCTTTCCGAAGGATAGCCGAAGCGTTGGCAAAGCTGCAGTAATGAAAAAAACAGGGGCTCCGGATTCGGAACCCCTGTTTTTTTAAGATAAACCTTATTTGAGAGTAAGATTATTCTCCCGGGTGGATAGCTTCTGACGGGCAGACACCGGCGCATGTGCCGCAGTCTACGCAGAGATCCGGATTGATTGAATACTTTTCGCCTTCTGAGATAGCCTCTGACGGGCATTCATCGATGCATGTGCCGCAAGCAATGCAGTCGTCGCTGATTACGTATGCCATAATTGTTCTTCTTTATTTGGTTTTCAATGGTGCAAAAGTATATGTTTTTCCTTGTTATTCCAAATGAGGGGCGGTATTTTACAATATCTTTGCGGCAAGTCCGTTATTGGAATACATGAAACTCAAGTCCAAAGTCATATTCAAGGCAATCCTGCTTTGCTCGATTCTGCTTGTCCCCTGCGTGTCATCGGCCCAGGAGAGAAAGATTCAGAATCGTCCGTTTCTGGATGACAGGGTGTGGCATTACGGCTTTCTGGTGGGGTTGCATGCGCAGGATCTGAAAATTGAAAACAACGGACTGCCATATATTACAGAAAACGGTGGTCTGGAATACTGGTATGCCGATGTTCCCGAATACATTCCCGGTTTCAGCGTAGGTATTCTGGGCGAGCTCAAAGCTACTGACTGGCTTGCGTTGAGAATGGTTCCTACAATGCATTTCGGGGACCGGAAACTGGTCTTTATCGAACGTGGCAGCAATGCCCGCGTGGAACAATATCTGAAATCCACATTGCTGTCGGTCCCGTTTGACCTGAAGATTTCACCGTTAAGGTTCAATAATTACAGGCCCTATGTGGTTACCGGCCTGGCTTACGATGTGAATCTTACGTTGTCCAAGGGTGGGGAGTTCCTGCTTAAACGTGGAGATACAATGTTCGAGATAGGATTCGGATTCGATCTCTATTATCAATATTTCAAGCTGATACCGGAACTGAAGTTCTGTTTTGGGCTTGACGATGTCCACGAACGTACGCGTAAGGATCTTAAAGACCTTTCCATGCTGAAGTATTCGAATGCCGTTGACAGGGCGATAAGCCGGATGATAACATTCTCATTGTATTTTGAGTGAAAAAAGTTTGAGGATTGAAAGGGTTTGTCTATCTTTGCGCCGCTTTATCGCGATCGCTGTCAAGGAAGAGTAACTCGATATGTCGCATAACAGCTGGAACAACTACATTTTTTACTTGTAAAAATGGATTTAATCAAGATTGCCGAACAGGCATTTGCAACAGGCAACGAGGGCAAGTTCCCGAAGTTCAAGTCAGGTGACACCGTAACAGTAGCTTACCGTATCATTGAAGGTAACAAGGAACGTATTCAGCTCTATCGTGGCGTGGTTATCAAGATCTGCGGTCATGGTGACAATCGTCGTTTCACAGTCCGCAAGATGTCAGGCACCGTAGGTGTTGAGCGTATTTTCCCGATCAGTTCACCGGCTATTGACAGCATCGAAGTCAACAAGATCGGTAAGGTACGTCGCGCAAAGCTCTATTATCTTCGTGCTCTTACCGGCAAGAAGGCCCGTATCCGCGAGAAGAGAGCCAACGGCTGATCAATTTCCTGAAAGAAAGACAAAGCGGTGTCCGAACAAAAGGATGCCGCTTTTTTTTGCCGATACGTTATGTTGGATTATCTTTGAAGTGTATTTCCGGCGCTGATAATATGAATGTAATTGAGACTGTTATTCCTGGTGTCCTGATTCTGGAGCCAAGAGTGTTTGACGATTCCCGAGGATATTTTTTTGAATCGTTTTCGCAGCGTGAGTTCGATGAAAAGGCTGTTCCTCTTGTCGTGGGGGCGACTGCCGGTGAGATTAATCCGCAATATCCTGATGGAAAGATAGTCTTTGTCCAGGATAACGAAAGTAAAAGCCGTTTTGGAGTCCTTCGCGGACTGCATTTCCAGAAACCTCCATTCGCACAGACAAAGCTGGTGCGTGTTGCTGTGGGTCGTGTTCTTGATGTGGCCGTCGATATCAGAAAGGGGTCGCCTACATACGGTCAGCATGTGGCTGTCGAACTGTCAGCAGCTAACCACAAGGCTCTGCTGCTCCCAAGGGGCATGCTTCATGGATTTGCAGTTCTTGATGAGGAAGTGATATTCCAATATAAATGTGACCAGTTCTATGCTCCTCAGAGTGAAGGTGCTGTTGCCTGGAATGATCCGGCTTTGGGAATTGACTGGAAACTGAACCCTGAGCAGGTGGTGTTATCGGAAAAGGACAGCCATCATCCACTGCTGCGGAATTTTGAATCACCTTTTGTGTATTGATTATGAATATTCTTGTTACCGGAGCCAACGGACAGTTGGGCAATGAACTGCGTACGCTTGCAGTGGGCTCCTGCCATAATTTCGTATTTACGGATATCAGCAGGCCCGATGGCGTTCAAACTGAATTGCTTGATATCACAGATATTGGACAGATTCGCGAAATTGTCGGATTGAACCATATTGAATGCATTATCAACTGTGCTGCTTTCACTAATGTCGATGCTGCTGAAGATCAGGAAGAACTTGCATACAGACTGAATGCGCAGGCGGTGGGTAATCTTGCTTCGGTGGCCCGTGAGGTTGGAGCGTTCCTGATCCATATCTCGACAGATTACGTGTTCGCCGGCAATTCATGCCTTCCGTTATCGGAAGATGAACTTACCAGTCCTACCGGGGCTTACGGACGTACCAAACTTGCGGGAGAGAAGGCTGTTGCAGACAGCGGATGCCGCTACATTATTCTGCGCACAGCATGGCTGTACAGTCCTTACGGGAAGAACTTTGTGAAGACTATGCGCAGCCTGACTGCAACCCGTCCCACACTCAATGTCGTCTTTGACCAGGTTGGCACACCGACTTATGCACATGATCTGGCTGAGGCTATAATGCATATTGTGAATACAGGACGTATGGTCGGATATGAAGGCGTATACCATTTCAGTAATGAGGGGGTGTGCAGCTGGTATGATTTCGCTTGCGCCATTGCTGATGCAAGCGGCAATACCGCCTGCAGGATAAGCCCCTGTCATTCCGATGAATTTCCCAGTAAGGTAAAGCGTCCGGCTTTCAGTGTCCTTGACAAGACAAAATTCAAGAGTACTTTTTCGTTTGACATTCCCAATTGGATGGACAGTTTGAAAAAGTGCATTTCCGTTTTGAAATCAGATAACCGATAATATGATAAAAAGTATCAGACTGCTTGCCCTTCTGACGCTATCAATGGTGTTTCGCTGTCCTATGCTGGCTCAGGATGGTGGTGACAGCTTTGAGGACGATCCGTTCGCAGCACAGCAGGGCAGTATGCCCCGTAGGCAGAACCGTGGCGGGCCACAATGGAGGCCAAGTACCTATAACGATCAGAATGCTGTCATTCAGGCAATGCTTGGTTCGCAGATAAAACGTAATCTCAAATATCGTTTTGAATCGGTAGGCGTACTGTCTGACGGACTTCACAGTCCTTTCTGGTTCACTTCAAACAGACAGGGACTGGCATCGGCCAAGACAAAGAGCGCGTATGCCCGTTACGGCATGTTTGGAGAAATGCGTCTTCCAAGCGCATTCGGAATGAAATACGGAATGGATCTGGGCTTGGGTTATGGCCTGCATGATGACTGGTTCGTCCAGCAGCTGTATATTGATGTCGATTATCGTGCGTGGTCTCTTTCTGTCGGAATGAAGGAACGCTGGGCTGGCCTTTCCAATCCTGAACTTGGAAGCGGATCGCTGACATGGTCCGGAAACAGTACTCCGATACCTCAGGCCCGTTTGGGGTTGCCAGAATATACCAGACTCGGTATATTGGGCAATTGGTTTTCTGTCAAGGGACATGTGGCATATGGCATGTATACGGACGGCAAGTACAGGAAAACCGCACCTGGTGGGGCATATACTGACGGGCTTTTTTATCATAGCAAGGAGGCTTATATCCGTTTTGGAGACAGGGAACGTTTCCCCATTGAGGTGACATGGGGACTGCAGATGCATGCGCAGTTCGGTGGGGTGAAGCATAACAGGGAAAGGGATGCCGATGGAAATCTGATTGAAGACTACAGGTTGCCTGGCGGATTGAAGGCGGCATGGGATATCCTTTTGCCTTTCAATAAGCCCGGTAAGCAGACTGATGAGAATGGCAATACCCTTGGAAGCTGGCTGCTCGGACTTGACTGGTATATGCCTCAAATGACCATGAGGCTATATTATGACCATTTCTATGAGGACCATTCAGCACTTTTCGGAATTGAATATAAGGCCGATGAGACCGGTCATAAAAGTTTCGTCAATTACGGATTCAGACGTAACTGGCTTGATGGCCTCTATGGCCTTGAATTCGTCCTGCCCGACAACTGGCTAGTTCGGGACGTTGTCCTTGAGGTCCTGAATACCCGTGGTTTGAGTGGTCCTGTGCTGAATCCGAGGAATGGCGATTATATGCAGGGAGTAGACGGGCGTGATGGCATGTATAATCACAGCGTTAATGATTCGTATAGTCATTACGGCTTTGCCATTGGCAATCCGGCTTTGATTTCGCCGGTTTATAACAGCGATGGCACTGAGTCATTTGCCAGCAATAGAATCAATATGATACATTTAGGACTTGAAGGCGGAGTGGGGCGTCATATCGACTATCAGGTAAAACTGACAGCTTCCCGTCACTGGGGAACTTACGAAAAACCGTTTGATGAGACCAGGGATGTCACATCGGCCTTCATAAGGCTTTTGTGGCTTGCAGGTGATAACGGTAGCTGTAAAATAGGTGTTTCTTATGGTACTGACCATGATGGTAGTGCTTGGCTGGGAAATAATAGGGGTGTCATGTTGTCTGTCTTGAAAACATGGAATGTCTTATGAAGAAACTTGTGATTATTTGTGCTGTTGTACTATTGTCAGTATGCAGCTGCGATAATGTGTTCTGGGATGATGAACTGGATTATCAGTGGCGTCTTGATAAAATTGAGTATGTGAGCGGACATAATTTTGCCGGTGATGATATGGCGGTTGAGGAAAAGACCCAGTGCTGGTTGAGTATGGCGCGTGATTTGGCTGTGTTTGAGGATCTTTCCTCTAAGTCTGCGATTAGAGTCATCTGTCGTTTTGAATATGATGGCGACAGTATTACGTTTGATTTTACAGCCAACAGTCGACAGGAATCGCTGGCTCGCCTGCTTCCTCATTTCGGACTTCCGGGCACGGTCTCATCGTTCAACATGCAAAGTCTGGAACGTAACAGCATGGTAATGGCAGGTGACAGTACGGTGCTTTATTTTACCCGCTGGTGAGTGACTGGGTCATTCGATCAGTCCATCCTTTATCCTGATGCGCCGGTCTGCCAAAACGGCCAGATTCTCGTCATGGGTTACAATGACGAAAGTCTGACCCATCTTCTCCCTAAGGTCAAAGATGAGCCGGTGAAGTTCGTCCCGGTTCCGACTGTCCAGGCTTCCTGAAGGTTCGTCGGCCAGTATGACGTCCGGACGGTTCATGAGCGCTCTGGCTACAGCTATGCGCTGTTTCTCTCCTCCGGACAGCTCGGCAGGTTTGTGCTCGCCACGTTCTCCCAGACCTAACAGCTCCAGAAGCGATTTGGCGCGCTTCTCGCATTCTGCCATACCTGTTCCGGCAATCAGTCCCGGAATCATTATGTTTTCACATGCGGTAAATTCCGGCAGCAACTGATGGAACTGGAATACGAAACCGATATGCTGTCCACGGAATGAGGCTAGTTGGGACTGTGACAGACGGGTTATGTCTGTGCCGTCATACATGACACATCCCTGGTCCGGACGGTCCAAAGAACCCATGATCTGAAGCAGCGTAGTTTTCCCGGCACCGCTTGGACCGGTAATGCTGACAATCTCACCTCTTTCAATCTCCAGGCTGATTCCCTTCAGGACGTGAAGTCCGGAAAAACTCTTGTGTATGTTTTCTAATCTTATCATTCTGCAATTATTTTTTCTACAATGTGCCGGGCCATCCGGCATCCGAACATTGCGGGAATCCAGCTTACTGTCCCGACGGTCATTTTGCGTCCCGGAGTATCGCTTTCCACGACTGCATATTCACGTGCCGGTTCGTCGCTGAATACAACGTCCAACAGTTTGGGTATGTTTGAATTTGTAAATTTCTTTCTGACTGCTTTGGATAGTCCGTCATGGTGGGTCATTGACAGTTTGACGATACTTATCCTGTCTGGATCAAGCCGGGCTCCGGCCCCCATGCTGCTGATGATGGGAATGCCTGCATCAAATGCTTCACGTATGAGCGCGCATTTGGTTCCGACCGAGTCTATCGCATCGGCAATGAATGTGAAATCCTGACTGTCAAGAAGCGGTCGGACATCGGATTCCATGAGAAAACGGTTTATGACGGTCAGCTTTATGTCAGGATTGATGTTCTTTATCCGATCCGCCATTACTTGGGCCTTGGACAAGCCTATTGTAGGAATGGTTGCTGCAATCTGACGGTTCAGGTTGCTTGAATCAATGTTGTCACCATCTACTATTGTCATGCGCCCGATGCCTGCACGTGCCAGCATTTCAACGGCATATCCACCCACGCCACCGACTCCTACGGCCAGAATGTTGGCCGATGTAAGCTTCTTTACAGCTTCCTCGCCTAGAAGAAGCTCGGTGCGTGAACTGAAATCCGACATATTGCTTGCGCTATGAAAAATGTAAAAATATGCACATTTGAACTGGATTTGCAGAATTATTCAAAAAATCCAGTGCGTTTATTCAACTGATTGCGAAGTAAACACTAATTTTGCAATCCGAAAAGCAAATAACACACATTTATGCGAGTAGCTATTGTTGGAGCAAGCGGAGCCGTGGGACAGGAGTTCCTGCGCGTTCTGGAACAGCGGAATTTCCCGCTTGACGAGTTGGTTCTATTCGGGTCATCCCGCAGTGCCGGAACATTTTATACATTTGGCGGTAAGCAGCTGCAGGTCAAGCTGCTTCAGCATAATGACGATTTCAAGGACATAGACATTGCCTTTGTATCGGCCGGTGGCGGTACTTCTCAGGAATATGCTGAAACCATCACTAAACACGGTTGTATAATGATAGACAATTCGAGCGCTTTCAGAATGGACCCGCAGGTTCCTCTGGTGGTTCCTGAGGTTAATCCGGAAGATGCACTTGTCCGTCCTAAGGGCATAATTGCCAATCCGAACTGTTCTACCATAATGATGATTGTGGCACTGAAAGCTTTGAACGATATTTCGCCTGTAAAGAAAGTTCAGGTGTCAACCTATCAGGCTGCCAGTGGAGCCGGGGCAGCAGCAATGGCTGAACTGTATGAACAGTATCGTCAGGTCTTGGCAGGTGAACCTGTAAAAGTTGAAAAATTCGCACATCAGCTGGCGTTCAACCTGATTCCGCATATTGATGTCTTTAAAGAAAGCGGATATACCAAGGAAGAGGAGAAGATGTTCTATGAAACCAGAAAGATGTTCCATAATGATATAGAATGCAGCGCCACTTGCGTTCGTGTTCCGGCATTGCGTTGCCATAGTGAGGCCATATGGGCTGAAACCGAACAGCCGGTGTCTGTTGAGGATTTCCGCAGGGCAGTTGAAAATGGTGAAGACCTGGTTCTTATGGATAATCCTGATAATAAGGAGTATCCGATGCCTTTGTTCCTTTCCGGTACTGATCCGGTTTACGTGGGCCGTATCCGCAAGGATATCGCCAATCCTAATGTCATGGTCTTCTGGGTTGTCGGTGATCAGATACGCAAGGGCGCAGCCCTTAATGCTGTCCAGATTGCGGAATATCTCATCGCACAGAAAGTGGTAGGCTGACTTGCCTGATTTGAAATCCGGTATTTTTATCGGATTGTCCCGGAAATAATGTGCCCCGTCTGACAATCAGACGGGGGGCTTTTTGGTAATAAAAGTATACATTTAATAGGGTCGGCAATGTGAATGTGGCAAAAATGGGACTTTTGCCATGCCGGACCCGATGCAATTGCGTATATTCGCAGAAACAAAGACAAGAACATATGGAATCAAACGCTAATTCTCAGAAACAACTGCAGATAGAACTCAAGGAGGAAACGGCTCAGGGTATCTACTCCAATCTTGCCATGATCACTCATTCGTCAAGTGAATTTGTAATGGATTTTATAAGTATTCTACCTGGAATGGCAAAGGCTCAGGTCAAGTCAAGGGTGATAATGTCACCGGAACATGCAAAGAGACTTCTGCTCGCTCTTCAGGAGAACGTTCTGAAGTACGAAAATTCATTTGGTACGATTGATCTGAACAGACAGCAGAAAGGAACATATATTCCTCCGGTGTCTGACTTCCAGGGGCAGGCCTGACATTCACTGTAGCTCAGAATTCTGGGGCGAAAGTTCGGTCGGAATCGGACTTTCGCCCTCTTTTTGCCTCAAAAAATCAATAATTAAGATAAAAACAATGCGATTTCGCTTGCCGTTTCAGATAATACCTGTATCTTTGCACGCCAAAAAATTAGGATTTTACTATTTATAATATAATAACTAAAAACAAACAACATGCCAACAATTCAGCAGTTAGTACGCAAAGGACGTCAGGTTCTGGACGACAAGAGCAAGTCTCCAGCCCTTGATTCCTGCCCTCAGAGAAGAGGCGTTTGCGTGAGAGTTTACACTACGACACCTAAGAAGCCTAACTCGGCCATGAGAAAGGTTGCACGTGTCCGTCTCACCAACCAGAAGGAGGTCAACTCCTACATTCCGGGTGAAGGTCATAACCTGCAGGAGCACTCAATCGTTCTCGTTCGCGGTGGCCGTGTCAAGGACCTTCCGGGTGTCCGTTACCACATCGTCCGCGGCACTCTTGATACCGCTGGCGTATCAGGTCGTCTGCAGAGACGTTCAAAGTATGGTGCAAAGCGTCCGAAAGCAGCAAAGAAGTAATAAACCACAAAGTTTTGGTCAGTAGATGAAGGTTGAGTAAACGTCCAGACGTGGAAGTTGAAGAATCAGAAACGACAGCCTAACGCAAACAAAATTTTCAAAAATGAGAAAAGCAAAACCAAAAAAGCGCGTCATCCTTCCGGATCCCGTATTCGGCGACGTTGCAGTGACCAAGTTCGTCAACCATCTTATGTACGATGGCAAGAAGAACACTTCATTTGAAATCTTCTACGAGAGTCTTGACAAGGTAAAGGCAAAGCTTCCCAATGAAGAGATGTCTGCTCTTGAAATATGGAAGAAGGCTCTTGATAACATCACTCCTCAGGTTGAGGTCAAGTCTCGCCGTATCGGTGGTGCTACATTCCAGGTTCCTACTGAAATCCGTGCTGACCGCAAGGAGTCAATCTCAATGAAGAACCTTATTTCTTACGCACGCAAGCGCGGAGGAAAGTCAATGTCGGACAAGCTGTCTGCAGAAATCGTCGACGCATTCAACAATGCCGGTGGCGCATTCAAGCGTAAAGAGGATATGCATCGTATGGCCGAGGCCAACAGGGCATTTGCACACTTCAGATTCTAATCATACTGCATGTCAGATCAGGATTTACATCTTACCAGGAACATCGGCATCATGGCTCACATTGATGCCGGTAAGACTACGACTTCAGAACGTATTCTGTACTATACAGGCCTTACACATAAAATAGGTGAGGTCCATGACGGTTCTGCAACGATGGACTGGATGGTACAGGAACAGGAGAGAGGCATTACCATTACATCGGCTGCCGTTACCACTCATTGGAAATGGCAGGACAACACATATAGAATCAATCTGATCGATACTCCGGGACATGTGGATTTCACAGCCGAAGTTGAACGTTCACTTAGGGTTCTTGATGGTGCTGTCGCAGTCTTCTGCGCCGTTGGTGGCGTTCAGCCCCAGTCTGAAACCGTATGGCATCAGGCCAGCAAGTATGGCGTTCCACGTTTGGCTTATGTCAACAAGATGGACCGCTCCGGCGCCGATTTCTTTGGTGTGGTGAATCAGATCCAGACTATTCTGAAGGCCAATGCCTGTCCGATAGAAATTCCAATCGGTCAGGAGGAATCATTCAAGGGCGTAGTTGACCTTATTAGAATGAAGGCCATATATTGGCTGGATGAATCACTTGGAGCAGAATATACAGTTGAGGAAATCCCGGCAGAACTGAAAGACGAGGCATCGCAGTGGCGAGACAACCTGCTTGAAAAGGCATCGGATTTTGATGACGAAATGATGGAGAAGTATCTTGAAGATCCTTCAACCATTACTTCAGACGAAATCATCCGTGCAGTGCGTAAAGGTTGTATCAGCCTTGAGCTTGTGCCTGTGGTCTGTGGTACTTCATTCCGCAACAAGGGAGTTCAGCCTCTGCTTGACTATGTCTGTGCATTCCTTCCCTCACCTCTGGATGCAGGTGGCGTCACAGGCCTGGTTCCTCGCTCGGAAGAAGAAGTGCATCGCAATCCGTCTTCTGAAGAGAAAACTGCTGCTCTTGCATTCAAGATCGCCGTTGATCCATATGTTGGAAAACTGATATTCTTCAGAGTCTATTCCGGCAAGGTGGTATCAGGCAGCTATATCTACAATACAAGATCAGGCAAGAAGGAACGTATCAGCCGTCTGTTCCAGATGTACTCCAAGAAACAGATTCAGGTTGACGAAATCAGTGCAGGTGACATCGGTGCCGTGGTTGCCCTGAAGGACATCCGTACCGGTGATACCCTTTGTGATGAAGAAGCACCTATTATACTTGAGAGCATGGACTTCCCTGATCCGGTTATCAGCATAGCTGTAGAGCCGAAGACTGAGAAGGATATGAGCAAGTTGTCCGACGGATTGGCCCGCCTGGCAGAAGAGGATCCCACATTTACCGTAAAGGTTGATGAGGATTCTGGTCAGACGCTGATTTCCGGAATGGGCGAACTTCACCTTGATATAATAATAGACCGTCTCAAACGTGAGTTCGGTGTAGAATGCAATCAGGGTCGTCCTCAGGTCAGCTATAAGGAGGCTATCTCAAAGACTGTCCAGATACGTGAAGAGTACAAGAAGCAGACTGGCGGTAAGGGCCATTATGCCTGCATAGTCGTTGAGGTTGGACCGGCTGATCCTGATTGGAAAGGCGGACTCCAGTTCGTTGATGCGACAAAGGGCGAGGCTCTTCCCAAGACTTATCTGCCTGCTATAGAGAAGGGTTTCGTGAATGCAATGAAGAACGGTGTTCTTATGGGTGCTCCAATGGAGTCGCTTAAGGTTACAGTTCTTGACGGTAAATATCATCCGGTCGATTCCGATGCCCTTTCTTTCGAGGTCTGTGCTTCGATGGCATTCCGCAATGCATGTGTCAAGGCTGCCCCCAGTCTTACAGAACCGATCATGTCTCTTGAAGTCGTGACTCCGGAAGAGAGCATGGGTAATGTGATTGGAGACCTTAACAAACGTCGTGGTCAGGTGGAAGGCATGGAAACCAACCATTCAGGTGCCAAGGTTGTCAAGGCGCATGTTCCTCTGGCAGAAATGTTCGGTTATGTCACAGCGCTCAGAACGATTACGTCAGGACGTGCAACATCGTCAATGACCTATGAACGTCATGAGGAGGTGGCCAAGTCACTTGCACGTCAGGTGGTCGAGGAGCAGGGAGGAAACGTTCAACTTTTAAACTGATGAGAGAACGGACCATTGATAGCAAATGACTCTTATCATGGTCCAGAACAAATTAATAACAAAAAACAATTTTTACAATGAGTCAGAAAATCAGAATCAAACTGCAGTCATACGATCACAACGTCGTTGACAAGTCAGCCGAAAAGATCGTTTCAACGGTCAAGGCAACAGGCGCAGTTGTAAGCGGTCCTATTCCACTTCCAACACACAAGCGCATTTTCACTGTCAACCGCTCGACTTTCGTAAACAAGAAGTCACGCGAACAGTTCCAGCTTTCAGCTTACAAGAGACTTATCGACATCTACTCTTCAACAGCCAAGACAGTCGATGCTCTTATGAAGCTTGAACTTCCCAGCGGCGTTGATGTTCAGATTAAGGTTTGATACTAAAGGAAATTATTTGTTTTACACTATTTAAATTTATTTGAAATGCCAGGATTATTAGGAAAAAAGATCGGTATGACATCGGTCTTCGGTGCTGATGGAAAGAATGTTCCATGCACCGTTATCGAAGTTGGTCCTTGCGTGGTTACTCAGATCAAGAGTGTTGAGAAGGACGGTTATGAGGCTGTTCAGATTGGCTTCGAAGATGCCAAGGAAAAGAACACCACAGCCGCTATGATGGGACACTTCAACAAAGCTGGTGTAACCCCAAAGAGACACTTGGCCGAGTTCAAGGATTTTGATGAGACTCCCAATCTGGGTGATGTTCTCACAGTCGAGATGTTCAACGATGCCAATTTCGTTGATGTAGTAGCAGTTTCTAAAGGTCACGGTTACCAGGGCGTAGTCAAGAGACATGGTTTCGGTGGCGTAGGTCAGCAGACCCACGGCCAGCACAACCGCGGTCGTAAGCCGGGTTCAATCGGTGCCTGCTCTTATCCTGCAAAGGTATTCAAGGGCATGCGTATGGCCGGTCAGATGGGCGGTGATCAGGTTACCACTCAGAACCTTCAGGTTCTTAAGGTTATTCCTGAGCATAACCTGCTCCTTATCAAGGGTTCAATTCCAGGTTACAAAGGTTCAATCGTTTCAATTCTGAAGTAATGGAAATTAGCGTATTAAATATAAAAGGTGAGGATACCGGTAAGAAGGTAGTCCTTAACGATGCCATTTTTGGCATTGAACCAAATGACCACGTCATTTACCTGGATGTGAAGCAGTTCCTGGGCAATCAGCGTCAGGGTACTCACAAGTCAAAGGAAAGAAGTGAAATAAGCGGTTCAACCAAGAAACTTGGTCGTCAGAAAGGTGGTGGCGGCGCACGTCGCGGTGACATCAATTCACCTGTTCTCGTTGGTGGTGCCCGCGTTTTCGGACCTAAGCCCCGCGATTATCGCACAAAGCTTAATAAGAAGGAAAAACAGCTTGCCCGCAAGTCGGCTCTTTCTTATAAGGTTCAGGAGAATGCTCTCGTTGTAATTGAAGATTTTTCATTCGATGCACCAAAGACAAAGAACTTTGTAGAAATTTTAAATAATCTTAAAGTATGTGACAAAAAGTCACTCTTTGTCCTCCCGGAGAGCAACAATTTTGTATCTTTGTCGGCTCGCAATTTGCAGAGCACCAAGGTCGTCAACGCTTCTTCAGTGAATACATACAGTATCCTGAACGCTGACGCTCTTGTCATGACTGAGAGTGCAATTGAAGTCATTAACGGTATTTTGGATTAAATAGGAGACTTGATCATGGGAAATATTGTTAAGCCCCTTGTAACGGAGAAGATGAACTCCATTACTGAAAAGTTCCCCAACAAGTTCGGTTTCATCGTACGCCCTGAAGCTGGAAAGCTGGAGATTAAGAAGGAGATTGAAGACCTCTACAACGTAACTGTTGTGGATGTCAATACAGCTTATTATGCTGGCAAGACCAAGTCACGTTACACTCGCCGCGGCCTGTCAAAGGGTCAGTGCAATGCTTATAAGAAGGCAATTGTTACTTTGAAGGAGGGTGATACTATTGATTTTTATAGCAACATTTAATAAAGATGGCAGTACGTAAATTCAAACCCACAACCCCGGGTCAGAGACACAAGATTATTGGTACTTTTGAGGAGATTACTGCATCGGTACCAGAAAAGTCTCTTGTTTTCGGAAAGCTCGCAACAGGCGGCCGCAACAATACCGGTAAGATGACTGCACGCTACATCGGCGGCGGTCACAAAAGACTGTTCCGCGTCATCGACTTCAAGAGAAATAAGGATGGGGTTCCGGCAACTGTCAAGACAATCGAGTACGATCCGAACCGTTCGGCACGTATCGCTCTGTTGTTCTATGCAGACGGAGAAAAGAGGTATATCATTGCACCTAACGGTCTTGAGGTAGGCGCCAAGCTGATGTCAGGCGAGCAGGCTGCTCCTGAAATCGGTAACGCTCTGTTCCTCAAGGACATTCCTGTAGGTACCGTAATTCATAACATTGAATTGCGCCCCGGCCAGGGTGCCGCTCTTGTCCGTTCAGCCGGCAATTTCGCCCAGTTGACTTCAAAGGAAGGTGACTATTGTGTCATCAAGCTTCCTTCAGGCGAGGTTCGCAGAATTCTGGGAGCCTGCAAGGCTACAATCGGTAGTGTAGGTAATTCAGACCATGCTCTTGAGGCATCAGGTAAGGCTGGCCGTTCACGTTGGCTTGGCCGTCGTCCTCACAACCGTGGTGTTGTAATGAACCCGCATGATCATCCGATGGGTGGTGGTGAAGGCCGTCAGTCAGGTGGACACCCACGTTCACGTAAGGGCTTGTATGCAAAGGGTCTGAAGACCAGACATCCGAAGAAGAGCTCAACGAAGTATATCATCGAGAGAGCCAACAATAAGTAATTTTTAACCTGAGTACAAAATGACACGTTCACTTAAAAAAGGTCCGTTTATTTACAAGAAGCTCGAGGACAAGGTGCTTGCCATGAATGAATCCGGCAAGAAGGTTGTTGTGAAGACTTGGGCTAGGGCATCGATGATATCACCAGATTTTGTTGGCCATACCATCGCAGTTCATAATGGTAATAAGTTTATTCCTGTTTACGTAACGGAGAATATGGTAGGTCACAAGCTCGGTGAGTTTGCACCCACACGTACTTTCCGCGGCCATAGCGGCAACAGAAAGTAAACTACAGTTTATTTGAAATAAATAAATAAAGATAATGGGAAATAGAAAACATTTGGCAGCCCAGAAACTTAAAGAGGCTAGAAAGACCCAGTTCTTTGCCAAGCTCAGCGATGTTCCTTCATCACCCCGCAAGATGCGTCTTGTCATCGATATGATCCGTGGTATGGAGGTAAACCGCGCTCTTGGTACACTGCGTTTCTCAAACAAGGCTGCTTCCAAGGATGTAGAAAAGGTACTTCGTTCAGCTATCTCCAACTGGGAACAGAAGAACGGACGTAAGGCTGAAGCTGGCGAACTTTTCGTAACAAAGGCTTTTGTAGATGAGGGCGTGACCCTGAAGAGAATGAGACCGGCCCCACAGGGTAGAGGTTACCGTATCCGCAAGCGTTCAAACCACATTTCACTTTTTGTGGACACAATGAATGCAGCACAGAACACTAACGACAATCAGGAATAAGATATGGGACAGAAAGTTAATCCAGTAAGCAACCGTTTGGGTATTGTCAGAGGTTGGGATTCCAGTTGGTTCGGCAAGTATGACGAGCGTCTGGTTGAGGATTCCGAAATCCGCAAGTATCTTAATGCCCGTCTGGCCAAGGCCAGTCTTTCTCGTATTGTCATTGAGCGTACACTTAAGCTCGTTACCATTACCGTTTGCACAGCCCGTCCAGGTCTGATTATCGGTAAGAACGGTTCAGAAGTTGACAAGCTTAAGGAAGAGCTGAAGAAGATTACTGACAAGGAGATTCAGATCAATATCTTTGAAGTGAAGAAACCTGAACTTGATGCAGTCATCGTTGCTAATAACATTGCCCGTCAGGTTGAAGGTAAGATTGCATATCGTCGTGCTATCAAGATGGCTATCGCAAACACCATGAGAATGGGTGCCGAAGGTATCAAGGTTCAGATTGCAGGTCGTCTGAATGGTGCTGAAATCGCACGTTCAGAAATGTATAAGGAAGGACGCACACCGCTGCATACTTTCCGTGCTGACATTGATTACTGTCAGGTTGGAGCCATTACAAAGGTAGGCGTTCATGGTATCAAGGTATGGATTTGCCGTGGAGAGGTTTATGGAAAGAAGGATCTGTCACCGAACTTCACTCAGTCGAAGGAAACCGGTCGTGGCGGAGAGCGTGGAGGAAAGCCTTTCAACAAAAAGAGAAATAGAAGCAATCGCTGATTGCAATTCGTAAACTGAAACAGTAATATAGAATTATGTTACAGCCTAAAAGGACAAAATACAGAAGAATGCAGAACGGCCACAGCAAGGGTAACGCAATGCGCGGCAACCAGCTTGCTTTCGGTTCATTCGGCATCAAGTGTCTTGACACGACCTGGATTACCGGTCGTCAGATCGAGGCAGCTCGTGTAGCCGTAACACGTTACATGCAGCGTCAGGGTCAGATCTGGATCAGAATCTTCCCGGACAAACCTATAACAAAGAAGCCTTTGGATGTACGTATGGGTAAAGGTAAGGGTGACGTAGAAGGATACGTATTCCCAATCACTCCCGGCCGTATTATCATTGAAGCTGACGGCGTTCCATTTGCAATCGCAAAGGAAGCTCTCCGTCTTGCTGCTCAGAAACTTCCGGTTACAACAAAGTTCGTTGTAAGACGTGACTATGACTTTAAGAATGAACAATAATCAAACCTTTCATTATGAAGAATTCTGAAATCAGGGAGTTGACAACTCAGGAGCTGAAGGAACGTATTGAGTCCGAAGCAGCTAACTACACCGTGATGGGTTTGAATCATGCCATTTCTCCTCTGGAGAATCCTTCTCAGATTGCCAAGCTCAGAAAGACAATCGCAAGGATGAAGACAGAAATGAGAAAGAGGGAACTTAACAAATAAAGAACAGTTCTTATGAATGATAGAAATTTGCGCAAAGAGCGCCAGGGTGTAGTCGTCAGCGACAAGATGGACAAGACCGTCGTTGTTCTGTCTGTCTTCAAGGAAAAGCACCCTATCTATGGTAAGTTCGTCAGAAAGACGAAGAAGTACCATGTTCATGACGAGAACAATGAATGTGGCGTAGGTGATACCGTTCGCATCATGGAGACCCGTCCTCTGAGCAAAACCAAGAGATGGAGATTAATTGAAATCGTTGAAAAGGCTAAGTAATCATGATACAGACAGAATCCAGACTCACAGTTTGTGACAACAGCGGTGCTAAAGAGTGCCTCTGCATCCGTGTACTTGGCGGTACAAAGAAGCGTTATGCAACAGTAGGCGATACCATCGTAGTAAGTGTTAAGAGCGTTATTCCTTCAAGCGATATGAAGAAGGGTACCGTTTCAAAGGCTCTCGTGGTTCGTACCAAGAAGGAAATTCGTCGCGCCGACGGTTCTTATATCCGTTTTGACGACAATGCCTGCGTCCTGCTTGCAAACACAGGTGAAATCAAGGGAAGCCGTATCTTCGGTCCTGTCGCACGTGAACTCCGTGCCGTGAACATGAAGGTGGTTTCATTGGCTCCTGAAGTACTTTAATACAAAAAAGGTCAAAGTAATGAGTAAGTTACATATTAAGAAGAACGACACCGTTTTCGTCAATGCTGGCGAAGACAAAGGCAAGACCGGTAAGGTCCTGAAGGTGCTCGTCAAGGAGCAGAGGGCTATTGTAGAAGGTGTGAACTTCGTTTCAAAGAACACAAAGCCCAGCGCCAAGAATCCTCAGGGTGGTATCATCAAGCAGGAGGCGCCCATCCATATTTCAAATCTTAACCCCGTCGATCCTAAGACAGGTGCTCCGACCCGTATCGGACGCGCAAAGAACGCCGAGGGTAAGTCAGTCCGTATTGCTAAGAAATCAGGAGAGGAGATCAAGTAATGAGCACTACTGCAAATCTTAAGAAAGAGTACGCTGAGCGCATAGCTCCCGCACTTAAGGAGAAATTCCAGTATTCTTCTTCAATGCAGATCCCTGTTCTGAAGAAGATTGTAATTAACCAGGGCCTTGGCAAGCTTGCCATCGCAGATAAGAAGATCATTGATACAGCCATTGCTGAACTGACCACCATTACCGGTCAGAAAGCTGTTGCTACCGTATCAAAGAAGGATATCGCAAACTTCAAGCTCCGTAAGAAAATGCCTATCGGTGTGATGGTTACACTTCGCCGCGAGCGCATGTACGAATTCCTTGAAAGACTCGTTCGCGTGGCTCTGCCGCGTATCCGCGACTTCAAGGGTATTGAGAGCAAGTTTGACGGTATGGGTAACTATTCACTGGGTATCCAGGAACAGATTATCTTCCCTGAAATCAACATTGACAGCATTTCAAACATTCTGGGTATGAACATCACTTTCGTGACATCAGCAAAAACTGACGAAGAAGGTTATGCTCTTCTCAAGGAGTTCGGTCTGCCGTTTAAGAACGAAAACAAATAAGTAAGACATGGCAAAAGAATCAATGAAGGCCCGCGAAGTCAAGCGTGCCAAGATGGCTGCCAAGTACGCCAGCAAGCGTGCCGCCCTTAAGGAAATCGTTCGCAAGGGTAATGAAGATCCAATCGCCGCTTATGAGGCTGCTCAGAAGCTGCAGGATCTGCCTTACAATGCAAACCCCATCCGTCAGCACAACCGTTGCAAGCTGACAGGTCGTCCAAAAGGTTACATGCGCATGTTCGGTCTTTCGAGAATCCAGTTCCGTGAGATGGCATCTCAGGGTCTGATTCCCGGTGTACGCAAGGCCAGCTGGTAATCGATATGATTAGTGAGTGTTAATTAAATATTGTCAGGAAGTCCTGATCAATTTAAAACAGTTTTTTATGACAGATCCTATTGCAGATTATCTGACGAGGCTGCGCAATGCCATTCAGGCAAAGCACAAGGTAGTTGAAATACCTGCCTCAAATCTCAAGAAAGAGATCACCAAGATCCTTTTTGAGAAGGGTTACATTCTGAACTACAAGTTCGTAGAGGATGGACCTCAGGGAACTATTAAGGTTGCCCTGAAATACGATCCGGCCAGCAAGTCAAGTGCTATCAAGAAGCTTGAGAGAATTTCTTCTCCAGGTCTTCGCCAGTACACCGGTTATCGTGAAATGCCGAGAGTAATCAATGGTTTGGGTATTGCTATCATATCCACATCTAAAGGTGTTATGACTGACAAGGAAGCCGCTCAGTATAAGATTGGCGGTGAAGTCCTTTGTTACGTCTATTAATTGAAGGAGATACACTATGTCAAGAATTGGAAAATTACCTATTCATATTCCCGCTGGCGTAACTGTCAGTTTTGAGGATGGCGTGGTTTCAGTGAAGGGCCCAAAGGGTTCACTGTCACAGAGTATTGATCCTTCCATCAAAATGTCAATAGAGAACGGAGTCATTTCATTTGAAGAGAACTCCGAGCTTCTTCAGGACAATCCAAAGCAGCGTCACGCTTTCCATGGCCTGTATCGCGCATTGGTAAACAACATGGTTGTAGGTGTTTCTGAAGGATATAAGAAAGAAATGGAAATCGTTGGTGTCGGTTATCGTGTTTCAAATCAGGGTAATGTGATTACTTTCGAGCTCCTGCACTCTCACTCAATCGTTCTGGTTCTGCCTCCTGAGATCAAGGTTGAAACAAAGTCAGAGAGAAATAAGAATCCGCTCATCACTCTGGAGTCATGCGACAAGCAGCTTCTGGGCCAGGTATGTGCCAAGATCCGTTCTTTCCGTAAGCCTGAACCGTATAAGGGTAAGGGTATTAAGTTTGTGGGTGAAGTTCTCCGTCGCAAGTCGGGTAAGTCAGCCGCTGCCAAGTAATTAACATTTTAATGTAGAAATTATGTCAGCAAAAACAGAAAGACGAAATAAGATCAAGTTCCGTGTTCGCAATAAGATTTCCGGAACTACCGAGCGTCCTCGTATGAGCGTTTTCAGAAGCAACAAGCAGATCTACGTTCAGATTATTGACGATTTGAACGGTAAGACTCTTGCCGCAGCTTCATCACTTGGCATGGAAAAGATGTCAGGTAAGGAGCAGGCTGCAAAGGTTGGAGAACTTATTGCCAAAAATGCCAATGAAGCAGGCATCACTACAGTCGTTTTCGACCGTAACGGTTTCCTGTATCATGGAAGAGTTAAGGAATTGGCAGATGCCGCACGCAAGAGCGGTCTCATCTTTTAAACTGCGATTACTATGAATAATAAAGTTAGGGTTACAAATGATGTCGAGCTGAAAGACAGACTCGTCGCAATAAACCGCGTAACTAAGGTTACAAAGGGTGGTCGTACGTTTAGCTTTGCAGCCATCGTTGTTGTAGGTGACGGAAACGGTATCATCGGACTTGGTCTGGGTAAGGCCAGTGAAGTTACCGCAGCCATCGCCAAGGGCGTTGAGGCAGCAAAGAAGGAACTCATCCGTGTTCCAGTTCTCAAGGGTACAATTCCTCATGAGCAGACTGCCCGTTATGACGGCGCAGAAGTTTTCATGAAGCCTGCAGCTCCTGGTACCGGTGTGGTTGCCGGTGGTGCTATGCGTGCCGTTCTTGAAAGTGTTGGTATAACTGATGTGCTTTGCAAGTCAAAGGGTTCATCAAACCCCCACAATCTGGTCAAGGCTACTATCAAGGCTCTCTCAGAAATGCGTGATGCCAAGATGGTCGCTCAGAACCGTGGCATCAGTTTGAGTAAGGTATTTAACGGATAATGAAGGTTACAGATATGGCAACAATCAAGATCAAACAGACAAAGAGCCGCATTGGCGCTCCTATAGATCAGAGAAGAACTCTTGATGCACTGGGACTTCACAAGTTGAACAACGTAGTTGAACTTGAAGATAATCCTTCAATCAGAGGTATGGTCAACAAGGTATGTCACCTGGTAACCGTTATTGATTAACTTTTAAAAGAACAAATCATGAAGTTGAATACATTGAAGCCGGCTGAAGGTTCAACCCAGTCACGCAAAAGAATAGGCCGTGGCCCAGGTTCAGGTCTGGGTGGCACTTCCACACGTGGTAGCAAGGGTGCGAAGTCACGTTCCGGTTATGCTAGAAAAATTGGTTTCGAAGGTGGTCAGATGCCTCTTCAGCGTCTTGTTCCGAAGTTCGGATTCAAGAACATCAATCATGTTGAATATAAGGCCATCAATCTGGATGTAATTCAGACTCTGGCTGAAAAGAAAAATCTTGATAAGGTTTCTGTTGCCGATCTTCAGGCCGCTGGTTTCGTTTCTTCCAAGCAGCTTGTCAAGATCCTCGGTAATGGTCAGCTTACAAAGAAGGTTGATGTTGAGGCTAACGCTTTTTCAAAGTCAGCAATTGCTGCAATTGAGGCCGTAGGTGGTACTGCAACAAAACTTTGAGCAAATGAATGAAAATCTTCTGAAATACATCATTCTCTTTGCAGTTGTTATTCTTGTTGTCTACGTAGTTGCAAAGAACTGGGAGACACTGAAGAACATCTCGAAGATCGAGGATCTCAGAAAGAGGATTCTTACAACGGTCCTGTTTATTGCAGTTTACCGTCTGGGAACCCATATTCTGCTCCCCGGCATTGATGCAAGTATGTTGACTAACTTGCAAAGACAGACCAGCAGTGGTCTTCTCTCGTTGCTTGATATGTTCTCAGGAGGTGCTTTCTCAAATGCTTCAATTTTTGCATTGGGCATTATGCCTTACATTTCTGCTTCTATCGTTCTTCAGCTGCTTACCATTGCAGTTCCAAGTTTCCAGAAGCTTCAGAAAGAAGGCGAAAGCGGCCGTATGAAGATCAATCAGTATACTCGTTATCTGACACTGTTCATCCTTATTATTCAGGGTCCTTCTTATCTCCTCAACCTGAAACATCAGATTGGTGCAGGTATGAATCCTCCTGTTGATTGGACTACTTTCATTATTACCTCCACACTCATTCTTGCTGCAGGCAGTTCATTCATACTGTGGTTAGGTGAGCGTATTACTGACAAGGGTATAGGAAATGGTGTCTCATTCATCATTATGGTCGGTATTATCGCACGTTTCCCATCGGCTTTCATGCAGGAACTCACATCCCGCATGTCTTCCATTGGTGCAGCAGGCGGTGGACTTGTCATGTTCCTGTTTGAGATAATTGTTCTGCTTCTTGCTACCGCTGGTACCATAATGCTCGTTCAGGGTGTCCGTAAGGTTCCCGTACAGTATGCTAAGCGTATCGAGGGTGGTCGTCAGATTGGTGGAGCACGTCAGTATATTCCACTCAAGGTTAACGCAGCCAACGTTATGCCTATCATCTTTGCTCAAGCTATCATGTTCATTCCTATTGCCATAGTCGGTACAGGTGAACAGTCAGGCTTTGCTCTTAAGCTGATGGATACAGACGGTTGGGTTTACAATGTCATTTACGCTGTACTTATTATTGTGTTTACAATCTTCTACACTGCTGTTACCGTTAATCCTCAGCAGATGGCAGATGATCTTAAGCGCAACAACGGTTTCATTCCTGGCGTCAAGCCTGGCAAACCGACAGCTGACTATATTGACACTGTAATGTCACGCATTACTTGGCCTGGAGCTCTCTTCCTTACTGTTATTGCAATTATGCCTGCCTTTGCTCGTCTGTTCGGCGTAAATCAGGCTTTTGCACAGTTCTTTGGAGGTACATCACTCATCATTCTTGTGGGTGTCGTTCTTGATACTTTGCAGCAGGTTGAAAGTCATCTTCTTATGCGTCACTATGACGGTCTTCTCAAGACCGGACGCATTAAGGGACGTGCTGGCCTGAATGCATATTGATAGTATATTGAAATGATTTTTCTTAAGACTGACGAAGAGATAGCGTTGATGCGGGCAGCTAATCAGCTTGTCGGCAGAACTCTTGGTGAAGTTGCCAAGCTTATCAAGCCTGGTGTGACCACCAATGAGCTTACGCGTGTAGCTGAGGAATTCATTCGCGATAACGGAGCTATTCCCACTTTTAAGGGTTATCCGAATCAGGATGGTGTTCCTTTCCCAGCTGCGCTTTGTACATCAGTCAATGAAATGGTTGTGCATGGAATACCGAACGATGAACCTTTGAAAGAAGGTGACATCGTTTCGGTAGACTGTGGCACTCTTCTTGATGGATTTAACGGTGATTCGGCATACACTTTCTGTGTTGGTGAAGTTGCTCCTGAGGTCAGAAATCTTCTGAAAGTTACTAAGGAGTCTCTTTACCTCGGAATAGAGCAGGCCGTTGCCGGAAAACGTCTTGGTGACATAGGTTATGCTGTTCAGACTCACTGTGAGAGCCATGGATATGGGGTTGTACGCGAGTTTGTCGGTCATGGCATCGGACGTGAAATGCATGAAGATCCTTGTGTTCCCAATTATGGCAAACGTGGTTATGGCACTCAACTTAAGAAAGGGATGTGCATAGCAATCGAGCCGATGATTACTTTGGGAACGAGACAGATCAGAATGGATATGGATGGTTGGGGTGTAAGGACACGCGATCTGAAACCGGCTGCTCATTTTGAACATACGGTTGCCATATGCCAGGGTAAAGCTGAAATTCTGTCGACATTTGACTATGTAGAAGAAGTTTTAGGAAATAAGTAATTTTAATATGGCAAAGCAATCCGCTATAGAACAGGACGGAACAATTGTTGAAGCATTGTCAAATGCAATGTTCCGGATCCAACTGGAGAACGGACACGAGATTACCGGTCACATTTCCGGTAAAATGAGAATGCATTTCATAAAGATCCTTCCCGGTGATAAGGTTAAGGTAGAAATGTCTCCTTATGATCTTACTAAGGGTAGAATCGTATTCAGGTACAAATAAAACAAAAGAATATGAAAGTCAGAGTTTCACTCAAAAAACGTACAGCCGACTGCAAGATAGTTCGTCGCAAGGGACGTTTGTATTTAATCAACAAGAAGAATCCCAAGATGAAGATGCGTCAGGGATAACTTTAGGTAAACAAACTAATTAATATATGGCAATAAGAATCGCTGGAGTTGACATCCCGCAGAATAAGAGGGGTGAAATCGCGTTAACCTACATTTTTGGTATAGGTCGCAGCAGCGCAGCCAAGATTTTGGCTAAGGCTGGTGTGGATAAAGACATCAAGGCTCAGGATTGGACTGATGATATGGCAGCCCGTATCCGTGAAGTCATCGGTGCAGAGTATAAGGTAGAGGGCGACCTCCGCAGTGAGGTTCAGCTGAACATCAAGCGTCTGATGGATATTGGTTGCTATCGCGGTATCCGTCACCGTAACGGCCTTCCGGTTCGTGGCCAGAGCACTAAGAACAACGCTCGTACACGTAAGGGTCGTAAGAAGACTGTTGCTAATAAGAAAAAGGCTACTAAATAATTGAACTATGGCAAAGAAAACAGTTGCAGCTAAGAAAAGAAATGTGAAGGTAGATGCAATGGGACAGTTGCACGTACATTCATCATTCAACAACATTATTGTTACTCTTGCAAATAGCGAAGGTCAGGTCATCTCTTGGTCATCCGCAGGCAAGATGGGTTTCCGTGGTTCAAAGAAGAACACTCCTTACGCAGCTCAGATGGCAGCAGAGGATTGCTCAAAGATAGCTTTTGACCTTGGCCTTAGAAAAGTCAAGGCATATGTTAAGGGCCCGGGAAATGGCCGTGAATCAGCCATCCGTGCCGTGCATGGTGCCGGTATTGAAGTAATCGAGATTATTGACGTGACTCCACTGCCACACAATGGTTGCCGTCCGCCAAAGAGAAGAAGAGTTTAATTTGATAAAACGATAAGATTATGGCTAGATATACTGGACCTAAAACCCGCATCGCACGTAAGTTCGGCGAAGCAATCTTTGGAGCCGATAAGGCTTTCGAAAAAAGGAAATATGCACCTGGTCAGCACGGAAATAACCGTCGTCGCAAGTCATCTGAATATGGTATAATGCTTGCTGAAAAGCAGAAGGCAAAATACACATACGGAGTTCTTGAGAAACAGTTCCGCAATATGTTTGATAAAGCTTCAAGAGATAGTGGCATCACTGGTGTCAATCTGCTCCAGATGCTTGAATCACGTCTTGATAATGTAGCTTTCCGTCTTGGTCTTGCACCAACTCGCGCAGCTGCTCGTCAGCTTGTAAGCCACAGACATATCGTTGTTGACGGTAAGGTTCTGAACATCCCTTCCTATCAGGTTAAGCCAGGTCAGATTGTAGGTGTCCGCGAACGTTCAAAGTCTCTCGAGGTCATTGCTGATTCTCTTGCCGGTTTCAATCATGCAAAGTATCCATGGATTGAATGGGACGAGCAGAATAAGGCAGGCAAGTTCCTCCACAAGCCCGAAAGAGAGGATATTCCTGAGAACATCAAGGAACAGCTTATAGTTGAATTGTATTCGAAATAAAAAGTAAGAGGTAAATGGCAATATTAGCATTTCAAAAGCCTGAAAAGGTCATAATGGTTGAGTCCGATGCCAAGTTCGGAAAGTTCGAATTCCGTCCTTTGGAGCCTGGCTTTGGTATAACCATTGGAAACGCTCTTCGTCGGATCCTTCTCTCTACTCTTGAGGGTTTTGCCATCAATACCATCAAGATAGAGGGCGTCGAACATGAATTCGCAACCATTCCAGGAGTTAAGGAAGATGTCACCAACATCATTCTTAATCTGAAGCAGGTTCGTTTCAAGCAGATTGTGGAAGACTTCGAGAATGAAAAAGTCAGTATCAAGGTTGAGAATACTACAGTATTTAAGGCTGGTGATATTGGCAAGTGTCTGTCCGGATTTGAAGTGTTGAATCCTGAGCTCGTCATTTGCCGTCTTGATGAACAAGCTTCCATGCAGATTGAACTCACCATCAACAAGGGACGCGGTTACGTTCCCGCTGATGAGAACAAGGAGTTCTGTGTTGAAGTCAATCAGATTCCTATAGATTCAATCTATACTCCTATCCGTAATGTGAAGTATGTTGTTGAGCCCTTCCGTGTAGAACAGAAGACTGACTACGACAAGCTCGTTCTTGAAATAAGCACCGACGGATCAATTCATCCCAAGGATGCTCTCAAGGAAGCAGCCAAGATCCTCATTTATCATTTCATGCTTTTCAGCGATGACAAGATCACCATTGAGAACTCTGATATTGATGATAATGAGGAATTTGACGAGGAGGTTCTCCACATGCGTCAGCTTCTCAAGACAAAGTTGTCAGACATGAACCTTTCAGTCCGTGCATTGAACTGCCTTAAGGCCGCCGACGTTGAAACGCTTGGTGATCTTGTACAGTTCAACAAGACCGATTTGCTCAAGTTCCGCAATTTTGGCAAGAAGTCTCTTACAGAACTGGATGAACTTCTGGAAAGCTTGAACCTTTCATTCGGTACTGATATTTCAAGGTATAAATTAGACAAAGACTAACAATGAGACATAATAAGAAATTCAATCACCTGAGCCGCAAAGCCGCTCATAGGGATGCTATGTTGGCTAACATGACCGTTTCTCTTATCATGCACAAGAGAATCGAGACTACACTGGCCAAGGCAAAGGCTCTGCGTGTATATGCTGAACCAATAATCAACCGTGCCAAGAAGGACGATACCAGTTCACGTCGTGTTGTGTTCAGCTATCTTCAGAATAAGGAAGCTGTAACAGAACTCTTCAAGGAAATTTCACAGAAAATCGCTGATCGTCCAGGTGGCTATCTGCGTATCATCAAGCTGGGTATCCGCAAGAGTGATGCCACAGAGATGGCATTCATCGAATTCGTTGATTATGATGAGAACATGGCCAAGACTGTAAAGAAGGCAGCCAAGACTCGTCGTTCACGTAAGTCACAGACTGTCGAGGCTCCCGAGGCTCCAGCAGTTGAGGCTCCAGCAGCTGAATAATACATTATTTATATTATTCTATATGCAAGGGCAGGTGGTAATCCATCTGCCCTTGCTGTGTAATATATCTGTTCTGTATGCTTTTGAATCGCTGGTTTTTGTAGGCGCACAGTCTCTTTGTGCTATCGCGTCTATTCCTTTTTCTGTTCTTATCAGTAGTGTTATTTTCATTAACACAATTTTTCATGAAAAAAGTGTGTATAATGTTTGGTGGGT
>JAKSIU010000003.1 GCA_024398615.1 Bacteroidaceae bacterium
CTGTAAGCTGTAAGAACTGTAAGAATCTTACAGTTTGCGGCAAAAGCACGCACAGACATGGAATCATGCTTTTTTCTCTCCCCAACTGGACAATTTTTGTTTTCTAACTAGAGCGCAAAATTTCTCTAACTGGGAAAATTTTGCGGCCCACTTGGGCGCCTATATCGGACCATCCATAAACAGCACAATCTTACAGTTCTTACAGCTTACAGAGAGAGAGATTCCCACCACATGCGGCACTTCCCCACCATTTGTCAACTGTCCTAAGCGGGTTCAGTCGAAAAAGCATGGAGACATAAGTGACAGAAGACACCGACATACACCGTCACATAGATAAGTATTTTCCCTGCTTTCTCAATGATAGGGATGGAATCAGGCCCAAAGCACGGTTTTCTTCCCTATCATGCATGAAGATATGCGCTATTCCGCCATACAACCCATATGATAGGGATGGAATCGGGCCTGCAGCATGGCTTTCCTCCCTATCGTCCATAGGAAAGTGTTGCGATCAGAGCGTTTGGTCCTTACTGTATTCACAGCCATACACTGATTTTCGGCTGAATAGGAATCTATTGCCCCCATACTTTTTCGGGTGAGCCCAGAATGTCTTGCAATTTTGCCATAAGTGTTTTGTTATAAGTTTGAAAAAAAGAAAATATCGCGCCAAAGCGGTACGCGCCGCTCGGGTCGTCCGTGTTGAGCGAACTGGACCAGTAGAGGCCGTAGGAGCCAACGCTGCGGAGGAACGTGCCGCTGCGGCACCCCGCCGCGGGAAGAAAGATCCAACGGTCGGTATAACCGGACTTGTTGCTTTGAACCTTATAACCTTTTATGCCGTTAATGGTGGTCCAGGTCCAGGTGCAGTTGGTGCGGAGTTCGGACAGTTCGGCTTTGGTCGGCATACGCCAGCTGCCGCCCCAGTTCACGTGGGCGGCATCGTCTTCCGGGTCGAGGACGGTCTTCCGGGCATCGGAATTAGTGGCCGAAGGGTCTTTGTATGACGATGTGGTGCTGCCCAAGTATTTGGTCCATCTGGTGGAAGAGTATGATGTGGTGTTGGCGGTCTGGAACGGAGCGTTCACCCAATTGTAGCCACCGGACTTGCCGGATTTCCAGTGGGACTGAGGATCCTCTTCAGCGTAACCTGGCTCGTAAAGCGGTTCTGTGGCACCCCAGGCAAAGTAGTCACCGTAGCACTCCGGACTGCAGGCACCCACATTGAAGGTGGCCCACTTGACGCTCAGGCCCAAGTCCACATATTCAGGTGACGGAGCTTGAAAGAGGTCATGGACATGTACTGGGCAGTCAACTGAAATGGCGCCGTGACCGCGGTGAGTGGATGGCCCCGTTTCGCTCACGGAACAAGATTTCGACTGAGCCATCTAGTGGGAGCTGATAATAGCACAACCTATACCAAGGACACCACGCACAGCACTCCATGGTCTTATGCCAAGCATGTCTGCCAAAAATAGCGATACGCTTCCAATTATGAAATAATAATGTGTAGTTTTGCATGTTTGAAAACAAAACCTCAAGTAATATGAGCAACCGGAAACAGCAGGGAATGAATCTCTTCAAGCTGATTCATGA
Organism: Bacteroidaceae bacterium; assembly: GCA_024398615.1. Taxonomy (GTDB): domain Bacteria; phylum Bacteroidota; class Bacteroidia; order Bacteroidales; family Bacteroidaceae; genus Colenecus. The sequence goes on from JAKSIU010000003.1 coordinate 1,591, forward strand.
CATAACCCCTTACGTGAAACCTTACAAGTGGCTGGTACTGGCCACACTGATACTTACCCTGATAGGGTCATTCATGGCTCAGGTCAACGCTGTGGTACTTGACCGCACGGTCGATGCCGTAAACGCGCTTGTCATCAAGGAATCATTCGCATGGAGCGAGGCTGCCAGAATACTTACCATAATAAGTATAGTACTGCTTGGAAAGGAAATACTTTCGGCTCTCATCACATTCGCCCAGAACTACTACGGCGAACGCATGCGCATATTCGTGTCCAAGGACCTGTCACAGAGCATCATTGACAAGATTCTGACTTTCCGCATGTCATTCTTCTCAGCCCAGGACAATGACACCGGCAAACTGACCACACGAATCGACCAGGGTGTCAGCAGCCTTTCACGCACGGTGCAGAACTTCTTCATCGACCTGCTGCCCCTGTTCACCAGTGCCGTTCTGGCCCTGATTCTCATGTTTGCGGCAAACGTCTATGTGGGCCTGACCGCCCTGTTCATAGTACCCATCTATTTCTGGATAACCTATCGTCAGGCCAGAAAGCTCAAGGGTTGGCGCCGTAACATGCGTGACACGCGCGAAGCCAAGAGCCACGGCATCATGAACATAATAGAATCAATGAACGTGATCAAGTCCTTCAACCGTCAGAAGATTGAAAGCGACAAGCAGTGGCAGATGCAGACCGAATACAGCGAGAACCAGATGAACGTGCGCCGCACCAGCTTCTACTATGACGGACTGAAAAGCTTTGTACGCCAGACCGGAACAGTGCTCATAATCATCCTGACAGCATATCTGGTACTCATTGAATACCCGGGCATGTCAATAGGTAAGATCATGTACCACGTCATGCTGTTCGGCAACGTAACCGCCCCCATCACCCAGCTGCAGCGCATCTTCGACGACATGAATGATGCCATGATTTATGCCGAGGGATTCTTCGACATTGTCAATTCCGAAACCGAAACCGAGCCTTCAGGCAACTACATCCCTGAAAAGGTATACGGCAAGTTCGAAGTCAGGGATGTGGATTTCACCTATCCCAACGGAACCAAGGCCCTGCACAACATCAACATGGATATTGAAAGCGGCAGGATAACGGCATTCGTGGGTCTGTCGGGCGCAGGCAAGAGCACCATCATCAACCTGCTCGACAAGTTCTATGAACCCGACTGCGGCAGCATAACCCTTGACGGTGTTGACATTAAGGAATACGATACAAAGTTCCTGCGTGACAACATAGGACTGGTGCTCCAGAAGAACCACATCTTTGACGGCACCATTGAAGAGAACATACGCTACGGCAAGCCCGATGCCACATTTGAAGAGGTGGCCGATGCAGCCCGCAAGGCCTTCCTCTACGATCAGGTAATGCAGCTGCCGCAGCAGTTCCAGTCAAAGGCACAGCAGCTGTCAGGCGGTCAGCAGCAGCGCGTGGCAATAGCCCGCATGTTCCTCAAGAACCCGCCCATCATCTTCCTGGACGAACCTACCGCAAGTCTTGATGCTGTGGCAACAGAGCAGATCAAGGCCAGCATCGATGCAATCAAGAAGGACCGCACCGTCATCATCATCTCGCACAGCATATCGCAGATCATTGACAGCGACATAATCTACGCGCTCAAGGACGGACGTGTAGAGCAGTCAGGCAACCCCGATGACGTATACCGCCAGGGAGGAATCTACAAGGAGATTGTGGATGCATCGGCCCGCAGCCTCAACATCGAGAAGCTGGCCCACACGCTTGACAGCGACGGGGACGGGGTACTGTTTGACTGATGCAATGACGGTCATCGGGCTGGGCGGTCATCGGGATAACGGCTGAAATAGTCCTTGACATCCCGCTTGGCCTTGGCTCTCATTCCAGCATCAATGTATTCGTCATTTTCAAGATAGTCGTCCCATTCCTGCGAACGGAAGTAGGCACGGCGTGAACTGATGTAGTCATACATATCCTCAAGTGTGCCGTCATAGTTCTCAATCACCCAGCAGCTGTCCGAATAGCACAGGTTCAATGTATGGCTCTCGGTCCCGCAGCAGTTCCAGATACAGTCGAACCGTACTGTCGCCACATCGGCACTCTGGCTGATTGAACGCACACTGACACTGTCATACAGATCACCGTTCCCCGAAATGAAATACAACAGCCATTCTTCACTGCCAATGCCCCACGGACAGTCCGATGGTACGGCCCAGGATTCTTCCAGAAGAGAGTAATACTGCTCTGTAAAGGCATAGCGGGGCCCCATCCCATGGTCGGGAATACAGCTTATGAGCTTCCGGACATCAGCGTCTGTCAGTTCTGGGACAGACGGCCGGCATGCCACCGCCAGGCAAACCGGCAGGGCAATTCCCAGAACTCTTATGAATGCGGCAACATATCGCCTGCCGCTATTCGTCCTCATCGGATTCAATATCATTAAGGAATGGAAAGGCACCGCCCTTGACCAGCCATGAGAGACCGAACAGGCTGAGCAGGATTATCTCAATGTACATTACATGGTATCTGGGCACCCCGCAGATCATGATTACGGCAAACGCCACTTCCATCAACAGCATGCCTATTCCACATATACGGTAGATTATGTTGCGGATACGCTTGCGGCCCGTAATCTCAGAATCGGATTTGGTGAACTGGAAAGTGCTGTTGAAGGCCATGAGAAGGAAAAACAGCATGGCCGATACGGAATGGACAATATGCGATATCTCTATCGGCACCTGGAAGAACCCGACCGGCGTTCCATCGGGAATCCAGCCTACCTTACACGGGAACAGCACTATGCAGAGCCCGAATATTCCGGAAAGCGAAGTGATCACATTATCCACGGTATCATAGCCTATGTATGAAATAAGGACTATGCATGCCGGAACCAGGACGCCCACAAGAGCCGGACTCTGGTAATATGTGGCCGATATGCTCCACCACCATTCCGGGCTGGGGTGTGGCGTTATGCCGGCAGAAAACAGAGCCAGCCATGGAAGTATCATTCCAAGCAGACCGCAAAGATTTCTCACACGGAGGTACATGCGCGCCTCCTTATTCTGGGATTTGGACATAGCTGATGGATTTTGTCTGACACAAAGGTTGTAACAAAAATCGGATTATCATCCAAAAAGTAAGTATATTCGCCTGTAATGTGTAAAAAACATATACTGACATGACACAGACCGATATTCAGAACACAGTGAACTCACAACGTGAATTCTTCCTCACAGGGGCCACATTACCTGTCAGATGGCGTATCCAGCAGCTCAGGAAACTCAAGCACGCCATCATTGGAATGGAAGCCGAGCTTGAAGATGCCCTTTCTGCCGATCTGGGACGCAGCAGGGTGGAAGGGTATCTCTGTGATATAGGCCCGGTCATAGTTGAAATAAACGAAACCATCCGCGGACTGCGTCGATGGGCCCGAACGGAAACGCATTTCAGCGGTCTCATGAATTTTCCAAGCATACTGACCAAGGTCTACAAGATGCCGTATGGTGTAACGCTTATCATCAGCCCGTTCAATTTCCCTATAATGCTCACCATGGGCGTTCTTGCCGCCAGCATTGCGGGAGGAAACACGGCAGTCATCAAGGCCAGTTCCAAATCACCGGCATGTACGGCTGCAATGAAGAAACTCATTGCCAGGACATTCGCTCCCGAATACCTGACCGTAATTGACGGAGGGCACGATGTGGCCGACATGTGCCTTGCCACACGCTTTGACAAGATATTCTACACCGGTTCGCCGGCAGTAGCAAGACATGTCATGGCCGAAGCCGCAAGGAATCTGACTCCGGTAGCATTGGAACTGGGCGGTGAAACCGGAAACTGGTGCATTGTAAGGAAGGATGCCGACCTGAAGGACGCTGCCCGGAAAATTGCATTCTTCAAGCTGTGCAATGCCGGACAGATATGCATCAACATCAACCAGATTGCCGTTGCAAGTGAAGTTGCCGATGCTTTCATCACAGAACTCAAGGCCGCATTTGAGAAACAGATTGGAACCGACCCGCTGAACAATCCGGAGTATCCGTGGCTGATATCCCGCACTGCCTTTGAGAAATGCGCCACTCAGGCCGATGCCTACAGGGACCGCATCGTCCTGGGCGGCTGCGGTGACCCCGGAACACGCCGCTATTCACCCACAATAATCTACCCGGTGGGAATTGACGAGGACATAGTACAGCATGAACTGTTCTGCCCGCTTCTTCCCATCGTACCGTTCAATGACAGCGACATCAACTGCATTCTGGATACCATAGCCAGGCGCGAACATCCGCTGGCCATGTATCTGTTCACCAAGGACATCCGCTGGGCCAAACGGGTAATGGGCTCACAGCAGTACGGAGGCGGCTGCATCAACGAGGTCTGCGTACATCTCATGGTCAAGGGCGTTCCGTTTGGAGGTACAGGCCATTCCGGAATGGGAGCCTACCACGGAGAATGGGGTTTCCGCGAGTTCACTCACCCGCAGACCGTGCTTCTGGGCCACAACCGCATGAACTTGCCGTTGCGCGAACACCCGTACGGTGGAAAAGCTGAAAAGCTGAAGATGAAACTTCTGCGTCTTTTCGAAAAATAGCCGCCCAACCTGATCACAGAGCGCTCAGAGCAGTCTGAGCAGATGCGCAATCATGAAACCTATGTAGTTGCCGGCCGCATAGCCCACCACACCTATTGCCAGTCCAGGAGCAATCACATTGCGGTTCTTCATGGTCATGGCCATCATGGGAACGAACGGAGGGGAGCAGATGTAAGTCACCGAGCTTATCACGGTTGTGTCAGCATCGATCCTGAAAAGCCTTGAGAAAAGAAGCTGGATGAACAGCGACACGAAAATCACGAATGTGAGATACAGCAGGGTGTTCAGGCTTCCTGAGAAATCAAGTTTGGAGAAATCGGCCATGGATGCAACCACCACTGAAAATATGCAGATGCAGTAGTATCCCATGTCATAGGCCTGCGGGCGCTTTCTCACTGCCGGAAGGAAGGATGCGGCAATGCCCAGAGTAGTCAGCATGAGTATCAATACGGTCATGAACCAGCCGTCTCCTGCCAACAGACCAAGACCTGCCGATATGCCTATGATAAGGACATCTATTCCCAGAAGCACCAGCATGTCCTTTATCCGCATGGGTACTTTTTCCTCCTTTTCACCGGTAAAATCGGACTGGACCGATGATTCGTTGGGCAGTATGCGGCGGAAAAGCCTGATCCCCACCGTCATCAGGAAAGTAAGATACAGGAATGACACCAGCATGTCACACGAATTGACCAGGATGAATGTTTCCTCGGGTACATCAAGCATAGCCTGCAGAGCCGCCAGATTGACCGTTCCACCGGTATAGACACCGGACAGCATTGCTCCCACCTTGTAACCTTCAGGTATGTTGTGTCCGAACAGCAGATACCCTCCCACCACAGCCAGAATGACAGCCGCCAGTCCGGTAACAAGTGCAAGGACCGATGAACGGTTTCCGGTACGGCTGAACCTGCATCCGAACAGCATAAGAGGAATGGCAATGGGAACCATGGCGCTGCTCAGCAGGTCCTGAATCTCAGGCATGGCCTCGGGACGGAGTGTATTACCTATTACAATACCCAGAATATAGAGAGTGAGTACAGGACCTATCTTGCCCAGCACCTTGACTTTCCCGCACAGCCATATCACTGCGGCAGGAAGGAACAGAAAAAGCAGAACAGTAAGCACATTTGCAATCATAAGCGCAAAAATACTATTTTTGTATATTCTTGAACTTGAAGACATGTACAAAGTAAAGGAAGTCAGCTCTAGACGTGACGTGAAGGAATTCATCAGGTTCCCTGACCGGCTGTACCGGAACTGCCCGCAGTACGTTCCTGCCCTCCATTCCGTTGAAAGGAAAAACCTTACGCGACTGTCCACCTTGAGCTACTGCGAAAGGAAAATGTGGTTGCTGGAGCAGGACGGCAACATAGTGGGCCGCATTTGCGGAATGATCAATCCCCGGTACAATGAAAGGTACGGGACCCGCAGGGCAAGATTCGGGTGGTTCGATGTCATCAATGACCGACAGGCTGCCGACATGCTCCTCAATACTGCCGAGTCATGGGCCGGAGAACATGGCATGACAGACATTCACGGCCCGCTCTTCTACAACACCCTTGGCAAACAGGGCATGCTGGTCGATGGTTTCCAGAACATTCCTCCGTTTAACTGTCTGTACAATTACCCTTATTATCAGGACCTTGTCGAAGCGCACGGATACCGCAAGGAATGTGACTGGATCCAGTATGAACTGGACACCCCAAGAGTCCTGCCCGAAAAGACCGAAAGGCTGGCAGACCTTGTAGCAGCCCGATACGGACTCAAGTTGGGAAGCATTGACAAGCTCAAAAAGGACCCGGAGCTGGTCAGGCATTTCTTTGACCTGTATAACCGCAGCTTTTCGGAAAAGGTCCACAATTTCATACCCTTCACCCCTCAGGAGATGGACGAAGAGGCGGCTTCCACAATGCCGTTCCTGTCAGACAGGACAAGCTCGGTCGTTCTGGACAAGGATGGTGGTATAGCCGGATTCGGCATAGCATTCCCAAGCATATCCAAAGCGCTGCAGAAGGCCCACGGACACCTGTTCCCATTCGGATGGGTTCACCTTCTGCATGCTCTGAAAGACTGCTCCACCATGGACCTGATGCTCAACGGAGCCGCTCCGGAATGGCAGGGCAAGGGAGTATCGGCCATATATTACCGCGACATTGCGCGCAAAGCGGCTGAAATAGGGAACACTACCGTCATAACCAATCCGCAGATTGAAACGAACAGCGCCATCAACCTCTGGAACAGTTACGAAAAGAGACCGTTCATGAGACGCAGGTGCTACATAAGGGAACTTTAATGAAATGACTATATTCGCGATATGGAACTCAGGCAGATAAAGTATTTTGTGGCCGTGGCCAAGACGCTGAACTTTTCAGAAGCGGCCAAGGAACTGTTCATTACCCAGGGAACACTCTCACAGCAGATAAAACAGCTCGAGGACGAGATAGGGAGCCCGCTTTTCGACCGCACATCACACAGTGTCACACTAACCGAGGCAGGGCAGGAAATGCTCCCGCTGGCAAGACACACGCTGGAGACATCGGCCGAATGCTTCCAGCGCATATCCGACCTGCGCAAAGGTGTGACAGGCACGCTGAACATAGGTCTGACAACTTCGTTCATGGGCATCATGAACAACGCAATGAAACTGTATCAGAAGGCATTTCCTGCCGTGAAACTGAACATAACCTACACCACAGCCAGTGAACTGCTGCGAATGCTTCAGGAACACGAAATTGATATGTTCATTGCCTTCAAGCCAGCTGTTCTTTATGAGGAAATTGATTCAGACCCCATCATTGAGACCGAATTGAGCGCAATAATGAACGCCGAACACCCTCTTGCCGGCAGGGAAATGCTTACGCTGAAAGATCTCAAGCTGCACAGAATAGCGCTGCCTGGCTCGGGGCTGCAGGCCCGAAAAGCCTTTGACCGCTTTGTCGATGTCGACACCAGCAGTCTGAACGTATGCGTTGAAATGAACAACCCGAATGCCATCATCAGACTGGTCCACAGCACCAGGCTCATTGCCATCATGTCATCACTGGCCACCTACATAGACCCTGCTCTGAAAGCAATACCGGTAGCCGAACTGAAGCGGAAAATGATAGGATGCGTACATACGCTGAAAGACCATTACCTCAAAAAGTCGGCCACCGAATTCATCAGAATACTTAAAGAGGTGGTATAAGGTCCACAACCGGACAGCCGGCCATATCTATTGACAGAATCAATAACAACAATAGAAAAACAATATGGAAATCTGATATCACCGGTTTTGACGGCACTTACATTTGCATCGTCAGACAAGCCTTCAAGAGTCAAGGATCCGGACATATAGAGGCAGGACGACAAATCATAAACCATCAAAACAATTACAACTATGATCAAAACACTGTTATCAATGCTAGGGGTTGCAATCATTCCCGGCGTTTGCCTTGCACAGAAAATCGACAACACACCAGTCGAGTCATTCGCACTGAACCGTTTCCTTGGCACCTGGTACGAGATTGCCCGCTTCGACCATACGTTCGAGCGGGGCATGGAACTCACTACAGCCCGTTACTTCCTGGACGAGGACGGAAACCTCAAAATCATCAACAGCGGAGTACTGAATAACAAGTTCAAGACTTCGACAGGAAAAGCCAAATTCACAGACACTCCGGGACTGCTCAGGGTATCGTTCTTCGGTCCGTTCTATTCGGACTACAGGGTTCTTGACATTACACCTGATTACCAGTATGCTCTGATAGGCGGAAAAACCGGTAAGCACCTGTGGATACTGTCCCGTCTGGTCAAGCCCGATGAAAAACAGATAGACAGACTTCTGATTGAAGCCAGCGCGCGGGGCTACGATGTGGGCAACCTCATCTGGATTGAACACTGATTCCACTTCGGACAAAAACACATTTACCAACACATTAATTTCTAAAGCTATGATTACAAAAGATATACAGGAAGCCATCAACAAACAGATAAATGCCGAACTGTGGTCGGCCTATCTTTACCTGTCAATGGCAATGGATGCCGAATCCAAAATGTACAGGGGAGTCGCCAACTGGTTCTTCATCCAATGTCTGGAAGAACAGGACCATGCCCGGATTTTCCAGAATTTCATGAACGACTGCGGGGCCCGCGTCATTCTGGCTCCCATTGAGAAGGTGACGAACGAATGGGACAGCCCGCTTGAAATGTTCCAGGACTCACTCAAGCATGAGCAGGAAGTCACCTCAATGATAATCGAGCTGGTCAGACTTGCGGTCAAGGAGAAGGACTACGCCACCCTAAGCCGTCTCAAATGGTTTGTGGACGAGCAGGTCGAAGAGGAGAAGAATGCACGCAAGCAGGTGGCCGATTTCTCCAGAGCAGGCGACGACTTCGGCATTCTGACCAGTCTGGATGCCGCACTGAGCACCAGAAAATACTGCACGCCTCTGCCTTTGCAGTAATGACAGGCGGGCTCTCCGAACAGGGGACAGGTTCCGTTCGCAAGTTTGCGAACGGAACCTGTCCCCTGTTCGTAAAAGTCAAAAATCAAAGCCCACGGAGAAATAACCGTTCAGGCCGACAACGTAAGGAGAGTCACTCCAGTGCAGATTGAACTTGACAGGACCGAAAAAAGTACGGTATCCAAGCTCCATGGCACATCCCCAGAATGACGGGCTGATGTCCTCAAACAACTCCTGCAGAGTGGGCTTTTCCCTAACCACCCCGCCAATACCGGAAAGATACAGCTTCCGGCCAAGCTTGAAACGCGCGTCAAGTTCAAGGGAATAGACATGGTTGAACATTTCGCTTACATCGCCGAAACCTGTAAATGGAATCTGCTGCGGCATGTATCGGCCACGTATGGCACCACCTACATAATTATTGTGTATGTGGGAGTAACTTTGGGAATAAATGTCCACTTTTGAGAAATAGCTGCGATAATACAGACTCGGAGTAACTGTCAGCCACCTGGTGGCCGGAATGGCCAGCATGGCATCGGCATTCACAATAGGCACAGGTTCATAGTTCTCTGCCGCAAAGTTGGCCATGTCATAATCAAATCCCACACTGCCCCGGAATCCTCTGGTGGGGAACTGGCGGTCATTCAGCGTATTCACATCCAGGTCAGCAAAAGCCGTAAGGAAATGACCCTTTCTGGCAGTATCGGCCACCTTCAGATAATTGCTGCCCGGTCCGGAAATGGAATAGAGTGGCATAGATACGGGAATAGACGCATATTCATGTCTCAAACCTCCACGTAAATTGAAGGACCGGCCGTGAATCGTCGACATATACAGCTCCTGTCTGGTATCAAAGAAAGCGATATTGTACACGGTGTTCAGATTTTCCGTGTTGATATCGGACCGGATATATGCTGCCGAAGTCCTGAAATTGATCTGTGCAAATCCGTCAGGAATATATGAAGCCGTAAGATCAAGGCTCTGCTGAATTGACATTTTTGCAGTAGCGTCAAAACGCCAGCCTTTGAGCTTATGCGCATTGAGACGCACATTGAAGAGCAGTTCGGCCATCTCTTCAGTATCAAGACGGAAGCCGAAACCCATATTGTGCACCTGACCGGGTACGCAATCCAGAACAAGAGTATACGTGTCCTCCCCCTCATCCTTCTGCAAAGTGTAATTGACCTTCTCAAATGAGCCCGATGCCATGACGCGGCACAACGCATCGTCAATCTCTTTCTGGGATATCTCACGATGCCCCTTCAGGTCAAGAATCCTGCGGAATATATTCTGTTCGTCCTTGTCTATACCGTTGACCATAATGCCTGAAACATTGACATTCTGATTATACAGGTTAATGGCTTTCTTGCGGACGGAGGTATCGGTGCGGCGGTAATTACCAAGTTGCTCCTTTATTTTCCGGAATTCATCGGCTTTCTCCTGCGCAGCCTCGTAACCGTAGTCAATCATTTCGGCTATAGCCTCAGAATTGAAGCTCAACATGCTCATATCTCCGGTTTCGGGCTTTATGAGCATGTCCGGAGTGAATGACTTGTTACTGCGGGCATCATCGCCAAGCATGGTAATCATACAGTTCACAATATCCACAACGCTGTTCACCTGTGAATAGGTAGTACCCCTCTTGGCTACTTCAACTCCTATTATGATATCAGCCCCCATGGCTTTTGCAATATCCACCGGAAAATTGTTGCGGGTACCGCCATCGACAAGAATCCTGCCATTTGTCCTGACTGGTGCAAACACTCCGGGAATCGATATGGTTGAACGGATTGCCTTTAACAGCGAACCGCCCGTATGGTAGTTGGCCTTTGCCGAAACCAGGTCGGACGACACGCAGAAGAAAGGAACAGGCAGATCTTCAAAATTGATATCTTCATGAAAACCCACAGAAAGGTTTGCAAGCATATTTTCAACATTGAAACCGCTTATGTAACCGGTCGGTATGGACGAAAGCAACTTCTTCCTGCTCTCTGAACTCTGCAGATAAGAATCATCAAAATCATTGTCAAAAACCATTTCCCGTTTGGCGTGTGCATCGTCCTCATAATGGAATGGTATTGACATCAGGAATTTTTCCCTGTCCTCCTTCTGCTCAAACGAAAGGAAACCGGGATCTATATTGTCACTCATCATCAGACTCCAGTCAATAGAGTTGATAATGTCCTCCAGTTCGTAGCTGTCATATCCAAGAGAGTAAAGCCCGGACATAAGTCCACCCATACTGGTTCCACACAGCAGGTCAACCGGAATTCCTTCCTCTTCAAGATAACGGAACAGTCCTATGTATGCAGCACCTTTGGCACCTCCACCACTCAGCACCAAAGCCACCGTAGGCCTATGTTCAGTCTGCCTGATGCTGTCAAGTCTGACACGCATCCTGCTTATGGCAATGGAATCCGATACGGGATCAACACTGTTGGCAGCAAGGTTATTTGGAAATTGCTGCGCATGGACGTGGACAATCTGAAGGCACAGCACCGCAACTGCAGCCACTCTCTTGATAAAAACCTGTCTGCCAATCATATTTCAGTTCTTATTTCCCTTTCTTTAATTCGAATATGATATAATCGCCATCGTAAAAGGCAGCTCTTCTATTACTATAGGATATTACCTTCAACTTCATTGATGAGGAAGAGATAGCTTCAATATTCAAGACTTCCTCAGACTTGTCAATGACAGGGAAATTCACCGAATCAAAAGTCAAGCCGATATCGTATAACTCATTTTACCACAGATAATATGGAACTCTCACGCGAAGACACAATGAACAGAGGACCGGAATGAACCCTGCTTTTATTCTAAATATCAAAGGTTCTATTTTCATAATATAGCTGCCCATAGGTATTTTTATAATAGCCTGATTTTCAGGTGTACAAATGTACGATAATTATGGGGACAACATACCTGTTGACTACAAAATTGAATACAGGTTTTGCATGGTGGATGGTGGTGTTGATTCCTGCCGTCTGAAAGCAGGAAGAACATAGTCCCGCACGACCCCATTTTTTTCCTCGGGAGGCACTGTCTGCAGATGCACGGCATCATGTAGCCGTGACAGCTGTTGGAACGGAAAAATCTTTCAGTCTTTCAGTTGTTCTGGATTCGGGATAACCTGGCCTAACCCGTAACCGAACTCGTTTGTCCTCATCGCTGGAAATATTTATTCCATTTGCTGTTAAAACTGGTATATAGTTCCCATTTTTTGCGGCCTCGTGCGTCATGCATTGACCCACATTATTGTGTTACCGGGATTATTCTGTTTCTGTAGGTGAGATGTCCTTTGTATCTACCTTTCTCCTCAACTTTGCGGCTAGCGTCTATTATCAGCCTTGGGTCGTCCCAGGGAATGTGTTGCCTTGCCATCTCGATAAGCTCATCTGTCATCCAGTCTAAAGTCTGGTCAAAAAATATCTCAACGATTGTAAGCGGGTCATTCTCCGGTATCTCGGCTGGTATACCGAGCACATCGGCCAGATTCTCCAAGTCTTCCCACTTTGATTCAGTGCCGTTTATTACAGGTACAATCATACCATTGACGTTCGAGAAATGAATATTAGCGGCTGGTCTGCTCCTGAGCTCTACAACCTCCCAGACATCATCTCCAAACCTTCTCTTTGCCTGGGAATTTCTGAATATGCAAACAACATAATCAAAAATGGCGTATTCCTTACCCTCAACTGGGTGCATGCCGTTATGAAAGACGTCCTTGAACTCCTCAATACTTACCAGCCTGCCGTCAATGGCATAGTGCGCATCAGGTGTGGCAATGCAATAGTCGGTCTGGTATATGAAGTAGTTACCGTGTACGCCATAAGCGCCGGGACTTGATTTAACCTCCGGTAAATCAGCCTCAGGCCTGTCAATTATTGCCTGATAGTTATAGTTGGCGGTGTATTCAAAGCTTTCCTCAGTAATGGCGCAAACAAGTGAGAAAGCAGCTTTGTCTCTTCGCTTTGGCTTGTAATAGACTATTGCCAGATAATCCTCGGGCTTCAGTCTCAGGAACTCGTCCAGTGTGGCGAGCTTTGTGCCGATAATGACAATTGTCTTGTCGTTTATCCATTTCAATTCCTTCGATGTCGGGAACTCGGCATAACCGTACCCGTTAATCGCAATCATTGTAGGGAATGATTCCATATTGGCGTATTGAGCTATCTCGATACCTTTTTCAATATCGCCGAAACCGTCGCGCCACCAGATACAGAAGCTCCATTTCGTATTTGAAAGTTCGCCACCTCCCTGTAACCAATCATCAATTCGGATGAATATCCGGTCATCATCCTTTATGTAATTCCGGTAATCTCCCTCTGTTTGTATGAAGCTTGTCCTGCCGGCTTCAATCATCTCTTTGTCATCGTCGTTCGCAAGTCTCTCTTCAACCACAGCCGTGCAGCCGAAACTCAGGAACAGTACCAATGCCAAGGCCACCGACACAAGCGAAACCTCCAACGAATGGCCGGTTGACTCTTTCTCTTTCATCTTGAGCAGACGTTTCTTTGTGAATGAGCTTTTCAGACCAGGGGTGGCCAGCGGATTCATTCCGAACAGTAGCCGGACTATTGTATCGCGATACTCGTCAACCGAGTAACCGTCAGACAGCGCATCGTTGTCTGCCTGCCATTCCTGCACCTCTTCAAGACGTTTTTCAGCCATCCACATAAACGGATTGAACCAGAACAGTGAGCGTAGTACAGACATTGCCAGCTTTTCCAGCGAGTGGTGGTGGCGCACGTGACTTGCCTCGTGGCTCAGAACCTGCGGAAGCTCGCCGTCGTTGTAGTCACTACCTATATAGATAGTCCCGAGGAATGTGAACGGCGACTCCACGTCTTTGCTCTGCGCTAATCTGTAACCCTGCCTGTAGGACAGCACTGACCTTGACCTCAGCCTCTTGATGAACAAGATGCTTCTCGCAATCATAGCAAGGCAAAACACAACGCCTGTTATATAAATGGATATTATCACAATGTTCCACTTGTCAAAGCCTGCCTCAGGCGCCACCTCTTTGGTTGCGGTAACCGCAGAGGTCGCAACTGTTGCCACTGTTGCCGCGGCTTGTGCCTTTTGCGGCTCTGATGCTGTTTCTGGCTTTACAGGTGCTGTCATATTTACGGCCATAGGAGCTGCATTAACGGCATCGCCGGCAGTAACCATAGCGAGGGTAGGCTGCTCTGCCTTTGCCGTTTTGTGGTAGAGCGGGACATTCATCGATGGGATGACAATGGCCAGAAGCATTGTCATTATCAGGTACCTGCGGCAGAATGTGTAATCCGCCTTTCGCGATATGAGAAGCTTATACAGTAGCAGGAACAAACCGCTGCACACAATCACTGCAATTGAATAGAAAAAGTATGTCATAACCGCAATTATTGTTTTTTGTCAAGAATTCGCAGTATCTCATCGGTTTCCTCTACCGATATGTTCTTGTTCTGTGAGAAGAAACTGACAAGACGGCTCAGGGATCCGTCGAAGAATGAGTTCAGAACGCCCTGCAGATAACTGCCGGCATATTCATCTTTACCAACAGCAGCCGAATAGACGTTGGTGTGCCCGTAAGCCTTATGCGTCAGGAAACCCTTGGTGTCAAGAATGCGCACCATAGTAGATACGGTATTGTATGCCGGTTTCGGCTCAGGCATCATATTGTGAATGTCACGCACAATAAACTCCTTGTCGAGTTTCCACACATATTTCATAATCTCCAGTTCAGCCTTGGTAAGCTCCTGTATTTTCAACTTGTTTCTTTCCATTTTTCCGTTGTCTGATAAAACCAACGGTGCAAATATACAACTAAAATATAAGTTTGCAAATTAAAAATGCTTTTTTACAGGAGGGACCGGTATTCAAGTCCTTCTTTTTCGTAATCGTTCAACGTGTTTTGTATGTAGCAATTAGCTTCATTAGTCGGCCGCAAGAGCAAAAAAAACAATCGGACAAACAAATTATCTTTGTTCATCCGATTGATTACTAAATATTCAAGCCTCTTGCGAGCGCTTAGTATTCTTCCTCATTAAATTAAAGAGTTAATTTGGCGCTGTATTCAGTTAACTAGCTGTATTTCCAGTATTTGACAACAACGAACTTCGCTATTCTATGCGATGAAATGCGAATATGGTGGTAAAATATCAATATGTGGGAGCAGGTTTGTTGTAAAGCTTGACGAACAGCTCTCTCGCTGGAACAAGGATAATATTTCCTTCGGAGTCCAACTGGACACACATTTCATTGCGCTTTGACTTGTCACGCAATGTGTTGTATTCCGCTAATTCAAGACCCTTTATCCAAAGGCTACGTTCTTCATCTGACATAGGATTTTACTTTTTCGAACAGTTCAACATCATTGATTAGGATATCCTTATCCTTGCCGCCTGATGCAATGACAATTCTGGGGGTACTGAGGTTTTCAACCAGCATCCACTCATCGGTCTTGCTCATATAAATATTGAAAAGGTTGACAATGCCAGCCTTATAACGTCTTTTGATAACATCTATCGGAATGTTATGTCCGCCTTCACTTACACGTTGTTCTACTCTACGTATTGCTGTTTCAGGACTGGGAAGCCAGAAAAAAAGCAATTTGACAGAAAAACCTAATGCGTGGGCCTTATCTATCAACGCTGAATATGACTTGGTGCTTAATGTGGTTTCGACAGAAAATGATTCTTCACCAGCAAGCAGCTCTTCAATACGGGCCAACATCAGTCTTCCGGATTGGATCTCTACACCTGCAGGATTGAAAGGAGAGAGTCCTTTGGCGATTTCATCGGCATTTATGAATTCCCGGCAGTTCCATAGTTCAGGCAGCAAAGTATAAGAAGCTGTTGTCTTGCCAGCTCCGTTACAACCTGCTATGAAATACAAAGTCTTCAAATTTACACTCCAAAGTTCTGCAATATTACAAAAAACCAGTGAGATTTCCCACTGGTTTGACTATGTTGCTGATTATGGGCACTAATTGTTATTAATATTCCTCCTCGTTGAAGTTTAGAAGGATTTCTTCCATCTAATTCAATATCAATTACTTACACCTGTCCTCCAAAACAGGGGGAGCCCAAGGGTAGCCAGAAGGCTCTGAAAAGCCCTAAACTGACATTATCTATACTTGTGGTATCCCTTATCATGTACTCTTCTTCCTTGGGTTCCTTGATTGGCCAGAAGGTAGGAGTGGAATAAAATAGTCCCACCCATAGGAACAGGGGGGACAATGAAGATATATCTTCACTCTGAAAGAATATCAGGGCATTAGCAAGCAAGGCTAAGATAGAGGCTTTTGTTGGGATTTACAACAAGGCTAGAATTTCAATAGGTAAGGGATTTGCCCCGAACCCAGAAAGTTTTTTGTCTAACTTTCGGGGTTCGGTCAAATTGGTCACACTGTAGTTTTAATTGTGAGAACAGATAGGGCGGTTTGAAGGAATTTTTCTCTTGTTAGTTCATAATAACATTGATCACAGTCTTACCATCTGGTGTCTGCGACTGTGTCATTTGGAAAATGTGTTTTCTGTTCTGGGATTGTGTATAGGATCTTGTGTTCGTTTTTGCGGCTCTACTTGGAGCCGATGAAGTAATATTCAAATCTTGCTGAACAAATGTTTCATAATCATATTGCCATGAATCACCATAGGCCAGTTTGTGAATCCTCTTGTATATGGCTTCTCTTGAAGGAACACTATACTCTCCACCTGCATTCATCATACTTTGGTCGACCGACCTCCAGATACCGGTAGAGTATTTAGCTCCTTCAATGATAGAAACATTTGACTCTGAATATCTGGAATCATTAAGGAAATTCTTCCATCCTATTGTTTCAGGATTAGAAGAGAAGCTGACATTTGAATACCACCCAACATGTGATTGAAAATTTTGCATAAATTCTGATTCCCAAGATTCCATAATGCCCTGAGTATCAACATATTCTTCCCAGAGGGCAGCAAAGGCGTGGCCCATCTCGTGACATACGACATATTTATAATCGTCCTCATTGCTTGCACGGCTTGCGAAAGCTGTGCCCTCCAACCTTGTTGGGTAATCATAATACTCATTGTCACTAAAGCCTCCAATCTCCATAGCCATACCATTTCTTGAATCTTCATGGACGATAAACAATGCCGTTACATGATTTCTATCAACATCAGGGAAGCCAGCATTGACATATTCCTCAATAGCCACATCATTTCGAGTGACAAAACCTCCCCAATCTGCCAGATAATCAATAGCCGTAATCTCTCCTGGTTGTTCGTTTTCAGACACAGCATATACCTGATGAATGGTAAATAGGTCTCTGTAAGACTTGAACGGTTCTATGCTGAACAAATGGTCAAGAGCAACGGCAATATCATCATCATAAGTACCATCCGCAATCAATCTGTCAGAATACGCTTCTCCTACCACTACCAAGTTAACGCCGTTCCCCGTTGATGCCTCTTGTAGCACTTTGATAGTCTTGTCCTTGCTGAAGTCAGTACTGTAATATAAATTCGGATCATATTGCATCTCGAGATCAGGTAGCGTTTCTCCAGGTAAATACCATTGAATATACTCTATTGCTGGTGGATATGCTTGAGCAGACGACATCATTTCTTTTGTACCTAATGTACACGAAATAGCACAGTTTCTGCTCCGTTTAGCCAGTCGATAGAAACTATTGTTTGTTGAAAATTTGGAAAGATCAAAATTGCCGAGGTTTAATTTTAGCATAGAAAAGCAATTCATCATACCCGGGCAATCATTTAAGCTTTCGGAGGAAAAACTGCTAATATCAAGAGACTCAAGATTTGTACAATATTCAAACGTGCTTCCCATTGATAGCACATTATGAGTGTCAAAACTGGAGAGATCCAATTCTTTCAATGCTTCACAATGCAAGAACATATAGTCCATATTCTCCAGTTTTGGGGTTGTGAAACTTGATAGGTCAATATGTTCAAGACTAGTACAGTCGCCGAACATATAAACCATTGTTGTTGCATTATTCGTGTCAAAATTACTTATATCCAACTCTTGTAATGACGAACATCCAGAAAACATACTATTAAAGTCCGAGCATAGTGATGTATCAAATGTTGAAATATCCAGACTTTGCAAAGACTTCCATCCACCAAACATACTATTTGCATTGTCAATAATATATTTGCTGCCCTTTGTGTAATAATTGGCAACGGTTCCGTCAAGTTCAAAATAAACAGGTTCTCTATCGTACTGGAATTCAGAACATGATATCACAGTCTCAGTTGTCTTGTCAGTAGACACATAGAAATTTGCCTCTGTTATCTTCGATACATCAACACCATATGGCACTATGAATTGATCGGCAAATTCAGCGTCATCTTGCATTAAGATTCCCTCATAATTCACAACTGGCATCTTGAGAATGCTTGAGCGTGTTATGATTTGTGATTTCGTTGTCTGTATTTGCATTTTCTTTCCTTCGGAATCTCTTACAACAACAGTGAATCCATTTGACATAGTCATCGGAGGTAGGGAGATAATGAATGATGTTGCTACATCCGCATTCAACTGCACACCTGTCCCACAATACAAAGTCACTGTCTTTGCAGAACCATCTGTAAGGTTGATGGAAGGCTTGCCTGAAACAGATGCTGTCACATTTGCAGCTCCACACAGTATCTCATCATTGTTTCCTGAAATGCTAATAGAGGCAATGGAAGCAGTTCCCTTCAGCTGGAGTTTCAAACCACCCAGAATGTTCTTGAACTTGAGGTTCATATCTGTGGTTGAACTTGTTACAGCTGCCATTGGGAATGCTCCATTTCCAAAACTTGCTTCTGCATAGTTCTGGGTAGATGGCAGAACAATGCCTATCACATAGTTGCCTTCACTTTTGGCTATGGTGTTTACTGATGAATAAGGATAGAGGGCAACATTATTGTCTATTTCTCCTCCTGCATTGAATCCTGCACCGGAAATCTTATTTAGCTCTGCTGCTGTCTTTCCATCAGATGCATCTGTTACTTGCCATTGCTCATTGATAGTGCTTCCGGCAAATATGCTTAACTGGTCTCCCTGCTTCCAAAGGACATTGCCCTGGTTATCAAGGGATGTTTTTGTTTCTGCACCAGAGAAACTGTCATCAATTGTGGCTATGAATGATTTTGAATTAGAATTGAGAACACTCAGTTCCTCGTTCTGGCAACCACAAAGAACAGCAGTTGCCAAGATACTGATGATGATTTCTTTTTTCATAATTGTCTGGATTTTACCATTCACCTTCATATTCATTCACTTTCTCGGTAGGGTCACTGGTACAGATAATACTCTGTGAGTGAACTCTAATAACTTTACATTGAGGAGATTTGTATTCTCTGTCCTGCAATGGTTTTTTAAACTGATTGTCCATAAGCATATTATTTAATTGGTTCGGTTCTTAATTAAAAGTAGTGCTTACAGATTCCAGACTAAGCTATTTCTATCAAAAAAGAAAGGCAGGAATCTGCCTATCATTAGAGTGCCTCTGGACGTGGCCTTGAGCAATAGACATATCCCTGCCTATATGTTCAATGCCACTAACGACATCGAGACATATCAAGCCGGACTGTCCATCTGCTCATTAAAAATTGTCCAGATTTTCTCTAATAGATGAACTTACCTTTCTGTTCTGGGGATTTCTCCTCCCAGTAGCATTGCAAAACTAATATTTTTCATATTATCAGCAATGGATTTGGCCAATTATCTTGATAATATGAGACATAACTATCTGTTAGGATAGATGCGAATCTGCTATTATACAGTGATTAACAAAAATAGAAGGAAACGAGCGGGTCCGTTCGTTTCCTTCCCAATCAAGAATATAGAATGTATGGTATCACATCACTCTTATCAATTGCCCCTGATGTCTGAGCCAGTATGAATCTGAGAATGAATTGCAGATTATTCCTCCCTCTCCAACAGCATCATAGGCTGCCTTCATCTCCTCATCAAGGTCTCCCTCATCAAAGGCACTTCCCACCTCAGAACTCATATCCTCTGCCTGTGGATGGTCTTTCAACCTTGTCCAAGCCTTGATAATCTCAGCCCTTTTGCTCTTGTTGTGGGCAAACTCCTCTATCTGCTGGACTCTGTCACTCTTTGGACTAATCTCCCTTTCCGGCTCTTCCCTCAAATACATCTCACTCAACTTCAACATCTTTTCCTCCATTTAGCTTGTATAGGGCATAAAGCACATCATCTGCCATCTTGAATGACAAATCATCTATGGCCTGCTTGACCATCTCCTTTGAAGCATTGCTGTCATCCACATCAGCAACAATAAGTGCATTATTGCTCAAATAGTCCTGAACCATTGGTACCACATACAGCAGCACCATCCTTGACTTGACCTGAGGTGTGGCATACTTGATTGCTGCCTGAAAAACAGCATCTGGATCCAGGCTTCCTGCTTCCTTCTCAATCCTGTCCAAGCAATAGGCTGTGCAGGCATCAAGGTTATCCCTCTCAATCTTCTTGGCGGCCTCATCAAGGTGCTTTGTATATTCCTTGAACTTCTTGACCTTGTTCCTGCTCTCAAGGAAATCATAACCCTCGCCATCATCCTCATCTGAAACAGTTTCAGAATTGATGTCAGACACCTTGATTTTGGTGGTGCTGGAGGTTGATTCACTACCCAGTTTCTCACATAGTTTCTCAAAAATCTCATCTGCCAGTGCTTCTACCACCACACCTTTACTGTGGAGTTCTGCATTGTTGTTGGTACCATTACAGAAACTCTTGCCATGGTGTGCCCAAATCAAATCCTTTATCTCCAAAACATACAAGTTGTCTATGTATTCATCCCAAGTCCGGCCAAGAATGGCAAATTTTGTTTTGATATAGTCCCCCAAGACATTCCAGTCAATGAAACCACAAGATTCATCTTCCAAATCTTTGAGTACCTCTGCTACACAGGCATCCCAAAAATCACATTCAATATTGACATTGGATTCATTCAATTTTTGTTGTTTCTGTTCTTTCAGGTATTCCTTAAATGTGCCTATCTGCCTATTTTTCATATCATTCAATGTTATTATGTATCAAGATATTTATGGGGTTTTGGCACCAGCAGGAAAGAGCACAGCCCCATTTTTCACATTTCCACCATCCATATAAAACACAGGGAGAAGACATATGATCTGGCATATTTCTCCTCCCTGAAAAATGATATGAAATGATGGAAGCTGGGGGTAAATGTGCCTCCCAGTATGTTGTATCAAGGTTTTTGCTTTAATTTCAATTGCCTGATGTCTTTCTTGGACTGGATGTCCAAATGATGTTCAGGATAGGGATTGTATATCTGAACCTCCTCCATATCCTCCTCCCCTTTCACTTGTATTCTCCCTTTTTAACTGTATTGTCAGGCCATACTTTCTCCTTGAAACATCCTCCATAATGGCCTGCACTTCCATAGACCTGCTCTCAGGCACACATATACAATCATGTATGGTATAGAAGGGGAGGTCTTTTGGGAGTGCCCTGATGCAGTCCTTGATATACTCCACCTCCATCCTCACAAGGTCATAGGATAGGGTTGAGCACCACTTGCCCTGTCCAATCTTCTTCTTCCTCTTCTGCCCATTCTCATCCATATAGCACCTGATGTTGTCCTTGTCATCCCTATACTCTGGGTGCCTCTTGTGCCACTCTATCTTGCTGTAGATGGCAGGTTCCTTCTCTTTAAGAAACCTGTTCAGTCTCTGCTGGAAGGACAGGAAAGGGTCATTGGTCTCCTTCCATTCATAGGTAGGCTTGTGCTCCTTTTTATTGTCCTTCTTCAGATTTGGCTGGTAGCAGGAATAGAGATACTGCATCATCCATTTCTTGATGGTTGCCCTCTCCTCACCGGCGCCAGTCCTCTCCCTGATCCATTCATAGAAATCACCAGCCAAGCAATGCCTCAGCCACTCACTCACCACACCTGTTTTCTGATACTGATAGAGTCCAAGGAAGGTAGGCTGGGCTGAACTCACATCAACCTCCACTATCTTCTCCCCTTCAAGCCTCAGATACCTGTGCCTGTGCTCTGCCCTCATATTGGTAAGGGGATGGTAGAACCTTCCTGCATAGCCCTTCCCATCTGGCTTGTCATTGTCATCCAGACACCCTCCAATGATATGGCAGGATAGGTCCCTGAGCTTCTGATAGGAAATCCAGTCCTTCATAAGATTCTCCTGCTCCTCACCTGACAGGCAGTAGTAGAACTGGTATTTGCTGTAATCAAACAGCCAGTTTGATGAATTCCTGATACCCTCTTCCTCCACCTCAATAGATGAAATGGTCTGATACTGTCTCTCACTCAGCCAATCTGGGTGCTGGGTCCAGGATATCCTGTTCTTGTCCTTGCCATATTCCTGAAATGAGACCACACTGGTCTTGCTCACCACATACTCTGGCACAGCATAACCTGATATGGTGGCAGTGCCATAGAAGGAATCACAGTCCCAGTGGATGAGCTTTTCCTTGTTTATGTCATAGGGATAGCCATAACTCTTGTCACTGCCTTCAATGAAGCAATATCCTCCCCTCAATCCTGTCACATAATCAAGCATAGCCAGAACAAGGAGAACCATCTGAGAGAACTCATGGCTTGTGCATTTCTCTTTGTTGAACAGCTTCCTGAAATTCACCTTATACCTGTAATAGGAATTCTCCCCAAGATGAACCTTTGAAAGGAGATGATTGCATACCACATAAAACCATTTATGAAACTCCTCCCTGTTGCTTCTCTGATGAACACTGCTGTAGAGTGCCTCCAAGTCAACCACTTTCTTGGTCTTTGGATACAGCCACTGGTAGTCCTTGCACTCACTGATTCTGTCCTCCTTTGATATCCCTGACAGTTCCTTGTCCTTCTCCAGCCATTCTTTCCAAATCCTGCTGATCACAGGATTGTCTTCCAATCTCACTTCCATCTCACTTCCATTTCATTTCCTCTGCTTTCAGCAGACAGGCTGTTGCTTCCTCTGTCAGCAACAGACCTGTTCCACACCAAGCTCTTCCTGTCTTTTCTCTTTCTTTCCTTTTCCTTCTTTCCTTCCTTCTATTCTTTTTGTTTATATATGTCTTCATATATAAGTAATCAAACTACCTAACTTGCTCTAATCCAATGTGTTAAGGTAATAGTGGAGGTCATCACCTTTTAGGGTGTCAAGTGCCCAGGAATCAGTCATCTTCCAGAGTGCCTCATAGGTCCTGCCAAGGTCATCATCCACACAAAACCAGCTGGCAATCTTCAAGTTCAGAACCAATACAAGTTCAGTCAGGAACTTCACATTGTCCTTCCACTGGTCAAATACCAGTTTGTAATGCTCAACAACACCTTCTGGACCATATCTATCACTTAGGCTAAATTCTTCCCAGAAGGATGTCTGGAACTCAAATCCCAAAGTGTCTTGCAAATACTGCTTCATCCTCAGTGCTCTCTCCATAGATTTCTCCATATCTTATTAAATTATAGCTACTTACATTATTTATGAGGTAAATACCCACCTCCAGAACAGGAAGGGGTTTAACTAAAATATAACAAAAGCAGGTGCTTTCAATCAGATGGAGAAAAGAGTTTCTGAACACAAGGTGACGATTGCGAACATTGCGAACAAATGACACCTTGCGATAATAGGCTAAATTAGGCTAAATAGTTTATAATCAGCAATTATGGTATTATATTTGTATTAAGATAATCAAGTGGAATTATTTTACAGATATGCCAAAATACATCATCCATTACAAAGAGAAGGGCAGGAACTGGAGCCAGACTTCCTACACCTGCCCTGAACCTGTAACAAGGGACTACCTCATAGAGTTCTTTGGACTTGACAGAGAGGATATTGAGAACTTCATCATTGAACAAGAAGACAGCATATGGAAAAACAGATAGATTGTTGGGAAGAAAAGAGATTCTGGGCGTCCGCCCTGATTCTGGCATCTATGCATGCCAACTTCAATAACAGAGCATCTGACCTCTCATTCTTGGCGAAGGATGCGGTCAAGACTGCTGATGCCCTCATCAGGGTTCTTAAAGAGGACTCAAAAGTATCAGAATAATGAAAATGGGGAAAAGTATCAAAATAATCTTTCCAAACACTTTTGACACACCTTTCCCTGGCTATCAAATAAACTTAAAAGATTAAAAGGTATGGAAGAACCTACAAGAGTATGCATATATGCCAGAGTCTCAACATCAGCACAGGATTACCAGCACCAGCTGACCACACTCAGGGCTTATGCCAAGGAGCACCATTATCAGGTGGTCAAGGAATATACAGAGAAGATATCAGGTGCCAAGAAGATTGCAGACAGGCAGGCACTCTCTGAACTCCTTGAAGAAGTGGAGACCAACCACATCCAGAAGATTCTGGTCTTTGAGTGTTCCAGATTATCAAGAAGGGCACTTGACTTCCTCGCCATCATAGAACAGCTCAATGAGAAGAAGGTGTCTGTCTTCTTCTACCAGAATGGTCTGGAGACTTTGTTGCCGGACCTCACAGTCAATCCAATTGCCAGTCTGGTATTGGGCATAATGAGCCAGTTCAATTCCTTGGAGAGGAATCTGATCAGGTCAAGGATGGCAAATGGATATGACAACTACAGGCAGAATGGAGGGACTGTTGGAAGGAAGGTTGGTTACAGGAAGACCAACTATCAGGAGGAGTATGCAAAGGAAATCTCCCTTTTGAAGAAAGGGGTGTCACTCAGAGACTGTCGGTCACTCACTCATACCAGCATTAACACCCTGAGAAAACTGAAATCATTGTTTATGTGATATGGCAAGACCAAGGAAGACAAAGGCCCAGTACTACATAGAGTATGAGCACATAATAGAGGAAATAGAGAATGGAACACCTTACAGGACCATAAAAAGGATTTATGGGGTAGGTGTTTCCACAGTTCAGAGGCTCCACAAGAAATTTTTTTGAAAAAAATTGCAGAAAGATTCACTTTTCCACCAAAATCCTTTCAGCTTTTGTTATTTGTATTGAGCAGGGGTTATTAATGATGCCTTTGTAGGGAAGGCCCAACCCTGTTATTTGGGTCTCAATTTTAACAAGATACTATGACAATAGAGGAAATCAAAAGTTTTGATGGGAAGGACAATGTGACTCCAAAAAAAAGGAAGGATGACTGGGATGAGGAACTGCAAAGAAGGTATGGGTATGAGTTTGACTATTGGAATGAATACAAGCCTTGGATTTATGGTGAACAGTAATTTTAAATTTTATATAGCATGATTAGTGAAACAAGTTTTATGGAGATGGAGTCCAAAGTGGATAACATTCTCACAACCTTGAATGACCTCAAGGAGAAAGCTGTACAGAAGATGTACAACACCAAAGAACTGGCAGAGTATCTCAAGATTGGCATTGAAACCATTGAGAAACTGAGACAGAATGGAGAACTGGCATATGCCAAGTTTGGAAGAACTTATGTCTACACTCAGGATGATGTGGACAATCTCATCAAGAACAACCACATCACATTTGTAGCATAATGATGGAGGGTAAATTCTATTTGAGAACAGACCACCAGCCCAATGAACAGGGTGAACTGATGATCACCATCCAGTACTGCACTCAAGGTGTGGCTTGCAAGAAAGCCACTGGCATCAGTGTGAAACCAGAGCACTGGCTTGGTGACAATGGTTCAGGCAGGTACATCAAGGGAGGATGTAATGGTAATCCCAAGGCTGATATCCTTAACCAGAGGCTCACCAATTACAGGAGAGGGATTGATAAAATCATTGACAGCCTCCTTGTAGAAAAGAATCAGGCTATCTCTGTCCCTACAATGAGAAGCATCCTCAATGGAACATACATTGAAAAGAAAGAAGAAGAAAAGGGGAAGGTGGACTTTGTCCAGTTTGTCCTTGACTTCAATGAAGACCTCTACAAGATGGGGAAGATAGGATATTCTGTCTGGGTGAATGTGCAGTGTAATATGAAGAAGTTCAAGGAATTCCTTCAGAAGACAAAGCACATCCACACCACCAGTAAGAACCTCCTCTATTGCAGGGATGTGAAGGTTGATTTGATTAAGGAGTACATCCTCTGGAGGAAGGACAATGGTAACACCAATGAGACTATAAACAAGACCCTGACTCCTATGTTCAAGGCACTGAAGAAGTGTTTAAGGAATGACTGGATTGACAGGCAGACCTATGATGAGATTGTAGACTGTTATCTTCCCCTCAATGGTCAGGCACTGGGTGGTGACAAGAAACTTGAGTATCTCACAATGGAGCAGTTGAAGGCACTCAAAGAAGCAGCTGGGAATGCAAAGTACAACAGGACAAGGGACTTTGTTGATATGTTTATGTTCTCTCTCTTTTGTGGAGGACTGAGGGTCAGTGACATCATTTCCCTGAGATGGGAGGAGGTGGATATGGAAGCAAGGATAGTAAAGCACTGGCAGGTAAAAAACCACAATAGAAGAGCTGTCCTGCTCACTATCCCTATGGCTGATGGGGCACTTGAAATTTTGGAAAGATGGAAGGAAAGGAATGAAAACTTTGTGTTTGGGATGCTGGATGATGAGTTTGACATGAGTGATGAGGAAGAGTTTATGAGAGTCAAACAATCAAGGACAAGGACTATAAATCAATCACTTGCAGCCCTTGGCAAGAAAATCAAACTCCCTTTCACACTTCATATTCACTGTTCAAGACACTCTTTTGCAACATTGGGAGTGAACAATGGAGCAGACATTCACAGCCTGTCCAGGCTGATGGGGCATTCTTCTGTGATGACCACAGAAAAAGTATATGCAGCTGTCCTGCAAGAGACCCTTCAGAAAACAGTTGATGAAAGTATGAACTTTCAAGTGTGATTTTTCAGACATAAGTCACTGATATATAATGATTTTTGAAGGCACTGACTATAATGGTTGGTGCCTTTATTGTTGTCCAGTTACTATTCCTCTTCCTTTAGACTTACTATTACCTTTTCAGGAGGATTTGCCATTTTTTGGGGTAGTCAATGGGGAAGTCCCCCCCTCAAAACCCCCTATTTTGACCTCATTTTTACCCTATTTTTGACCCATTTTAGCACAAAAAAACCAGTGGGATTTCCCACTGGCTTAGCTAAATCATTGATTATCAGCACTAATTGATATTAGTACTCCTCCTCGTTGAAGAAGAAGTCTTCTTTTGAGGGGTAGTCGGGCCAGATATCTTCTATGCTTTCGTAGATGTCTCCTTCGTCTTCAATTTCCTGAAGGTTCTCAATTACCTCGAGAGGGGCGCCGGAACGGACGGCGTAGTCAATCAGTTCGTCCTTGGTTGCTGGCCAGGGTGCATCTTCCAGTTTAGATGCTAGTTCCAATGTCCAATACATAGATTTTCAGTTAAATAGGTGTTTTTATCCAATTCAGCAATGGAGACCATTACGCCATTGCAGGCCGCAAAAATATAAAAAAAATGATATGTCTCTATTTCTACGTCAAAAAATACGCATTACTGCCACAAAATTTCAGGAGTGTCTGAAAGGACGTTCAGCCTGCGTGCCAGACAGAACAGATAGTCGGACAGGCGGTTCAGGAAACATACAACATTTTCAGGTATCCGGACATCATTTCCAAGGCCGATGACCAGACGCTCCACCCTACGGCACACTGTTCTTGCCACATGTGCCTGACTGGCTGCCGGACAGCCGCCTGGCAGGATGAAACTGCGCTGCTGTGGCAATTCCTGCTGAATGGCGTCAATCATTGACTCGAGGCGTGTGACATCGGACTCCAGAATGTGACATGATGAGGGTATCTGCGTGCAATCTGTGTCAGTGGCCAGCGCACCTCCCATACAGAACAGTTTCTGCTGAATCCACTGAAGGTCAGTCTCAACAGCACCGCACACATTGTCTGAACCGCCCAGTTCCATTGCATGCAGAAGACTGCAGGTCAGACCTATGTGGGATGACAGTTCATCGACTGTTCCATAAGCTTCAAGGCGGAGACAGCATTTCTTCACACGCTTTCCACCGACAAGGCTCGTAGTCCCGTCATCGCCGGTTTTTGTATAGATTTTCATAATACGTAATGCTGTTTGGTTTTGGTATGGTCAAAAAACAGAATGCCAAGTTTGCTCAACTGGAATGTCACTCCAATTCTGGGGTCTTCAATGAGCTGCTTCCACCATTCCTTCTTCTCCTTCTTTCCCATGTCCTGTATGACCATTACCGAATCCTGACCCATTACAGGGAGCAGCTGTTCAACAACCTCCCTGAAATCGGGGGTATGCGCCACATGGACAAAGTCAATCCTCGGAGTGTCAGCAATGACATCCTGAAGTGTTTCCATAACATTGCCGGTGAGATAGGCTATGTTCTTTATCTTCTTCAGATTGCGCGCCACATCCTTATTTGAGGAATGGCGGTTGTCAATGGTCACCACGTTGGATTTGCTGTTTACGCTGGCAAGGTATCCGGTGGTCACCCCGGCTCCGGTTCCCACCTCGAGTATGAAAGCGGGATTGAAACGGTTCACAAGACGGAACATGAGTTCGTCGCGGCTCTGCGGATACTGGGGCAGCCAGTCCGGCGCCTTCTGCCAGAACGGATACAGGTCGTCATACGCGTAGTACGGCCATTTCTCATTTATTACAAACTCTATCAGGTCGTATGCCCAGGGAGAATGGACCCCGAAGCCCTTGCCTGTAAGAAAACGGTTGTCAGTCAGTTTCATTATTTGCTATAATCAGACAGACGGGCGCTCAATGCCGCTCCGCCTAAAACAATGTCAAGCCGCACGGGAAGGTTCCCGTCATTGGGATCGGCATATATGACCAGGGTTTCGCGCTCGCTTCCGTATTTCCAGTCACGGACCGAAACCTTAAGGCAGTCCTTCCTGAGTCCGGTACCGGTCTTCACGTTCACCCGTCCCTCATATATAAGATGCTGATCCACCACCATAGCTCCGTTCACCATAGGCAGGACGGCAATCTCACGGCCTTTGACCAGACTGCCGGTCTTGATTCCGCGCGCATAGTCAAGCAGTGAAAGCATATCGAAGATACGTTGCGGACTGCTCTTCACGGCATGCTCAAGCCGTTTGTTTCCTATTTTGTCCCATGTGCTCAATTCCACGTTGAAAAGGCCATTTTCCACATTGAATACCGCTTCTTCAAAGTTGTGACGGCTGCCCTCATTCACAGTCTTGGAATAATAGAGACTCCTGCCAGAAGGCGTATAGTATGAACGGATGGTATCGCGAAGGGTGAACACGACATCGGCTCCAGCACCGGTCTGCATGGCAAGCTGGGAACGCACCGCCTTCTGCCCCTTGTACGTGGAGGGGGCAATGTCAAGCCTTGCCTTGCCGGCCTTCATGCTGACAGGGCCAAGTGATACATAAAGCTGGTACGATAGCGTTTCAGCACAGACAGGTGCGCCTGATACGAGCAATAATGCTAATAGAACGGATAGGATTCTTGGCTTCATCTGTTACCGGAAGTCAATATTCACACTTCCTGTGCTCGAAGCGGGACTCGAACCCGCACAACCGGTTATGGTCAAGGGATTTTAAGTCCCTCGTGTCTACCATTCCACCATTCGAGCTACCTTGATTGTGGGGCAAAAGTACTGCCTTTTTGCAACATCAACTAAAGAATTCGCAAAAAAAAAGGATCAATGGCACACCTTGATTATAAAATAGAGTACATTTGTCTTTTGAACCCGGACAACTTTTATATCAACAATAACCAACCTATAAAACTTTCTTATGAAAAAACTTCTGTTATTCGCCGGCATTGCTGCCCTTCTGGTCAGCTGCCAGTGCAACAAGGAAAAGCTCAGCCCAGTGCTGACAATTGAAGGCGGCCAGGTTCAGGGCGTAAGCGCTGACCGTGTAAAGGACGTTTTCGTGTTCCGCGGCATACCTTATGCTGCAGCTCCTGTCAAGGAAAACCGTTGGAAGGCTCCACAGCCTGTCACTCCTTGGGAAGGTATCCTCAAGGCTGACCGCTTTGAACATCCTTCATACCAGCACATCCAGTACAAGGGTGGCTACTACACAGAATGGGGTTACGGTGACGAAGCTCCTTTCTCAGAGGATTGCCTCTATGCAAACGTATGGACAAAGAAGCCGGGTCAGACCGATGCCAAGCTCCCTGTAGCCCTTTGGATACATGGTGGCGGCTATCGTGAAGGCTGGGGTTCAGAACCTGAATTCGATGCTCAGGAATGGGCAGGAAAGGATGTCGTTCTGGTTTCAATCAACTACCGTCTCGGCATTTTCGGTTTCATGACCCATCCGGATCTTTCAGCTGAAAGCGAGCATGGCGTATCAGGAAACTATGGTATCCTGGACCAGATTGAAGCTCTGAAGTGGATCCAGAAGAACATTGAACAGTTCGGTGGCGATCCCAACAACGTAATGATATTCGGTCAGTCAGCAGGTGGCGGTTCAGTCCGCACTATCTGCGAATCACCTCTTGCACGCGGTCTGTTCCATAAGGCCATCATCATGAGTGCAGGTGGTCTTACCGTTCCCGGCCAGGGTGGCATGGGTATGGGAATGGGCATGGGTATGCCCAGACCGGCTGCAGGTGCAGCTGCTACACGTCCAGCCGGTGCCGGTGCTCCCGCCGGTGCTCCTGCCGGTGGCTCACGTCCCGCAATGCCCGCTATGGGTGGATTCGGCGGATTCGGCGGATTCGGCGGATTTGGCGGATTCGGTTTCGGTGGCGGCAACCAGACCCCGAAACTTGCTGCATACGAAGCACCTGCTGCACCGGAAGGTCTGAATTCCCTGCAGCGTGCAGAATGGAACACAAAGGTTGTCATGGACTGGGCAGGTTACGACAATCTGCAGAAGATGCGTAACGCTGACACTGAAATCATGTACTCAGTCGGTACCATCTACCAGAACGCAACAGGCAACATGGGCAGCATCACAGCTATGCCTATCGTTGACGGATACGTATCAATGGAAAGCTTCGACGCAGCTGCTCTTGACGGCACACTGGCCGACGTTCCTTACATGTGCGGTTACACTCTGAACGACATGGGCAACATGTCAGCAGGCGTTGCAGCATTCTGCCAGAACCGTGAGGAAATGACCAAGAACGGAAGCAAGGCATATGCTTATGAGTTTGCACGTCCTCTCCCCGATGACGGCTCACATCCGGAAGTTACCCAGCGTCTCAAGGGTGCTTTCCATTCATCAGACCTCTGGTTCGTATTCAAGTCACTGCAGCACTGCTGGAGACCTTGGACACAGGGCGACTGGGATCTGTCAGAGAAGATGCTGACCGCTTGGACCAACTTCGCAAAGTACAGCGATCCTAACGGTCCTGACGGTGGAGAATGGGCTCCTTGCACAAAGGACAACCCCGGCTTCATGGTATTCAAGCTCGATGAGAACGATGCTGAGAACTCAGAGTTCGGCGAATCAATCACCAAGCTTCCCTGGGAAGAATAATCCAATCTTTCAATAAATATTCCGAGGGGCCGATGACATTGCCATCGGCCTCTCTTATAGACACACTATGGATAAAGTCAGTTATTCGCTCGGCATGAACATTGGCCGGCAACTCAAGCAGATGGGCCTGAAAGGCAGTCTGTCAGTAAAGGATTTCGCAGCAGCCGTTCAGGATACGCTTGACGGGGCACAGACACAGATTGATGTCCGTGAAGCACAGCAGGTACTGAACACATTCTTTGCAGAACTGGAGCGCAAACAGAATCAGGAAGCCGCAGAAAAAGGCAGAAAGGCAAAGGAGGAAGGTGAGAAGTTCCTTAAGGAGAATGCCTCAAAGCCGGGTGTCATTACAACCGCAAGCGGTCTGCAGTACACCGTTCTGACTGAGGGTACAGGACGTAAGCCGAAAGCCAGCGACACGGTGCGCTGCCACTACGAGGGCACTCTGATTGACGGTACGGTATTCGATTCATCATACCGTCGCGGCGAACCCGCCGATTTCGGTCTGCGCCAGGTAATAAGCGGATGGACCGAAGGAGTCCAGCTTATGAGCGAAGGAGCCAAGTACCGCTTCTTCATTCCCTACAACCTTGCATACGGCGCAAACGGCGCAGGGCAGGATATTCCACCCTACGCCGCTCTCATATTTGACGTAGAACTAATAAAGGTTCTTTAATCCATGTTCTTCTTGTCGGCAGTCCAGTCCGGACGGGAAGCCAGTCCGCACGGATTGCCGGTGAACATGGCACCTGCCTCCTGATCGCCCATCAGCTGCCATTTGAGCCAGGCTGTTGCGACCACTGCGAATTCACCACCGTGAGGCTGTGCATACGTTCCAGTATGACCTACCGGATAATTTGCTGCAAAAGCGGGTACATGATCAATGCGGTTGAAATCGTCCATACCGTTCTCATAGGCAATGTCAGTGGGACCGCCAAGAAGGTACATGACCGGTGTATGAATCTTGAGCAGGTCCTCCTTCGATGGCATGGGCATACCCGGAACAGCACCGGCCGGATTGATGAAACTGCCGCTGTTGCAGATCATGATGGTCTTGAGACGGGGGTCACTGCTGTTGACAAGTGTCTGCAGGCCGCCGCATGACATTCCGGCAGCCGCAATGTTTTCAACATCAAGTTTTCCATAATAGGGACTGTTCTTATCGGCATTTTGAGCAATAGCCCAATCAATGCCTTCAATCTGCTGCTCGGACTTAGACATAGGACCGTAGTAGTTATGCCCTTTGCCTTCAACCGGGAAAACGCCTGTAGCCACTACAAATATGCCGTTCGATGCTATCTCGTTCAGAAACAGCTTGTGCTCCCAGGGAGAGTTGGTGCAGGCTCCGTTACCCCAGACAAGAATCGGCATAGGGTTCTTCTTGCCGAAAGCACTCAGGTCCTGCGGACGGAAAATGGTATGGGCCTCAAGTGAAGGTTCCGTAACCATGATGGCCTTGTACTGTCCCTGACCACCCTCTTCAAGAATCTGGTTCTCGGTGTAGGTCTCAGGAGCCTGTCCTGCGCACGATGTCAGCACAGCGATTACTGCAAAAGCAGCGGTGAAAACATTTCTTTTCATTGCAAATTATATTTGTATTTGTGTTCCTGCTTACTGATTCCGCAATATTAAACAAAAAAAAGCCCCAGACAATGGGTCCGGGGCTTGAATCATGACTCATTCGCGAAAAAAACCGCGGATGACCAGAGTATGATCAGTCACTCAGCTTGGCAGCAATGAACTCGCGGTTCAGACGGGCAATGTTGCTGATGCTGATGCACTTGGGGCACTCGGCCTCGCAGGCGCGGGTGTTGGTGCAGTTACCGAATCCCAGTTCATCCATCTTGGCAAGCATGGCCTTGGCACGACGTGCAGCCTCGACCTTACCCTGAGGAAGCAGAGCGAGCTGGCTTACCTTGGCGCTGACGAACAGCATTGCAGAGCCGTTCTTGCAGGCAGCTACGCAAGCACCGCAACCGATGCATGATGCAGCATCCATAGCAAGGTCAGCCTTCTCCTTTGAGATAGGAATTGCGTTTGCATCGGGTACTCCACCGGTGTTGATTGATACGTAACCACCGGCCTGCATGATCTTGTCGTATGCGCGGCGGTCAACCATAAGGTCGCGGATTACCGGGAAACCTGCTGAACGCCAAGGTTCAACGGTAATGGTTTCACCATCCTTGAAACGGCGCATGTACAGCTGGCAGGTGGTAGCACCTGTTGCAGGTCCGTGCGGATGTCCGTTAATGTAGAGTGAGCACATGCCGCAGATACCCTCACGACAGTCGTGATCGAATACTACAGGCTCTTCACCCTTGTTGATGAGCTGCTCGTTCAGAATGTCAAGCATCTCAAGGAATGAGGTATCGGTAGGGATATCCTTCATTTCATACAACTTGAATTCTCCCTTTTCCTTGGGACCTCTCTGGCGCCAGATTTTCAGTTTGAAGCTTATATTCTTTTCCATAATGATGCCATTTTATCAGTTCTTGTAATTACGGGTCTGAACCTTGATGTATTCATAGTTCAGAGGTTCCTTGAGCAGTTCAGGTGCCTTGCCCTCACCCTGGTAGTTCCAGCATGCTACGTATGAGAACTGGTCGTCATGACGCAGAGCCTCGCCTTCAGGAGTCTGATGCTCCTCACGGAAGTGACCGCCGCATGATTCCTCACGGTTCAGTCCGTCATATGCCATAAGCTTGCCAATCTCAATGAAGTCAAGCAGACGCAGAGCCTTCTCAAGTTCCACATTCAGTGTCTGGGCATCGCCCGGAACGCGCAGGTCTGACCAGAAGGTCTTTTCAACCTTGTCAAGCTTCTCGAGAGCAGTCTTAAGTGACTGTTCGGTACGGCCCATACCTACATATTCCCACATGATGTGACCAAGTTCCTTATGGATGGAATCAACGGAACGCTTGCCGTTAATGCTCATGATCTTGGCAATCTTCTCCTTGACTGCCTTTTCGGCTGCCTCGAACTCAGGCAGATCGGTGCTGAAGCGCGGAACCTGAATCTGGTCTGACAGATAGTTCTGGATGGTGTAAGGCAGAACGAAATATCCGTCAGCAAGACCCTGCATAAGGGCCGATGCACCCAGACGGTTAGCTCCATGATCCGAGAAGTTGCACTCACCGATTGCGAACAGACCGGGGATAGAGGTCTGGAGTTCATAGTCAACCCAGATACCACCCATTGTGTAGTGGATAGCCGGGAAAATCATCATAGGATTCTCGTATGGATTCACGTCAGTGATTTCCTCATACATATCGAACAGATTGCCGTACTTGTCTGCGACTGCCTGCTTGCCAAGACGCTGGATGGCGTACTTGAAGTCAAGGAATACGGCCAAACCGGTGTTGTTTACACCATAGCCCTTGTCGCAGCGCTCCTTGGCGGCACGTGAAGCCACGTCACGCGGAACCAGGTTACCGAATGCCGGATAGCGGCGCTCCAGATAGAAGTCACGGTCCTCGTCAGGTATGTCATTAGGATTCAGTGTTCCGGCCTGAAGCTTCTTTGCATCCTCAAGTTTCTTGGGAACCCAGATACGACCGTCATTACGCAGGGATTCTGACATCAGGGTCAGCTTTGACTGCTTGTCTCCGTGTACCGGAATACATGTGGGGTGAATCTGTGCGAAAGCGGGGTTTGCAAACCATGCACCCTTGCGGTAGCACTGCATTGCAGCTGAACCGTTGCTGGCCATGGCGTTTGTTGACAGGAAGTATGTGTTACCGTAACCTCCGGTACCTATTACTACTGCGTGGGCTGAGCAGCGCTTGATTTCGCCTGTTACAAGGTCACGGTAGATGATACCGCGTGCACGCTCCTTACCATCGGCATCCTTGATCATCACCAGGTCAAGCATCTCGCAACGTGTGAACAGTTCTACATTGCCCTGCTTTACCTGATAGCTCAGTGCTGAATATGCACCAAGAAGCAGCTGCTGTCCGGTTTGACCGCGGGCATAGAACGTACGCGATACCTGAGCACCGCCGAATGAACGGTTGGCAAGTGTTCCACCGTATTCACGTGCAAAGGGAACGCCCTGTGCGACACACTGGTCAATGATGTTGTTCGATACTTCTGCCAGACGATATACGTTGGCCTCGCGTGAACGGTAGTCACCGCCCTTGATTGTATCGTAGAAAAGACGGTATACAGAGTCACCGTCGTTCTGGTAGTTCTTTGCTGCATTGATACCGCCCTGAGCTGCGATTGAATGGGCACGACGCGGTGAATCCTGTATGCAGAAGCACTTTACCTTGAAACCCAGATCGCCAAGTGTTGCGGCAGCCGATGCGCCGGCCAGACCTGAACCTACCACTATGATGTCAAGCTTGCGCTTGTTTGCAGGGTTGACAAGTTTCTGATGAGCCTTATAGTTGGACCATTTTTCAGCCAACGGGCCTTCGGGGATTTTTGAATCTATTGTAGCCATGATTACTTGCTAAAATGAATTAAAGACTCTTGATGAAGAATGTCAGAACTACTGCAATGAATCCGAGGATGAGCAGTGTGACATAAATGTTACCTATGACCTTCCAGCGGCAGAACCATGTCTTGCCGTTCCAGCCAAGTGTCTGCAGAGCGCTCCAGAATCCGTGTGAAAGATGGAACCACAGGGCTGCAAGCCAGATTATGTAAAGGATAACGATTACCGGATGTGAGAAGTTCCATGCAATGAGGGCTGCGCCGTCAGTAGGTGCCACAGCGGTTCCATTGATCATTGCCTGTGTGCCCATGATTTCCTGAAGCTGCATCTTTGACCAGAAGTTGGCCAGATGAAGACCCAGTCCCAGAACTACGATAAGACCCAGAACCAGCATGTTCTGTGATGCCCATTCCACATTCTTGGGCTTTTCTGTTACGGCATACCTCTGTGAGCCGCGTGCCTTGCGGTTCTGAAGGGTAAGCCAGATGGCGTAGATGAAATGAAGGGCTACCAGAATAGCCAGGCCGACAGTACCTACCAGAGCATACCAGTTGGCACCAAGAAACTCGCACACGGCATTGTATGCCTCGCCCGAGAACAGTGCGACGCAGTTCATTGCCATGTGGAAAGTCAGGAAAAAGATGAGAGCACCACCTGTGACGCTCATCACCACTTTTCTTCCGATTGATGAATCAGTTAACCACATAATTTTTAAAAGTTTATTTGTTATTGAAATTGTATGATTTTCCAAAGGTCTGCAAATATACTCATTTCCCGTCAAAGCCTTGCACTCACACACCCAATAAATAGGTAAAATGAAAGAGCCTCCGATAAAGAGTTGGGCAAAACATTTTTTGCACTAACTTTGAGGCTTGTATGGATTTCAAATATGATGTCATAGTCATTGGTGCCGGTCATGCCGGATGTGAGGCCGCTGCTGCAGCCGCCCGGATGGGTTCAAAGACCTGTCTCATTACCATTGACATGAACAAGATTGGGCAGATGAGCTGCAATCCGGCCATTGGTGGAATTGCCAAAGGACAGATAGTCAGGGAGATTGATGCTTTAGGCGGACACATGGGTCTGGTTACGGACCGCTGTTCGATCCAGTTCCGGATGCTTAACCGCTCAAAAGGCCCTGCCATGTGGAGTCCCAGAGCCCAGTGCGACCGCGGCAAATTCATCTGGGCATGGCGCGAAGTGCTTGAAAATCAAGAGAATCTGCATATCTGGCAGGACATGGTGACCGAGCTTCTGGTCGCTGACGGACAGGTTACCGGACTGAAGACCCAACTCGGCGCAACCTTCCAATGCAAATGCGTGGTTCTTACAGCAGGCACATTCCTGAACGGCCTCATTCACGTAGGCCGATGCCAGATCAAAGGCGGACGCATAGCCGAACCGGCATCGTACGGACTGACGGAATCCATTGCCAGACACGGCATCCGTACCGGACGCATGAAGACGGGAACTCCGGTCCGCATAGACCGTCGCAGTGTCCACTTTGAAGAGATGGAACGGCAGGACGGCGAGAATGATTTCCACCGTTTCTCATTCATGAACAGCGAAAGACACCTCAACCAGATGTGTTGCTGGACATGCTATACGAACGAAAAGGTGCATGAGATCCTACGTTCCGGACTGCCCGATTCGCCGCTCTACAACGGCCAGATAAAAAGCATAGGACCGCGATACTGCCCCAGCATAGAGACCAAGCTGGTCACTTTCCCGGACCGCGAACAGCACCAGCTTTTCCTTGAGCCAGAAGGACAGGAGACGAACGAAATGTACCTTAACGGCTTTTCGTCATCCATGCCCATGGACATCCAGATACGCGCTCTGAAGGAGATTCCCGCATTCCGTGACCTTGCCGTATATCGTCCGGGATACGCAATAGAATATGACTATTTCGACCCCACCCAACTTGACAGCAAGCTGGAGTCAAAAGTCATCAGAAACCTGTTCATGGCAGGCCAGGTCAACGGCACAACCGGATATGAGGAAGCAGGCGGTCAGGGAATACTGGCAGGCATGAACGCACACATTGCCTGCCATGGCGGCACACCGTTCACAATGGGCCGCGACGAATCCTATATCGGAGTGCTGGTGGATGACCTTATCACCAAGGGGGTCGATGAACCGTACCGCATGTTCACATCGCGTGCCGAATACCGGATACTGTTGCGTCAGGACGATGCCGACCTGCGCCTCACAGGGCGCTCGTACCAGGCCGGACTGGCCACAAGCGAACGCTTCGAAGCAATGTGTACCAAGCGCCGCGAAATTGAAAGTCTTCTGGAATTCTGTGCAGGCTTTGCCGTCAAACCGGCGCTCATCAACCCCTCGCTTGAACTTATGGGCACCACGCCGCTACGTCAGGGATGCCGTATCAAGGACCTTATTGAGAGGCCTCAGATTGGTCTGCTCAATCTTGCCGAACACATATCGGCCTTAAAGACAAGACTTGACAGGATACACGACCCACGCAAGGAAGAGATAATCGAAGCGGCTGAAATACAGATGAAATACAGCGGTTATATTGACCGCGAACGCCAGATAGCCGGAAAGATGAAGCGGCTGGAAGACATCCGCATCCAGGGCCGGTTTGACTACAGTTCCATCCAGTCCCTTTCGACCGAGTGCCGCCAGAAACTGACAGCCCACGACCCGGAAACGCTGGCTCAGGCAAGCCGCATACCTGGAGTGTCGCCCAGTGATATCAACGTCCTGCTGGTTCTCATGAACAGATGATTTCCGGCAAAAGACCACCGAAAAGGAAAGTGTTCCACGTGAAACAATTAAAAACAAAACAGATATGAGCAAGCAGTCATTAATCAAGAATCTGAGAAACATTCCGGATTACCCAATGAAAGGGGTCCAGTTCAAGGACGTAACTTCATGGTTCATGAACAAGGCCGATCTGGCCGAAATCGTTGAAGCCCTCTACGACGAGTACAAGGATAAGGGCATTACAAAAGTCTGTGGTGTCGAATCACGCGGATTCATTGTAGGCGCAGCTCTTGCATACAAGCTGAACGCAGGCTTTATTCCCATCAGAAAACCCGGAAAGCTGCCATACGAGAAAGTCAGCATTGAATATAAGAAGGAATATGGCTTTGACCGCATTGAAATGCACAAGGATTCCATTACTCCTGACGATGTAGTCCTGATTCATGACGACCTCCTGGCAACCGGAGGCACTCTGGTGGCATCGGAGAAGCTTGTCAGCAGCTTCAACCCCAAGAAGGTATACGTAAACTGCATCATTGAGCTTACCAACTTCCATTCAAGGGAAAAATTCCCTGCAGACTGTCAGGTAGACAGCTTCATAGCTATCGACGAATTTGACGGAATCGAATAAAAGCAGTCATTTTGAAGGTTACTGAAGCATACGAGAATCACATAAGGCCAATCGTGCAGAATCTGCCCGAGAAGCCCGGATGCTATCAGTATCTTGATGAGAAAGGGACTGTAATATATGTAGGAAAGGCAAAGAATCTGAAGCGCAGGGTAAGTTCATACTTCCTGCGTGAAGGCCAGACGGCAAAGACAAGACTGCTTGTCAGTCACATCTGGGATCTGAAATATCTGGTGGTTGAGACCGAGTGGGATGCCCTCCTCCTTGAAAACAACCTGATAAAGCGCTATAAGCCACGGTATAACATTCTGCTCAAGGATGACAAGACCTACCCTTCCATCTGCATTACCAAAGAAGAGTTTCCCCGCGTATTCAAAACACGCAACATTGTAAGGAACGGCAGCGAATATTACGGACCATACAGCCATGTCGGAACCGTGACAGGGCTGCTGGACCTGATTTCCAAGGCTTATCATGTCAGGACATGCCGGTTCCCTATTACCCAGGAGTCTGTAGAAAACGGGAAATACAAGGTCTGCCTGGACTATCACATCCACAAATGTCTGGCACCATGCATCGGAGCCCAGTCAAGACAGGAGTATCTTGAACAGATTGACGAAATAAGGGAAATTCTGAAAGGAAGGGCAACTCAGCTGAGTCACAGGCTCATGGATGCAATAAGGCAGCATGCCGCAAAGCTTGAATTCGAGAAGGCGCAGGAGCTGAAGGACAGGTATGACATTATTCAGGAGTTCTCGGAAAAAAGCCGTGTGGTTGACACCGGACTGGACAATGTTGATGTCTATAGTGTTGATGAGGACGAGAGTGCTGTGTTCCTGAACTACATGCATGTATCGGGCGGTTGCATTAACCAGGCCTTTACGTTTGAATACAAACGGCGTATGGATGAGACGCTGGAAGACATGCTCATGATGGGTATAGTGGAAATGCGTTCAAGGTACAAAAGCACTGCCCGCGAGATAATTGTCCCGTTCCAGCCGCAGACTGAAATGACCGGCGTTACATGGACGGTTCCACAGCGCGGTGAGAAGCGCAAACTGCTGGAGCTGTCATGGCTGAACGTCAAACAGTACCGTGCAGACCGTCTGAAACGCAGCGACAAGCTTAATCCGGAGCAGAAGCACGTACGCCTTATGAAAGAGTTGGGCTCACAACTTGGAATGGAGAAGATTCCCATGCGAATAGAGTGCTTTGACAACTCACATCTTCAGGGAACAAACGCCGTCGCCGCTTGCGTTGTGTATGAGGGCGGCAAACCGAACAAGAAGGAATACCGTCTGTATAACATTAAAAGCGGTGTCGGAGGTGATGATTACGCATCGATGGATGAAGTTCTTACACGCCGATGGACACGACTTGTCGAGGAAGGCGGAACGTTGCCTGACCTGGTTCTGGTTGACGGTGGAAAAGGCCAGATGTCAATAGCCATACAGGTTGCCGATGCACTTGGAATCAGACCTGAAATAGCAGGACTGGTCAAGAACTCCAGACACCGAACAGAGGGACTGATATCGGCAAGAACAGGTGATCAGGTTGGAATCAAGCCGGACAGTGAACTGTTCCGTCTGCTGGAGCAGATGCAGGACGAGGTTCACCGTTTTGCCATTACATTCCACAAGAACAAACGCAGCAAGGCTCAGATTTCGTCACAATTGCTTGAAATACCGGGAATTGGAGATACTACTGCAACTCTGCTCATCAAGACTTTCAAGAGTGTGAAACGCATTGCCCAGACATCACAGCAGGATCTGGAACAGTGCATCGGCCCTTCAAAGGCCAAAGTAATATATGATTGGTTCAACAAAAAGGAATAATATGGAGAATAACGACGTTATGGGCGAACTTGACGCCCGTCTTGAGGCTCAGCCGCGTATCAGCCGCAGCAGCGAAGCATTTGCAAAGTACAATATGGAGGTCGATGAGCATCTTGTCGAATCCATACTCGAAAAAGCGGCCAAGGACAGTGTCAATGAAATGAATTCAGAGAACCTGAAACGCATTTTCTCACTGATTGATCTGACTTCACTGACATGCACCGATACTGAGGACAGCATTCTCGCACTTGTTGAAAAGGTGAACGGATTCGAAGAGAAATACCCTGATCTGCCAAGCGTTGCGTCTATCTGCACATATCCCTGCTATGCCGGACTGGTAAGCCGCTCCCTTGAGGTAGAGAGCGTGAACGTATGCAGTGTTGCTGCGGGTTTCCCAAGCGCACAGACCTTCCAGGAAGTGAAGATTGCCGAAGTAGGCCTTGCCATTCATGACGGTGCCACCGAGATTGACATTGTCCAGAATCCGGGACTGATTCTGAACGGAGACTTTGAGACAGTCAGTCAGGACACCGATGAAATAAAGGAATTCTGCGGCGAAAACACCCTGAAAGTCATTCTTGAGACAGGTGCTCTCAAGACCCTTGACAATGTTAAGAAGGCAGCCATAGTTGCAATGTACTCCGGAGCTGATTTCATTAAGACCTCTACCGGAAAGGAGGTCCCGGGAGCTGATCCCAAGTCATTCTGTACAATGTGTCTGGCAATCAAGGAATATGCCGCCGTTACTGGCAGAAAGGTAGGTATCAAAGCTGCCGGTGGCATCAGACAGACCTCACAGGCAGTTCTCTACTGGACCATTGTGAAGAACGTTCTTGGAAAGGATTGGCTCAACAACAAGCTGTTCCGCATAGGTGCCTCAAGTCTTGCAGACAACCTGCTGTCTGACATTCTTGGCGAGCCAACGAGTCTGTGATCAGGACTCTTCTGACTAGAAGATTCTGTCAGTGATCAGATCCAGATAAGACTGGAAGGCGGAACGCAATTCTGACGGAAGACCCGCTGGCAGAGCATTCATGGCAAGCTGTTTGAGTTCAGCCATCTTATTGACGGAGTATTCGATTCCACCATGTGAAATCGTGTATTCCGTCACTTCTTCCATTACCTGAGAGCTTGCTGAAAGGGAACGGATTGACCTTATCTGACTGCTCCAGTCACGTTCGCTGTGTGAAAGGGCATAAATTGAAGGAAGCGTGAACTTTCCTTCTCTCAGATCATTTCCGTGCGGTTTGCCTGTTTCCTTGCTCGGGTGATAATCCAGGATGTCATCCATAATCTGGAAACAAAGACCGGCATTGTAGGCATAGACGGTAAAGGCATCGGCATCGGACTCTGAAAAACCGCTCAATATGGCTGACAGTTTTGCACTGACAGAGAAGAGATAGGCCGTTTTCTTTGAAATGATTTCAAAATATGTCTGCTCTGACAGTTCCTGAGAATCGAGAGCTGAAATCTGGATTATTTCACCATGTGACAGGGTGCCTATGAGTTTTGAAATCTCGTCAAGACAACCCAGATGGCCTGTAGCTGTAATCTGCTGCAATGCCTGAGAAACCACGTAGTCTCCAAGAAGAACAGCCATCCTGTTGTCAAAAACCTGATTGACCGATGGTTTTCCACGGCGCATGGCACTCTCGTCAACCACGTCATCATGTATAAGACTACCCTGATGAAGGAGTTCTACTGATGAAGCAAGATTATAAATGCTCCTGCAGACCTTGCCTGAACAGGCGGCTACCAGAAGCACAAGGATAGGACGCATGGATTTGCCCTTGCGTTCAAGAAGAAATTTGAGAAGGGTGTCTATCTGAGAATCGGACGATGAAAAAAGACCCGAATAATGCGCCTTGAATTCATCAAATTCCCGCTGTATGGGTTTGAGAATAGTACTCAGATAGTCCATTAGTAATTGTCTCTGTTCCTTACGGGCGCAAAAATAGCAAAAAAGGACTATAAATGGGGAGCATTTTTGTACTTTTGGGTCTGTAACAATGCCTTATCAAATGGAAAAACTGTTTCTGATTGACGCTTACGCACTTATTTTCAGGTCATACTACGCCTTTCTCAAAAATCCC
This sequence comes from Bacteroidaceae bacterium, assembly GCA_024398615.1. GTDB lineage: Bacteria > Bacteroidota > Bacteroidia > Bacteroidales > Bacteroidaceae > Colenecus. Next base: position 44,763 of record JAKSIU010000003.1, read on the forward strand.
AGAATAAATTCAAAGGGATTGAACACCAGCGCTATCCTGGGATTCGTGAATACACTTGAGGAAATTCTCTCAAAGGAGAATCCGTCACATATAGCAGTGGCTTTCGACCCGAAAGGCGGAACCTTCCGTCATGAACTGTACAAGGAATACAAGGCACAGAGAGAAGAAACACCCGAGGACATACGCAAGGCTGTTCCCATTATCAAGGAACTTCTCCAGGCATACAACATCAAGATATTCGAAGTCCCAGGCTTTGAGGCCGATGACGTGATAGGCACTCTGGCACACAAGGCCGATGCTGCCGGCGGTATCATTACCTATATGATGACTCCTGACAAGGATTACTGCCAGCTGGTCAGCGATACATCGCTTATATATAAGCCGAGATACGGAGACAAAGGGTATGATATTCTGGGCATTCCGCAAGTGTTGGAGAAATACGGGCTTCAGTCAACCGCCCAGGTCATTGACATGCTCGGGCTCATGGGTGACAGTTCTGACAATATTCCAGGATGTCCCGGCGTTGGAGAAAAGACAGCCATTAAGCTGATTTGCGAATTCGGAGGAATTGACGGACTTCTGGCAAACACCGACAAACTCAAAGGGGCATTGAAGGACAAAGTTGAAAAGGGAAAGGAACTGATCGAATTCAGCCGGATGCTTGCCACCATAAGGACCGATGTCCCGGTCGATCTTGACATGAACGAACTGAAACGCCAGAATCCTGACGAGGAAAAACTTTCATCACTTTTTCAGGAATTGGAATTCCGTTCTCTCTCCAGACGGAGAAATGAAAATCCGGTGAACACGGAAAAACCTTCGACGCAGAAAGAAAAGCCGAAAACAGTCCAACCGGATCTGTTCAACCAGCCTTTTATGGCCAGTCTGTTTGACGAAAACCCTATCACCATACAGGAAGAAAATGAAATTTCAAATCTCAAGGACCTAAAGAGCGTTGAACATGAATACCAACTTATTGATAATGAAGCTGATTACATCGCTCTTTATGGAAAACTTCTGACAAGCGACCATATCTGTTTTGACACTGAGACCACGGGAACTGACCCGATTGACGCAAAAATCGTTGGAATAAGTTTTTCCATCAGAAAAAATCAGGCCTGGTACATAAGTCTTGTGGGAAGTGAAGAGGAGAAGAAGAAAAAACTGGAAATTTTCAGGCCGGTCCTTGAAAATCCCAATACTTTGAAAATTGGACAGAATCTCAAATATGACATTCTTGTTCTTTCAAATTACGGAATAGAAGTTCAAGGTCCCATGTTCGACACTATGGTTGCGCATTATGTGCTGCAACCCGAACTCAGACACAACATGGACTACCTTGCTGAAATCTATCTCGGTTACAGGACTGTAAGGATTGAACAGCTTATTGGAGAAAAGGGACGTAACCAGAAGAACATGGCCGATCTTGATCCGCGCAACGTTTACGAATACGCATGTGAAGATGCTGACATTACTCTGCAACTGAAGGATGTTCTTGAAAAGGAACTCGAGAAAGACGGGACACTGAAACCGTTTAAGGAAATTGAAATGCCTTTGGTTCCAGTATTGGCATACATGGAAAGAAACGGAGTATGCATTGATCCGGAATCACTTAAGGAAACATCGGCATTATTTACCAAACGGATGCAGATTCTGGAAAATCAGATTTTTGAACTGGCTGGAACAAGTTTCAACATACTGTCTCCCAAACAGGTCGGAGAAATCCTGTTTGAAAGAATGCATATCACTGACAAACCCAAGAAAACCAAAACCGGACAATATGTTACAAGCGAAGAAGTTCTTGAAACTCTGCGTGCGGATAATCCTATTGTTGATCTTATTCTGAAATACCGCGGACTCAGGAAACTATGCGGTACATACGTTGACGCTCTTCCTGAACTGGTCAACTCCAGAACAGGACATATTCATACTTCGTTCAATCAGACTGTTACCGCTACAGGCCGATTGAGTTCCAGCAATCCCAATCTGCAGAATATTCCTGTCAGGGATGAAGACGGAAAGGAAGTCAGGAAAGCATTCATTCCGGAACCGGGATGCAAGTTCTTCAGTGCTGACTATTCACAGATTGAACTGCGTATCATGGCTCATCTGAGCGGTGATAAGGAAATGATTGAAGATTTCAGGAACGGTAACGACATTCACACCGCAACAGCTGCCAAAGTATTCAAGAAACCTGTTGAAGAAGTAACTAAACAGGAACGCAGTCGTGCCAAAACTGCCAATTTCGGCATTATCTATGGTATATCGGCCTTTGGTTTGGCCAGTAGGATGGGAGTCAGCAGAACTGAAGCCAAACAGCTTATTGACAACTATTTCATCACATATAGCGGAGTCCGGAAATATATGGATATGGCTATTGGGAAAGCACGGGAAAACGGTTTCATCACTACTTTGACAGGACGTAAACGTTATCTTCCCGATATTCTTTCACATAATGCCACTGTACGTGGATTTGCCGAACGCAATGCCATCAATGCTCCTATTCAGGGTAGCGCTGCCGATATAATCAAGAAAGCCATGATAGCCATATACGAGCGTTTCAAACGAGAAGGAATCAAGTCAAAGATGATTCTTCAAGTCCATGATGAACTGAACTTCAGTGTGGTTGAAGGTGAAGAATTGAAAGTTCAGAAAATTGTCATTGAAGAGATGCAGTCAGCCTGGCCTATGTCAATACCTCTTATTGCCGATTACGGATGGGGTGACAATTGGCTTGAAGCACACTAAAGAATATTACAGCAGTTTTGACAGTGATTTGGCGAATTCCCACATGGCAATTCCCGCGCTTACTGATACATTCAAAGAATGTTTTGTACCGTACTGCGGTATTTCAAGTGAAAAATCGCTGATATCAACTACTGACTGATCAACACCATGTACTTCGTTACCAAGTACAAGGCAATATTTCTTATCACTCTCAGCAGTGAAATCATCAAGTTTTATGCTTTCATGAACCTGCTCAAGAGAAACTATCTTATATCCATCGGACTTTAAACTGATTACCGCATCCAAAGTTGAACTGCAATATTTCCATTTGACAGTTTCTTCAGCTCCCAGAGCTGTCTTATGGATTTCCACATTACAGTTGTCAGGAGTTGCAGTAATTCCACAAAGGATTATTTCAGATATACGGAATGCATCGGCTGTACGGAATACCGAACCTATATTATAAATACTGCGAACGTTATCCAAAACTATGACTAAAGGCATTTTCCTACTGTTTCTGAACTGTTCACAGTCCATTCTGCCCATTTCCTCTATTTCAAGTTTTTTCATCAGCTTATTACTTTCTGTTGAAAACATTGTTGATAAAAACTGTCTGACTGTGTATAAAATAAAAATGCTTTGTTGAAAACTCAATCATAAAAAGTGAATAATAAAATTGCTTTTTAAAACCTTGATTCCATATAATCGGATTTCCATAATCCTACTGTTCAAAACACAATTATTTATATATGTTTTACAAACATGATATCAACACATATTAAATGTAAAAAAACCCTCCACAAGTATCTGTATCACCGTTTTCAAAAAGTTATAAACATTATCAACCGTCTATAAGAATCAATAATGAAAAGAACTATTAAAAACAATCATATACTTATCTTATGACAGTGATACTGACAGTTTTTGAGATGTTTCCATCGGTTGCTATTGCATGATAGACGCCTGAAGAAATTTCATTTCCGTTAAAGTCTTTCAAGTTCCAGCTTAAACTTCCTCCCAATGCTTCAGCCTGAAATACAAGATGTCCTTTTGAATCTGTGAATTTTACAATACAGTCTTGTGTCAATCCTGTTATTGTAACATATTCATCTCGTTCACCTATGACAGGGTTAGGATAGACGGTCATATTTTCCTTTTGCAGTGTCATTTCCGCTTGTCTGGCCTGACCTCCATATTGAACAAGTCCAAGATCTGTAGCGAAAAATAGTGAACCATTAAGTGCATCTTCACTGATGAAAAGAATATTGTTACTTGGAAGGCTGCTGTTATCTACAGTAAAATGTTCTAAAGTACGTGTACCGTCTTCACTTAAAAGATATACACCATTATCCATGGTACCTATCCATTTACGGTTTCCTTCATCAATATGGATTGCTGTAGTCATTACACCTTCAAACAGGTAGTCAGCCAATCCACTACCATCATTTTTATTGATTTTTATTCTTTCAAATACAGGTGAATGGTCAGTCAAAAAGTCCGATGGATTGGGCAGAACGAATATTCCGCGATTAGTACATAACCACATCTTGCCGTCAATATCGAATTCATAACAGAAGAGATCATATATATCTTCAGATTTACCATCCTGATTGGTGAATATGGAACCTGAATATCTGATGATATCGTCTTTCTGATTGTCAATGGTATTTCCATAATCCAAAGCAACAATACCTGGTCTGAGGCCACGGGAAGAATTGATCCAGATTACTCCATTGTTGTCCTGTTTCATTTGTTTGAATGTAGGAATACCTGCTATTTCAGGATAGTAGAGTCCTTTCCATGAACCGTCAGCTTTAAGAACCTTTATTATTGTATCAACTTCGTTGTTGGTCATCCAAAGATTTCCTGACTTGTCGAACATGAGACTGCTGACACTTACAAAATCATACTGATGATGATCGAGAATACTTGTAAGACCACTATTATCCCATGTATGGTTTTTGACAAATTTTCCATTGTCAAACTCATAAAGGCCTTGTCTGGCCGAACCTGCAAATACTCTTGAAGGGTTATCAGGATCTTGAACGGCTTCAGTGAGATCTATGTATTTATGGCCAGTAATTTGTTGGATATTATCATCATAAAAGCTCCATTTGTCATTTTCATACTCCATGACGGTACCTGGCCATTCTATTCCCTGATAGTTCTGACAGCCGGATATTGCAAGCATTTTTCCAGGTTCAGGCCATGTTATGTAGTGGAAAGCATTCCTACGCGGACCATTCGGTGCCGGATAATGGGCAGACAATGAAAGATTGTCCTTTTCATCAAATGAATATCTGCTTATTCCATATAGACCATTGGCAGTATAACAGTTGCCATCACTTATTATGGCATATTCTGATGGATATTCCATTTTGTATGACACAATGCTGTCAAAATTATGATATATATCAATCATGCTGTCTCTGCATACGAACATGACAGAATTGTCTACATTCGGCATTGCGTTGAGATTATCAAGAAATTTGGGCCATGCTCCTGTTCTGGTATTGATTTTATATACCTTGTTCAGCGCTGAACATGCCAGTATTTCATTCTGAAAGGAAACAAGTCCCGTAAAATTGGCCCGGGCCACAGTCTTCCAGTTTACCGGATCCAGCAGATTACAGTCTTCAGGTGCTGTCATTATGGAGTCGGTAACGGCACAATAGATTGAATTGTCAAGAACTGTGACCGCATTGACGGCCGATGTAAAACGGTAGAATCCTCTGATTTCCTTCTTTGCAATATCGAATGTCACCAATCCTGCACCGATGGGAATGTAGGCAAGTGAATTGTCAATATACATCCTGCCAATATTGATGTTACCTGGATTTCCTAGAATGATATCAGGACAATTGACCATTTCATCGGGATTTTCAAGCAGGTCAATATTACCGTTTGCATATACCAGAACAAGAGTGTTTTCCTTTTCACAGAAGGCAATATCGGCTATGTTCACATCCGATAATCCTCCATTCTTGTTGTAGGTATGGATTTCAGCGCCGAATTCGTTTTCAACGCAGCAGTAAAGTGAGCCGTCATTCAGAACGTAGATGCGGTCAAATGCTTTCAAGACCTTTGTCGCATTACCGTATGCCGGCATCATTTTCCATTTTGAAATTGGAATGGTTGCGGCAATGACATTTGAAAATGACAAAAGGAGCATGGCTGCAACCAGTACAACCCATGCTCCTTTTCTATTTGCTGTCTGTATCATAAACTTTTCAGATAATCGGCAAGCTTTCCAACCGCCCTGCCCCTGTGACTTATCAGGTTCTTGTTTTCAGGACCCATTTCCGAGAAAGACTCATCAAAACCTTCAGGCACGAAAACAGGATCGTAGCCGAATCCTCCATGACCGTGTCTTTCAGTTGAAATGTGTCCTTTGACGATTCCTTCAAACAGAAGTTCCCTGTCCTGAAGCAATAACGCGATAACCGTGCGGAATTGTGCGCTGCGGTCCGACTTTTTTTCAAGTTCGTGCAGCAGTTTGTCGATGTTCGCCTCAGAATCATGATCACCGGCATAGCGGGCAGAATGGACACCGGGTGCTCCTCCAAGAGCAGTCACCTCAAGTCCTGTATCATCGGCAAAACAGTCAACGCCATAATGTTCCTTGACCCAGTGTGCCTTCTGAAGGGCATTTCCCTGAAAGGTATCTGCAGTTTCTGGTATGTCTTCATGACATCCCAGTTCCGCAAGTGAGATGACTTCAAAGCCCGGACCCAGAATCTGACGTACCTCGTCCAGCTTATGTGCGTTATTTGTGGCGAAGACCAGTTTCATGTCTTATCCTATTACAATGTTGACAATCTTGCGGGGAACGACAATGACCTTACGGATGGTCTTGCCTTCGATGTAACTTTGGGTCTTTTCATTGGCAAGGACATCGGTCTCGATGGCCTTGGCATCCATGTCAGCGGCAAAGTCCATGGTGAAACGTGTCTTTCCGTTGAATGAGATGGAATAAGTTACACTGTCTTCCTTCAGATAGTCTTCGTTGAACTTTGGCCATGCCGCATCACAGACACTTCCCTCGCCTCCTGTCATTTCCCAGAGTTCCTCTGCAATGTGAGGAGCGAACGGAGCAATGAGTTTCACGAGGTCTGAAAGCACAGCCTTCTTGTTACACTTGAGTCCTGAGAGCTCGTTCACGCAGATCATGAATGCACTGACTGACGTGTTGAATGAGAAGTTCTCAATGTCTTCGGTAACCTTTTTGATGAGTTTGTGGATGGACTTGAGCTCGTCTTTCGATGGGGCGTCATCACTCAGGCACAGCTTGCCTTCACGGTCGGTGAACATGTTCCACATCTTGCGGATGAAACGGTGACAGCCGTCAATGCCGTTGGTATCCCATGGCTTTGACTGCTCAAGCGGTCCAAGGAACATCTCGTACATGCGCAGGGTATCGGCTCCGTATTTTTCAATGATGACGTCAGGGTTGACCACGTTGAACATTGATTTTGACATCTTCTCGACTGCCCATCCGCAGACGTACTTGCCGTCCTCAAGAATGAAATCGGCAGTCTCGTATTCAGGACGCCATGCCTTGAAGGCCTCGACATCAAGGACATCGCCGCTTACAATGTTGACATCGACATGTATGGGGGTAGTGTCATACTGGTCCTTGAGACCCAGTGAAACGAATGTATTGGTATCCTTGATACGGTAGACGAAATTGCTGCGACCCTGTATCATTCCCTGGTTGATGAGCTTGGCAAACGGTTCTTCAACGGTGCTTACGCCCAGATCCTTAAGGAACTTGTTCCAGAAGCGTGAATATATAAGATGTCCTGTAGCATGTTCCGAGCCGCCCAGATAGAGGTCAACGCACTTCCAGTATTCATCGGCTTCCCTGCTGACAAGAGCATTGGAGTTGTGAGGATCCATGTAGCGCAGGTAGTAGGCCGATGAACCCGCAAATCCGGGCATGGTGTTGAGCTCAAGCGGGAATACGCTGACATTGTCAATGAGCGATTTGCTGACAACCTTCTTCGATACGGTGTCGAAAGCCCATTCGGTGGCATGTCCGAGTGGCGGTTCGCCGCTTTCGGTAGGCTTGTAATCCTTGATTTCAGGAAGCTGCAGAGGCAGACACTCTTCAGGGAGCATGGTTGGGATTCCGTTTCTGTAATAGACAGGGAATGGCTCGCCCCAATAGCGCTGACGGCTGAATATGGCGTCACGCAGGCGGTAGTTGACCTTTACACGGCCAATGCCCTTTGCTGTAACGTATCTCTTGGTGGCAGCTATGCTTTCCTTTACGGTAAGGCCGTTCAGGTTAAGTTCGCTGTTGGCTGAATTCATCATGATGCCTTCCTTGGCGTCAAAGCTTTCTTCGCTGACGTCACAACCCTCAATGAGCGGGCGGATCTCAAGACCGAAATGCTTGGCAAACGCATAGTCGCGGCTGTCATGTGCCGGAACGGCCATGATAGCACCTGTTCCATAACCGGCCAGTACATAGTCGCTTATCCATACAGGAACATCTTCGCCGGTGAGCGGGTTAATGGCGTAGCTGCCGCTGAACACGCCGGTAACGCGGCGGTCAGCAATACGTTCGCGTTCGGTACGCTTCTTTACGGCTGCAACGTAAGCATCGACTTCGGGTTTCTGTGCGGCTGTGGTGAGTTGTGGAACCAGTTCGCTTTCAGGAGCCAGAACCATGAAGGTGACACCGAAGATCGTGTCGGCACGGGTGGTGAATATGGTGAATTCCAGGTCGCTGTCCTTGACCTTGAACTGCATTTCAGTACCTTCTGAGCGTCCGATCCAGTTACGTTGGGTTTCCTTGATGGATTCTGACCAGTCAATTGTATCCAGACCGTCAAGCAGGCGCTGTGCGTAGGCAGAAACCCTGAGACACCACTGGCGCATCTTCTTCTGTTCCACGGGGAACCCTCCGCGTACGGAAACGCCTTCCACGACTTCATCGTTTGCAAGAACTGTTCCCAGACCTGCGCACCAGTTGACCATGGTCTCGCCCTGGTAGGCAATGCGGTAGTTCATAAGGACATCGGACTTCTCTTTTTCGTCCATGGCGTTCCACTGTGCGGGTGAGAAGGAAAGTTCCTCGCTCTGGGCCACGTCAAGACCCGATGTTCCCTGCTTCTCGAAATGTTCGATCAGCTGACTTATGGGTTGGGCCGACTGGCACTTGTTGCAGTAGTATGAGTTGAACATTTTCTGGAATGCCCACTGTGTCCAATGGTAATAGCCCGGTTCGCATGTGCGTACCTCGCGGTCCCAGTCAAACGAGAACCCTATCTTGTCAAGTTGCTCACGATAACGTGCAATGTTCTTCTCTGTTGTGACGGCCGGGTGCTGTCCTGTCTGGATGGCATATTGTTCGGCAGGCAGACCGTATGCGTCGTAGCCCATCGGGTTCAGCACGTTGAAGCCGCACTGACGCTTGTAGCGGGCATAGATGTCGCTTGCAATGTATCCCAGCGGGTGTCCTACATGCAGTCCGGCTCCCGATGGGTAAGGGAACATGTTCAATACGTAGTACTTGGGTCTTGAAGGATCCTCGACAACTTTGTATGTGCCTCTCTGGGCCCACAGTTCGTGCCACTTTTTCTCAATCTGTCTGAAATCGTACTCCATCTTTTATTTTACTTGTTTGTTTATTTTCTTTTTGAAATCGCAAAAATACTGAAAATCGGTCATTAGTCCTTCTTTTTGGAGTGGAAATCGGCATTGTGGAACTTCCAGACAATCTGGAGTCCGATGTCCTGCTTGTGCGATGAATCTATTCTCTGTGCTCCGTCGCCTATGCAGTCGCGGTCAAAGTACAGTGTTCCCGATGCCTTGAGACTTGCCTGAAGACCATCCCGGAACCGTAGCCTTACCATTGATGACAGTCGGGTTCCGTTGCCTGAAAGGTTCATGAATCCGAATTGGTATCGGGCTCCCTTCTCGTAATATGAAATGGCGCTGTCAAAACTGTCAGTACGGAAAAGGAAGGCGGCGACGTCTGCATCGAGGCAGCATTTTCTACCTTTATTCTGATTACCGCTTCTGTTGATTGAAAGACCTGCCGACCTTCCCCATGACGGTTCCGTTCCTTTGAACACTGACAATGACTGGAGTGTCTGTCCCTGCCAAGACCATCCGGGAGCCAGATTGCCCGTGTATCGGAATTTGAACCGTATGGTCGTCCTGTATTCCAGTCTTCCTGAAGCCTTGCAGTCTTTCTGAACTGAGCGGAAATTCAGATTTGCAAGGAATTTTCCCAATTCCTTATCACTTGTCTGCCAGCTGGCGCGGATCTGCATTCCATGCGACGGGGCCGATGCACCATAACATGGCTGGGGGTGACCGTAGAAATCGGCAGACACTGAGGCCTGTCTTTTGCCTGACTTTCCGGTCCATGAAGCGCCCAGTCCGTATTCGTTCTGAACCTTTGACTGGGACATGGCTCCGGAATGCAGCGATTCATATCCTGGGCTGTAATATCTGGCGGAAAAGCCAAGTTCGCCGAATCTTTCAAGATGAAGCAGAACATTGTCAAGCGTTGCAAAACCCATTGCCTTTCCTGTCACAAATGCCTGCGCCGTCTCTCCCCAAAAGGCAAATTCTGTCCTTTTCACCGTATAATCCGTTGAAATGCCAGCTCTGAAGCGGCTTGTCGGGAATGGCCTGGAGAACAGTTCCGCCAGTGCCGTAGCGCCTATTTCAATGCCCTGACTGGAATATTGTGCGGAAAAGCCGGCATCGGACTGTGTGACGTTGCGCCGGCGCTCTATCTCGAGCTGTGTACGGTGGTAACCATCGGTCTTGAGTGACCTGATACTTCCGTTGTCGGCAATCGAGGCATCGGTCTTCTGGTGAGAAATGAAGCCCGACAGTTCCAGTCTGTCATTTCCAATCTGAACTCCAGCCCCCGTAAAATATCCGTTTTCAGAAGCCGACGAATACGGCTTTATTCCTTGAGAGATGCCTTTCGGAGAAATTGTCCCCACTCCCATTGTAAAGGCATTTCCAAGCAGAAGGCCATAGCCGTATTGTGCTTTGAACCGGCCTAATGCAAGTGTCCGGAACGGTCCCGTGTCCTTGAGGAAAAGGTATGGGGAAATGAAGTCAAAACCTGTCGGCATTCTGAATTTTTCACCTGCATCATGCTGTGCGGTCACACCAAGCCGTATGCGGTCATTCCAGTTCATGTTCCATCTTAGGGAGCCGGCCAGCTGACCGCCATGGTACTGGCGGTTGGGATATCTGGCCAGTTCTTCGCTGCTGTGTGACCTGAAACCGTTTCTTCTGTACATGGGGATGTCAATTCCGCTTACCAGTTCGTGGCGTGCATAATCCATAACCTGTGACATTTTCACGGTTCCATGTTTCTCAGGTCCCGGTCCTGCCGTAACGAAATGCCGTAACAGTCGTCTGGTGTCATAATCCAGTCCTTCCACAAGCTGGAGTTCCCCAAGACTGAGCATCGGCCCATGAAAGTAGATATATGCACTTATCTCCTCTATCTGACGGTCGGAAAGGAATTGCAGCTGTCCCAGCTGTCCCGGCGTGGCGCGGTTGATATTGATGGGATTGTCATGCAGTTCTTCCAACTGTACAGCAAACTGCTCGAGTTTTTCATCATCCAGGAAACTCCCGTCAAGCAGTTCCTCAAGCACGTTTTCCCACGAGTCCGCATTATTGTTAAGTGGAATTTCAATGTGGCCTGTATTCTGCGAATGAAGCATCTGTGACAGTAATGATGCCGCTGCCAGGCATAAGATACAGAAGTTTTTCATGGTCTTTAAATTAAATAACGCGGGCAAAGGTATGTGTTTGTTGCGGTATTTGGTAAATTTGCGCTGAAATGATAGACTTGAGAACCATATTATTGTCGTTTGCATTCATTCTTCTGTTGCCGGGCCATGCCGAGGCAGGCATATTCAACAGAAAGAACAAGGTTGCCGAACCCGGGAGGGACAGCAACGTTGCAAAGTATGCTGTCATCAATGGCGATACTGTGCCGACGTTTGAGATCATGGAGGTCAACGTATACGGGCGTCGGACATATTCCAACAAGCGTCAGCAGAAGCAGTATGACAAGCTGACGCGCAACGTCATCAAGATGTATCCGATATCGCAGGAAATCAAGAGCATTCTTATCGAGACCTATCTCATGCTGCAGGCCATGCCCGATGAAAAGGATCGCGAAAAGCATATAAAGGATGTTGAAGACGGAGTCTGGGAACAGTATTATCCCGTTATGCGCAAATGCACGCTTGCTCAGGGAAAACTGCTCATAAAGCTCATAGACCGCGAGTGCAATCAGACCAGTTATGAACTGATAGATGCTTTTGCCGGACATTTCAAGGCAAGGTTCTATCAGGCTTTTGCCGCTCTGTTCGGAGCGACTCTGAAGAAGGAATATGAGCCTGACTTCAACGATGAGGATCAGATAATAGAGGAAATCATCTGGATGATTGACAACGGTACGATCTGACAAATGGTTGGACATGATACGATTTTGGTTATATTTGCATATTGAACGAAAAATTTAGAATGACGATATGGCATTGCAATGCGGTATAGTGGGCCTTCCCAACGTAGGCAAATCCACTCTTTTCAATTGTCTGTCAAGCGCCAAGGCGCAGTCAGCCAATTTCCCTTTCTGTACTATTGAACCTAATGTAGGAACCATTACGGTCCCTGACGAACGTCTGAACCGTCTGGCCGAAATAGACCATCCGCAACGTGTAATCCCGACCACGGTTGAGATTGTGGACATAGCCGGTCTTGTCAAGGGTGCCAGCAAAGGCGAAGGTCTGGGCAACAAGTTTCTTGCAAACATACGCGAGACCGATGCCATTATACATGTGCTGCGTTGCTTTGACGATGATAACATAACCCATGTTGACGGCAGTGTGAATCCTGTCCGTGACAAGGAGATCATTGATACCGAACTTCAGCTCAAGGATCTGGAGACTGTAGAGAGCCGTATCACAAAGGTCCAGAAGCAGGCCACTACAGGCGGTGACAAGAACGCCAAGGCCCTGCTCGAACTGCTGCAGCAGTATCGTGAGGCCCTTCTTCAGGGCAAAAGCGCGCGTACGGTTGAGATATCAAAGGAACAGCAGCCTCTGGTGCATGACCTGTTCCTTCTTACAACCAAGCCGGTACTTTACGTCTGCAATGTTGACGAGAAGAGTGCCGTGAGCGGCAACGCATATACAAAAGCCGTTGAAGAGGCCATAAAGGACGAGGGCGCGCAGATGATACTGGTTGCTGCCGGTCTTGAGGCCGATATAGCCGAACTTGAGACCTACGAGGAACGTCAGATGTTCCTTGAGGAGGCCGGTCTTGAGGAATCAGGTGTAGTGCGTCTCATCAAGGCCGCCTATCGTCTGCTGGATCTCCAGACATTCTTCACTACCGGAGCCGACGAATCCCGCGCCTGGACTTTCCGTCGCGGCATGAAGGCACCCCAGTGCGCAGGCATCATCCATACGGACTTTGAGAAGGGCTTCATCAGGGCTGAGGTCATCAAGTACGACGACTATGTGACTCTTGGCAGTGAGGCGGCAGTCCGTGAGGCAGGCAAGCTCAGTGTCGAGGGCAAGGAATACATTGCCCAGGACGGTGACATAATGCATTTCCGTTTCAATGTCTAATCTCCATTCAGGCCATGTTACAGTTCCTTTACACAGTCTGGAATCCAAACGTTGAGATGATGCGCATTTTCGGTTTTCCGGTGCGCTACTATTCGCTCATGTGGGTGATAGGACTGGTTGCCGCATATTTTCTGGTCCGCCGCTTCTACCGTGACCGCAAGATCAGTGACGAGAAGTTCGAACCTCTGTTCCTGTACTGTTTTCTTGGAATCCTGATTGGAGCACGTCTGGGACACTGCATCTTTTATGAACCGTCATATTATTTTGCCAGTTTCAGGAACTTTATCGAAATGCTTCTGCCGGTCAGATTCATGCCTGATGGAGGTATGAAGATGGTGGGATACAGCGGCCTGGCAAGCCATGGCGGAACGATAGGCATTTTCCTGGGCATACTGCTCTATTGCCGCAAGTATAAGATCAGCTTGTTGGAATGCGTGGATATGGTTGCGGTTGCAACACCGGTCACATCGGCCTTCATACGCCTGGGAAATCTTATGAATTCCGAGATTGTCGGCAAGCCTACAGGCACTGACCACGGTTTCGTATTCGCTCAGCTGGGCGAGGATTTCCCGCGCCATCCGGCCCAGCTTTATGAGGCAATTGCATATCTGGTCATCTTTGTCATCATTTATCTGATTTATCGCAAGCGCAAGGATATGGTCGGTACAGGATTCTACTTCGGATTCTGTCTGGCAAGCATATTCGTATTCCGTTTCTTCATAGAGTTCTGCAAGGAAGTCCAGGTGGATTTCGAAAACGGAATGGCACTTGATATGGGTCAGATTCTGAGCATACCGATTGCACTTGTGGGCCTTTTCTTCGTGTTCCATGGGCTGAAGAAGTATAAGGCTGTGCGAAAACATTGAGTTAATGTAAATTACCTAATTACCAAATCAATAAGATTATGTTTTTGAGTTCAGGAGGATTAGCAGTAACATCATTTGCCACACCGGAGGTCTGGCATGCGATAGTCCAGTTTTTCATTGTAGCCGTGGCAGTACTTGCCGGCAATGTCCTCAGGCGTAAGGTTAAGATCTTGAGGCGCAGTCTCATGCCGAGCGCTCTGCTTGGCGGCCTTATTATTTTGCTGCTCAAGCTTTGGCCTTCATTCAACGATTTGATAGACAAGAGAATGATGGAGGTCGTTACCTATCATACCCTGGCTTTGGGATTCATTGCCATGTCTCTCCGTGCTTCCAAGGATTCAAACCGTGCCAATACCCGTACTGTAATTGATACCGGTACGCTGACTATCGGCACATATATCGTTCAGGGTATTGTGGGCCTTATGGTAACCATACCCATGTTCATCTGGTGGAGAAATCCGGATGCCGGTCGTGACATATTCTATTCAAGCGGTCTGCTGCTGCCAATGGGCTACGGTCAGGGTCCCGGACAGGCACTGAATTTCGGTACCATATATCAGATTGGAGCCGGCGAGCAGGGTATCAGCTTCCAGGGCATTGACTTCGGACTGTCCATTGCAACCATAGGATTCCTTGTAGGCAGTGTTGTCGGTGTGATCTACATGAACATACTGAACCGCAAGAAGAAACTGACCATGAATGAGGGTGAGATTGAGACCGTTCATACAATTGAGGATTATGAAAACGGCAATGAGCTGCCTCATTCTGAATCGGTTGACAAGCTCACCATAGTTGCTGCAATAGTTCTTCTCACCTACGGTCTGGTATATCTGCTCATGTCATTCATTGGCGGTCTGGACCTTGGCAACTTCGGTGAAAAGACCCTCAAGCCTCTGGTTTACGGCTTCAATTTCTTCTGGGGTATCCTGTTCGGTTCTCTGGTCAAGATGATTATCAAGCGTCTGCTCAAGATGGGTGTAATGCATCGCGAATACCTGAATGATTTCCTGCTGAACCGAATCAGCGGCTTCATGTTTGACATCATGATTGTGGCAGGTACGGCCGCCATCAGTTTCGAGAACCTCAAGTCCATCTGGTTGCCGCTTACAATAGTATGCGTGGTTGGTGCCATCGTTACATTCCTGTATGTACGCTGGGTGTCATTCAGAATATATCCGGGTTACAAGTATGAAGGTTTCTTTGCCATGTTCGGCATGCTTACCGGTACTGCCAGCAACGGTATGATACTTCTGCGTGAGATAGACCCGCGTTATGATACTCCTGCCGCCAACAATCTGGTGCTGCAGAACATCCCTGCAATGATACTGGGTTTCCCGGTCCTTCTGCTTCTTGGCTTTGCCCCCAAGAGCATGAAGGCTACGCTGATTACTCTTGGCATTCTGATAGTGCTGTTCATTGTGGCAACACTGTTCCTGTTCAGAAAGAGGAAAAAATGATAATCTGAAGAATCTGTAAGTACCATGGCAGACAAGGAGGGGCTGACGCCCATGATGAAGCAGTTCTACAGTCTCAAGGAGAAACATCCTGACGCTGTACTTCTGTTCCGATGCGGAGATTTCTATGAGACCTACGCCCAGGATGCTGTCGCGGCAAGTGAGATTCTGGGCATTACTCTGACCCGTCGTAACAACGGCAAGAACGGGGCATCGCAGATGGAGATGGCGGGCTTTCCGCATCATGCCCTTGACGCTTATCTGCCGAAACTTATCAGGGCCGGTCGTCGGGTTGCAATCTGTGACCAGCTTGAAGACCCCAAGATGACCAAGACCCTGGTCAAACGGGGCATAACCGAACTGGTGACCCCGGGTGTTGCCATGAGCGACAACGTCCTGCAGTGCAAGGAGAACAATTTCCTCTGTGCCCTGCATTATGGCAAAAGCGCATGGGGCATATCATTCCTTGACATATCGACGGGTGAATTCCTTCTGTCCGAGGGCCCGAAAGACCATATTGACAAGCTTTTGTCTGATTTTTCGCCAAAGGAGACACTGGTGGAGTACGGTCGTCGTCAGTTGGCCATGGACAATTTCGGTCCACGATGGTGCTATCGTGAGATGGATGACTGGATTTTCACTCCTGACACAGCCCGTGAAAAGCTGTGCCGCCATTTTCATGTACGTTCAATGAAGGGATTTGGAGTGGATCATCTGGAGAACGGCAAGATAGCCGCCGGAGCCATTCTGGAATATCTGGCCCAGACTCTCCACAGCAATATCAGCCACATAACGTCCCTGCAGATCATCGATCAGGAAAGCTGTGTGCGTCTTGACAGATTCACTGTCCGTAACCTTGAGCTGCTGCAGTCGGGCTGCGAGGACGGCACTTCCCTGCTTCAGGTCATGGACCATACCAGTTCCCCGATGGGAGCCCGCCAGTTAAGGCGCTGGATACTGTTCCCGCTCAAGGATGTGGGCGCCATCAACTCGCGTCTTGATGTGGTTGATCACATGTTCCGCAATCCTGACCTGCAGGAGGAACTGCAGGGCATTCTTTCCCGCATGGGCGATGTCGAACGTCTTGTCTCCAAGGCAGCGGTGCTGCGCATCAATCCGCGTGAGGTGCTTGGCTTGGGGCAGGCCCTGAGTCTCATGGACCCCATACGTCAGGCATGCCTGGAAAGCGGGTGTGAGCAGCTTAGTCAGATAGGCGAGTCTATAGATCTCTGTCCTGACCTGTGCCGTCGGATTCTTGCTACGCTCAAGTCCGATGCTCCCATGCTGGTCTCCAAGGGAGGCGTGATAGCCTCCGGTGTTTCGGCCGAGCTGGACGAACTGCGCCGGATAGCCTACAACGGCAAGGATTATCTTATGCAGCTGCAGCAGCGTGAATCGGACCAGACCGGAATCCCGAGTCTCAAGATAGCATATAACAATGTGTTCGGATACTATCTTGAGGTACGCAACACATTCCGTGACCGTGTGCCTGAGACATGGATACGCAAGCAGACGCTGGTTAATGCCGAGCGT
Source organism: Bacteroidaceae bacterium (assembly GCA_024398615.1). GTDB lineage: Bacteria > Bacteroidota > Bacteroidia > Bacteroidales > Bacteroidaceae > Colenecus. The sequence goes on from JAKSIU010000003.1 coordinate 61,974, forward strand.
TTCATCACTCCCGAACTCAAGGAATATGAGGAGAAGATTCTCGGTGCCGAAGACCGTATTCAGGAACTTGAATCCCAGCTGTTTTCCGAACTTGCCCGTTCCATTCTGGACTACGTTCCGGCAATACAGAAGAACGCCCAGAGTCTGAGCCGGTTGGACTGCCTGCTCAGCTTTGCCCAGCTGTCACGCGAGCGCAAATATGTACGCCCGGTGGTTGACGACAGTCTGGTCATTGACATTCGTGAGGGCCGTCATCCGGTCATTGAGACTCAGATGACAGGCGGTGAAAGCTACATTTCGAACAATGTGCTTCTTGACAGTGACAAGGAGCAGATACTTATAATCACCGGTCCGAACATGGCCGGTAAATCGGCCCTGTTGAGACAGACCGCACTCATTGTGATAATGGCCCAGATGGGCTGTTATGTTCCGGCTTTGAGTGCCCGGATCGGCATGGTTGACAGGATTTTCACACGTGTGGGAGCCAGTGACAACATCAGTGCCGGTGAATCGACCTTCATGGTTGAAATGACCGAGGCATCCAGCATACTGAACAATCTGAGTGCACGCAGTCTTGTGCTGTTTGACGAGCTGGGACGCGGTACATCAACGTACGATGGCATTTCCATTGCGTGGGCCATTGTAGAGTATATCCACAACCATCCGACTGCACGGGCAAAGACGCTTTTCGCCACCCACTATCATGAACTGAACGAGATGGCCCAGTCATTCGGGCGCATACGCAATTTCAACGTGTCGGTCAAGGAGATTGACGGCAAGGTGCTGTTCATGCGCAAGCTTGTTCCGGGTGGCAGCGAGCATTCGTTCGGTATTCATGTGGCACGTCTTGCCGGCATGCCCCCCAGCATAGTGAAACGTGCTGACATTATCCTCAAGGAGATGGAGCAGGGCGGACAGGACAGGAACATATCCCGTCCCGGACCCGAGACTGCGGCAAGTGCTCCCGGCATGCAGATGAGCTTCTTCCAGCTTGATGATCCGGTCCTGAGCCAGATACGTGACCAGATACTGTCAACCGATATCAATAACCTTACTCCTGTCCAGGCTTTGAACAAGCTCAATGATATAAAAACCATACTGAAGGGCAGGTAGAAGCCTGTCTGATGCTATCAATTCCTGAGTATCATGTCAACAGTTCTGTACAGTTCTCCAATATTCGGTCCGGTGCGCAGCCGTCGTCTGGGAATATCGCTGGGCATCAATCTCATGCCTGCCGATGGCAAGATATGTACCTTTGACTGCATTTACTGCGAATGCGGACGTAATGCCGCACATCGTCCGGGTCTGCATCGGCCTTCGAGGGAGGACGTTCGCAAGGCGTTGGAATCACGTCTTCAGGAAATGAAGGCGGTCGGTCCGGAACCGAACGTACTGACCTTTGCCGGCAATGGCGAGCCCACGGCACATCCCGATTTTCCCGGAATAGTGACTGATGTCCTGGAGCTGAGGGATCGTTATTTCCCCGAAGCCCAGGTAAGCGTGTTGAGCAATGGAACCCGTATCTTTGACGATGAGGTTTTTGGTGCGCTGCTGCGTCTTGACAACAATATACAGAAACTTGATACCGTCAATCCGGAATACATAGGTCTTATTGACAGTCCTGTGGGCCGGTACGATGTTGAGAAGACCATAGACCGTCTCTGTCAGTTTGATGGACGTGTCATGATTCAGACCATGTTCCTTACCGGCACTCTTGACGGTCGTGACATGGACAATACCGGAGACGCTTTTGTTGAGCCGTGGATAGCTGCACTGGAGCGTATCAGACCTTACAGGGTGTTCATATATACCGTTGACCGCGAAACACCCGTCAGTACGCTGGCCAAGGCATCGGCCCAGGTTCTGGATGCCATTGCAGCACGCGTGCGTGAACATGGTTTTGAAACGGTAGTATCATATTGATTAACCTGATTACAGACATGAAATTGAGATTATCCAGAATATACTCACTGCTTCTGCTGCCGCTTCTGTTTCTATCCCGTCCTGAAGTTGCAAGGGCGGCCGATGGACCGTTATCTGCTTCCCGAGTTTATGAGGTGACACGTCAGGTCGACAGTCTCATTTACGAGTGTCTGCCTGCTGGCACGGACGTTGCCATGTATGTCTATGACCTGACTGACCGCAAGCCGGTGTATTCATACAGAGCCGATGTCATGTGTCGTCCTGCATCGGTCCAGAAGGTGATTACCAGTGTCGTGGCCCTGCAGACGCTCGGGAAATCCTTCCAGTTCGAGACAACGCTTGCCATCCGTGGCGAAATCAAGTCCGATGGAACGCTTGACGGGGATGCATATCTTGTTGGAGGCCTTGATCCGGCACTTTCAGAGCAGGATCTCAGGAATATGGCCCATGACCTCAAGTCGGCGGGAGTCAGACGGGTTGGAGGAACGCTTTACGCTGACTTGAGTATGATGGACAGTGTGTCATGGGGACCTGGATGGTGCTGGGATGACGCTCCTTCAAGTTTCCAGCCGTTCATCTCTCCGCTCATGGTTCACGAAGGTTTCCTGCAGGTTCAGGTTGAACCGTCATCCAAAGGCCAACCGGCCAAGGTAAATCTGTTTCCTGCCAACAGTTTCATTAAGGTTGTGAACCATTCATCAAGCAATGATTCGAAGGCCGGAAAGCTTAAGATAGAGACAGACTGGGCACATGGTGACAATACCGTTACCATTTCAGGAAATGTAACCAGAAAGCAGTCAGTGGAGATAAGTATGCAGCCATCACACTGGTTTACGCTTTCACTGTTCTGTGAATATCTTGAACAGGAAGGCATTACAGTCAATCACGTTGGTTATGGCCAGTGTCCGTCAATAGTTCAGACGGTTTCAGTGGCCCGTCACGGGCTGGTGCCTGTCATGACCCATGCCCTGAAGGAAAGTGACAATCTTTATGCGGAGTGTATGTTCCTGCGCATGTCCAAGTCCTGGGCTGCGGGTCCTGTGGGATTCTCTGCTGCTGCCGATTACACCAAGAATTTCATAGACCGTAAATTTGGCATGAAACAGGCATCGTACAATATTGTCGATGGTTCCGGCCTTTCCATGTATGATTTCATGTCTCCTGTCTTTATGGTCGATGTGCTGTCCATGCTTTACCACAAGCCCGATCTTTATGACCTCTTCTATAATGCACTGCCTGTTTCCGGTGTGGACGGTACTCTTAAAACACGCATGTCAGATAAGGGAACCATTGGGAAAATCCACGCAAAGACCGGTTCGGTAACTGGTGCAAGCACTCTTGCAGGGTATATCCAGACTCAGTCAGGACATACGCTGGCATTTTCAATAATGAACGGGGGAGCAGTCAGAACCTCACCTTCACGCGGGATACAGGACAAACTTTGTGAGGTTCTCTCAACGCTTTGAGATCAGGAACCTGTTCTGATATTTATAATGTCTTGAAACTGTAGCCCTGTGCTGTAAGCCAATCGATGATCTGAGGGAGAACAATCTTCAGGTTATCCATGCTTTTCAGGGAATCGTGGAAGACAATGATAGAGCCGTTACGTGTAAGACGGCGGACAATACGGAAAATCTTTGCCGGCTTTATTTTAGGATTGTAGTCTCTGGTAATGACATCATAGAAGACAATGTCATACTCTCCTTTCATATACAGGTAGCTGCAGCGTCTCATTATGCCGTGCGGCGGACGGAACAGCCGTGTTTTGAAAAGGGTATCGCACTTCTTTACATTGTCAATGAAGTCGGGGTTGCGCATGCGCATGGAACGCACATGGTTGAAGCTGTGGTTGCCGACAGAATGTCCTTTGTCAATTATCTGCTGGAACAGCTCCGGATATTTGCGGACATTGTCACCGACAACAAAGAACGTTGCCTTTATTCCCCGCCTGTCAAGAAAGTCCAGCAGCCATGGAGTGAGTTCAGGAATGGGGCCGTCATCGAAAGTAAGATAAACCGAACGTTCTTCCGGGTTTTTCCGGAAGATTCCGTTCGGGTATATCCTGCTTAATATCCAGGTCGGCCTTTCAAAAAACATCAGCTTCTTCTACGGGTTCGTGAGTATTCCAGAGGATCCTGTCCTGTTCTTGCTCTGAATTCATTGCACAGAATCTGGAACTCGTTGATTATCTTATCCATGTTTTCTTCGTTCAGAAGTTCGTTAAGCAGTGGATGAGTGTAATCATAGAGTATGGCGGCAGCATCCTTGAAGCTTTCAGATGAGATTGTCAGGTTTCTGTCATTCATGCTCAGGAACCAGTACAGCTGCTGTGTGTAGTTATCGGCAGTTTCGGAAAGTATCTGTCCTCCCTTTTCGGTTTCACCCAGAGCAAGGTAGAGCTGGGCAAGTTCCATGTCCATAACATCACGATATGGCAGCAGTTCAGGTGAAATGCCTTTGTCAACAAGGTTCAGGATATCAAGAGCCTTGTCTTTTTTGCCTTCTCTGATAAGCTGTTCCGCGCACTGTGAGAATATGCGGCGGTGTGACATGCACATACGTCTTACAGTCTGGTCAAGATAGAGGTCAGGATTGTCCAGTCCTCCAAACTTGAACTGCATGAGATTGCTGTACATCTTCTCTGAGTCGACCGGTGTGGACTGACCGGTAATCTGCTTCCAGTTGAATGGAGTGATGCGGTAAGCCAGACCTTCCAGCACGAAGTAGTTCTTAAGGCCAAGATAACTGCTCTCCGGTACGGTGGTAGCCATGAAGAGAGGTCTTTCCCAATTGGCATGTGCCAGCATGTCAAGCAGCATGAGTTCGTTCTTGTATAGGTAATTCTTACCGGTAAGGGAAATGATCATGCGGTCAGGCATCAGGGCTTTGGTCTCCTCGACGGTTTCACCTCTGAACTGTGCGGGTATCATCATACCGGACCTGAGAACAGCGTCCTTGTCAATCTTCAGCCAGATGGTGTCGCTCGGTATGACGTGATGTTGTCTGATCCAGTAGTCAAGCACATTGTGCAGTTCAAGTGAACGGTCAACGGCTTCGGCATCATTGCTCTTGAGAAGTGCCTGTTTTGCGGCAGGTTCAATCTGCACGACATCATTGGTACCTGTCTCGTAGTCAATGCGTTCGAATGAGATAGGCAGAGACGGTGAATCGTATGCCGGGCGTTTCATCTGGTCAATGTACCAGTCAGTCATCAGGTAACTCAGATTACAGCAGCGTGCATCGGTACGGAAGCCTTCGGTCTCAAAGTTGTACCAGAGAGGGAATGTATCGTTGTCGCCGTTTGTGAATATGATCGGGTTACCCTGCTGCGGCAGTGATGTCAGATAGTTCTGTCCGAAGTCGCGGCAGGCGTAACGTCCGCTGCGGTCGTGGTCGTCCCAGGTCTGTCCAACCATCTGGATCGGAACCAGAAGGCAAAGGACCGATGCTATGACAGGTGCTGCCTTCTCGCCTGCTATCTTGCGCAGAGCCTCTGAAATGGCAGCAACACCCATACCTATCCATATTGCAAAGGCGTAGAACGAACCAGCGTAAGCGTAGTCACGTTCGCGCGGCTGCAATGGAGTCTGATTCAGATAAACCACAATGGCAAGTCCTGTCATGAAGAACAGAGCCAGTACCACTGCAAACTGATGTGCGCCTTCCTTGCCCTTTCCGAACTGCCAGATCAGACCGAACAGACCGAGCAGCAGAGGCAGGCAGTAGAATACATTGCGTCCCTTTCCTGCAAATGCGTCCGGGATAATGGCATCATCGCCACCTACAAGCATGCGGTCAATGAAACCGATGCCTGTAATCCAGTTGCCGTTCTCCTTTTCACCGTACTGGTTCTGGATGTCGTTCTGACGTCCTGCAAAGTTCCACATGAAATAGCGCCAGTACATGAAGTTGACCTGATAGCGGAAGAAGAACTTCAGGTTCTCACCCTGAGTGGGTATGGTGACCTTCTGCTTCTGGCCGCAGATGTTGGTTTCTACGGTATGTCCCTTGATGCCTCCGCACCATGCCTTGTACTGTGTGATGTGGTTGTAATCCGAACTGTACATACGCGGGAACAGCATGTTCTGTGAATACATGTATTCGCGCTTTTCATCCATCACATAGTAGCTGTCCTTTTCGCCAGCATCGGCCTTTTCCTTGCGTCCGTAAGCCAGACCATTGGTCTTGTACATGACTTCACAGTAACCGTTACGCTGCTCTCTGGCCATAGTCGAAGCGTATGTATGACCGTAAAGAAGAGGGCGTGAGCCGTACTGCTCGCGTGCCAGATAGTCACCAAGCGAGAAGATGTCCTCAGGCGAGTTCTGGTCCATGGGCGGGTTGGCGGTTGAACGGACCACAATCACTGCGTATGACGAGTATCCTATGACTATTGTCATGACGCACAGCATTATGGTGTTCAGTACGTTGGCTTTTGGCTTTGCCTTCTCGGGAATGACCTTTGAGAACAGGTAGAATGCGCCTGCAGCCAGGATGATGATTCCAAGAACAATGCCCGATGCCTTATGTCCGTAGAACGGAATGCCGGCCAGGGCAATGGTGAGCAGGAATGAAAGGTACATGAGTCCGTTACGGTCACCGCGCTGTGTCTCATAGACGCTCCATACGAGAACGCCCACAAGCAGGACAATGTAAATGATGAGTCCTGTATTGAACGGCAGTCCAAGACCGTTGACGAACATGAGTTCGAACCATCCGCCAACCTTCACAATACCTGGTACTATGCCGTAAAGTACTGCTGCAATGATTACTCCGGAAAGACAGAAGGCAATGATGCCTCCCTTCCATGTGGGATTCTCGGTCGTCTTGAAGTAGTAGACCAGCACGATGGCGGTTATGCACAGCAGGTTCAGCAGGTGGACTCCGACAGATACGCCTATGAGGTAGGTAATGAGAACAAGCCAGCGTGCGGCATGCGGCTGGTCATAGTTCTCCTCCCATTTCAGTATGAGCCAGAAGGTCACGGCAGTGCAGAATGATGAATATGCATAAACCTCACCCTCGACGGCACTGAACCAGAATGTGTCGCTCCAGGTGTAGGCAAGCGCACCCACTATGCCTGAACCGAATATGGTGACCATCTGCCATGGTGTGGGCTGGTCATCCTTTGCAACCAGTTTCTTTACCAGCATGGTGATGCTCCAGAACAGGAACAGTATGCAGAGGGCGCTCAGCAGGGCACTCATGGTGTTGACCATCATGGCAACCTTACTGGGGTCACTGGTAAACTGTGAGAACAGGTTAGCCGTGAGCATGAAGATTGGTGCCCCAGGTGGATGTCCCACTTCAAGCTTGTAACCTGTCGTAATGAACTCTGGACAGTCCCAGAAGCTGGCGGTAGGCTCGATGGTCATGCAGTATGTGACAGCTGCAATCACAAAGACCAGCCAGCCGATGATGGTGTTCAGTCTTTTGTATGTCATAATTAACGCGGTTTGTTATAATTGTTTTCCTTATTATGCGGATTAAAGGTCCTGGCCGATGTCACGTCGGTTGTACTTGCCCTGGAACTTTATGAGTTCAGCGCTCCTGAATGACTGCTCGAGAGCCTGTGCCTTGTCTTCGCCGTATGAGCTGACTGCAATGACGCGGCCGCCGGCAGTGACTACCTTGCCATCCTTGTCAAATGCGGTTCCGGCATGGAAGACTATGCTGTCCTTGACCTGATCAATACCTGTTATCTCAAATCCTTTTTCGTAGTGTTCGGGGTATCCGCCTGAAACCAGCATCACACAGACTGCTGCGCGCGGGTCCTCTTCGACCTGCATTTCATCCAGTCTGCCTGCAGCAACGGCTTGGAACAGTTCAACCAGGTCAGTCTTGAGACGCAGCATGACGGTTTCCGTTTCGGGATCACCCATGCGGCAGTTGTATTCAATGACCTTGGGCTGTCCGTCGACATTGATAAGGCCGAAGAATATGAAGCCCTGATAGACCAGACCTTCGCTGGCCAGTCCCTCAACGGTGGGGCGTACAATCTGCTCGTCAACCTTCTTCATCCATTCGCTGTCGGCAAACGGAACAGGAGAAACCGATCCCATTCCACCGGTGTTCAGACCGGTGTCATGTTCGCCAATACGCTTGTAGTCCTTGGCAACGGGGAGTATCCTGTAGTTCTTGCCGTCGGTAAGTGCGAATACCGAGCATTCAATGCCGCTCATGAATTCCTCGATGACCACCTGGGCCGATGCCACACCGAACATTCCGCCAAGCATCTCCTTGAGTTCCCTGCGGGCCTCTTCGATTGTGGGGAGAATGAGAACGCCCTTGCCGGCGCACAGGCCATCGGCTTTCAGCACGTATGGGGCCTTGAGTGTTTCAAGGAACTTGAGGCCTTCGTCCAGAGTCTCACCGGTGAAGGTGCGGTATGCGGCGGTCGGTATTCCGTGGCGCATCATGAACTGCTTGGCAAAGTCCTTGCTGCCTTCAAGCTGGGCTGCTGCCTTTGACGGACCTATTACGGGAATGCCTGCCAGAAGCGGGTCATTCTTGAAATAGTCCCAGATTCCCTTGACCAGAGGGTCTTCAGGTCCTACTACGACCATGTCAATGCCGTTTTCCAGAACGAAGGTCCTGACAGCGTCAAAGTCAGTGGCCTTGATGCTGACATTCTGACCCACACCGGCCGTGCCGGCATTTCCGGGTGCAATGAACAGTTTTTCCAGGAGTGGACTCTGTGATATCTTCCAGGCCAGAGCATGCTCGCGGCCTCCGCTTCCAAGTAACAGGATTTTCATGAATCTATGGTTTGTTCCGGGTTAATTTCTCTTTCCAAAATCTCCGCCCCTTTTCGGAGCGCTCTTTCCGTGGCTGTCATTCCGTGGTCCGAAGGTTTTTCTGCCGCCGGACTTGAATCCGTCCGCCTTGCGGTCGCCGAAAGGCTTCCTGTCAGAAGGTTTCCTGTCGAATGACTTGCGGTCCGATGGCTTTCTGTCGAAAGGTTTGCGGTCCGATGGCCTGCGGTTGCTGCGGTCTGACCTTTCCTTGTCTGAGAACCTGCGCCGGGGAGCTTCCTGAACGGCATTTTCACGACCGTTATCGCTTATCAGAACTCCGTCCTCGACCTTCTGCAAGCGTTCCTTTTCACGCGCCTTGTGACGCAGGGTCTGGCCGCGGCGGGTAACGGGTTCGCGCTTGTCAAGCATTGCACCCTTGCCGCGGAAATCGTTGTATCGGCCGTCAAAGATCTCATATTTGCGCAGTTCGCACGGGAGTTGTCCGTTGAACAGCGGAATCTTGGCGCTGGGCTTGAGACCTATCTTGTCGAAGCATTCGAAGTGGTAGCTTATTATCCAGGCCTGACCGCCCTTGAAGGCGTGTTTGAGGCGTTCGCCTATCATGGCGTACAGCTCAAGCAGATGCTCGTCGTTGAGACGTTCTCCGTAAGGCGGGTTGGTAATCATCAGAGCCGGTTCATGAATGGGCTGGAAGTCCTTGAAATCGGCAACCTCGAATCTGATTACATCCTGAAGACCGGCAGCCTTGGCGTTGGCCTTGGCAATGTTGATGGCTTTCGGGTCCTTGTCGCGTGCAATGATGGAATGCTCGAAAGGACGCTCCTGGCTGTCATCGTTGTATATGGCTTCGAACAGGTCACGGTCAAAGTCCTTCCATTTCTCAAAGGCGAAACTGGTCCGGAACAGGCCGGGAGCCATGTTAAGTGCAATCAGAGCGGCTTCAATGGCTATGGTGCCGCTACCGCACATGGGGTCTATGAAGTCGGTTTCACCGTTCCAGCCGGACATGAGCACCATGCCGGCAGCCAGCACCTCGTTGATGGGCGCCTCGGTTGCGGCCATCTTGTAGCCACGCTTGTGCAGTGATTCGCCGCTGCTGTCAAGCGACAGCGAGCAGTCGTCGTGCGAAATGTGGATATGGAAGGTCAGGTCCGGGTTGGCTACGCTCACATTGGGGCGTTTGCCGTATTTCTCGCGGAACCAGTCCGCAATGGCGTCCTTGACACGGTAAGCTACGAACTTTGAGTGACGGAAATCTTCGCTGTTGACAACAGCATCAACGGCAAAGCTGTCAGAAAGATCCATGAACTTATCCCATTCAACCTTGTTCTTGCAGATGTCATACACCTGGTCGGCATCATCAGCCTTGAAATGCAGGAACGGTTTGAGAATGCGCAGTGCTGTGCGCAGGTAGAAGTTGGCCTTGTACATCAGGGCTTTATCGCCACGGAATGAAACCATTCGGTTGCCTATTGCAATGCCGTTGGCGCCCAGATCGGTCAGCTCTTTTGCAAGAATCTCTTCCAGCCCCTGGAAGGTCTTGGCTATCATTTCAAATTCAGTCATCAGAATAAATTGATGAAATAGTCCACAAAGATACTATAATTATTTATCATAACTTTGTAACCGGACTTTACAAAACCTAAAATATGATAATCTGCAACGGCATTATAGAGGCCTCCATCAGCGAAATGGGGGCTGAACTGACAAGTCTCAGACGTGTTGACGGCCAGTTTGAATATATCTGGCAGGCCGATGCCCGCTACTGGGCGCGTCATGCTCCAATGCTCTTTCCCATAGTCGGCAAGGTCTGGGACGGCCATTTCCAGGTTGACGGCCGCAGTTACCCCATGTCCCAGCATGGCTTTGCACGTGACAGCCGCTTTACCGTACTCTGTGCCCAGAGCGACTGCGTGACTCTGGCTCTGGAGTCCGATGCCGACTCTCTGGCCCGCTATCCGTTCCCTTTCCGCATTGAGGCCGAGTACCGTCTCGTAGACTGTTCGTTGGAAGTGTCATGGAGAGTGAAAAACACCGGTGAAAAGCCCATGTTCTTCCAGATAGGTGCTCATCCCGGATTCAATCTGCCCGATTACGACCCTACTGATTTCATCCACGGCTATTTCCGTATGCTTTCAGGCGGTGAACCTGTCTGCAACCTGATTGTGGGCAAACTCACGGAAGACGGCTACCGCAGTGACGATGCCGGCCTGGTGTCGCTTGACAGTGACGCGTTCCTGCCCGTCACCCCGGGTCTGTTCGCCAACGATGCCCTGGTGCTTGAAGAGTACCAGACCGACTGCGTGGAACTGTATGACAAATATGGTGCCCAGCTGCTGAGCCTGGAATGTCCTGCCGCACCTGTGTGGGGCCTGTGGTCACCCCCTGCAAAGAACGCTCCGTTCGTCTGTATTGAGCCGTGGATGGGCCGCTGCGATGCCGCCGGTTTTGACGGTCCCATAGAGAACCGCGAATACATCAATACTCTCGAAGCGGGCAGGACATACCCCTTCGAGTACCGCATCACAATCTAGTCCCTCTGGTCTTTTGAAAAGAAGCGCAGGTATTCCGATTCGAAGTTGGGGGTCAGAATGCCCTTTCCCATGGAGTCCAGTATCTCGCTGCGGGTCCAGAACCGGCCTCCGTCCAGTTCTTCCCTGTCAGGGTTGACCGGTCCGTCATGAACGGCTTGGAACACGTAAATCAGTTCTCGCTCACGGGCACTCTCGAAAACGTATTTTCCCAGCGGCAGGGCGTTATTGACGGTTATGCCAAGCTCTTCGGAGACCTCACGGCGGAATGCCTCATCGGTTGATTCACCGTAGGTAATGTGTCCGCCGCAGGACGTGTCCCAGCGGTCCGGCTGTATGAGTTTCCACTTGGGGCGGTGCTGCAGATACAGCCCGCCTTCGGAGTTGAACAGATGGAGATGGATAACCGGGTGCAGAACCTTGCATCCGCTGTGGGCCTGGCCTCTGAGAATCTTTCCAATGACGTTCCCCGCCTCATCGACCACGGGGAACAGTTCATTGTCATTGTCACAGTTCATTACAGTGCGGGAATCAGGTGTTTCCAGATAATGTCCATGTAGGGCTGGTACTGGTTGGAGTCAGTGGTGAGGACCAGGACGGCATCCTTTTCGGGGAAGACCATGATGTACTGTCCGTTGGCTCCGTCAGCACGATAGCCGCCATCGCTGCATATCCACATCTGGTAGCAGTAACCCTTGGCCCATTCGTTGTTGTCCTTTGTAATGCCCAGACGCGGCATGTCTTCAAGACGGGTGCCGGCAGGACCTGACTCGACCTTGTAGGTGGTCATCTGGCTTACCCAGTCCTCGGGAATGACCTGACGGCCGTTCCACTTGCCGTTCTGGAGCAGGCACTGACCCATGCGTGCCATGTCCTCGGTCTTCAGATGGAGGCCCCATCCGCCACAGCTGATGCCCTGCACCTGATCCCATTCGGGCTTTTCTATGCCGAGTGGCTGCCACAGACGTTCGTCCAGCCAGTCGTTCATGTTCTGCCCGGTCAGTCTGGTTATGATGGCCGACAGCATATAAGTGCCCACCGAGTTATAGACGAAATATGTGCCGGGCTTATGCAGGACGGGAAACTCTATGAATCCGCGCACCCAGTCATCGGACTGGAATGTGTTGAAGTTGATGGCCACGTCATGGCCGCAGGTCATGGTAAGCAGGTCGCGGACGGTTATGGCGGCCAGGTTCTCGCTGACTTCCTGGGGCAGCTTGTCCGGGAAGAAGCTTATCATGGTGTCATCGAGGGTCAGGAGCCCTTCTTCAATGGCAAAACCTATTGCGGTTGCGGTGAAGGTCTTGCTCACCGACCACATCATGTGCGGCATGTCGGCCGACTGGCCGTTGTACCAGCGCTCTTCCACCACCTTGCCGTGCTTGAGCACCATGATGCTGTGGAGGGTGATATGGTCGCGGCCTTTCGGTTCGGTCTGTGTGGCCTCATAGAAGGCATCGACTGCTGCTGACAGTTCCGTACTGGCCTTTCCGCGCGGAAGGTCATTCTGCTGTGATGGCCGGCATGCTGCCAGCAGGGCTGCTGCGGTGAGCAGTATGGCGTCTATTGCTTTCATTTTTCAAACAGTGATGTGAATTTTTCTCCAAGACCGAAAACGGGGATGTAGTCAAGGCTGGCGGGAACAGTCACATACATGCCGCCCTTGCCGGTGTCGTAGCCTGTTCCGTTGATGAGGTCGTACCAGGTCTTGTCGGACTTTGGCAGATAGACCTTCCATTCCTTCACACCCGGTTCGGTGATGGGACATACCAGGATTGACGGACCGAACATGAACTCGGTCTGCTGCCTGAGGGCCTCTTCATCGTTGGGGAAGTCGAATACGAGCGGACGCATAAGTGTGTAGTCCTTCTCGCTGACCTTTCTGGCATTCTCCAGGATGTAGGGCATGAGACGGTATCTCAGCTTTATCTGGTTTACATAGATATCCCGGGTCTGTTCCGGATAGCGCCAGGGTTCGGTCTGGCTCATGTAGCCGTGAACGCGCATGAAGGGAAGGAAGACCGATGCCTGTATCCAGCGGAGCATTCGCTCCTGATATTCGGCATCCTGATACTGGTTTCCCGGACGGAAGAATCCGCCTGCATCGTATGTCCACCAGGGCTGGCCGGTAGCCATGAGTGACAGACCTCCGGCAATCTGACGGCGCAGGGTCTCCCAGTCATTGCCTACATCGCCTGACCAGTTGATGGCTCCGTAACGCTGGATTCCGGTGAATCCGCTGCGGGTCAGAATCATTGGGTCACGGTCGGGCTGGTCCTTGCGGAGTCCGTTGTATACGGTATGGTTGACCATGTTGGGATATACGTTGCGGTAGAATTCGCCCGGGATTGTGCCTCCGGCAACCATGCGTCCCTTCAGGTCATCGTTCTCAGGTTCGGTAGCATCCTGCCACCATGCGTCAATGCCGGTCGGAAGCAGCTTCTCGCTGAAGTTCTTCCAGTACAGGGCGGCTGCATCGGGGTTGAAGAAATCAATCCAGTCCGTGCCGTCAATATAGTAGCCCTTTGCCAGCATTTCCTTGCCGACCTGGCAGTTCTTGTCAATCTTGGACCAGACGGAAAGCATGAGCTTCATGCCCATGTTGTGCAGGCTGTCGGTCATTGCCTTGGGGTCGGGGTACTTGCCCTCGTCAAACTGCATGGCGTTCCAGCCGTACTTGCCCCACCATTGCCAGTCCTGGACAATCACGTCAACCGGGATGTCGTCGGTGCGGAAGCGTGTGGCGTTCTCCAGAAGCTCGGCCTGGCTGTCATAGCGCTCGCGGCAGTGAATGTAACCGAAAGCCCACTCGGGCATGGCCGGAACATGACCTGTGGCCTGACGGAAGGCCGATATGATTTCATCGGCATTTCCGGCAAATACGGTATAGTCAAGTGCTGTGGCTACCGGGCTTGAGAAGACGGTCCGGTCTGTAACCTTGCGGACTCCAACGCTTGGCTTGTCACCGCGTGATCCGCTCACCTTGACAGTATGTGTTCCCTTATTGAGGCTTACAATGGCCGATGTTGTTGGCGGAAGCCAGGTGTTGTTGACATCAAATACCGTGTCACCGTCAATGGTCATGAACTGCTTGCGTGCCATGGACTGGCCTACGTCAAGGAGAATGGAATACTCTCCATCGGCATCAATCTCTATCTCGCCTGTGAAATCGTTGAAGGAACGGCGTTCGCGCACGTTACCCAGAGTACCGGTTGCATTGACGGTCACGGTCTGGCCGCTTTCGGCTCCCTGCTGCAGCTGGACGGTAAAGTCGCTGGGATTGTAGTCAGTCAGTCCGTAGTTGTTCCAGAGCAATCCGTATCCCTTGTTGGAGATTATCATGGGGATGGAAATCTGGGTGTTGACCTGGGTCAGACGGCGGGTCAGTCCGCGGTTGTTCAGATATCCGTCCTGGAACTGTCCCAGACCGGTTATGAATTCGTCGGCATCGGACTTGAAGCCCTGACTTACTGCAAGCGAATTCAGGCTGCCGGTCTTGCCCACGGTGATGCTGCGTGTGTCAGGTGCCTCTTCCAGAATGACCTTGCCGTCCTTGTCACGGAAGGTCAGCAGGCCGTTTGTGCGGTCCAGTGTGACTGCCATTCCGTTCCTGCCTGTAGAGAACTTGAATTCCTGACCCTTCATGACGCTCAGATCGGTCAGTGTCCCGTTGTCCTGTCCGGATGCGTCCTGCGTGTAGACCAGTTCTTCAAGCTGGGGCAGATCGACATTCTGCGGAATGCGGCGTATGCGGATGGCGTTATCAGACAGCGAGGTGACCATAAGCTTACAGTCACTGAGCGGAATCACGTATGTGGCTCCGTTGCCCATCTGTGTTTCTGTTATGTTACGATTTGCGGTCCTGTTTCTGGTGGCGCAGCCCAGCATTGTCAGTGCTGCTGTCCCCAATGCGATTACAGTAAGTGCGATAGACTTTCTCATGACTGATGTTCAATTAGTTGGCAATTTCCGATTAGTATGCGCAAAAATAAGGATAAGTTTCGTTATAATCCATCATTTTGGACAATGTTTCCTCCAAAACGGATGAGGGCCGGTCACTGCAGCGGCCGGCCCTCATCCAGATAATCAAAAATCCAATCTCAAAACTCTTTTACTTTGCAATGCGTCCGTTTATGTATTCCATGGAAATGCTGTTCATTGCGACCTCATTCTGCTCGGTTACCAGGACCTCGCTGAACTTCTCGGTGTAGACGTCCTTGATGTCCTCGATCTTGGCGGTCTTGCGCTCGTCACTCATGTCCTTTGCACATACGTTCTGTATTTCGCTCAGGAGCTTCTGGTACATGGGGATGAAGCTCTGTGCATCGTCCTGGCTGAGCTGTGCCACCACCTGCTCGATGCCTGTGAGCTCGTCCTGGCTCTGTTCTGTTACCACGTTCTGTGCGTTTACGTTTGCTACTGCGAAAACTGCTGCCAATGCTGCTGCGAAAATGTTCTTTTTCATAATTCTTATTTTTTTGTTTTTGTTTTCCGTTTGTGACCGCTCTTGTTCCGCGGTGTTCGCAAATAAGAGTTGTAAAGTGTTCGAAAGTTAAGCCGAAAGGTTAAACAATTGTGTTTTGTTAACAAAACGATTAACAAATGAACAAATAGGAGAAATGCACTTAAACAACTAGAGAACAATGTTATAGCAACAAACAAGGTAATAAATATGCAAAATATATAATTGATAAAATAACAATTAATTATTCCCTATCATTACTTTGTACCATTTGTTAGGAACGGTAAAAACCTGTACTTTAGCAAACCTATGAATCTTTAAAGACAATCTTTATGGAAGAACCGGTGCTCAACGCGCATAACAAGGATGAATTTCCGCCTGCACATACTGCAGAACATATCCTGAACCGGACAATGGACAACATGTTCCATTGCGGGCGTTCAAAAGTGAACCATATAGAGCGGAAGAAAAGCAAGTGCAACTATGTGATGGACAGGGCGCTCACTGAAGAAGAGGTGCGACAGGTCGAAGCCAGGGTCAATGAGATTATCGCACAGGACCTTCCGGTGACAGCCAGGTATGTTACCCGTAATGAGATTCCTGCAGGAATTGACCTGAGCCGTCTGCCGGCCGATGCCAGCGAGACGCTCCGTCTGGTATATGTGGGTGACTATGACGTGTGCCCGTGTCTGGGCTCACATGTGGAACATACCGCTCAGATTGGCGAATTCCGCATAACCAGCACCAGCTTTGCCGAGGGCAGCTTCAGGATAGTGTTCCGCCTTTCCGTTCAGTAGCTGCTGTACCTGTCCCATTCCCGGGAAAGATCCAGCTGTGCGTTTCCGTCAAACAGACTGTACTGGAGGGTCTTTCTGAACGGGCTCCAGTTTCCGCATACCGTACCGTCATGAACGACAATGGGGTAGAAAATGCCGCTGTTGTTGTGTGCCTTGTGGCTGTATTCAGGCGGCAGCACCACATCCCGGCTCTTGTAAGCTATAAGATATTCGTCGTAGGGTGGGACAAGCAGGACGCTTCCTTTCCTGAATCCGTGTGTGCGGCATGATTCATGGATCAGGAATTCGCGTCCATGCCATTTTTCAGCATGCAGTTCCTGGCTTATCAGTTCCATGCCTCTGCGGCAGTCCGATGCGCCCAGCCCGCTCCACCACACAAAGTCCTCAAAGGTGGCGGGGCATCGGCTTTGGAAATACTTGCGGGCCATAAGGGCAAGCGATTCGTCCCTTCCAATGGTGTTCGCGGTCTCGGGGGCCAGCCGGTAGGTCGCCTTCCTGTCATCGAGCAGGCCGCTGGTCAGCACACCGAGCAGTTCGTTGAAACGTATGTGGTATGAAAGCCGGTGCTTGTCCATGAGTATGTCCCTTTCCGTCAGTGCCTGGGCGAAATCCTGTTCCGTCACGCTGTCTTTGGAGCCGGCAGTCTCTATGATGATGTCCCTTATATGCCGCTGCTCGTCATTCGGTATGTCAATCCTGTTGGCCTTCATCCAGCCTGTAATCACAGCCTTGGCCTTTGGTGCGAACAGCTCCATCATCCAGGGACGGTCGGTGGCGGTGATGAGCTGCCAGGTTCCACGCATAAGATGCTGGCGCATTATGGCTCCGCTGTCATAAGCCTTGCGGAAAGCCTCGATTGAGGGTCTGGAGGTGCGCATTGCCACTGCCCAGCGCATCATCCTGTACTCCTGGGCCTGCATGGCGCCCATGTGTGCCACCACCTGTACTGGACTGGAGTACTGTGGAGCCGCCAGCTGCTGGTTGAGAAGTCTTGCCGTAACCGGATTCATGCTGCAAAGTTAAAGATTCTCATCCAGAACATAAAGCACTCCGCTGCTGCGCGTCAAGTCCGATACGTTTACGGCATCATCAGCCAAACTTATATTCGTCTAGATTATATATGCTCCATTTCATCATGGCTGCAAAGATAATTCCGGCCTTACCAGGACAGCATGATGCGGAAAGTCATGGGATCAGGGACATCGCCCGAGAAGTCGCTGTCTGTGACGAAGACGGTCACCCCACCGTTATAGTACTCGAAATCGATGGTACGGGTCCATAACTGGCCATCGGCATTCTCGTAGTGACGAACGCATGGCAGAGGCGTCTGCGTGTTGCTGTTGACGAACAGGTAGCAGTTCACCAGACCTCCGCGCATAATCTCATAATCCAGTCTGGGCACTCTGATATCGGCCATGTAGTACGAGTTCAGGCCGTCCCTGTCGCTCACCTTTGTCCAACGGTTTACGTCGAATTCACCGCTGTACCAGCATGCGTCTTCAGTGCATTGGTCCCGAAGAGCGAATGTGTCACTCTCGCTGCAAGAAGCCAGTCCGATTGTGGCAAGTACTATTGCTGTAATGATACGTGTTTTCATATTACCCTGTATTTTTGTTTACCGCAAAGATGGCAGGGTAAAAATCCCCCTGAAAGGGAAATTTCCTAAATGATTCGGGGAATTTGTCCTGACGTATCAAAGTGAAAAACGAATGAGGGCCGATCTTCCCGACCGGCCCTCATCCAGATAATCAAAAATCCAATCTCAAAACTCTTTTACTTTGCAATGCGTCCGTTTATGTATTCCATGGAAATGCTGTTCATTGCGACCTCATTCTGCTCGGTTACCAGGACCTCGCTGAACTTCTCGGTGTAGACGTCCTTGATGTCCTCGATCTTGGCGGTCTTGCGCTCGTCACTCATGTCCTTTGCACATACGTTCTGTATTTCGCTCAGGAGCTTCTGGTACATGGGGATGAAGCTCTGTGCATCGTCCTGGCTGAGCTGTGCCACCACCTGCTCGATGCCTGTGAGCTCGTCCTGGCTCTGTTCTGTTACCACGTTCTGTGCGTTTACGTTTGCTACTGCGAAAACTGCTGCCAATGCTGCTGCGAAAATGTTCTTTTTCATAATTCTTATTTTTTTGTTTTTGTTTTCCGTTTGTGACCGCTCTTGTTCCGCGGTGTTCGCAAATAAGAGTTGTAAAGTGTTCGAAAGTTAAGCCGAAAGGTTAAACAATTGTGTTTTGTTAACAAAACGATTAACAAATGAACAAACAGAAGAAATGCACTTAAACAACTAGAAAACAATGTTATAGCAACAAACAAGGTAATAAATATGCAAAATATATGATTGATAAAATAACAATTAAATCATCAGATATCATTTTTGAATACAGGTTTTGGATGCTGGAAGGGTGGCTGTGCGGACTGCCGCTCCATGGCCTGCTCCTGCGGCTTTTCAGGCTGAAGCGCGGAACTCGCGGCTTTGCCGCTCAGACAGCCGCGTTTCTTCACGCCTGAAAGGCCTTGTCGCCAATCGGCCATTCCACGGAAAGTCCGCACAGCCACCCTTCCAGCATCCAAAAATGTTGCGGGACACCCATCCATAATATTGGCATGGCGTAACCGTAACCCGTAACTTCACTTGATTGAGCTGGTAAAAAATGGCATTATTGCCATCTTGTAGTTTCGACTGAGCCGAAATATACGTTTATTTCTTGTGAAATATGAGTATTGGGATTTGGAGAAATTGCCGGGCAGGATTAACTTTGTGTTCAGAAAAAACAGGCAGATGAAATTGCACCATGGAAACGAATCCTCAAGCAGAACTGGCACGCAGCTACATTAACCGGACTGACGTGTCGGTGTTCCTGACCGGCAAGGCCGGTACTGGAAAGACCACATTCCTCAAGAACATAGTGGAAACGACTCCCAAGCGCTGTGTGGTGCTTGCGCCTACCGGTGTGGCTGCGGTCAATGCCGGAGGGCAGACAATCCATTCATTCTTCCAATTGCCGCTGTGTCCGTATCTGCCCGATGTCAGGGAACTCATTACAGAATATCAGATGCCCGAATCGCACCGGAGTCTGAAAAAGGAGCGCATCAATATAATAAGGACTCTGGACCTTCTCATCATAGACGAAATATCCATGGTGCGTGCCGACATTCTGGATGCCGTGAGCGACACGTTGTGCCGGTACCGGCGCTCCAGTCTGCCTTTCGGCGGGGTGCAGGTGCTCATGATAGGCGATGTGCAGCAGCTGCCGCCCGTGGTGAAGGAATCGGAACGTCCTTATCTGGAGCAGGTGTATGCATCGGCCTTCTTCTTCAGCGCCAAGGTCATGCAGCGTCTGCGTTACGTGACCATATGTCTGACTCATGTGTTCCGCCAGTCCGATGCCCGGTTCCTGGATATCCTGAACGGAATCCGTGACGGAGAGGTCACCCCTTCCATGCTGGAGAGCCTGAACAGCCGTGTCGATGCCGGGTTCCGGCCGGAACGCAGGCGGGGCGAGCAGTGGATAAGGCTTACCACCCATAACGCTCAGGCCGATGCCGAGAACCTGCGTAATCTGGAGCGCCTGAAGGGGAGGATTGAATATTATGAATGTGACATTGAGGGCAATTTCCCGCAGTCAGCCTATCCGGCCGATGAGAGTCTGGGTCTGAAAGTGGGCGCCCAGGTCATGTTCGTGCGCAATGACAGCCGCGGGGGCCAGTACTATAACGGAAAGATAGGAACGGTCGATGAACTGGACTTCGACCATATCATGGTGCGTGATCAGGACGGAGGTCTGATTGCTGTCGAGCGTGAGACATGGGAGAACACACGCTATGAACTGGATAAGGACAGCGGTGAGATCAAGGCTGTGGTTGACGGCAAGTTCACGCAGTTCCCGTTGCGTCTGGCATGGGCGGTGACAGTCCACAAGAGTCAGGGACTGACTTTTGACCATGTGGTGATCGATGTGGCCCAGGCCTTCACTTACGGGCAGGTCTATGTGGCCCTGTCGCGTTGCAGGACACTTGATGGCATAGTACTGATATCGCCAATCCAGAGCTCGAACCTGTTTGCCATGGGACGTTCCATGAGCGACTTCTGCAACTCCTTCCCTACGGAGGAACTTATCCGGGACAGCCTTGGTCCGTGCCAGACGGGCTATTACTTTGATTCCCTGTGCAGTCTGTTTGACCTCAGCACTCTTGTAC
The DNA here is from genome assembly GCA_024398615.1 of Bacteroidaceae bacterium. Taxonomy (GTDB): domain Bacteria; phylum Bacteroidota; class Bacteroidia; order Bacteroidales; family Bacteroidaceae; genus Colenecus. The sequence continues at coordinate 82,653 of JAKSIU010000003.1, forward strand.
GTCTGTACGGATGGGTCTATGGCATTTTCGCCAAAGACCTGAACACACTGTATCCGGTACAGAAGGATACGGCACTTGCACTTTTCGACAGAAGTCATGAGCTGGAGGATACTGCTTCCAGATTCCGCCAGCAGCTGCAGCGTCTGCAGGCAACTGCCGGTGGCGACACCTCCAGTCCCGTCTTGAAGGAGCGCACGTCAAGTGCCGTGGGCTGGTTCCTGCCAATCCTTGAAGATATGGCTGTCAGGACATCCGAGGTGCTGGCGGTTCAAATAGACAACAAGGAGGTGCGCTCCGGTCTGCAGGAGGCGGGAGGAGAGCTTCTTCTGGAACTGGGAAAGATTGTCCAGTGCATGCAGTCGGTCCAGAAGGAGGGGTTCAGCGTTGACCGCTTCAACAGGATTCGCGCACAGGCCGTCCTGAATCAGGGCACACCGCTTGCTGAAACTGCAAAGAAGAGAAAAGCGTCCCGTGATGTCTATTTGGGAATCTCCCATCCGGAACTTGTCCAGCCGCTCATTGACTGGCGCAGGGAGAAGTATCAGGAGCTGGGTGTTCCGGCTTTTGTGGTGCTTACCCAGAAGACCTTGCTGGCCATAGCCGATGCCTGTCCTGGAAACCGCAAGGAACTGCTTGCGGTACGCGGTTTCGGCAAGGCAAAATGGGCTGTCTATGGCGAAGAGATACTGAAGGTCGTGGCCGATAACCGCGAATGACGGTGGGCGGAGGTCAGAACGGATATACCAGAGTCGTAATGAATATGTTGGCTGCCAGGATTATGAAGTTCATGGGCAGTCCCACCTGTGCGAAATCGCTGAATCTGTATCCGCCCGGCATATAGACCAGCATGTGTGTGGGCGAGCCGATGGGTGTTGCGAAACTGGACGAAACGGAAATCATGAGTGCAATGCAGAATGTCATGGGATTGGCACCGAGTGCAGTTGCAGCTGACATGGCTATGGGATAGAATATTGCGCCTGCAGCAGTGTTCGATATGAATTCCGTTATGAATGTGGCAACCAGACAGATAGCCGTAAGTACAACGTATGGGTTGGTGCCGCAGACCTCCAGCAGGCCGTCGGCAATGAGCTGTGCAAGTCCAGTCTGCTGGATGGCTGTACCTATGGCAATACTTCCGGCAAATACCACAAGTATGGACAGGTCGATTGATTTGAATGATTGCGTGGGAGTGCAGCATCCGAGAACCATCATGAGCACTGCAGCCAGCATGCATGCCTGGAGCAGGGGAATCAGTTTGAGTGCTGATAGCGTTATGGCCAATACAAGGATGATTGCCGATGCAGCAGTTCTCCAGTCCGTATGTGAATTCCCGTCCTCATGTTCAATTGCGGCTTCAAGGAATTCATTCCTGAATCCCAATTTTGCAGCTGCATGCTTCAATTCTCCTGCTGTACCGTCCATGAGAATGCGGTCAGCGCCCATGATGGGTTCATCGGCTTCCACCGGCGAGACAATGAGTCCGTCAAAGCGTCTTATTGCCACAAAACGGTTGCCGGAGAACTGTATTCCGGCATCCTGGCACGCTTCGGCAATGCCCTTGCCTATATAGATGTTGTCCGATGGCACAAGCATCTCTGTGGTGAATCCCGTGTCCGATGCGGAGTCCATGGGCGATTTCCTGTCGGGGAGCAGGTGGCGCATGAGAATCATGCTGACCATCCCTATTACAAGGCAGAACAGGCCGCACAGCAGGGGCGCGAAGATACCCATTGTGATACCTGTCTCCTTGGCGTACATTCCCGAGATGAGAAGATTCGGTGGTGTTCCGATGAGGGTGCAGATGCCTCCCATGCCGGCAGCGTAACTGAGCGGTATAAGCAGCTTGGATGGTGAAACGCCCAGCTTGCGCGACCATTTCTTGACAACTCCTACAAACAGGGCAACTACTGTGGTATTGCTCAGTACCGAACTCAGTACGGCTACTGGAGCCATGATACGGACTATTGCCCCGCTATGGCTTCTGGGGCTGCCCAGCAGGTGTCTGACTATCCAGTTCAGGACTCCGGTATGGTCCAGACCGGCAATGACGCAGAACATGGCGGCCACTACCAGGACTGATTCGGATTGGAATCCTCCGAAAGTCTGTCCGGCATCAAGAACACCGGGAACGAACAGCGCGACCATGCAGCAGAGAAAAGCCACATCGGTCCTGAGCTTTGTCAGTGACAGTGTCAGAAACAATGCCAGCACCACAGCAATGGTGTACCATGCCTGCCATCCGAGTTCCAGTATCATGTCCGTTCTGTTCCGGTTACAGGATCAGACTCCTATAACCATTATGGTAATGTCGTCATTCTGTTCGTTTCCACCGGTGAATTTCTTCACATTGGCCAAAAGGTCATCAGTTGCATCCTTTGAATTCATATCGGCCGGCAGATTCTGGGCCCACGAAAGAAGTGCCTGATCACCGAACTGTGACTTGTCGGCAGCTTCGGCCTCGGTAACGCCATCGGTGTAGAGAATCAGGCGGCTTCCCTTTCCTACAGTTGTCTGCTGGCGCTTGAACTGGAAACCGTCGAACACACCGATTGCAAGATTGGCAGTCTGGTCAAGAAAACGTGCACTGCCGTCAGGATTCTTGACGACAATGCGGTTGTGGCCAGCATTGCAGTATTCCATCTCTCCGGTGTCAAGGTCAAGACAGGCGGCGAACATGGTCACGAACATGCCTGTCTCATTGCCGTTGGAAACGGAATTGTTTATGTTGGAAACGACTTCGTCAATCGGAATGTCCAGTCCGGCAATGAATCGGAATGCACTGCGCGTTATGGCCATGAAGAGCGATGCAGGTACTCCCTTGCCCGAGACATCGCCTATGGTGAAAAGCAGCTTGCGGTCCTTGACAAAGAAGTCATACAGGTCCCCACCGACTTCCTTGGCCGGCTGTATCATGGCGTAAAGGTCAAAGTCGGCATTGCACGGGAAATTGCCTGGAACCATGTGCATCTGAATCTGGCGGGCAATGTTCAGTTCGCTCTCAAAACGTTCCTTGGCCGAAGTGGTCGATTTCAGTTCGTCTATGTAAGTGAACAGGGATTTCTGCATGTAATCGAATGAATTGCGCAGCTTGCCTATTTCGTCATCGTACTTGATCACCGGCAGTCTGGTGTTGAAGTTACCCTGTGCAATGCTCATTGCCGCATCGCTGAACTCGACAAGCGGATGTGTAAGGCGCCGGACAGTCAGATAACATGCGATGAAGAGCAGGAACAGGCCGATAGTACCAATCAGGATTAGAACCAGATGCATTTGCGAGGTTCTGGCAAGCACCTCCTTGTAACGGCATGAGATGGCTGCTGACCATCCGTTTTCCAGTGGGCCGTAGACCACGAAACTCAACTGACCGTCATACATGTAGCGCTTCATTCCCTTTTCTCCCTTCAGCATGGCCTGGCTTATTCCAATGAGCGATTCGTTTCCTATGCGGGAAGCCAGGGAATAGAGAGTTTCACCTTTCAGCGAATCAATCTGTTCGGTGGCCACGAATGAGCCTGTTTTTGTAACCATGAACATGAAGGAGTTCTCGTATGGCCTTATCTGTGATACCAGATCGGACAGCCAGTCCAGATTGATGTCGGCTGTGACAACCGCCATTGTCCTGCCATCGGAATCCAATATAGGGTAGCTGTACGTTGACATATATTGCTCTCCGCCGCCTTCATCGTAATACGGCTCGCTCCAGAAGGGCTTGCCCTGAAGGGACGGAATCAGATACCAGTCCATGTAGAAGTAGTCGTAGCTTTCATTGCCCAATTGTGTCGATACTATAAGGCCGCTCTCCTGGTCTCTATAGGAATATGGTGAAAAGAAACGCTCCCCATTGTGGTATCCATCAGGAAATGCAATGGCGCTGCCTACTATGGAAGGGTTGCCGTCAACCATCCTTGCTGTAATGTCGTACAGAGCCTGTTCGTCATCAATGTTCTGACTTGCAATCCATGCCAGGTTCCGTACGGCGCTTTCAACTTCTGAAAGCTTGACCTGCATCTGATTGGAGACAGCGTCCAGCATGTTCGATGCCGATTTTGCCGCTTCTTCAGAAATCAGTTTGTGTGATGAAATGGCGGCAACCAGAATGGCTGACACAAACAGCACGGAGGTCATGAGCAGAACGTTCAGACTCAGTCTTTTGGAAAACGATTTGTCGGCAGTCATCTTATGAAGTCCTTATGTTCGACATTTTCAGTGATGGCTCCGTTTGCCATCATGGCGGAAATCAGTTTGTCTAGTTCGCTTTCGGATATCTGGGCATAGTCAGGTTTCCCGGTTGCAGGATTGATCTGGAGTTTCAGGTACTGTTCAAGCATGTTTTTCTCCTTACTGCGGTTGGTGACAATGTTGTTGTCCCGAATAACTTTCATGCTGATTTCCAGAGCTTCGTCAGGATGCTCGCGGACGTAATCCCATCCTTTTTTCGTTGCCCTCACGAATTTCTCGACTGTTTCCCTGTTTTTCAGGTAATAGTCTTCTGTCACATAGAGCCCGTCTTCGGGAATGTCCAATGACGGCTGGTCAGCGAATACGAAGACGTTTTCGTTGTCAATCCCGCCAACAGCCTGATCAAGCTGTATGAGCTCGTTATAGGAATAGACCAGTATGCCGTCAACGGCTCCGTATGCATACAGATTTACCGGATTGAAGGCGGGTACCCATTCAATATCGATGTTTTCGGCCTTCTCCAGAGTTTCGCATATTTCGGAATATCCGTTGACCCATTTTCCAATCTTCATTCCGTCCAGGTCCTTTACTGATTTTATGGGCTTTCTGGTTACACAACACAGTCCGATACGCTGTGTAAGCTGCATGACGTTGACTACAGGTGTTCCTTTATCGCAGAGCAGAATGGATTGGAACAGCTGCTGACCGGCAATGTCAGCCTGACCGTCAATCAGAAGGTCTGCCGATGTCTCCTTGGTACCCACGCCGATATGACGTATTACGACATCAAGCCCTTCATCGTAGTAGAAGTTCTTGGCCTTTGCAACGTAATAGCCTGCAAACTGTGACTGCGGGGTATACTGGGGTGCAAAGACGACTTTCTGGGCTTTGCACCAAAGACACATGACTGCGAGTAGCAATGTCAGTATGGTTTTCCTGCTTGCCATTGTGGTTATAATCCGAATGCCTGTTTTACCTTGTCAACATAGTCAAGCTTTTCCCATGTGAACAGTTCGACTGTAAGGGTCTTTGTTTCACCGTTGCAGCTGCGGAATGTCTTCTCCACTTCCTTGGGGCGGCGTCCCATGTGGCCGTAACTGGCTGTTTCGCTGTATATGGGGTTCCTGAGCTTGAGACGCTGTTCAATTGCCTTGGGGCGCAGGTCGAAGATCCTGTCCACCTTGGCGGCAATCTCACCGTCGGTCATGGAAACATGGCTCTTGCCGAAAGTGTTGACCCAGATGTTGATGGGACGTGCCACTCCGATGGCATATGAAATTTCGACAAGAATCTCGTCACTTACACCGGCAGCCACCAGATTCTTGGCAATATGGCGTGCTGCGTATGCGGCACTGCGGTCCACCTTTGATGGGTCCTTGCCGCTGAACGCTCCACCGCCATGGGCGCCCTTGCCTCCGTAAGTGTCGACTATGATCTTGCGGCCGGTAAGTCCGGTATCACCGTGGGGGCCTCCAATCACGAACTTGCCTGTCGGGTTGACGAAATACTTGATGCTGCCGTCAAACAGCGCGCGCACCTCTTCACGTCCTATACGGGCAATGACACGCGGAATCAGAATGTTGATAACGTCCTGACGTATCTGTTCCAGCATTTCGGCATCGGCTTTCAGCTGTGCTTCGGAGCTGTCATCGGCAGGGGTAATGAATTCGTCATGCTGGGTTGAGACCACTATGGTATCTATGCGTTCGGGAATGCCGTTGTCACTGTACTGGACTGTCACCTGACTCTTGGAATCCGGACGCAGATAGGTCATTACCTTGCCTTCACGGCGGATTTCAGCAAGCACTTTGAGAATCTTATGTGCAATGAACAGGGATACCGGCATGTAGCTTTCCGTTTCGTTGGTGGCGTATCCGAACATCATGCCCTGATCGCCTGCTCCCTGATCCATGGGGTCCTGACGGTTTACGCCACGGCTTATATCGGGGCTCTGTTCGTGGATTGCACTGAAAATGCCGCAGCTGTCAGCATCGAACTTGTATTCGGATTTCGTATAGCCTATGCGGCGGATCACGCTGCGTGCTGTTTCCTGCAGGTCGATGTATGAATTCGAGGTCACTTCGCCGGCCATGACTACCTGACCGGTTGTTACAAGAGTCTCACAGGCTACCTTTGAATCAGGGTCAAAGGCAAGCATTTCGTCTACGACTGCGTCCGATATCTGATCGGCCACTTTGTCTGGGTGTCCCTCGGACACCGATTCGGATGTGAAGAAATAAGACATATTATTTTATAACAAAAAAACCCAAAATCACTCGTGACAATGGGTTGCTTTACTGACGGTGCGGCTGTGAAACATGCCTATAAAAAATGTTGACTTTTAGCATTTTTTACCGTGGTTGCAAGCTGTCGGCACATTGGGAACAATCCCATGCATCCAAATCTTTCCACATTGTCGGCCGCAAAATTAGCGTTTTTCCATTTATCATGTATAGCCTACGCCAAAAAAGTCATCTTATCCATGCCGGGTTGTGGGGCCTGGTCTTTGAACTGTCGTACTTCAGGGCTTTCACATCAGGTATGTCAATGATGTATTTGCGGTGGGAACTGTCGTTGAGCCTGGATTCCCTAAGCCAGAGATTGGCCCGTTTCAGATCCGCATATGATACTCCGTTACTTTCAGCAAATGCCGTAAGGTCCTCGATGGTGTTGGTTACTTCCACCTGTTTCTTTGGTGGAATATACGGGTACAGGTCGCTTGCCGTGAAATGGAATCCGAAGGCCCCCGGGTTTTCAAACATCATCTTGACAGCAATGAGACGGAACATATATCTCGATGTCTCTTCGGCCAGCCACATGTCAAGGGCATTGGTCTGATGCTGCTGTTCAATGCGTTTCACCATGCCCTGCTGACCGCTGTTGTAACTGGCGGCCACTGTCATCCAGTTGCCGAATTTCGCATACGCATCGGAAAGGAACCGGCAGGCAGCTTCGGTTGCCTTGACCGTATTGTACCTTTCGTCAATATTGGAGTTGACCTCCAGACCATATTCCCTTCCTGTTCCCTGGGTGAACTGCCAGAGACCTGCAGCACCGGCACCCGATACCGCCTGGGGGTCCAGATTGCTTTCTATGACCATCAGATACTTGAGGTCATCGGGCAGTCCCATTCTTTTCAGAACAGGTTCGACCTGAGGGAAGTAGCGGTTCGCACGCTTTATCATGAGGGTCGATGTACTGTGCGTGTAGGTGAATGCTATGAGTTCGCGGTCAAGACGTTCGCGCAGGTCAGCGCGGTCAAAGCGTATGGTTTCACCTGCAAAGGTAAAACTGTCAGGGACTTTGGGCGGAGCGGTCTGTGCGGCGGCTGCAACAGACAGCATGATAAGAATGAGTGACAGATATGTTTTTGAGATACTTTTCATGCTGTGTTTTTTTTAGAGAGTTTTTCTTGGGCAAAAGTACGCAATTTGATTCATGTTGACTATATTTGCTTGATTAACTGGCAAAATGGCAACCAATTCAATTATCAATTAATATGAAACGCCGATTACTGTTTGCAATTCTGCTGTTGGCTGCAGGAAGTGTCCTTGCCCAACAGCCGGAGGTTGAGGTGACATTCTTCTCTCCGTCAATTGTCCGTATCCAGAAGACCTGGACCAGTCCTAAACCGGAAAAGCAGAGTCTGTCCGTGACGATGACTCCCAAAACGGGAAATGTCAAGTTCAGGAAGGATGGAAATGTTTCCACGTATTCCAGTGGATTGATTTCTGTAAAAGTTGACGGCAGCAAGGTCGAATTCATCGATGAGAAGGGAAAAGTCCTGCTTCGTGAGGGCGAGTCCGCATCGGAATCCAAAGCGGGGACCGATGTTCTTGACATGCCTGTCGCCCAGGCTTTCCTGCTTGACGGCAACGAGCCCATCTACGGCCTGGGCATTCTGCAGGAAGGCCGTATGGACATGCGCGGAACAGACCGTCGCATGATACAGGGCAATACTGACGACTACTGCAACATTATTCAGTCAATCAAGGGTTACGGCCTGTTCTGGGACAACTATTCGCCTACAACCTTTACTGCGAAGGATGGCAGCTTTGCTTTCAAGAGCGAACGTGGAGGTATGGTTGACTACTATTTCATATACGGCAAGACCACAGCCAAGGCCGATGCCAACGCTGACGGTGTGATAGCCGGAATCCGCCAGCTTACCGGCACTGTTCCCATGCAGCCGCTGTGGAGCTACGGCTTCATGCAGAGCCGCGAGCGCTACAAGTCAAGCGCCGAACTGCTTGAGGTGCTGACCAAGTACCGCGAGACCGGAGTGCCCATTGACTGCATGATCCAGGACTGGCAGTACTGGGGCAACAACTATTTGTGGAACGCCATGGAGTTCAATGCCGATGAGTTCCGCAATCCGGAACGCTGGATTGGCAGAGTACATGCCCTGAATGCCAAACTCATGATCTCAATATGGTCTTCATTCGGTCCTATGACAAAGCAGTATCGCGAGCTCCAGCCCAAGGGACTGCTTCTGGATTTCCAGACCTGGCCTCAGAGCGGACTTACCGACTGGCCTCCAAGAAGAGACTATCCATCGGGCGTGCGTCCGTATGATCCTTTCAGCCAGGAGGCACGTGACATCTACTGGAACCATCTGACACGTCTCTATGACTATGACATTGACGGCTGGTGGATGGATTCGACCGAACCTGACCACATGGACTTCAAGGAAAGCGACCTTGATCTGCCAACGGCAATGGGTCCTCTGCGCCAGGTCCGCAATGCCTATCCGCTCATGGCTGTGGGTGGCGTATATGACAACCAGCGCGCAGTCCATAATGAGAAACGTGTCCTTATTCTTACACGTTCGGTCTTTGCCGGACAGCAGCGTTACGGTTCAAACACCTGGAGCGGCGACGTGCAGTCCAACTGGGGCAGTCTCAGGAATCAGGTTCCTGCAGGTCTGAACTTTGCCCTTACCGGCAATCCCAATTTCAACAGCGATCTTGGCGGCTTCTTTGCCAACAGTTACAATGAGCGTTCCCAGGACTGGTCGGCAGTCAGGAATCCTCTTTATCAGGAGCTCTATGTCCGCTGGATGCAGTACGGCATCTTCTGCCCCATGATGCGCAGTCACGGTACTGAGGTTCCCCGTGAACTCTACTATTACGGTGAAGCCGGCGAACCTGTCTATGATGCCCTTCTGGGTGCGGTCAAGATGCGCTACAGCCTGCTTCCCTACATCTATTCCCTTGCTCACGAGGTCAGCGCCGACAATGGCACTTTCCAGCGTGCCCTGATGATGGACTTCAAGTCCGATGAAGCTGTATGGAACATCAATGACGAATTCATGTTCGGCCATTCACTGCTCATTGCGCCGATTCTCAATGCCCAATATACCAATGAAAAGAACGTTCCGTTCTCGCGCAGCGGTCTGACCGATGTCGATTTCACCGCAAGGAAGCAGGCTGAACAGTATCTTCCCAAGGGAACCAAGTGGTATGACTGGTACACCGGAAAGCAGTATGCCGGCGGTCAGACTGTAAGCATTGAGACCGGCATTGACATGATTCCGGTATTCGTACGCGCCGGCGGCATTGTTCCCATCGGCCCCGATGTACAGTATTCGAATGAGAAGCCGTGGGACAATCTGGAGATACGCGTGTATGCCGGTGCTGACGGTTCGTTCTCTCTTTATGAGGATGAAGGTGACAACTACAACTACGAGAATGGAGCATTCTCAACCATCGGTTTCAAGTGGAATGACGGTTCACGCACAATGACGATAGCTGCCCGCCAGGGACAGTTCGAGGGTATGCTTGCAGACCGTGATTTCCGTATTGTGATGATCTCTCCCAATGGTGAGAAGACAAAAACCGTCCATTACAACGGCAAGAAGGTATCAGTGAAGTTCTGATTGGAAATCATCCCGGTTCTGGGATGTCAATGTTCCGATTATGGTTTCGACAGGCGCGTCTTTAAGAATGATGCGCCTGTCCCTGTCTAGGAGATACAAGGTCGGAATGGCCTGAAGGTAGTACTTTTCCCGTTCGGTTTCAGTTGCCAGACGGCCTATGGTCCACCCGTTCGGACAGACATCGTTCTTATGTGCGTTCCAGGACTCCAGATCCTCGTCAGGATATACGGCAACAATTCTCACAACATTCATGTCCATGAGTTTCCTGAGTTCCGGACTTGTCTTCAGTATCTGACTGACCCTGTCGCAGTCATGGCAGTCCGGATTGAAGAAATACAGAATTGTATATGGTGTTCCGGAAAGCTTTCCCAATGTGGCAACACCATTGTCCAACCGTGTAATCGTGAGGTCGGTTGCAATGGTCCCCAATCTGTTCATGCTCAATTTCTCCAACAGGAATGTAGGGCGGATGCGGTTGGTCCCGGGAATTAGGGAATCGGTTGAATAGGCTTTGAGGACCGGCAGGAACAGTTCGTCATTCCTCATGTCGGAATTCGGGTCGTTGAGTACATCGGCAACCATTCCGTACAGTTCTGTCTGCATTGTATGGTGTCCGTGACCGTTGCTGATGATGTTGCCTATGACTGTGGCTGCATCGGTCTGCGGTAGCCACAGAATGCCCTGCATCCACTTCTGGAAAGCACCGGTCAGGGCATCGGATCCGATAAGTGTGGTGTCATTCCAGTCCAGGCCTTTCCAGTAGTTCTCGAGAATGAACAGTTGCTTTTCGCGCTCATCTGATAGCATTCCGGGAACTTTCGGCATTGGTATCAGCTCCTTATCCTGATTGGTAAAACCGTCGGTGTAAGCGGCATTTCCAGTCGGACCGTTTTTCCTGCCATTGCATGATGCCAGAAGACAGATGCCGATAATTGCAATGATTGATGTCTTCTTCATTATGCGGACCTGATGACTATGGAATGAGGCGGACTTTGGCGGAACCGAATCCCAGATTGATGTCAATGCCTGCCGGCAGGCGTGTGGCATCGGCCGTGATGAACATCTTCATGAGTTCCTTTTCCGTGTGACGTCCGTTTTCATCGACCGGCTGGATTACAGTAAAGGCATTGCATTCGACTGACTTGCCTCCGGTCTTGATCTTTTCACGCCCGCTGTATTCAAGGAAGGCTGGTATCAGTTCCACTCCATCAATGATCTGATATTGGATCCTGTCGCCTTTCTTCATCTTCGAAGCGTCAATGGTACGCGATACCATGAGCATGCTGACCAGATCATAGACAGGTTTTGTGCTGGTAAGGTCGGCAGTCTTGACAATGCCTCTGTGCATGCGGTTCTTGTACAGTTTTACATTGTTGCCGTCAATCGTGGCGGTCTCAATGGATTCGCGTTCTTCCTCGCGGCTGTGTTTCCAGAAGGAAACGGTTTTAATGCCGGGAAGTACTGTGCTTCTCAGTGTATCGTCCATGAAATAGATCTTGGCTGCGGCCTTGTTGGTCCTGGCCGTCAGTTCCAGCTGATAGGCTTTCTGTCCTTCCCAGGTGGTGGATCTTGTGGTCAGTGTTGCTTCGCCTGCCTTGATGGGGCCGATGGACATTGAATAGCGGATAACCTGACCGGGTACAGGTTCCTGAGCCATCACGGCAGTTCCGCAATGCACCCAGGCACCTGATATGGCCATTGCAACCAATAGTGTCCTTCTTGCCAGATCTTTCATGTTGCCCATAGCGTTCATTATTGAATGATGTTCCTATTATTATTAGGAGACAAAAGGGCTATAAGTTAAATCGTATCAGAGGGCACGATAGCGCTTGCCGTAGTCAAGCTGCTGCTCCATGAAGTCATCATAATAGACGACTTCGTAGTCAACGATATTACCCTTCCTGTCGGTTACAGGAACGATTTCCGGATTGATGAAACCGCCATAGGGTTTCAGATTCAGAGCGGCGTAACGCTCAAGTACTTCCTTGTGAAGTTCCGGGTCGATGTTGACTGCGTATGTCTCGACCAGGGCCTTGCCGGCTTCGTAGTCACCGGTTGACTTGATGCGCTGGATTTCTGCGAGGAGCTGTCCGAAAAGTGAACGCAGCTTGTCATAGTCGTTTACAACGAAATATGTCTTTCCGTCACGTACAATTTTCTCAATGACGTTTTCAGCTGCACCCTTTTCAAAACACCATTCTGCAATGAGCTTGCGGTCCTGCATGTGGGCTTCGGTGTTCTGCCGGCCAAGTTCAACGCGATTGAACTGGACAAACAGACCGTTTCTGATGAAGTTGGCATATTCGGGCTTGTAGGCATCGGCACTAGGCATCACACCCAGTTCGACCAGTTTGGGGTCAGCTGCGAAATAGAGTCCGAACAGGTCTGCGCGTGCCTCTTCGAGAGTTGAAGAATATTCGCCCATTGCTGTCGATGAAACACCGGGCAACAGCTGTCCGGAGCCATGTCCAAGACATTCGTGCAGGTCGGTGTGGACTTCGCTTGCGTATGAACCGTACTTGCGTTCCAGTTCCTTCTCCTCATCGCTGTATGCGAATTCATCAAGAATGTTGTTTGGTGATTCCTGTGCGGCGTAATCGTATGCGTGGGTGATGTTGGCAATGGTAACAGACTTGCTTCCATACATCTTGCGAATCCAGTCAGCATTTGGCAGGTTGATGCCGATGGGGGTTGAGGGGTAGCTGTCGCCTGCAAGGCAGACGGCGTTCACGACCTTTGCCGTAATGCCTTTGCACTCCTTTTTCTTGAACTCGGCGTTTACTGGAGAATGGTCCTCGAACCACTGGGCGTTCTCGCTGATGGTCTCGGTACGGCGTGATGCCTCATGATCCTTGATGTTCACATATCCTTCCCATGCGCCCTTGCGTCCGAGCGGATCATTGTAATCCTCAATGAAACCATTGATGAAATCTACAGTACCCAGGGTGTCCTGTACCCATGCCACGTTGAAATCGTCCCATACTTTCAGACTTCCGGTCTTATAGAACTGTATGAGAAGTTTCAAGGCCTTTTTCTGCAAATCGTTTTCGGCAACCTTTGCTGCAGCTTCCAGTTCTTCGATTATCTTGTCAATGGCCGGTCCGTAAACGCCACCGGATTTCCAGACCTTTTCAATGACCATTCCGTTTTCCAACCTGCTTACCAGAGTGTTCAGACCATATGCTACAGGTGTTTCGGTATCCGGGTCCATAATGGCGGCATAATAATCCTCGACTTCCTGGCGGGTTACCCCGTTTTCGTAGAAGTTGACCGATGACAGGAGGACGATATCTCCTGTGCCGGCAGTGGAACGGCGCTGCATGCGGTTATTGTCATAGACGAAAGGAATGATCTTGTCACGCAGGGATCCGTCTCCAACGGATATCATCAGAGCCTGGAAGTATTCCTGACTGCAATCTGGGAAAATCTTGTCTTCGGCATAGTGATGATGTATTCCGTTTGCAAACATGACGCGTTTAGCATAGACGAGGAAATCCTGGAATTCCTGACATTCACGATTACCGATATAGTTGTTCAGAATATCCTCAAGGACATGACGTAGTTCAAGATTGCCGCGGCAGTTCTGGTCCCAGTGTATGTCGCGGCCCCATTTTGCGGCTTCTGCAAGGTGATACGCATATTCCTTCTGCTGCAGGCTCAGGTCATCCCATCCGGGAATCTGATAGCGTATGATCTTGAGATCTGCGAACTCATCAATCAGATACTTGAAATCACTGTTCTCCTGTTTTGGAGCGCAGGCAGCCATGGCAGCAAGCATGCCTCCGAATGTAACGATTTTTGCCAATTTTTTCATATTGATGTTAATTTGTCATTTTCTTTTTCTTATGCCTGCCAGAATGACTCCCAGCAGTATGAAAGCCGATCCTATGGCCGATGTTGCGGTCATGCTCTCTCCAAGTATGATTACGGCTCCAACCAGAGTGAATAGCGGGTTGAGATATACATAGTTGGTCGATGTGACATTGCCTAATCCTGCCATTGCCCAGTTCCAGCCTACGAAGCAGACCAAGGATGCCATGAAGCCCAGGAACAGCAGGTTGCCCCAAACCTCAGTCTCAATGAGTGCTGAGGGTTCCGGAGCAGGATTGTGTGAAATAATGATTACAGGAATAATGGTGACGAGACCGTAGAAAAAGACTTTTCTTGTAGCCATAAGCGTGCCGTACCGTTCAGTCATCTGGCACATGAACAGACTGTATACTGCCCAACAGAGGGCCGCGGCAAGTGACAGAAGATCGCCTTTCAGTGACAGGTTCAGATTTCCCTCGAAAAGCACCATGGCCATTCCACCGAACGCCAGAAGTGTACCTATGACAAGAGTCCATGAAAGACTGACATCTTCCAGTCCGTCTGCAAAATTTCCTTTGAACAGTTTTTTGGACAGCATGGTGAAGATTGTCACGAATAGAGGAGCAGAACAGACGATGAACGACACGTTGCATGCCTGAGTGTGTGCCAGGGCATTGTTCTCTGTAAGAAAATAAAGTGAGCCTCCACTGATGCCAAGCAGAAGGAATATCAGTTCATGTAAGGTACTGCCGGAAAGTAAGCGGCGGCGGATAAGGGTATGTCCATTGACCCGCTTTTCAGGATATTTCAGACAAAGAAGCCACATGCCGATATAGGCTATGGAGAATCTTATCAGAAAGATCCAGGCCGGTGTCAGACCATGCATGAGCAGGACCTTGGTAGAAACGAATGTGCAACCCCAAATGGCCATGATGGCCAGTTCTGTAAAATGGAATATGAGTCTGCTTCGTTTCATTTCCTTTTCAAATGTGTGCAAATATACTCTTTTTCCACTATCTTTGTGAACAATAAGTTTATTCGCTGTACATATGAAAGCAGAATTTGATCCAATTGCGGGAAAGTCGGCAGTTATTATCGAGACAATAATGTCGTCACCGGATATTCCATCTGATCCTGGACTTGAGTTCAAGATAAGGCTATGTGTTGAGGAAGTTGTTGAGAATATTGTCAGTTACGCATATGAGAACGGTGCCGGATTCGTTGAGGTCGGTACCGAGCTTCAGGATAACACCCTTATCATTTCTTTCCGTGATTCCGGTGTCAAGTTCAATCCTCTTCTCAAAGGGGATCCGGACATTACCCTGTCAGCTGAAGAACGTCAGATAGGTGGTTTGGGGATATTCTTATGCAAACAGATGATGGATGACCTACGGTATGTCTACAATGATGGTTGCAACAATCTCTATATGATGAAGAGAATATCATAATTTTGAATAATGTAAAAACAGATAACTATGGAAGTAACAATCAATCAGAACGAAAACAAGTTTGATGTGGTTCTCGTGGGCCGTTTGGACACCACTAATGCAGATCAGTTCCAAAAGGATATTGAACCGCTCATGCAGGGTGAAAAGCCGGAAATAACACTTGATTGCTCGGCTATGGAATATACATCAAGCCAGGGCCTGAGAATGTTCCTCATGCTGCAGAAAAGTGTCAATTCACGTGGTGGCAGCATGGTCATGACAGGCATGTCACCTCAGGTCAAGGAGGTTTTTGATATAACCGGTTTTTCAAACATTATCAGGATTATCTGATTTCCCCAGGCATAATATGCGAATACCTGAGAGAATTCAGAATTTCAGGGACCTGGGAGGAATCAGAAACTGCGAAGGACGGATTGTAAAGCATGGCCTGCTTCTGCGCTGTGCGGCGCTTGTCCAGGCATCGGATTCCGATATTGAACTGCTTGGAAATGTTTACAGAGTGCGTACTGTAGTGGATTTCCGCTCAGACCACGAAGTCATGCTTTCGCCGGACCGTGACATCCCCGGAGCAAAGAATGTCCATCTGCCCATGATTGATTCCAATGGAGCAGTCTGGCGTGACATTATGGGGGATGATGTTGACGGTGATCCGCTTGAGATGCTGATCAAGCGTTCTTCTACGCCCATTGTGCAGCAATTGGCAAAGCAGATGTATCTTGATCTCACAATGCAGCCTCTGGCTCAAAGTCAGTATGCGCGGTTCATGAAACTTGTGCTTGACACTGATGACGGGGCTGTTCTTTGGCACTGTTCGCAAGGCAAGGACCGTACCGGTGTGGGAGCGGCGCTTGTCCTGACGGCGCTTGGATGTGACAGAGACAGCATTGTCCGTGATTATGACATCTCCAATATCCATTATTCCGATCAGGTTGCGAGAGTAATCAGGGAAATGCATATCGAAGACATTGAGACCCAGAAGGTTATCCGTACATTTGTTGGAGCGAATGTGGAGTATTTCTGCATGGCTTTGGATACAATGGAAAAACAGTATGGTTCGCTTTCTGACTATCTGAGAGTTGCTCTTGGAGTGACCGATGCCCAGATACAGACATTGCGTGACAGATATCTCGAATGAACTATGGAACAGGACAGTGTGGAAAAGTACGGCTTGGATCTTCACTGCACCATGATGCTTGAAGAGTACAGGGAAAACAGGAAGTCGTTTGAAAAGATTCTTGAAATATCCTTGGGCTGCATACGGGACCTTCTTGCCAAGAACGGCATCCTTGTCACAGCCGTTGAAGGCCGTGTCAAGGAAGAGAAGAGCCTGGCAGGGAAGCTTGAACTTAAAGGGCATAAGTACAGATGTCTGTCAGACATAACAGATATTATTGGAACCCGGGTCATAACGTTCTATACCGACGATGTCGACAAGGTTGCCGCTCTTGCGGAGAACAGTTTTGAAATTGACTGGGAAAATTCGGTCGACAAGCGCAAGATGCATCAGCTGGACAGTTTCGGATACATGTCCCTGCATTACGTATGCCGTATTCCCAAGTCAATGTACTTTGATCCTGAACATCCGGAAATCAACACGATACGTTTCGAGATTCAGCTCAGGACGACTCTGCAGCACATGTGGGCCAACATGAACCATGACTGCGGGTACAAGGGCGATGTCGAGATTCCGATCGAGCATTTGAGGAACATGAATCGTCTGGCAGGTGTACTTGAGCTGGCCGATGACGAATTCTCACGCATCCGTACCGCTGTCAATGACTATCGCCGTCAGGTCCAGAATCTTGTTGCCAGCGGAAAGTTCAGCGAAGTGGCGCTCGATATAGATACATTCCGCAGTTACCTTAATATGAAGCCGTTCGATAAGCTGAACCGTCGTATTGCCGCCATCAATCAGGCTGAAATACACGATGCTTCGCTTATGCCTTATCTGGCATTGTTCAAATATCTGGGTTTCAAGACTCTTGGCGATATAGAGGAACTCAAGAAAAGCAGCTCCGATGATGCCTACCAGCTTGCCACTCTTGAGATTGGAGGCACTGACATTGATATTATTTCATCAACTGTTGCCGTACAGGACCTCTGTATTGTGCATATTCTCAAATCAGGTGCCGGCGAACAGGGCCTGACAGACTTCTTTGACCAGTTGAACGGCCAGTCGGCCTATAACAGGACACGTGCCGCACGTCTTATGGAGAAGACATCCCGTCTGGCTTTTATGAACAAATAACCACAACTATCCATATTTCCGTATGAAGGATTCAGTTATGAAAAAATATGGGGCACTGATTGCCGCTTCCATCCTGTTCTTTGCCCTTGGTTTCATTTATTGCGCACCATCTCTTCAGGGTAAAGTGGTGTATGCCGGTGACAACATCAATGCCGTATCGGCTGTGCATGAGAGTGTACAATATGCTAAAGATACCGGAGACCACTCATTCTGGACCGGTTCCATGTTTTCAGGTATGCCCAATTACCAGATTGGAGGCGGAAAATACAATTCGGACAACCTGATCAAACCTTTTCAGAGTTTTCTTTTGCGCGGTTCGAACGGACAGCATCCGGCATGGATTCTCATATTCTATCTTTTCTGCTTCTATTTCATGCTCCGTTCGTTCGACATTGACAAATGGCTGAGCATTGCAGGAGCGGTTGCCATGACGTTCTCGTCATATTTCCTGATAATAATCGCAGCAGGACATCTGGGAAAGCCGGTCACCATATCATACATTTCACTGGTTATTGGCGGATTCTACCTGATATTCCGCAAAAAATACGGGATAGGAGTGATTCTGACCATGTTCTTCACCTGCATGGGCTTTACCAAACACGTGCAGATGGCGTATTACATGTTCATGCTGATAGGCATGTTCTGGATAGCTGAACTGTTCATCCATATAAGGGAGAAAAGGATTAAGGATCTGGTCATCGGCACTCTTCTGTTTGCAGTATCCGTAGGTATCGGCATTGGTGCAAAGAGTTCTAACATGTTGGCCAATAAGGAATATCTGGCCGAGACAATGCGTGGCGGACATTCTGATTTGTCACAGGATGAACCGGGTGCACAGTCCGATGGCGGACTCAGTCTGGAATATGTTACACGGTACAGTTACGGTATTGGTGAATCTCTGAGCTTCATGATTCCCGGTGCCATGGGAGGGGCTTCAACCGTTGATTTGGGGAAGGATTCACCATTGTATAAGGACCTTGTCAAGAATGGAATCGATTCCCGTTGGGCAGCACAGTTCTGTCAGAGTGTGCCTCTGTATTGGGGTGATCAGCCGTTTACAGCGGGCAATGTCTATATGGGTGCTGTAGTCTGCTTCCTGTTTGTGTTGGGCCTGATTATTGTTCGTGGTCCGTACAAATGGGCAATAGCTGCAGCAACACTTTTCTCGGTCATGCTGGCGTGGGGCTTCCATTTCATGCCCCTTACGGAATTTTTCTACAATCATTTCCCCATGTACAACAAATTCAGGGCGGTGTCGTCCATCCTGATAGTAGCTGAGATTACAATGCCGTTGCTGGGCTTTCTGGCTGTCAAGGAACTGTTTGACTGCATGGACGGAAAGGATACCGTCGGAAAGGCTTCGATTACCAGAGGAATATACATGGCTGCGGGTATTACCGCGGGCATCTGTCTTATTCTGGCTCTGTTCTCAGGTGTCTTCTTTGATTTCAAGTCACCCAATGACGCCAGAATCGCATCACAGTTGCCGGAATTCGTCTATCAGGGTATTCTTGATGCCCGCAAGTCGCTGCTGGTAAGTGACTCACTGCGTTCTCTCCTTTTCATAATTCTTACTGCGGCGCTTCTCTGGATTACTCAGAAGGGCTGGATTAAGAAGGGCTGGACAGTTGCTGCGCTTCTGGTTCTGGTTCTTGCTGACATGTGGCCTGTTGACCAGCGCTATTTCAACAATGACAATTTTGTATCGGAACGTCAGAAGAACGATGCATTTGCCATGCAGCCGTATGAGAAGCAGCTGCTGTCCGATCCGGATCCCAACTTCCGTGTAATGAACCTGGCAACCAATACCTTCACTGACGCCAGAACATCATATTATCTCAAGTCGGTAGGTGGATACAGTGCTGCCAAGCTGCGCCGCTATCAGGACCTCATAGACCGCCATCTGAGCCAGATGCACATGCCGGTTCTTGACATGCTGAACACCAAGTATTTCATTACCAAGGCCGATGACGGAAGCGTCCAGCCCATGCGTAATCCCAATGCCATGGGAAATGCGTGGTTCGTTGAAAAGGTTCAGCTGGTGGACGATGCCAATCAGGAGATCGATGCTCTTGACAAGATGGATCTGCATACTACAGCCGTCACTGACAGGTCGTTTGAACAGTATGCCGCTGCATCGGCCTTTGCCGGTCCGGATGCTCAGGTGCATTTGCTGTCATATACCCCGAAGAGCCTTGACTATGAGTATTCGGCTCAGTCTGCCGGCACAATCGTGTTCTCGGAGATATATTATCCCTACGGTTGGAAGGCCAGCATTGACGGTAAGCCGGCCGATCACTACCGCGTGAACTATGTGCTGCGTGCCATGAATGTCCCTGCCGGTAATCACAGCATACATTTTGAATTTGATCCGGATAGCGTGAGGACAGGCAATACGATTGCTACCATATGTATTCTCATAATGTATGCGGTCATGGCATTTGTTGTCTTTATGGCAATAAGACGTAAGGCAAGGAAATAAGTCATGAAGGTTTCCGTCATCATTCCGGTGTACAATGCGGCGGACAGGATAATCTCCTGCCTTGATTCATTGCACGCCCAGTCTTTTGATGACGTGGAACTTGTGCTTGTTGATGACCATGGCAATGACGGGAGTATGGAAATGGCAAAGGCTTATGCCGGAAAATATCCTGATATGCGTTTTGTCTTTGCTGATAACCAGGAGAATAAAGGTCCTGGTGAAGCACGTAATCTTGGCCTGCAGAAGGCATCGGGCGAATACATTGCCTTTGTTGACAGCGATGATACGGTAGAACCGGATTTCTGTTCCAGTCTGTATGAGGCGGCCCACAGGAATGACGCCGAGATGGCATATTGTCACATTTCAATGGACTATCCGGATGGGCATAGCGACATCATGCGCAATCCCATGGTTCCCGATGGCGAGTTCAACCGTCTGTCTTTTCTGAAGCGATACAGATCCTATTTCACCACTTTCCTGTATAAACGCCAGTTCCTGCTGGATTGGGACATCAGTTTCCCGAATACCCGCAGTGCTGAAGACAGCTGTTTCCTCCTTTGCTCACTCCTGGCATGTACCAGGACAGCATCGGTTGACAGGGCCATGTACCATTATGCTATTGAGGAGTCGAGCATCAGCCAGAAGAAAGACCACAGTCGTTGGAGAAACCGTCTGAAATCGTTCCGTACAGTACGTATGTGGGCAAAGAGTCATGATCTGTATTGGAGCAATTTCCTCATTATCGAGTGGCTTTGCTTCAAGAAGGGTCTTATTCTGTCGTTGCGTGATCTTATTGCAAATCTTTAGGCAATGGACAGTCCCCGCATCTCAGTAGTTACGGTGTCTTTCAACACACATGACATCATTGAAAAGACACTTCAGTCTGTAACAGGTCAGGATTATGGCAACCTTGAGTATGTTGTTATTGATGGAGGCAGTACTGACCATGCGCAGGACATCATTGAAAGGTACAGGGAACGCATAGCATATTATGTAAGCGAAAGGGATGGCGGAATCTATTTTGGAATGAACAAGGGCATTGATGCCGCAACGGGAGAATGGCTGTTGTTCATGAATGCCGGTGACGTCTTTTCTGACAATCATGTGGTAAGTGATGTGGCCGCATTCATCCGTAGTCACAATGAGGCCGATGTAGTGTACGGCAATTCCATGCAGGTTCTGGAATACGGATCGTATCTGGTGAAGCCCAGGGAAGCGTACATCAACAACCGCATGAGCATATCACATCAGGCTACATTCGTAAAGCTGGAACTGCTCCGTTCGCACAAGTTTGACACACGCTACCGTTATGCTGCTGACTTTGAGCAGTTGTCGCATTTTTACCTGTCCGGTTCCCGATTCGTCTACTATGACCGGCTCATTGCCACAGTCGAGATGACCGATGGAGCTACATATCGGCATTTCGTTGAATCGGCCAATGAAATGTATGACATCATCGAATCACGTGGTGTTGATATCAGCCGTGAGCGCAAGTCCCAGATACGCCGCAAGAAAATGGTCCGTGCATTCCGGACCTGCGTCCCACCGTTCCTTAGGAAACCGGTATTCCGGTTCATTGCAAAACACTATAAGGCACTTTGACCTTTATCTTTCAGAATACGTCTGAATAGTTGAACATAAAGTCGGTATTGTTTCTGCGAGAATAAAGCCGCCCTTTTTCGGCATGACTCACTTGTATAACAGTTCCTGTTGTCTGCAACGTGCTCTATTGCTTTTTTCAGCGCGTCATAATCGTTCTTCTTTACGGCAATACCGCAGGTGTCATCTATCGATTCCGGGCTTCCACCTGTCTGGAAAGTGACGACAGGAGTTCCGGATGCGAGGGATTCCAGATTCGTAGTAGGGAAATTGTCGGCAATTGTCGGGTTGACAAAGACCGATGCGCCTGCATATATTGATGCCAGCTCTCCGGCTGATGAAGTTGGTGCAACGGACGTGATGTTTTCAATTGTGTAAGGAAGATGTCCAACAAGCATTACCCTATAGGAATCGGGCAGGTCATGCGAAAGCCTTATGAAAAGGTCGAGTCCTTTCCTGGCTTCCCATGCATGGGCAACTCCCAATACAATTTTACGTTTGTCAGGATTCTTGTCATCAAATGATGCGTGATCTGAAAATGTCTGAATATCAATGCCATTGTTGATTACAACGGTTTCATATTCTTTCAGATAAGAATTGGAGATTATGTCGGCCAGCCAATTGGACGGAGTGACAATTGTAAGTGATTTGAAACCGGTCAGAACCCTTTTCCTGATAATCCATTCCAGATGTGAGTTGTCCAGGAAAGTCGGTGAATAAAGAACTTTTTGCGGACATTTTCCGCAGCCTGTCTTCCATCGTTCACATCCAATCTCATCAAAGTATGCGCATCGGCCTGTAACGGCGCGGCAGTCGTGCATGGTCCAGACAACGGGAATGTCATGACGGTTCGCGTAGCTTCTCAACATTCTTATGTTCAGACAACGGTCATTGATGATGTGGCAATGGATAATGTCCGGATTATACAGTTTCAATTGTCTGATGAGGCATCCAGTATCGAATACCGAGAAGACATCCTGGATGCCGGTCATTCTGTATAGCCACTTGTGTATGACAGTATTGAATCTGGTACCCCATACGACTGAATCAGGCAGGGCCGATGCCCTGTTCGTTCTTATGTTGGGAAGAAATAGCCGGCACGACTCGCCTTCTTCAGTGATGGCATTATGCAGAAGTCCGTAGAATCTGGGAAAGAAACCGGCCGCAGCAGAATGCAGGATTGCTATTTTCATACTATTTATTCAACAATGATATCATACAGTTTGAGCAATACGTCTTTTGAGAGTGGTACGGGATTATTTTTTAATCTTATTGGATTTACTGATTCTGACATGATTTCAATATCCAACTTACGGTTCTTGGAAACAGGATTATCTAATTTAAGGTCCTTCTTCATTTCCCGGAAAGCTGATATGGCATCAGGGACAGATGGCTGTCCTAAGGCATTTGCAATATCTGTGAATACAGGAATGTCATAACTGAGCATGTATTCCCAAATTTCTGGCAAACAGACTGCAACAGCATGACCATGTGGCAGTTTGAAGATAGATGTAATTTTGTAGCTCATGGCATGTGCAGCTGTCGTCTGTGCAATATTTATGGCACGTCCGCTATAATTTGCTCCAAGCATGACTTGTGCTGCTGATTCGTATGTGTTACTGAAAATATAGGATTTCCAGTTGGCCATTATCAGTTCGATCCCTCTTTTTGAGTATTGAATTGACTCAGTTGTGGCGTTTATTGACCACCAACTTTCTATGCATTGACATAGGGCATCCATCATAGTGCTTTTTTTCTGATATGATGGAAGAGTGGTAAGAACAGATGGTTCAAGAATGGCATAGTCGGGAAGAATATGGTCATCAGCTACTGTCTGCTTGGTTCCTTGGTAATAAATGACAGCGTTGTGTGTGCTTTCACTTCCAGTACCGGCTGTTGTAGGAATGGCAATTAATGGAATACTGATATTATCTTTT
Source organism: Bacteroidaceae bacterium (assembly GCA_024398615.1). Classification (GTDB taxonomy): domain Bacteria; phylum Bacteroidota; class Bacteroidia; order Bacteroidales; family Bacteroidaceae; genus Colenecus. The sequence goes on from JAKSIU010000003.1 coordinate 106,234, forward strand.
AGAGTTGCAGTTCCTGTTACTGATGGTGGAATAAGAGCCATTCTTCCTTCTGTTGAGAGTAAAGAGAGTTTTATACATTTGGCTACGTCAATAGAACTGCCGCCACCAATTGCCAATATGGAGTCACAACCTGAAGATATGAATTTGTCCAATCCATTGCAGACTTGTTCAAAAAGAGGATTTGGAGTAAAATCAGAAAAAAAAGTTTTATCACATTTTAAATTATCAATGATATCTCTAATGTTAAGAAACGGGTATGAGGAGTCTGAAACTACAAATAGTTTTCTTTTTCCTGTATCGTTCAGTATTTTGGGTAAACATGATATGCCCGAAACTATTGTCTGCATATTTTATCTGTTTAAAAAATTCATGAAGGCCTCTTTATTCTGAATGGGAGTAGTCGTAGGACGCCCCAAGTTACTGCGGTTTCCCTTCTTGACTTTTATCTCAATGAATATTGGCCCCTTTGGTAGTGATTTGACTGTTTTTTGAAGTTCATCCATTGTAGTAATGGAACAGACGGTGGAGTACCCTACGGCTTTGGCTATTTCAGTAAGATTGATTTCTAAACCTACAGTTGGCTGTCCTCCAACAGAATCATGTGCTCCATTGTTAAAAACCACATGTATAAAATTCTCTGGCTTTTTACTGGCAATAATGGCTAAACTTCCCATATGCATTATGCTTGCACCATCACCGTCAAAACACCAAATTCTACGGTCAACTTTTTCAAGAGCTATGCCAAGTGCAATCTGGCTTGCATGTCCCATTGAACCAACAGTGAGAAAGTCCCTCTCATGCCCTTGCCTCCAGGTTGTACGCGCTTCAAACAGCTCTCTGCTAATCATGCCTGTTGTTGAAACTATACAATCTTTCTCGCCAAGTGATTTGGCAACAGTCTGAATGGCCTCTTCACGACTCATGGTCAGGTCAGATGATTCATTGTTATGCTTTAACTTATAATCATCAAAAGTCCCCTTTTTTATTACCAATGCGTATACTTCTTTACGTCCAAGCGCCTCAAAGGCGTTGGCAATCTGTTTCGTTGCGCAAGATTCATCTGTGGAGAGAACTTCATAGGCGATGCCCATAGTATCGAGAAGAGTTGTAGTAATCTTGCCTTGTTTAACATGTTGTGGCTCATCATGAATGCCAGGTTCTCCACGCCATCCTATTATGAGCAAGACAGGGATGTTGTAAACATCTTTGTCAACAAGTGAAGCCAGTGGGTTAATAATGTTTCCCTCTCCGCTATTCTGCATGTATACCACCCCCGGGGTGCCTGTCGCAAGATAATGACCGGCAGCAAGACCTATTGCAGCGCCCTCATTGGCAGCAATTATATTATGCTTGGCATCTACGTGATCATAAATGTATGCACAGAAGTTTTTCAACAGAGAGTCTGGAACTCCGGTGAAAAAATCCGTTCCGTATTTTTTTAATGTCTCAATAAAGAATTCTGGACGTATCATAGTCACTCTTCAGGGATAAGATTGATTATTTCTTTTATCGGCATGCACATTTCGTCACATTCTTTAGCTCTATGGTTTTCAAGAATGGAACGTGCAACTTTCTGCATAGCAGGAAAACCTGAACGGGTTAGCTGATTGGCATAAATAATAATATTGGCTCCGCGTTTTTTGAATTCCATTTCTGTTACATCGTTGAAAGACGTTGGTACAAGAACAATAGGAGTAACTTTGTCTTTTAGACGGAATTGTTCAATGAAATCAAAAATTTCAGTAGGATCTTTTTTCCTACTATGTATCATTATTGCATCCGCACCAGCATCAACGAATGAAAATGCACGTTTCAACGCATCATCAATTCCTTTTTCAAGAATCAAACTCTCAATTCTGGCGCAAATCATAAAATCTTTAGTCTTCTGTGCTCTTTTCCCGGCTCTGATTTTAGCACAGAAGTTTTCGATACTGTCCTGGGTCTGTTTTACTTCAGTGCCAAACAGCGAGTTCTTCTTCAAACCAGTTTTGTCTTCGATAATAACCATTGACACGCCCATACGTTCTAATGATCTTACAGTGTAAACAAAATGTTCGGCCATTCCGCCTGTATCTCCGTCAAAGATTATAGGCTTTGTTGTGACTTCCATAATGTCATCAATAGTCCGGAAACGGCTGGTCATGTCCACCAGTTCTATGTCGGGTTTTCCTTTGGCTGTAGAGTCACAAAGAGAGCTGATCCACATGGCATCAAACTGGAATGTCTTGCCATTCTGTAGTATCGTTGTCTTTTCGGCTATAAGACCGGTAATGCCGCTATGCGCTTCTATGGCTGTAATAAGTCCTTTCATATTGATTAATTTACGCAATCTTCCTCTGCGCAAATCCGGCATTGAAAGTTCTGTTCTATGGATAGCATCAATTTCCTTATATTTGGGGTCGTCGGAGTATGGATATTCAACCAGAATTCCACCGTACTCTTCAATGATTGAACAGACCTCTTGCCTGATAGGCTTTTGGAAGCTTTCGCACCAGTCAGTGCCATGTACGACAAAATCCGGTTTTAATGATCTTAGAATATCTGCATAACTTAAGGTCTTTTGTTCGACTACATATTCAACGCCGGCTATGTGTTCCATTAAAGACTTTCGCTCATCAAATGGAATGAGGGGAAAACGTTTGTAACTGGAAACTGCTTCGTCGGATAGTACACCAATGATAAGTCGTCCTAATCTTTTGGCTTTGTTAATGATGGATATATGTCCAGAATGAACGTACTCGGTTGAAAAACACATGTATACGGTACGCTCATCAGCCTGTTTGAGCTTGTTTGAGACCGATTCCAGATCTTCTGGCGTGTCTATCTCGGAACAAAGCAAATTACAGATATCCAAGGGTTTGATTATACACCTGTCAGAGACTTCATTGAATGCTTTTTCTGCATAACAATTCCGGTTTCCTGAATCGCAGAATCTTTCAATAGCTTCAAGCCAGATGAGCCAGTCATCTTTTTTTATTTTGTATAAAGGTTGTGCTGTCAGAGCGTTTTCAAAGAATTCTATTCCAATTTTATCTATACGTCCATTATTAATGACTGCTTTGAAATCCTTTTCGGGAACAGGTAGTGTACTGCTGACAGTCATGCAACTGTTGTTGCTGTTGATAATGGATTCCAAGACATAATTCTCAAACACCAGATCGCCATGCATGAGTATGATGTCATCATCTTTCAGCATTTCCTTGGCACAGTATATGCTGAAAATATAATTTGTGGAATCAAAAATAGGATTCTTGACAAACGAGATATTCAATGGAAGATGGAGGGATGCGCAATAATCAATAAGAATCTGATCAAAATAGCCAGTGGTAATAACAACATCGCTAATATTGAATGAAACCAACTGATTGAGTTGACGACTCAGGATAGTATCGCATATGGAGATTTCAGTCATGCACTTTGGATGCTCCTTTGTTATGGCACCCATTCTGTGGCCTAATCCGGAATTCAAGATGACAGCTTTCATGTACCTATTATTTAATTAGCATATTTTTGTATTTCCTTTTTTAATCTCATCAATTATCTCCTCTTTTGTCATAGATCGTCTGCAATTAATGAAAAATTGTGAATGGTGAGTTATTTGTTGTTCAATTGGGGGATATTTCATGTAATCGCCATAAATCTGCTTTAAATATTTGTCATACTCAACCAAAGCTTTCACTTTGAAATTACCGAAATCCAACAACAGATATCCGTTGAACCATTCCTTAGGAAAAATCTCTTTTGATCCATAATATCCTGAACAGGTGACCATACTATCTCCTTCTTTGTCATTGAAGGTAAGTAAATTGTTTTTAAGTTTCTGCAAATATTTATCGGATAGGAATGAGGGGCATTTCAATTTCCACATGCAAAAATTAAGAATAGACCCCCAATGAAGGTGTATAACATCCGATATAAGAAATCTTATAGGATATTTGGCGATAGAGTTTCTGTAATTTTGAACTGACCGATAAAGTAATCTGCACTTCTTGGAATATGAATCTGTTGTTTCCTTTGTCTGATCTATTGGGAATATATCAATATACATTCCAAATAAGACAGGAACTTTCCTGTTTTCCCATATTATTGAGTCGGTATTATATATCTTGGCATATGGCAGGTAATAATTTGAGTTATCTATGCTGATGGATGCAAGGCCCACTGATGCCAATTCATCATGCATTTTCAATAATTCATTATAATCATTTCTAGGCATCATAATATCGATATCATCATCCCAGGGGATGATGTTCTTGTGTCTTACCGCACCTAGACAAGTACCAAAAGCAACCCACCATTTCAATCCGTGGCTATTTAGAAATATTGTAACAGTCTGAAATGTATCCAGTAGTTTTTTTCTAAATGCCTCATTAAAACAGGTCGCATTGTCAACTGGTTCATAATGTTCCGCCATTTCTTTTACAATGTCAGTATCAGCGTTAGGGCCAAACATACATTCGGCACGATTAAAATCTTGAATATCATCAATTTCATACCATAATTCCCCGTTCAGAGGCAACGCTTTGATGGAGGCGGCTTTTAATTCCAATATTACTTTCAGTACCTGCTCATAGTATTCGTTCTGGCCCAAGGCAATGCAATAGGCCGTAAGGAACGGAACATAGTATCGCTCTGAAAATTCCTTGCTGAATTTGTATATGTTCACGGTCTTGTAATATGACTTTATCTCATCATATCTGAAACCTGACTTGTCAATGAAGCGGGTAATCCGGTTGTCGCTGTCAATAGTGACAACGGTCCCGTCCATCCAGCTTTCGTATTTGTCCACAAGGGCTATGTTGGGATAAGCATCGGACATCAGAGCTTCAAGAACCCCAAACTCATATATCAGGTCCGATTCCAGAAGTATAGTGTCCTCAGCAACCAGATAGTCTTTTGCCAGATACAGGGAATAGATGTTGTTGGTCTTGTCATAGACTTCGTTGTCTACGTAGACTATTGGAGTGCCATGGTAATTGTCTCCGACATAATCCTTTACGTTCTGCCTCTGATAGCCCACGACCAGGACCACGCGGGAAACCTGAAGGCGGTGCAGATATTCAAGAACACGGTCAATGAGTCTGATGCCATTGACTTCAAGCATGCACTTGGTGTTGTCCTTGGTCTTTTCACCAAGCCGTTTGCCCATTCCAGCAGCCAGTATTATTGCCTGCATAATATTCTGTTTTTGTACTTGTTTACGATATTGTTCAATTCTGGTGAGATCTGCAGCAGGTAAACGGCTGCAAGTCCAATCAGTCCGATGACTGTGGTACGCATGGCAATGTCAAGCCATGGAGACACATGTGACACCGATGGAATCAGGAAATTCAGTCCCCAAAGACCTGCAACAATGAGAATCATCCATACGGTTTTCCAGGTGAAAGGATTGCCGTGCACTTTCTTCTGGACCAGGAACTGCTGATAACTGTAGCTTATCACGGTGGCAATGAGCGTGGCGAATGCGGCACCGGCCACTCCCATGCGGGGAATGAAATACAGATTGGTTCCTATGCTCAGGATGGTGATGAAAATGGATATGAACAGTGTCCAGTAATAGTATTTGGAGAACTGGATAAGAATGCCGCCGAATGCCAGTGTGGTGACAATGATCTTGGACAGGCCAAGGAACAGCACTACATATCGGCCCTGGCAATAAGTCTCGCCATTTGGAATTATGGCATAGATGTTGTCCATGTTGATCCAGATTATGAGCAGCAGCAAGCTGGAAATCATGAGCTGATGAATGGATACTTTCTTGTAAAGACGGTTGGCCTCATCAAAGTTACCGCGTTTCAGGGCATCGGCTGCAAGAGGAGTCGATATGGCCTGGATTGAGCGCGATGGCATGTCAATGACGTTTGCCATGTAGTATGCTATGGTGTATATGCCCACTCCGTACATGCCCTGTTCCTTGACCGATGACAGCATGAAAATGTCCAGCTGGTTCATCAGGTTGCCGCTGATTGCTGCAAGAATCAGGAATCCTGAGTACTTGAGGTACTGGCTTTTCAAATCAGGGGTAATGAATTTGGGGTCATGCCTGAGTGACACGCATTGTGTCCTGGATACATACACCGCATTGATGAGCAGGCATAGACCGTATGAAGCCAGGACTGCCAGAACCAGTCCGGATACGCCTATGTAGCCGAATGCATATAGCAGATATGAACAGAGCAGGAATATTCTCAGACCCACTTCCCTGACACCCTTTGGAACGGCAATCCGCAGATTGATATTCGAGTAGTTTTCCAGTGCCTGCCACAGGGTCAGGATCAGTATGAGTGGTACAACCAGGTAGAAGAAGTCGGTGAAAAGGTCTGAATCCTTTCCGAAGAACGAAATGACCGGCTGTTTGCACAGACAGTAGATGGCCGATATCAGGACGGTCCCAATGAGCGGAACCATGAGATAGTAGAAGAAGAATCCGTTGTTCTGCTTTTCCGGGTCCTTGAAATAAGGGAAGAATCTCATTCCGGCAGCCATTATGCCCAGCAGTGCGAAACTGGCGCAGAAGGCACCGACTTCATAGAATACCTTAGTCAGTCCTATGATTTCGGGTTCAAGGAATTCAGTGACTATGAAGAACTGGGTGACGAATCCTATTGCCGCCCCGATGTAGGTCAGCACCGTACCTTTCAGTGACTGTCTTATTACAACTCCCATATCACACTTTTTTCCGTTTACAGGGCTTCGTCATCAGGCTTTTCAGGCCCGTTCGTCTTTGGAATGCGGTTGCGGGACTTTTCCCAGGCGGCTTTCCGCTTGAGATATTCCTCGTAATGGTTCTCCAGATAATTGTCTGCCATATCTTCTCTCAATCAATAAGTTCAGGCGCTATCTGCGCCAGAGGTTCCATGACGAACTGCCGTTTGCGCATGAGCGGGTGCGGCAGTGTCAGTTCCCGGGTGTTTATTATGGTTTCGCTGCCATCGGACTCAAAATACATGAGCAGGTCTATGTCAATGGGCCGGTCATGGTAATGTCCTCCGGAGCTCTTTTCCGTGCGTCCCAATCGGCGTTCAATGTCCTGTGTCGCGTGCAGTACATCAATGGGGGAGAAGCCGGTCTCCACTTTTGCCGCCATGTTCAGGAATGCGTTTTCACTGTCAAAGCCCCAGGGCTGCGTTTCGATGAAGTCCGATGCCCGCACTATCTGACCGACCTCGCTGCCAATCAGCTTCATGGCCTGCTCAATCAGGGCCTGTCGGTCTCCGAGATTGCTTCCAAGTGACAGATAAACGGTATTCATAGTTCCTTCCAATAGAATTTAATGTAATGCTGCTGCTTGGGGACACGCTGTTCCACAGGTGGCAGCTGCATGTAGTCTCCATACGATTCACGCAGTATGTTGTCATAGCCCGATGCCGCCATGAACATGGAGTCCTGGAATGGTACATCGGTGAATGACGAGAAATCTGCCAGCCGGAAATGCTGTCTGTTCTCTACATATGCAATCTTGGAAACATGGTCTGTGCTTGCCCATTCAAGACTTGTGCAGAAATCTGAAAGCCGACGGGCCTTGATTTCCGTTTTTTCCTGAAAAAGAGAAAACAGGCGTTTCTTCAAGGTGTTCAGGTTGAAGCCTAAGGACTGGTCCTTGAGAAACATCTTCCTGAGCGCCCTTCTTGAACGTGTCAGGTCTGAACTCAGTTCTTCTGCTTTGCGGAAGGTCTTGTCCATTTCCTCAGGCTCATCTGGAACGGTGTCAATGGGAAACACGTCAATCCATACACCCAGATTCCTTGAGTCCCTGATCCAGGGGGTCAGCGATTCGGCAACGGTACGGCGGGTTTCACAGATGCGGGCAAAGGCAATGAGGCAGTCAGACCGGTTTTCAAGGCAGGCAAGTTCAAGGCCTGTGGAACTGAAGGTTCTGCACAGCCGTTCATAGTCGGGGCGGAGCATGAACACGTCAATGTCATCGTCCCAGGGAATGAATCCCTTGTGGCGTATGGCTCCCAGCAGTGTTCCGTAGGCAAGAGAATAGTTCAGGCCATTTGCCCTGCAGAAGCGGTCAAAGGACTTCAGTATGTCAAGACTTACCTGCTGAAGGTCCTCAAGTGTCAGTTCCTTTCCCATTATTGCGTTTTGTCAACTTATTGTGTATCAGTCCAGAATGAGCATGGCGTCACCGTAGCAGCCGAAACGGTATCCTTCCTTGACGGCCGTGTTGTAGGCATCCATGACAAGGTCGTAGCCGCCGTATGCGCAGGTCAGCATGAGCTGGATTGACTCCGGCAACTGGAAATTGCTTATCATGCTGTCGGCAACGTTGAAGGTGTAGGGCGGGAATATGAACTTGTTTGTCCAACCCTCGAACGCCTTGATCAGGTGATCTGTTCCCACTACTGTTTCAAGGGCACGGTTGACGGTGTTTCCAACAGCACATATCTTGTGACCGGAAAGTTTCGCCTTATTCACGATCTCGGTGCACTTCTCGGTCACGTACATCTCTTCAGACTCCATCTTGTGCTTGGTCAGGTCCTCGACATCGATTTCCCTGAAATTGCCAAGGCCGCAGTGCATGGTCAGGTATGCGCTTTCAATACCCTTGATCTCCATGCGCTTCATGAGTTCGCGGCTGAAATGCAGACCGGCAGTCGGTGCTGTGACAGCGCCTTCGTTGGTTGCGAAAATGGTCTGGAAACGTTCAAAGTCGTCCTCTTCGGACTTGCGTTTCAGATATGTGGGAATTGGGGCTTCACCAAGGGCGTACAATGCCTTCTTGAACTCGTCATGAGGTCCGTCATAAAGGAAACGGAGCACACGTCCGCGTGATGTGGTGTTGTCAATGACTTCGGCTACCATCGAACCCTCCTCACCGAAATACAGTTTGTTTCCGATGCGGATCTTGCGGGCCGGATCAACCTGAACATCCCAAAGCAGATTCTCTTCACGGAGCTCACGGAGCAGGAACACTTCAATCTCAGCACCGGTCTTTTCCTTGTTGCCGTACAGACGGGCCGGGAAGACTCTGGTGTCATTGAATACGAACACGTCGTTCTCATCAAAATACTGCAGTATGTCCTTGAAGATGACATGTTCAATCTGACCGGTCTTGCGGTGTACGACCATCAGTCTTGATTCGTCACGGTGTTGGGTAGGATACTTTGCTATCCTGTCTTCGGGAAGTTTGAACTTGAATTGTGAAAGTTTCATTTTATGTGTCGTTTATATTTATTCTTCTGTTTGATTCATCTCGATTGTCTGATTGTCAAGCCATTCAATGAAGTGCTCGGGATCCAGACAATCTTTGATGCCGTAGTTTCCCACGCGGGTCCGCCTTAGGGCCGTCAGATGGGCTCCGCTGTCAAGCGCCTGTCCTATGTCACGTGCCAGAGCGCGGATGTATGTGCCCTTGCTGCATACTACGCGGATTGTAATATCAGGCAGGCTGCAGTCGAGAAGCTCTATTTCGTCAATTATCAGCGTCTTGGGCTTGAGTTCCACATCCTTTCCCTTGCGGGCCATCTCGTATGCGCGCTTGCCATCGACCTTACATGCTGAAAACGTTGGCGGTATCTGCTGGATCTCACCCTTGAAAGTTTCCAGCGCCTTCTCAACCAGTTCTCTGGTAATGTGGTCGGTCGGGTAAGTGGCATCGATGGGCTTCTCCAGATCAAAAGACGGGGTGGTGGCTCCCAGACGAAGTGTTGCAACGTATTCCTTGGTGCCGGCCTGAAGAGACTCTATCTGCTTGGTGGCGCGTCCGGTGCATACGATGAGCACCCCTGTGGCAAGCGGGTCAAGGGTTCCGGCATGTCCTACCTTGAGCTTCTTCACACCCATTTTCCGGCACAGAAGGCGTCTTATGCGTCCCACGACGTCGAACGAGGTCCAACGGTAAGGCTTGTCAAAGCAGAGTATTTCCCCCTCCTGAAAATTCATAGCAGAACAAGAGTGAGAATACCTGCAATTGCGCAGTATATGCCGAACCAGACAAGCTTTCCGCGGCGTACAATGGAAATCATCCATTTGCAGGCCGCCATACCGGAAATGAATGCAGCCAGGAATCCTATGGCCAGCACCCCGATTCCTGTTGTACCTGAGGCCGATGCGCCAGCGCCAGCCTGTTCAATCAGGTCCTTGGCATCGAGCAGTGCCTCGCCCAGAATGGGTGGGATCACCATCAGGAAAGAGAACTGGGCCAGCTTGTCCTTGCGGTTGCCCAGCAGGAGCCCGGTTGCAATGGTTGAGCCGGAGCGTGACAGTCCGGGCAGTACGGCCACGGCCTGGGCAATGCCAATCACAAACGCATGGATTCCGGATATGTTCTCCTTCTGGCGCGGTTTGGCGCAGTATGAGAAGATGAGCAGAGTGGCAGTGACAAGCAGCATGCATCCGACAATGGTTGTGCCGGAACCGAAAATCCCTTCAATGCTGTCCTTGAAGAAAAGTCCCACAATACCCACCGGAATCATGGATATGACAATGTTGATGGCGTAACGGGTGCCTTCGTTCAGACCGCTGTAGCTTCTCCACGACTGACGGCTGAAAAGGTCACGCAGTATCCACGCGACTTCCTTCCACAGAATGACCAAAGTGCTCAGTACTGTAGCCACATGTACCAGAACGTTGAATGCCAGGTTCTGTTCGCCGTCAATTCCGAACAGCGATGCGGCAATGGTCAGATGTCCGCTGCTGCTTATGGGCAGATATTCTGTCAGTCCCTGTAGAAGCCCCAGAAGCAGTGATTCAATCCAGGTCATGCTTCTGAGTTTTTGTCTTTCTTATCTTTGGGCTTGTATGCAATTGCGGCAATGATTTCCAGAAATCCAATCAGAGTCACTACCGGAGCCACCTTGACACGGCGTGCGCTGAAGATATCGGGCTCCCATGCCTGGTTTGTGCAACTTGGCCCGGTCATAAGCAGAAGGCCGATGATGATGATAGCAACACCAACTGCAATCATGATGTAGTTGGTCTTTGTAAAAGCGAATTTTTTCTTGTCCATATTATTGAAATGTCTGTTATACGAAATGCAGTTCCCCCGATTTCATTCTGAGGAAACGGTTAACCGAATGAAGTGCGCAAAGGCAGGTAATGAGAAGACCTGTAAGGGTGACCACTGCCATGGTGGGGATCATTATCTCCTTTCCCGAAAGCATGACCAGCCACGGCTCCTGCCTGATTGCGTATTTCATGCCGAACCAGATTGTCGCGCAAGTCAGAAGGGCCGATACTATGCCTATCAGCGCGTTCCTCCAGATGAACGGGCGTCTTATGAATGACCATTTGGCACCGACCAGCTTCATGGAATACAGGGTGAAGCGCTGTGAATATATAGTCAGTTTGATAGTGTTGTTGATGAGTGCCACCGACACCAGTGAGAGAATAAGAGCAAGAATGAACAGTACACCGGCTATCTTGCTTATGTTGCTGTTCACAATGTCCATGAGCTGTTTCTGCCAGGTCACTTCACTGACGTTTTCCATGGCGCCAATCTGCTTTGCTATCCATTCCAGACTGTCAGAGCAGGCGTAATCCGGCTGTAGCTTCATCTCCAGAGAAGCGTAGAACGGATTGTAGCCCAGAAACATGCTGGGATCAGTGCCCATCTGGGCGCTCATGTCTTCAAGTGCCTGTTCCTTGGTAATATGTTTCAGTTCCAGACAGTATGGTTCTGTCTTGAGCGCCTGTTCCAGACTGAGGACCTGGGCATTCTGAACACCTTCGTTAAGGATTACCTCTACCGTCATCTCCTGTCTGAGACTGCTTGAAAGCTTTCCGGCAGACAGCAGCAGCATGCATACCAGGGCTATGAGCAACAGGACCAGCCAGGTGCTGATGCATGATGTTATGAACAGCAGGTCAATGACCTTCTTCTTTTTCTTCTTCTCTTTTTCAGCCATGATTATTTCTTGCGGAAAACGTAAACTATTGAACTGCTCTGCCCGCGGTGTCCAAGGGATCCTGCCCAGAAACGCAGGCCGCGCAGCATGCCTTTGAGTATGTAGAATCTGCTTCCGCGATTCTTTTCGGACAGTATGGAAATGTAGAAACTGTCATAGGGAAGCATTTCGTGGTGCATCAGAATGAAACCGTGTCTGCCGGCCAGGTTTGCCAGAGACGACGGATTGAAATGCCACAGATGGCGGGGGACATCATATCCCGCCCATTTGTCTCCATAAAAGGCAGCATCGGATGAATTCAGATTGGGACATGCCATAATCAGGACACCCTGAGGACGCAGCAGGCGGTAGAATCGGTCCAGCAGTTCCTTGGGGTGGTAGTTATGTTCGAATACATGCCACAGGGTAATGACATCGAACGACTGTTCTCCAAGTACATCCATTTCAGGAACGTCGAGCATGCGGTGATGGAACATTTCAAGGGAGAACTGGCGTTCCACATGATATTTTTCGATTGATGTCACATTCCATCCCCTGTTTTCCATGAAGTTGGAAAAGTAACCCGTCTTGGCTCCATAGTTGAGCAGGCTGCCTGTGTCACGGCAAGCCATGTCTTCAACCAGCCTGGCCTTACGATTCAGCATGACTCTGCGCACATGGTAGAACAGAACGTTGAGCAGACCGCTGGGATTGTCACTCTGTTTGAGTTTCAGACTGATCTTGTCGTAATTGCCTGTAAGTGATTCGTCGGGGGCTCCTGTCGTGTGGACCACCCCGCAATTGGGGCAACGAAGCAGAGTGAACTGCTCGTAACTGACCATGAAGTCAGTACACTTTGCATGTTCAGTCAGTCCTTTGCCGCCGCACAGCGGACAGGTGTAGTTGTTGTCAATAAGCATTCTCGTGCGTGCGCGTGCCTTATTCAAGGCGGCAAAGATAATACCTCGGCACCCCCCTTGTCAAGTGTTTTTGTTTTTTTTCACTTTTGAGTGTCGGGTAACACTCCGGAACCTATTCCGTTTCAGTGCCGAAAAGGGTGGCGCTTGTGGCATCGGTGATGATTACATTGACAAAATCGCCGGGTTTGTGACTGCCCTTGTCAAAGACAACGGTGCGCAATTGCTCGGTCCGTCCGTACAGCTGCTGGCGGGAACGCTTGGAGTAACCCTCGGCCAGGACCTGATACGTTTTGCCGATGCATTCGCGGTTGCCCTGCAGCGACAGTTCGCTCTGCAGGGCTATCATTTCGTTCAGACGGCGTATCTTTTCCTCTTCCGGGATATTGTCCGGGTAGTGACGGCTTGCGAATGTTCCGGGCCGTTCCGAATATTTGAAATCGAACGATGCGTCAAAGCGGCACTCACGCATGAGCGACAGAGTCATCTCGTGATCTTCAAGGGTCTCGCTGTGGTATCCGCAGAACAGGTCTGTTGTCAGACCGCAGTCCGGAATGATACGGCGTATTGCCTCCACCCTTTCCAGATACCATTCGCGGGTGTATTTGCGGTTCATGAGCTGCAGGATGCGGTTGCTTCCGCTCTGCACAGGCAGGTGGATGTGGCGGCATACGTTGGGCTCCGATGCTATGACCTGAAGCGTCTCATCGCTCATGTCCTTCGGGTGCGATGTGGTGAATCGGACTCTCATGTCAGGTACGGCATGTGCCACCATTCTGAGAAGTTCGGGGAAATTGACCTTTTCATCGGCCTTTTCGGGATTGCTGTAAAGGTACGAGTTGACGTTCTGGCCAAGCAGGGTCACCTCCTTGAATCCCTTTGCCTGCAGGTCCAGACATTCCGCCAGAATGCTCTGCGGTTCACGGCTGCGCTCGCGGCCACGGGTGTAGGGTACTATGCAGTAGTGGCAGAAATTGTTGCAGCCGCGCATTATGCTCACAAAGCCCGATATTCGGTTCCCGCAGACACGGCTCGGGATAATGTCCTTATAGGTCTGTGTCAGGGACAGTTCTGTGTCAATTGCCTTGTGTCCCAGTTCGGCCTGTGCCATAAGGTCCGGCAGTGACAGATATGAGTCAGGTCCGGCAACCACATCGGCATGGTGGTTCTCGGTCAGGTCCTCCTTGACACGCTGGGCCATGCAGCCCATCACACCTATTATGAGCTTTCCGCCGCGTTTTTTCTTCATTGCGGACAGAGCCTCCAGACGGTTCCATATCTTCTGTTCGGCGTTGTCGCGTATGGAGCAGGTGTTCAGGAATATGGCATCGGCCCTGTCAATATCGGTTGTGGTATCATAACCGGCCATCTTCATGACTGATGCAATGACTTCGCTGTCGGCCACATTCATCTGGCAGCCGTATGTTTCAATGAAAAGCCTCTTCAATGTTTGCTGTTCCTGAATGTTTTCGTTGGTCATTATGCTAATTGTTTCCTCCTTTAATTCTGCCAAATCGCGTCCTATTGCTCTGATTTCTTCAAGAATCTGATTTTCACGCTGCTTCGATGGCTTCTTTGTGCCGTTGATGTATTGGGCCATCAGACTTTGTCCAATGCCTAGACGTCGTGCTACGGCCGATGCGTTCAACTCCGGATGCATAAGGAAAATCCGTGAAATTCCCTGTGGCTCAGGATCGTCATAATCAAAGCTGTCAAATGAAATGTCTTCGTCAATGGCATACCAGTGAATGCCTTCGTCATCCATTTCATATTCCAGCCGCTGTTCTTGGGTCGCAGCATTGAGACGTTTGTACCAAAGCAATGACTGCCAGACGGTTCTGCCGTCATTGGTCAAACCATATATGCGGTCTTTCTCAAACCATATTTTCTTCAGTGTCATTATTGTCGGCTCCAACTGTATCACTTCCAAAATATTCATGCCATTTTGATATTGCCAGTTCTCTATTTTCTTCCAACACCATTTCAGCACATTTTATGTCTTTCTGTTTCATTCCGATATTGTTAACCAATGATATCCGGTCAGGCAGGATTTCAAATTTTGCTCTTCCATCGGCACTCTTGACATGGACATGCATAGGTTCGTGTTCACGGGAATAGAAATAGAATCTCAGTCCGAAAATTCGCAATATCTCTGGCATGGTAAAAATGTGTTTCTTTTGGTTTTGTTGCAAATATAGGTAATATTTTTATTACCCTGCTCCTGATACTCCAATATTTAAAAGTGAGGCACCGTTTTCATGAATAAATCTTTGGAGTCCGATAAGGATGGATGGCATCTTTTCATCGTTATTGTTTCAAATTGTTTAATTTTGCAGGGTAAAAAATATCTTATGTAACACAAGAGCAAAAAAACAACGATATGAGTTTCAACAGAATTTCAGCTGCCCAGGCAGCACAGTATGTAAAGGACGGCTTCAATGTAGGTCTGAGCGGCTTTACGCCGGCAGGTACTCCCAAGGCCGTAACACATGAAATCGGACTTATGGCCCATGAACTCCATGAGCAGGGCAAACCTTTCCAGATCAGTCTTTTTACCGGTGCTTCGACCGGTGACAGTGCCGATGGTATCCTTTCACGTGAGCACGCTCTCAAGTTCCGTGCCCCATACACCACCAACAAGGATTTCCGCACAGCAGTCAATGCCGGCGAGATAGCTTATAACGATATCAACCTGAGCCAGATGGCACAGGAACTGCGCTACGGTTTCTACGGCAAGCTTGACCTGGGAATCATTGAGGCTTTTGACGTAAGCGATGACGGAAAGATATGGGTTACCGCAGGTGTAGGTATTGCTCCTACCGTTGCCCGTCTGGCCGACAAGCTCATCATCGAGCTGAATGCAGCCCACGCAAGGTGCGCCAAGGGCCTGCATGACATATTCGAGCTTCAGGATCCCCCTTACCGCCGCGAGGTTCCGGTCTATCAGCCCAGCGACCATTGCGGAAAGGACTACATTCAGGTTGACCCCAAAAAGATCATCGGCATTGTCGATGTGAACATTCCTGACGAGGCACGCGGCTTTACCGCTCCTGACGAGACCACCATGCAGATTGGTCACAATGTTGCCCAGTTCCTTATCAGCGACCTGAAGCGCGGCATCATCCCGTCAACCTTCCTGCCTCTGCAGAGTGGTGTGGGCAACGTTGCAAATGCAGTTCTGGGTGCCCTGGGCGAGGATCCGTCAGTTCCCGCATTCCAGATGTACACCGAGGTTATCCAGGATTCAGTCATCAACCTGATGCGCGAGGGCCACTGCAAGTTCGGTTCAAGCTCATCACTGAGCGTCAGCAACGAGACCCTGCAGGGCATATATGACGATATGGATTTCTTCAAGGACAAGCTGGTCCTGCGTCCTACCGAAATCTCCAATTCACCGGAAATCGCACGCCGTCTTGGCCTCATAGCCATGAACACAGCCCTCGAGGCCGATATCTACGGCAACGTCAACTCAACCCACGTATGCGGCACCAAGATGATGAACGGTGTAGGTGGTTCTTGTGACTTTACCCGCAACGCGTTCATTTCAATCTTCTCATGTCCGTCAACAGCAAAGGGCGGCAAGATCAGCGCCATCGTTCCCATGTGTACACACGTTGACCACAACGAGCACAGTGTCAAGGTCCTGATTACCGAACAGGGTATTGCCGACCTGCGCGGCAAGTCACCGGCCCAGCGCGCCAAGTGTATCATCGAGAACTGCGTGCATCCTGACTACAAGCAGCTCATGTGGGACTACCTGAAGATTGCCGAAAAGGGTCAGACCAGCCATGCACTGCAGAAGGCATTCGCCCTGCATCAGGCTCTGGCCGAGAAGGGTGACATGCACCTGGCCGAATTCTGATAAAATGTAGAGCGGACACCAAGTAGAGCGGACACTTATATGCCCGCTCTTATAAAAACGTAAGACGGGCTCCAGATTTCGCGAGAGCCCGTCTTTTTCTTCCGTTCCTTTCTTCCGTTCCTTCCGTCCTTCCCTTTCTTCCTTCCGTCCGTCTTTTTTCTTCCTTCCGTCCTTCCCTTTCTTCCGTCTCTTCCGTCCGTCCCTCTCCTCTTTTTTGAGACGATAGGGAAGGAATCGCGGATATGTGCCATTTCCCTCCCTATAGTAAGACGAAATATCGCAGTATGGCCCCTTCAATTGGGACGATAGGGAGAGAATCGCAGCGGTAACACCATTTTCCTCCCTATTATGGCTCGTTTGGTCGTCGTTCAGTCCCGCTACCCCTAATGATAGGGAACAAATCATAGCGAAGGCCCTGTTTTCATCCCTATCGTTGTCCGTAATACCGTCATTTAGCCCATCAGTATGGGACGATAGGGAGAGAATCGCAGCGGGAACACCATTTTCATCCCTATCGTCAGCGGGAGAAGAAAGAATTTGAGCGGAAAAGAAAGAATTTGTGAAAATCATTATACGGTTACTTATTGTTGTCCCTATCTTTATCGTGAAAAAGCAATCTGATATGAAAAGCATAATACCATTAAAAGCATAGTGCCATTATGAATGATTTTTACCATGTTTGCATGACCGCTCATGGCGAAGTCCTTCTCAGAAGTGAGGACGATGCCCGTGACATTACGAATCTGATAGCGTTATCGGCCTTCAGATCGGGAACACAGATTCTTGTTGATGCCATAATGTCCAATCACATGCATTTCATCGTTTTGTCCGAGAATCCGGCAAGATTTGTTTTATCAATGCGAATTTCCATTACAAAACACTTTAATGCCAGACATAGGAGAAAGGGAAGTCTCTTTGACAGGAAAGAATTCATCTCTCGACTGGAAGGTGCCAGACATATTACCATGGCTATCAATTATGTTCTGAAAAATCCTGTACATCACGGCCAGACCAGCACACCTTATTCTTACAAATACAGTTCTGCCAATTATCTGTTTGCCGATGAACGCGGTGTTACAGCGCCACGTCTGATTGCACGTCATACTGATGACATCCGTTTCATCGGATCCTATTTCCCAAAAAATGCCAAAGTTCCGGAAACTGTTGCAGTTGATGGGGACGGAATGGCTTCAAGACTCAGTTTTGAGGAAATCAGACTTGTCGAATCGTTCTATTTTACGCCTAATTCCTTTATTTACAATATGAATAGGAAAACGTCCGATGACTGGATCAAAGAACAGGAACAGGATAACGTGAAACAAGTGCCAATTACTTTGGAACTGATTGAGAAAGGGGTGAAGACTGAAACACTGAAAGAGATGCTGAAAAATGAAAACGGACTTAGATTCAGCCGTTCAGTCAAGTCCGATACGGAAGTATGTCAGCTTGTTGACAATGAACTGATCAGCAAATACAGAGCAATTTCAATCTACTGCATTGACATAAAGCAGAGACTGCAGATTGCTTTGACATTGATTAAGGATTACCATATACCGATGGCTGTTGCCGCCAGATGTTCAATAGTGCAGCCTTCGGAATTGAAAAAGGCATTGGAAAACGCAATTGTCATAAAATGATGGGGACTGCCGTAATGCGGTCCGGCCAGAACGGATAGTAAATCAGTTCGTGGGGGATGCCGTCTATGCCTTTCCATTCAATTCTGTTCAGACGGCTGAAGTCGGGAGCTCCGAAATCAAATGACCGGCCGAACAGAATGACGGCACCATTATTCTTGTCGAAGTCCCAAAGTCCGCCGCCATTACAATCTTCCTCTCCGAACTCAAGCAGGTTCCTATGAAGAGAGACCTGCCCGAACTTGAGTGTACCATCTGTTGTAATGACAAACTTTCTTGACATTTGGAATCAATCGACGAACGAAATTACATCTTGCTTGCGTTCTTTTGCTGCAGGTGCTTCGTCGGGCCATCCGACAGCAATGATGTACTGGAGTTCGTAGTCCGATGGAAATGCCAGGCGCTCGTAATAGTCTGTCTGACTTTTCAGAAAGCCGTTCGGTCCTGTCATTATGCAGGTTCCCAGCCCCATTGATTCAGCTGCAAGCATCATGTTCTGTCCCATCAGTCCGCAATCGATTGAATTCCTGCCGGCTACGACAATTATGACCGGAGCGTTCCGGAACGGATTCTTGAAGTTGGGATCACGTTCAAGTGTTCCCGGGTTCTGTTCCAGATATCTTGCTCCAATGCCATCCAGGAAATCCTTGCTGTCAACAATTCTTACAGCCCACTGCTGCGCGTTCATTGCATTCGGGGCATTGATTCCGTACAGTGCAATCTGCTGGAGCAAGTCGCGGTCAACCGCTCTATCCTGATACTTGCGTATTGAACGGCGGGCCATCATGACATCTGTCACACTGTTTTCACACTGGTTGGATTCACAGCACTCCTGTGTACCTGTACCTTTGCAAGAAAGGAGCATTGAGATGACAGCGATAATGCTGAGTGTTGTTTTGACTTTACCGGCTTTCATAATTTCGAGATTTATTTTGGACGAAAGTACTTCATTCTCAGTTCTTTTCAAACAAAGATAGGGACGTTTTTCACTGTATTCCGCATTTTCTTCCCTATTGTGTAGGGTGGGGTGGTCGTATGGCGGTGTTTTCGCTGACGATAGGGACGGAAAAGGTGTTCCCGCTACGATTCCTTCCCTATCGTATAGGGTGGCGTGGTCGTATGGCGGTGTTTCCTCTGACGATAGGGACGGAAAAGGTGTTCCCGCTACGATTCCTTCCCTATCGTATAGGGTGGCGTGGTCGTATGGCGGTGTTTCCTCTGACGATAGGGACGGAAAAGGTGTTCCCGCTACGATTCCTTCCCTATCGTATAGGGTGGCGTGGTCGTATGGCGGTGTTTCCTCTGACGATAGGGACGGAAAAGGTGTTTCCGCTACGATTCCTTCCCTATCGTATAG
>JAKSIU010000030.1 GCA_024398615.1 Bacteroidaceae bacterium
AAACATGCGGACATGAGATTTAATAACACTGATTTCAAAGAACTTTTGTTCTACGACGTCAGAGCCGCAGTATGATTTTTATAAAACTAACAAACTATTGATAACTGTGAATCATTTGATTGCAGCCCGATGTGACAGTACATGGCGATTCTGTCACATCGGGTTGTCTATATCATTTCAGGTAAGTGACCTCTAACACTTTCTGTTTCCTGAATGCCTCTTTGACAGCATCGAACTGTTTGTTCGTGTCCTTGTCATTCTCGAGGAAGAAAATGCCCTGGTCAGTCTTCTTGATTTTCTTCACATTGGCATTGATATCCTTGCTGTCCACGAACATGACTTCCGATGTGGCACTGTTTTTCCCTGCCAGCATGCAGCCTACCTGCTTCTGACCGGTTTCATCGGTATTCCATGCCACAATAACCATATCGCTGGTATTTTCAGGACTACCATCAAGGCGGAAGTTGATAGGCACCGTGTAACTGACTCTTACAGGCTGGCCATTATCATTTCCAGGTTCCCATTTCGGCATCTTGGAAATGACTCTCACAGCCTCATCGACAAGCAGTTTGTCCACCAGAAGCGGATTGGACTTGATAACCTGTTTCATGTCATCTGCAACATGAACGTCAGTTATGCTTCCGTCCTTTTCAACTATGAAGCTCACAAGCACACGCCCCTGGACGTTTTTCTCACGTGCTTCGTTCGGATAGCGGATATTGGCTCTCAGAAATTCAAGCAAGGCCCCGGTTCCACCCGGAAATTCCGGCATCTCTGTAACAAGCATCAACACGTCATCTCCACCGGCCACCGCCTGAGCCGATGCAGCTCTGTCCGTCTGTACTTTCTTTTGTGAACCACAGGCCATCAGCAGAAGCGCAATGGCAGGAACAACGGCAAGCAGATACAGCATGCGCCGTCTCATTGTCTTTTCTTTTTTCATCATAATGATTCTCTGTTTAATGTTTGACTCAAAAGAACTTGCCAGCGCATAGGCCTCTGCTCCAACCGTTCTCATTATTAATAGTTTCTGGTAATCCCTGGACTGTATGCCAAGACGGTCCATCACGCAGTCATCGGCTTCAAATTCATGGATTATCCTTATCTCTCCAAGTACAAGCCAGCATACAGGGTTCAGTATGGTGCACAGCAGCAGGAACACAAGGTCTGCGTAGTGTCCCAGACGAATATGGTACATTTCATGCAGCAGTCCCACACGGCGTGCGAAACCGCACTCCTTTCTCGAAATGACTATGCAGTTCATCCAACTGAACGGTCCCATGTCACCATCGGTCCTGTAAAGTCTTATGCCGTGCCCTATCCTGCAGTAACTTTTGCCCTTCAGAAAACGGACCATACGCAGCATTGAACGGAGCCAGCCCACGACAAGCACGGCCACATACATGGCATACGCGGCCACAAGCACCCATGCCCATACATGGTCTCCAGAAACGGTCTGCATTTCATTCACTGTCAGGTCCGATGCAATGGCCTCAATGTCAACCTGCTGAAGTACAGTTGCGAACCGGGTGCCTTCAATGGCCAGCGCCTGTGCCTGCTCTGTCTCAATGCCGGCCAGCGGGATAAGTGCCGATACAAGCGTGGCTCCCAACAGATAGAAGCGGTTGAAACGGTGAAGCGTGGTACCGGCAAAAGCCAGTTTCCAGATGAGCAGAAGCACCAGAAGTGACAACGCCCATTCAAGTATGTAAATTACAAAGCTGCCCATATTACTTTTCTACCATTCTGATCAGTTCCTTCAGTTCGTCAATGCTTATCTCTTCGTTCTTGACCAGACATGAAATGAAATCCATGTATGATCCGGCAAACAGCTTGTCAACGCTTTCGCGGTTCATGCGTTCGGCATACTGCTCACGCGTAAGTGCTGCCTCATAATGGAAGAAGCGCGGTCCAAGCTCAATGTGGCGTATCATCCCCCTGTCCTCAAGACGGCGCACGAAAGTCGATACGGTATTGAAATGGGGTTTGGGATCGGGCAGGTTGCTTAACAGGTCGCGCATGGACATGGCCTGTCCGTCCCACAGCACATTCATTATCTCAAGTTCCTTGTCTGTCAGTTTCTTCATATCATTTGTTTTTTTGCTTTCCGATGCAAATAAACTACACATTGTAAGTTCATCCAAATGTTTTCACGTTTGTTATGTTTTTTGTTGTAGTTATAAATAATGTGCATCCACATGCAGTCTTTTCACAAAGAATCACAGTCAACTGTTTTCGGGTAATATTCAGCAGAATCATTCCATTTTTAACCCGCATTTTCATTTTGCGGCTGGATTTTGACTATTTTTGCACAATAAAAGCACGAATTCATGAGTTCTGTCAGATTTCAGGCAATTGCCGGAGCATCGGCCAGGAAGCCGGTTGAGGTTAAAAGCACAGGTAAGCCCAGTGATTACTTTGGATGTATGGTCTTCGACAAGGCCAAGATGTACAAATACCTTTCTTCGCAGGTCTATGCGCAGATGGTCGCGGTCATGGATGGTGACGAGCCGCTTGACCCTGCCATTGTCGATGAAGTGGCCGACGGCATGAAGTGCTGGGCACTGGAAAACGGTGCGACCCACTACACCCACTGGTTTTCGCCGCTCACAGGCACGACAGCCGAGAAGCATGACGGCTTCATTGAACTGGACGGCAAGGGAGGCGTCATAGAGAAGTTCTCCGGCAAGCTGCTCAGACAGCAGGAACCGGATGCATCGTCATTCCCGAACGGAGGTATCCGCAGCACCTTTGAAGCACGAGGCTACAGCGCATGGGACCCCACCTCCCCCGCCTTCCTGATGGACGGTACCCTCTGCATCCCCACAGTATTCATTGCCTACACCGGCGAAGCACTGGACTACAAGGCTCCACTGCTGAAATCGATTCATGCCGTTGACAAGGCCGCCACACAGGTCTGCAGGCTATTCGACAAGAGCGTTCACAAAGTAAACACATATCTGGGCTGGGAGCAGGAATACTTCCTCATTGACTCCGAACTGTTCGGTGCACGTCCCGACCTGGTCCTGACCGGCAGAACGCTCATGGGACACGAGAGCGCCAAGAGCCAGCAGCTGGACGACCACTATTTCGGAGCCATTCCGGAAAGGGTGTCACGCTTCATGAACGACCTGGAGATCGAGGCCATGAAACTGGGCATCCCGGCCAAGACCTGTCATAACGAAACCGCTCCAAACCAGTTCGAGATTGCCGCCATCTACGAGAAATGCAATCTGGCAGTAGACCACAACATGATACTCATGTCACTGATGAAATCCGTGGCCAGACGTCACGGCTTCAGTGTCCTTCTGCACGAAAAGCCCTTCAAGGGCGTGAACGGTTCCGGCAAGCACTGCAACTGGTCCCTCGGTACCGACAACGGTGCGCCGCTCATGGCGCCCGGAAAGAACGACAAGGACAATCTCAGGTTCATAACATTCGTAGTCAACACCTTGGCTGCAATATACCGCCACAACGGTCTGCTCAAGGCCAGCGTTGCAGGAGCATCCAACGCACATCGTCTCGGTGCGAACGAGGCACCTCCCGCCATCATCTCCAGTTTTCTGGGATCAGAGGTGTCATCCGTCCTCGACCACATGGAGGAGAACGATGATTTCGTGCGGCTTCTGAGCAAACGCGAGATCAAGCTGAACATCCCGCAGATACCGGAACTGCTGTTGGACAACACCGACCGCAACCGCACATCGCCTTTCGCGTTTACCGGCAACAGGTTCGAATTCCGAGCTGTCGGTTCCGAAGCCAACTGCGCCACAGCGATGATTGTCCTCAACACCGCCATGGCCGAACAGCTCCAGATGTTCAAGGATGACGTGGAAGCACTCATTGCCCAAGGCGAGGAACGCGAATTCGCCATCATGAAAGTACTGCGCAAATACATAAAATACTGCAAGCCTGTCAGATTCGACGGCAACGGCTATTCCGATGCATGGAAGGCCGAAGCCGCCAGACGCGGACTGGACTGCGAGACCAGCGCCCCACTGATATTCGACAACTATCTGGCTCCAGACAGCATAGCAATGTTCCACAGCCAGAACGTCATGGCCGAAGGCGAGCTCCGCGCCAGGAACGAAATCAAATGGAACACCTATACCAAGAAGGTACAGATTGAAGCACGCGTTCTGGGCGACCTGGCCATCAACCACATCATTCCCATAGCCACAAAGTACCAGAGCGAACTGCTGGACAATGTCATAAAGATGGAAACCGTACTCGGCAAGGAAGAAGGTGACCGGTACTCAGTCCAGAACATTGACAGCATCAAGACCATTGCCACACATATTTCAGACATACGCAGGCTTACGGATGAACTGATCGAGCGCCGCAAGATTGCCAACAACATTGAATCGGAACGCGAAAAGGCCATCGCCTACCACGACACCGTATTCCCGAAAATGGAGGAAATCCGCTCACACATAGACGATATTGAGCTGATGGTCGATGACGAGCTCTGGCCACTGCCGAAATATCGCGAACTGCTTTTCATGTGACCCTCCGGAAAGGTGGCATCAAATCAGGGCTGACAGGAAAGGACAAATCCATAGCTGTACGGAACGTTTGCATCAATGGTGTATTTGTCCAGAGTACGTGCGCCCCAGCCGTCATTACAGCCTACCCCATGGATATTGAGATCCAGATTGACGTTGATGAAATCCCTCTCTGGAAGCTCAAAAGGATGAGCCGCATTTTCAACATCCTCTTCAGTCCATGGCCAGGCCCTGAAACATAACGGCTGAAGACCTTCAACATGCAGATTCGTCTTCCCGTCCGAGAAAGTGACCCATCTGACATCGCAACGGTTTCCATTCTCCTGAGGTGCAGGGTAATTGACCGTAAAGTCCTTCAATGGGAGACTGTACACCCCGATGAATTCCGATGATTTCCTGTCCGGATAATTTTCATGAATGCCTTTTCCGTACCATGAAATCATATCCAGATCAGGATCTATCAGCATTTTCATGCCGAACTTGGGCATAAGCGGAAGTTTTTCACCGACAGGCTTATAATCAGCAAGCACCATGACCTTTCCGTCAGAGCTGATCTTGTAAGTCAGGGTGTACTTTGCCCCCAGCTCAATCTCCTTCTCAAAAGAAAGGACAAGAAGACCGTCCTGTTCCATGACTGAGGAAGAAACGGTATTCATGGACTCGGCAGCATTCTTCCACGGGCCAAGTCTGCGGTTGTAGTTGTTGTGCTTCTGATTTTCAGTAGCCGGCTTCCAGAAATACGGCCTAAGCGGAGCCCTGAGCAGTTCATCCCCATTGTGTTTCCAGGAAATCAGGTTGCCGGTTGCCCTGTCAATACTTACCGTTTCCTGCCCTGTGGTTACCTGATAGCACTCCTCCAGTTTCTTAAGTTCCGGAACCTCACCTCCCTTGACAGGCCTGGACACAGGCTTTTCCACAAGCAGGAACTGTTCCTTTGCGACAGTGAATCCGGCATCAGCCCAGACGGTCGGGCGGCGGAGACGGGCATAGACGTTAAGAAATACCTCACCTTCGGTATCGTCGAAGGTCGGGATTTCGAGAATATTGTTCGTATTGATGGGCTGTTCAGCCGAATACACGACTTTTCCGTCATCGACAAACTCATAGAAATAGTCGAACTCATCGGCCGATGTAAAGCAATAGTTGTCCGTTATCTGGACATTACTTGAGGAAACAAGCTCAAAATCCAGGAACTGATTGACTTTCTGAACCTCGAAATACTGGGGATATGGCTTTCTGTCGGCACGGACAATGCCATTGATGCAGGTGGTCGAAGAATTCGGAACATCGCCGAAATCGCCTCCATAGGCAAAATACTCATCGGCTTCAAGTTCAAGAGAGAATGGATCTGCGCCATACTTCTGGACATTGCTGCCCCGTTTCTTTGCTATCCCATGATCGCACCACTCCCAGATTACAGCTCCGAAGTTGCTTGGATCGGCATTGATCACATCGGCATAATCCTTGTAGTTGCCAAGCGAATTACCGCCGGCGTAAGCGTATTCCCTCATGAAGAAAGGCTTGTCAGCAATCTGCTTCGCCTCGGCCGCCACCCTGTCAGGATCAATGTACCCGTCATCATAGAAATCCGATATGTCCCGGTCCGTATCACTGAAGACAAGTCTGGTGGAATCCATTTCGCGCACTTTTTCCGCCATGGCAACTGAATTGATGCCCTTGCCGCCTTCGTTGCCCAGGGACCATATCAGTACGCAAGGATGGTTCTTGTCTCTTGCCACCAATGATTCGGCCCTGTCGAGATGGGCATTTGTCCATTCCGGATTATCACCAAGCTCACGGTTTCTGAGACCATAGTCATGGCTTTCCTGATTGGCTTCATCCATGACAAACAGTCCATAGACATCACAAAGTTCATAAAACAGCGGATCATCGGGATAATGTGAAGTCCTGACCAGATTGATATTTGCCTGTTTGATAAGCTTCAGGTCAAGTTCAAGAGTCTCCCTGTCTATGGTTCTGCCGGTTCTGGGATGGAATTCATGTCTGTTCACACCCTTGATCTTTATTGCCTTACCGTTATAATAGACCACTTCTCCACCGTGTTCGATTTTCCTTACGCCAAGATGGTTCCTGAAATGTTCCAGTTCCTCTCCCTTGCTGCTGAGCACTATATCAACATCATAAAGGTTCGGCTTTTCCGATGACCACAACGCTGGCTTGTCCATGTTGAATTCCAGCTCAACGAAGGTCTGATTTCCCACTTCCATCTTCTTGACGGTTCGGACATCGGAATACGACACATTACCACCTCTATTATCTTTTCCACTGACAGTAACCTTCAGTTCTATGTTCTTCCGGCTTTTCTTCGACAGATTGGCCAGCTGGAACTTCATGCTGGCCTTTGCGCTTGCGAAATCATCATCAGGAATAGCGGTGATGACGTAATCGGCTATATGCACTTCGGGCCTTGTCCACAAATCAACGGAGCGGAAGATTCCCGACAGGCGCCACATATCCTGATCTTCAAGGTAACTTCCGTCACAGTATGAATAGACCTCCACAGCCAGTCTGTTCTCTCCGGGATGGACAAACTGCGTTATGTTGAACTCGGCCGGAGACATGGAGTTCTGGCTATACCCCACTTTCTGACCGTTAACCCATACGTACATGGCCGATTCCACACCGGCAAAATGAAGATAATATGTTTTTGGGGACCCGGTCTCATCAACATTGAACGTGGTAACGTATTGTCCCACAGGATTCCTGTTGACAAATGTGTAATAATTCTGTGGAGGATCTGACATCACTCGTGGCTGATCCTTTTTGAACGGCAGGGTCCAGTTCGTGTATATCGGAATACCATATCCCTGCATCTGCCATTCACCCGGCACGACAATGTCATCCCACCCTGAAGCATCGAACTGCTCTTCAAAGAAGTCCATGGTCCTCTGTTCCGGACGTGGATACCATTTGAATTTCCACAATCCGTCCAATGATACACATTCCCCACATTCATACCGTCCCGACGGCAGAGTCAGAGTGGCATGGTACGGTTCCTTGTTTATTCCCAAAACCTGAGGATTCTCCCAATCATTAACTGGAGCAGCCTGCATTGCGGGCATAAGTGCCATAAAAGCTACTGCTATCGGCAGACATGATAACCGGTTCATATTGTTTTTTGCTTTTTCCACGCAAATTAAACAAATAGTGTGCATTTAGAGAAATATCAGGAACGGAACCTGTCCCCTGTTCACGAAAAAAGCCCCGCAGATATCTGCAGGGCCTTTGGTGCGGTGTGTATGGGACTCGAACCCATGACCTCCGCCGTGACAGGGCGGCATTCTAACCAGCTGAACTAACACACCGTTTTTAAAGAGCTTGCAATCATTTCCCGATTGCGGGTGCAAAGATATGACGACTTTTTGTTTTCAGCAAGAGGCAAGGCACTTTTTTTCAAAGAATTTTTTGCAGGAACTCCACATCGGAATAATTTTCTCCTCCGGAAAGCCAGTCGCGAAGGTGTCCCGAACTTGAAAAGCCGGCTTTCAGGAAAAGATCCATACTTGCACAGTTTTCTGCCGGAACGTATGCGAACAGCTGATGCAGGTGCAGTGTGTCGGCAGCATAACCGGACATCAGGGCAAGTGCAGCGGCTGCCAGCCCCTGGCCACGGAACTCCGGCAACAGGGCAATCCCCACCTCAGCACGACCGTTGTACGGATCAATGTCCGTAAGGTCCACGCAGCCAACGGGCGTGGAGTCATCGGACTTGCAGACAATGAAACGTATCTGCCTGTCGGACATGAAATCATGCGAACTCTCCGCAATGTATTTTGCCAACTGATGTCTGGAGTACGGCATCACGTTGCACGAAACCGGCCATATTCCGGTGTCATTCTCGATTTTCCAGAGCAGGTCCAGATCTTCCGGTTCTGGAGCACGGAGCCATATCCTGCCGTCATTCAGTCTTGCAGGTCTGTTCATAGCACTTCGTCTTCAGTCACCAGATGTCCTGTGGCGGAATTGAACAGCCCCATAGTGAAAGTCTGTCCTGCCCCGGCAGTATTGTACATCCACTCCATAACCTTTCCATAGCCGAACACGTCCACATCGAACAGCACCGCGCCCTGACCGGTAAGACAATAATCCGGTATGGATATGTCCGATGCACACTCAATGAAACTGGCATCGCGAAGGAATGCGCTTGACTCCACCAGTTTCTGCACCTTATCATAATTTGCTTTCGAACCGACGAACAGACAGGGTTCTTTCTCAACCGTCATCTTCTGCCGCTTGGCATCAATGTTCTGTCCTATGTAAGTGGATATCTGCTTTATCTTCAAAAGCAGTTTCACGAACAGCGAGAACACTTTCCTGTAACTGGAAAAATGCTTGTCGTAGAATATCTG
Organism: Bacteroidaceae bacterium; assembly: GCA_024398615.1. Taxonomy (GTDB): domain Bacteria; phylum Bacteroidota; class Bacteroidia; order Bacteroidales; family Bacteroidaceae; genus Colenecus. Next base: position 8,876 of record JAKSIU010000030.1, read on the forward strand.
CATGGCATCATAGAACACCTTGGCATAGCGGAATGATGTCTTCACGGTACTCTCGCCCTTGAAATGGACAATAGGCAGAGGAAGATAATGATTGGCATATCCCGCCTTCAGAATGCGGTATGAAAGGTCTATATCCTCGCCATACATGAAGAAGCTTTCGTCAAAGCCCCCAAGGTCGCGTACCACATCAGTGCGCGCGAACATGAAAGCACCCGAAACAACCTCAATGGGACAATCCGAATTGCGGTCCATATATGTCATGTGGTAGCGGCCGAAACGGCGGGAATGCGGGAACAGCCGTCCAAGTCCTGACATGTGATAGAAGCTCACCCTGGGAGTGGGAACCGAACGGCGCGACTCCAGCGCGAAGCGTCCGTTTCCATACTGCATTCTGACACCGAGAGCCCCCACACCGGGATTCTCATCCATGAAATTCACGCAACCGGGCAAGGTTTCCTCAGCCACCACGGTATCAGGATTCAGGAACAGCACATACCGGCCTTCGGCATGTTGCAGAGCAATGTTGTTGGCCCTGCCGAATCCGGAATTCTCAGGATTGGCAATGACCTCAATCTGAGGGAAACGGGACCTGAGGTATTCCACAGAACCGTCAGCCGACGCGTTGTCAATGACAATAATCTGAGCATCGGGCAGTGAACGCAGGACTGAATCCACACACTGTTCAATGTAGTATCGGACTTTGTAACTGACAATTATGACGCTGACCGATGGCATACAGGCAATCAGTATATTCCGGTTTCGCTTTCAATTGCAGCCTTTGTGGGGAAGCAGAACATGGAACAGACAGCGGCAATGACAGCCACATACAGCCCCAGACTATCGTCAATGAGATAATACAGCAGCATGCCGAATACCATGACAATGAAGAAGGCCAGCAGACGCAGCCACGAGCACGTCATGTAGAATCGTGCTATCCTGTCCTCCTCCCAGTCCTTTTCATCCAGGCGGTCAATCATTTTCTTGAATCCGCGCAGAGCCAGCGGAATGAGTGCCAGGGCAAGGACCACAGCCACGACCTGAAGAATATAGATGGTTCTGACATCGGTAAGACTTCCCTTCTCCAGCGGTCCCCACTCATACAGTATTGAAATCACACCCGATACCACATAACCGGCAAACCATCCGATCATCAGTCTTCTTGACATTTTTCTTGAATCCATAGTCTATATGTTGTTTAGAGGTCAGGAGAATGGTGTCCTGTCCAGAATTGAACGTCCAAGTGTAAGTTCATCGGCATACTCCAGATTGTTTCCAACCGTCACACCGCGTGCAATCACACTCACCTTGACATTGAATGGCGCAAGCTTGCGTGATATGAAGAAATTCGTGGTGTCGCCCTCCATGGTCGGACTGAGTGCCAGGATGACCTCATCGACACCACCGGCGGATACACGTTCCACCAGACTGGCTATCTCAAGGTTCTGAGGCCCCACCCCGTCAACCGGCGAAATCACCCCGCCCAGCACATGGTACAGCCCCTGATACTGCATGGTATTCTCAATGGCAAGCACGTCCTGGACATTCTCCACAACGCATATCTGCCCGTTGGAACGTTTGGGATTGGCGCATATCTCACAGGTGTCAGTATCGGAAACATTATGGCATACATGGCAGTATCGGATATCCTGTTTCAGGGTTGAGAACACACGTCCGAACTGGCTGACCTCCTGTTCCGGTCTTGAAAGCAGATGCAGCACAAGCCGGAGCGCCGTCTTGCGCCCTATGCCCGGAAGCTGGGAGAATTCCCCGACAGCCCTTTCCAATGCAGCCGACGGATACTGTCTGTCCATTGTACCGATGAATCGTTTCTGGCGCAAAAATAAGGAATTACGGCCAAAAATGCATACTTTTGCACACCCAAATCCTTTACCACGATGGAAATCAAGAGTGCCGAATTCGTCATAAGCAACAGTCAGATTGACAAATGTCCGCAGCACAGCATGCCGGAATACGCATTCATAGGACGTTCGAATGTGGGCAAATCAAGTCTCATCAATATGCTGACCGGCCGCAAGGGACTGGCCATGACATCGGCCACGCCAGGCAAGACGCTGCTCATAAACCATTTCCTGATTAACGGCAGCTGGTATCTTGTTGACCTTCCGGGATACGGTTACGCCCAGCGCGGCAAGAAGGAGCAGGAGAAGCTCAAGCACATCATTGAGGATTATGTACTGGAAAGAGAACAGCTCACATCGCTCTTCGTACTCATTGACAGCCGTCTTGAACCGCAGCCAATTGATCTGGAGTTCATTACATGGCTTGGCGAGAACGATGTCCCGTTCGGTATCATCTTCACGAAGGCCGACAAGCTTGGCCGCGGGGGACTGGCTGAAAATGTCAGACGTTTCCTGGACCGTCTTTCCGAGGAATGGGAAGAACTGCCACCGTATTTCATAAGTTCATCAAAGGACCGCACCGGACGGGACGACATTCTGGGATACATTGAAAAAATCAACAGGAGCCTGTAAAAAAAGCAGCCAACCGCTTGCAGCTCTTTCTTTTTGACTATATTTGCACCGCCTTTGGAAAAAAAGGCCGCTTTGAGGTCTTATTCCGTTTTTTCCCGAGGGCAATCACAAACCATATTTCGACTTTATTACATCATCCCTGACAAGCGGGTTTGTGTGGCCTGTGCCATGAGTCTTCCCCTATCAGGAATATACAATCCAATATGTATCACATACTACAGCTCAAGGACAAGAATCTTGAAGAACTCCAGGACATTGCCAAATCAATGAACGTTGAGGGCATCAGATCCATGGACAAGAACACTCTCATCTACGCAATCATCGACAAGCAGTCTGAACTTCCCGTAAGCGGCCGCGACCAGAAGAAGGAGCGCAAGCCAAGAATCAGCAGCAACAAGCAGCCAGTAAAGGAAAATCAGCCCAAGGAACCCAAGGCCGAGAAGCCTGCCGCACAGGAAGCTCCGGTTTCCAAGGCCGATGAAAAGCCGGCTGAAACAGCTCAGACAGAAGATAAGCCGCAGCCGAAGAAGCGCGGCCGCAAACCTGGCAGGAAGAACAGTTCTGAAACCCAGACTGAAAATCCGGAAAAGGCAGAAAAAACCGTTGAAGTGAAGGATAACGCCAGCGCACCGCAGCCGGAAGCTCCGGCACAGCCATCAGTCAGCGCCGAGGCCACAGTTCCGGAAGAAGCCGCATCAGAACAGGCATCACAGGAACAGCCCCGTCAGGGTCGCCGCCGCAACCGTTCCAAGAAGGCAGAAAAGGTAGTTCTGCCAGAGATAGAGGACAGTGCTGACGAGGAACCGGCTGAACCCGAAAAGGAAGCCGCCCCAGCCATCCAGACTCCAACTGATAACGAATCCACCGATCAGGCAGAATCGGCCGCAGTCCAGGCCGGAGCACCGGTTCAGGATGAATCAGCACCGGCACAGCAGACTGATTTTTCACAGAGGCAGCAGAACCGCAACGAGCGCCGCCAGCAGCAGGGTCAGCAGAATCAGCAGGGTCAGCAGAACCAGCAGAACCAGCAGCAGAACCGCCGGCCGGCCGAACCGATGTACGATTTCGGTGATGTGCTGCACGGAGAAGGCGTACTGGAAATCATGCCCGACAACTACGGATTCCTGCGTTCATCGGACTACATGTATCTGGCTTCGCCCGATGACATCTACGTTTCCCAAAACCAGATCAAGAATCTTGGACTCAAGACCGGTGACGTTGTGGAAGGTGTGATCCGTCCTCCAAGAGAAGGTGAAAAATATTTTCCACTTGTAAAAGTTCTCAAGGTCAATGGTCTTGAGCCGTCAATAGCACGTGACAGAGTTCCGTTCGAACATCTGACACCGCTTTTCCCCGACAGCAAGTTCACTCTGTGCAACGGACATGACGACAACATGTCAGCACGTGTAGTCGATATGTTCGCTCCGATAGGCAAAGGTCAGCGTGCCCTTATCGTAGCCCAACCGAAGACAGGTAAGACAATGCTGCTCAAGGACATAGCAAACTCTATCGCGGCCAATCACCCTGAAGCATACATGATCATGCTGCTCATTGACGAGCGTCCTGAAGAAGTCACCGACATGGCACGCAGTGTCAAGGCCGAAGTCATTGCATCGACCTTCGATGAACCCGCCGAACATCATGTAAAGATTGCAAGCATAGTTATCGAAAAGGCAAAGCGTATGGTCGAATGCGGTCATGACGTGGTAATTTTCCTTGACTCCATTACCCGTCTGGCACGCGCATACAACACAGTGGCCCCGGCATCGGGCAAGGTGCTTTCAGGCGGTGTCGATGCCAACGCCCTGCACAAGCCCAAGCGTTTCTTTGGAGCCGCACGAAACATTGAAGGAGGAGGTTCGCTCACCATCGTAGCCACAGCTCTCATCGACACCGGCTCCAAGATGGACGAGGTCATCTTCGAGGAATTCAAGGGCACCGGCAACATGGAGCTGCAGCTTGACCGCAACCTGAGCAACAAGCGCATATTCCCCGCCGTCAACATTGTGGCATCGAGCACCCGCCGCGACGATCTGCTGCTTGACCAGAACACCCTTGACCGCATGTGGATCCTGCGCAAGTTCCTGAGTGACATGAACCCCATCGAAGCCATGGAGTTTGTCAAGTCACGCCTTGAAGGAACACGTGACAACGCCGAATTCCTTGCCAGCATGAACTCCTAGAAAGAAGGGACTAGAAACAGGGGACAGGTTCCGTTCGCAAATGTGCGAACGGAACCTGTCCCCTGTTTCTTTCAATCAGAACGGCAGATCGTCGTTCGGAGAGCTTGCTGCAAAAGGATCGGCAGCAGGAACGGCCGGAGCCTCGGTCGGGAACGGAGCTACCGGAGCCTGAGCGGCCTGGGCCGGAGCATCATGAGTGACCTTCCACGCACGGATGTCATTGTACCAGCGGCCGTTGAACTCACGGGCGTTGATATCAAAGTTTACAGTTACGTTGTCACCTACATTAATAGCAGCCTGCTGTATCTTGTCCTCTCCGAAAATGCTGAACATCATTTTCTTGGGATACTGTTCACCTACGGTTTCCAATACGAATTCCTGAATTTTCCACGGATTGCCCGATGCCTTTGATGTACCTGAACGTGCTTCAAGAGCGGCAATAATCTTTCCTGTTATATCCATCTTGTTCTGTAATTATGATAATTTGCATTGCGAATTTATGTATTATCCGAGTCAATTCCTCATTTTTTGTGAAATAAATTTTCGCCCGGGCATTTCTTTGTCTATCTTTGTAATTAAGTAACGTACACACACGATAATTAAAAAAGACAAGCAATATGAACTTTACCATTTCCAGTTCGACCCTTTCCGGTCATCTCCAGGCAATAAGCCGAGTAATCAACCCGAAGGCAATCTATCCTATCCTTGAAGATTTTCTTCTTCGCGTTGAAGACGGACACCTTACCGTCACTGCCGCAGACAACGACACCACACTTGAAACCATGCTTGATCTTGTGGAATCTGACGGCAACGGACAGATTGCCCTTCCGGCCAAGACCCTGCTTGACGCACTCAAGGAAATTCCCGAGCAGCCAATCCGTTTTGAGATTGACCCCTCAGCCCTGACCACAGTCATCAGATATCAGAACGGCGAATATCAGGTAGTCGGCCAGAATGCCGATGAATACCCCACCCCAGCCGTACTGCAGCAGGAATTCACATCACTGGACATTGATTCCCAGATTCTCCAGAACGGTCTCTCACGTACCATCTTCGCCACTGCCGATGACGAACTGCGTCCCGTAATGAACGGCATCTACTTCGACATTGCGATGGAAGGCGGCCTGACCATGGTAGCATCGGACGGCCACAAGCTTGTCTGCAGCAAGAATTCGAATGTAGCCACAAACGGCAAGTCATCATTCATCCTGCCAAAGAAGCCGGCTACTCTGCTGCGCTCGCTCCTGGGCAAGGACTCACAGAACATAACCGTTGAATTCGACAGCAGGATAGCACGTTTCACCATGTCGGACTTCCGCATGGTATGCCGTCTCATTGACGGACGCTACCCCAACTACAATTCAGTCATCCCGCAGAACAACCCGCACCACCTCTGCGTTGACCGCCAGACTTTTGTCAACGCCCTGCGCCGCGTGTCCATCTTCTCACCTGCCAGCAGCGGACTTATCAAGCTCAGAATCGAGAAAGACAGCGTAGATATCTCTGCACAGGACATCGACTTCTCGACATCGGCCAAGGAAGGGCTGGTATGCCAGTATGACGGTGTGCCAATGAGCATAGGATTCAAGGCCGGATTCCTGATTGACATTCTGAACAACACACCAGGTCAGGACATCATACTGAAGCTGGCTGACCCGTCACGTGCAGGAGTGGTTGTTCCCGCACAGCAGAATGAAGGCGAAGACCTGCTCATGCTGCTCATGCCAATGGTTCTGAACGACTGATACAAAACCTCAAACCGAAAATGAAGCTGAATCTTGAAAAGCCCATTGTCTTCTTTGATCTGGAGACGACCGGAACCAATACGGTTACGGACCGCATTGTTGAAATATCATATCTCAAGGTGTCACCCAACGGCAACGAGGACATGCACACCCGTCGCGTGAACCCGGAAATGCACATTCCCGAATCATCAACGGCTGTCCATGGCATAACCGATGAGGATGTGGCGCAGTGTCCCACCTTCAAGGAGATTGCCAAGGAAGTGGCCCGTGATTTCGAGGGGTCCGATATTGCCGGCTTCAATTCGAACCGCTTTGACGTTCCCCTTCTGGCCGAAGAGTTCCTGCGTGCAGGTGTTGACATCGACCTGAGCCGTCACCGCTTCATTGACGTGCAGGTCATCTTCCACAAGATGGAACAGCGCACTCTGACTGCCGCCTACAAGCTCTACTGCGGAAAGGATCTGACCGCCGCACACAGCGCCGACGGAGACACACGCGCCACCTACGAGGTTCTCATGGCCCAGCTTGACCGCTATCCCGATACGCTCAAGAATGACATGGCCTTCCTGTCTGAATTCTCGTCGTTCACCCGCAACGTCGATTTTGCCGGACGCATTGTCCGCAATGACAAGGGACAGGAGGTATTCAATTTCGGCAAATATAAGGACATGCCGGTAATAGAAGCTTTCAAGCGCGACCCCGGTTACTATTCATGGATTCTGAACGGCGATTTCCCGCTCAACACAAAACAGGTGCTCACCCGAATCAAACTGCAGTCCCGATAATGGAGACATCACTTGAAGGAAAAAACATAGTCCTGGGAATAACAGGAAGCATAGCTGCCTACAAGGCCGCATTCCTGACACGCCTGCTCATCAAGGCCGGCGCTCAGGTCCAGGTGGTCATGACCCAGGCCGCCAAGGAGTTCATCACCCCGCTTACCATGTCCACGCTGACCCGCAAGCCGGTTGTCAGCGAATTCTTCTCATCGCGCGACGGCAGCTGGAACAGTCATGTCGAGCTTGGACAGTGGGCCGATGCCATGCTCATTGCACCCTGCACGGCATCGACCTTGGGCAAGATGGCCAACGGTGTGGCCGACAACATGCTCTGCACCACATACTTCTCGATGAAGGCACCGGTATTCATTGCGCCGGCAATGGATCTGGACATGTACCGTCATCCGGTAACACAGCGCAACATCGAAACGCTGCGGAGCATAGGCAACATCATAATCGAGCCGACAAGCGGAGAACTGGCAAGCCAGCTGGTCGGCAAGGGACGCATGGAGGAACCGGAAAACATTGTCAGGGTTCTCGAAGAATTCTTTGCCTCAAACGCTGAACTTTCAAAAAAAAAAGTTCTCATAACAGCGGGCCCCACACACGAGAGGATTGACCCGGTCCGATTCATCGGCAACGATTCGACAGGCAAGATGGGATTTGCACTGGCCGAAGAATGCGCCCGACGCGGTGCGCATGTCATTCTGATTGCAGGACCCGTAAGTCTCAAAACCCAGAATCCTGGAATTGAAAGAATCGATGTCACCACCGCCGGTGAAATGTATGAACAGTCAATGAAGCATTTCCCCGAATGCGATGCCGCCATCCTGTGTGCAGCAGTTGCTGACTTCACGCCATCGGTCACAAGCGACACGAAAATCAAGCGCAAGGGCGAAATGACCATCACCCTCAAGCCCACACGCGACATAGCCGCCAGTCTTGGTGCAATCAAGCGTCCGGACCAGCGCATGGTGGGATTTGCACTGGAGACCGATAACGAGTTCGACCATGCACAGGACAAGCTTGAACGCAAGAACCTGGACTTCATTGTGCTGAACTCACTGCGCGATCCTGGTGCCGGTTTCGGATACGACACCAACAAGGTCACGCTGATTGACCGCAAGGAAAGTACCGGTCTGCCGCTCCAGTCCAAGAAAGATGTGGCAAAGGCAATAGTCGACAAACTGACATCACTGCTGTTCTGCCTTCTGTTCCTGTTCATGCCGTTCAGCGCAAGGTCGCAGGAACTCAGTCCCAGTCTGACCATCAACACCACCAAGATTCAGGGAACCGACAAGGATGTGTTCAACTCACTCAACACGGAACTGAGCCAGCTCCTCAAGACCCAGAAATGGACAGACTTCCATTTCGCCCCCGAGGAGCGCATCAAGTGCAACTTCAATCTGACTGTCAACAAGTACGAACAGGAAAGCGGCAAGATGACCTGCGAACTCACGGTTCAGAGCAGCCGTCCGGTCTTCAATTCGTCATACAACACCACCGTATTCAACTTCCATGACCCCAATGTGGAATTCACCTACACCGAACAGGACCGGATTGAATACACATCGTCAGGCATCACGAACAATCTTACCGCAATATTCGCATATTACTGTCTGCTGATAATAGGACTTGATTTTGACACCATGTCACTGAACGGCGGCAGCGAGATACTGCGTCAGGTTGAGAACATTGCCGCCAACTCACAGTCGCTGGGCGGAGGATGGCGTTCGTTCGATTCAGGTGCAAACCGCTACTCCATCATAACCGACTACATGAACGGCACCATGGCACCAATGCGCCAGCTCATGTACGAATATCACCGCAAAGGTCTTGACGACATGGCAGCCAATGCTAGCCGTGGACGCTCAACCATAAGCGAGAGTCTCAAACTGCTGTCACAGGCATATCAGGCAAAGACCACATCGGCCTTACCCGTACTGTTCACCGAAATCAAGAAGGATGAACTTACCGGCATATATTCCGATGGCCAGCAGAAGGAGCGCGAAGCCGTGGCCAAGATTCTGAACACGGTCAATCCGTCACTGTCAAAGGACTGGAACTCAATCACATCTGGAAACTGATGCTTAAGGAACTGCACATTAGCAACTATGTTCTGATTGACCGTCTTGACACACAGTTCAGTCAGGGATTCTCGGTGATGACGGGTGAGACCGGAGCCGGAAAGTCAATCATTCTGGGAGCATTGAACCTGCTTCTCGGAGGTCGCGCCGATGCCAGACAGATAAGCCACGGCAAGGAGCGCTGTACCATTGAAGGACACTTCCGCCTGGAGGGATACGGGCTTGAGCCGTTCTTTCAGGAAAACGCCCTTGACTACGACGCAGAGGACACCATACTTAGACGCGAGCTCACCCAGGCAGGAAAGAGCCGTGCCTTCATAAACGACACGCCGGTCTCACTGTCACAACTCAAGACATTGGGCAGCCTGCTCATTGACATACACTCACAGCACCAGAATCTGGCACTTGGAACCCAGTCATTCCAGCTGGCCACCCTCGATGCCATTGCCGGCAACGGTCCACAGCTTGCAGCGTACCGCAGCGACCGCGAGGAATGGAAGCAGATCAGCCGCGAACTCGAAGACCTGAAAGCCAGATCACAGGCCGATGCCGGCGATCTGGATTACCTCCGTTTCCAGTTGTCAGGACTGCAGTCAGCCCGTCTGCAGGACGGAGAGCAGGAACTGCTGGAACAGGAATCGGAGCTGCTGGAGCATGCCGAAGACATAAAACGCGAACTGTTCAGCGCCTATGGTCTGATGGACGGAGAGGAACAGTCCGCCATAAGCCAGCTACGGCAGTCCCTGCAATCACTGCGTTCGGCAGCAAAGAACCTGCCTCAGGCCCGGGAACTGTCGGAAAGGCTTGATTCATGCCTCATTGAACTGCGTGACATAGCCGACACCATTGACCAGACACAGGAGTCTGTCAATTTTGACCCGGCCCGTCTGGAAACGGTCAACGAACGTCTGGACCTTATCTACTCGCTGGAAAAGAAACACAGGAAAGACAGCATAGCCCAACTGCTTGAATACGCTGCCGGTATTGAGAAACGCCTCAAAGGTGCCGACAGCTATGAGCAGGACATGGCAGACCTGGAACGGAAGCTGGAGAAGGCCGGCGCAAGACTCAGGAAATCGGCCTCCGCGCTGAGTGCAACAAGAGCAGCCGCCGCCGCACAGGTCGAGAAGAGCGTACGCGAAATGCTCATTCCCCTTGGCATACCCAACGTCCAGTTCAGCATTGTCCTTTCAGACAGCGGGAACTTTGAGCAGGACGGAGCCGACAGCGTATGTTTCATGTTCTCGGCCAACAGGCAGCATCCCATGCAGGAACTGTCCAGCGTGGCATCGGGCGGCGAAATTGCCCGCGTCATGCTCTGCATCAAGTCACTGGTTGCCGGAGCCCGCATGCTGCCCACAATCATCTTCGACGAGATTGACACAGGAGTATCGGGTGCAGTGGCACAGCGCATGGCCGGAATGATGAAACGGATGTCAGGCGGCGGACATCAGGTCATAGCCATCACCCACCTGCCCCAGATAGCCGCAATGGGCGAAAGCCACTACAAGGTATTCAAGACCGATGACGAAAGCGGAACCCACAGTTCGATAGCCCTGCTCGACCGGGATGCCCGCATACGCGAAATAGCAGGTATGATGAGCGGAGAGACACTGACTGATGCCGCCCTTGAAAACGCAAGAACACTCATAGAAAATGGAAGATGAAATGATATTCGGCATTCGTGCCGTGATTGAAGCCATAGAAGCAGGCAAGGACATTGACCGCCTGCTCATAAAGAAGGATCTTCAGGGAGACCTGTCACACGAACTGTTTGCAGCCCTGAGAGGTCAGGACATACCCGTACAGCGTGTTCCGGTTGAAAAGCTCAACCGCATTACCCGCAAGAACCACCAGGGAGTCATAGCATTCACCACACAGATAACATACCAGCACGTCTCCGACCTTGTTCCCCTTATATTCGAACAGGGCCGCGACCCGTTCTTCGTGCTGCTTGACGGTGTTACCGATGTACGCAACTTCGGTGCCATTGCCCGTACCTGCGAATGCGCCGGAGTCGATGCCATAATCATCCCGTCCAAGAACAGCGTATCGGTGAATGCCGATGCAATAAAGACCTCGGCCGGAGCCCTGCACACCCTGCCTGTCTGCCGCGAGAACCAGATTGCACAGACCCTGAAATACCTCAGGAACTGTGGCATCCGCATAGCAGCCGCAACAGAAAAAGGCGACATGGACTACACCAAGGGCCAGTATTCAGGTCCGGTTTGCCTTGTCATGGGAGCCGAAGACAAGGGCATTCCCCAGGAACACCTTGCACTCTGCGACGAATGGGTGCGCATTCCCATTCTGGGACATATACAGTCACTGAACGTATCGGTAGCTGCCGGCGTTCTCATTTACGAAATAGTCAAACAGAGATCCTGAATGAAAAGAACTGCCATACTGACGGCAATGGCCGCAATCATTCTGGCCATGCCCGCATCAGCCAAGACCCCTAAGTGGTTCAAGTCACAGAAGAACAGCGTTATCCATGTCATCACATATGACAAGGACGGACAGGAGCTGGCCCGCAGCAACGGTTTCTTCATTTCGGCCGACGGCACCGGCATAACAGACCTCTCGGTCCTGAAGAACGCCTACAGTGCAGTCACAGTCGATGCCGCCGGAACGGAACGCCCCATTCAGGTGATACTTGGAGCCAATGACATGTACGATGCAGCGCGTTTTCAGGTCACCCCGGACAAGAAGCTCAGTGCTGTGAGTCTGGCCGGCAACAAGGAATCGGAAGGTTCAGCAATCTCCATTCTTCCGTTCGGAGCCGCCAAGGCAAAAGAACTGGTTTCAGCATCGGTATCCAAGTCAATGGATATTGACGACAGCCATTTCTACTACAATCTTTCACTGCCGTTCGACTCTGCGCTTGCCGGATGTCCGGTCATCAACGAAAGCGGCGAGGTTGTGGGAATGGTCCAGAACGGCATGGCATCGGACACCGTCACATACGCGCTTGACGCACGTTTCGTGGCCGACATTGAAATTGTGGCCATGTCGCTTGACACAAGAGACTATTCAGACATACACATACGCAAGTCCCTGCCTCAGGATGTAGAGCAGGCTCTTGCCTACGTCTATATCAAGCAGAGCACCATGGACAGCAAGGACTACGGCCAGCTGCTGGAAGACTTCCTTATCCAGTTCCCCGACAATCCTGACGGGCTGTTCAACCTTGGCTCATACCTTATTCTGGAAACCGATTCAACGCAGTACGCCCGCGCCGAGGAGCTGATTGCCCGCTCCATCGAGCTGTCCGATGAAAAGGACCGCATGCACTGCGACTATGCGAATCTCATCTATACGACCCTCACCGACAACCTTGGCCACATAAGTACATGGACTCTGGAGCAGGCACTTGATGAGGTGAAAACGGCCATATCAATCGACACGGTTCCCACTTATTACCAGTTGCAGGGTAACATTGAATTCGCAATGCAGCGGTACTCCGAAGCACTTGCCAGTTTCCGCAGGCTCAACGCCTCAAGTCTTTCAAGTGCCGACACCTATCTGCTGGCATATACGGCATGCAGCCGCATAGAAGGAACCACAGAACAGTGCATAGAACTGCTTGATACCGCAATACTGAAACTGGGCAAGCCCATGCCTCCACGCGCAGGAACGCTTCTCATTGAACGTGCAGGACTTGAGCAGCAGGCAGGCAGACACCGCGAAGCCGTGCAGGACTTCAACCGTTACGAGGAGCTGGTCGGCAGCAGCAGTCTGAACGCCACATTCTTCTACCTGCGTCATCAGGCCGAAATCGAGGCCAGAATGTACGAGCAGGCCCTTGATGACATAAGCATGGCACGAGAACTTGCGCCACAGGATTCCACGCTTATTCTGGAGCATGCCAGTCTGCTGCTGCGCATTGGAGACGCACAGACAGCCCAACCGATGCTGTTGGAACTGGTTGAAGCATACCCCGAGAACCCCGATGTCCAGCGTCTGATGGGCGTATGCTATCTGCGTCAGGACAACAGGAAAAAAGCAGTCCCGCACCTTGAAAAGGCACGGGACCTTGGCGACAGCGTTGCTGCCCGTCTTCTGGAGCAGTAATCAGCTTATCTGGTTTCGTACCAGTCGTGCAGTATCTGCCAGCAGTCCTTTTTGGTTCCGTTCTCGTCAAGAAGGCCCTTGCGGTTGTACACTCCCTGAATGATTGCAAGCTGGCGTCTGGGCGAGCGGAAATCCTTGAGTATCCACGGTGATAAGCCGTTCAGCCACGGCATGTTCTCAAGCATCTCGATCTGGGCCTTATACAGTTCCACTCCGTATTCTTCGGTAAAACGTTCATCGGCATTGCCATGATAGCCGCTCTTCACTCCACAGCCAAGTTCGGTGATGATTATAGGCTTTTCAACCGGGAAGGACCAGGTCACGCGACGGCATTTCTCAACGTCACCGTCATACCAGCCCACATACTCGTTGAAACTGATAAGGTCCGATTTCTGCAGCAGTTCGTCATTGACCGTCAAGACATTGCCCCGCATTTCCTGCTTCTCCATTGCGGCCGATACCAGACGTGTCGGGTCCAATTCATGAGCAAGGTCTATCAGCCCTGAAAGGAACTCCAGGCGTTCCGGAGAACGGGGAGTCTCATTGGCCACCGACCAGATAATGATACTGGCCCTGTTGCGGTCACGTGTAATCATGTCGGAGACCTGACTGCATGCATTGGCGTATGTGTCGGCATTGGTCCAGCTGATGGTCCAATACACGGGAACCTCGCTCCAGACCATAAGACCCATTTCGTCGGCAATGCGGGTCATGTTCTCGTTATGTGGATAATGCGCCAGACGTACGAAATTGCAGCCCAGCTCCTTGGCGGCACCCAGCAGCTCTCGGGCATGGCTCTCGCTCCATGCACGGCCACCACCGTCATACAGCTGTTCCTCATGAATTGAAATGCCCTTGCAGAAAATCTCCTCCCCGTTCAGCAGCAGGTGACGGCCATCGGCCTTGATTGTCCTGAAACCTATGCGGTCCGACACCTTATCAGTTGCGGTTGTTATGGCCACGTCATACAATTTGGGATTCGACGGGCTCCAAAACACCGGTTTTGCCTTGCCGGAGAACTGTGCAAGACCGTCTGTCCCGACAGTTGCCGATGCCTTGAACTTGAGTTCCGGAATGGCAATCCGGACCTCCTGCCCTGCAGCCTGCTGTCCGTCAATACGGGCCCAGCCCTCAATGGATCTGCCGTCATCGGACAGACGCACCGAGAATTCGCGGATAAACGTTTCGGGTACCTCAAGCAGGCGCACCTCACGGGTAATGCCTCCGTAGTTCCACCAGTCGCAGTTAAGCGTGGGCACATTGTCCTGATGACGCGCGTTGTTCACCTTGACCACCACCGAGTTCTGACCCTCTTTCAGCAGATCGGTCACTTCAAAGTCAAACGGGGTGAAACCGCCACGATGCTCGCCTATGGAACGACCGTTCAGACCCACAATGGCCTCGTAGTTGACAGCCCCGAACCACAGATAATAGCGCATGCCGGGCTTGGGCGATGCGTTGAAGGTGCGGCGGTACCAGATTGTACCCTCATAATAAAGGTACATTGGGTCCTGTGTGTTCCAGTCGCCGGGCACCCTGAGTTCACTGGCCACATCGAAATCGTATTCAATGAGCCGTGTGGTGTTCTGGAAATAGTGCTCGTCGGCGAAAAAGCTCTCGCGGTCCGGCTTGCGCGTCCAGCGGTAGTTGTAGAAGCCGTTGTCCATCTGGTCAACGATGGCCTTCCACGGTCCGCAAAGGTTCACGCATTCCCTCTGTGCAGCATTCATGACCATGGGTGCGGTCTGTGCGCTCATTGCAGTAAAGCAGAAGGCACATGCCATTACTGCCAGAATTCTCCTTGTCTTGTTCATAAGTCCAATGCCATTATGTAGTCGTTCATATAAAATCCGTCCCCAATGGGAAAGTCGCCCTGCCGGGCCTTGTACATGCCAATATGCTCATAGAAGCCGATGGCCTGGTTGTTCCGGTTCACATTGAGTTCCAGACGGCCCTTCAGCTTTCCCGTTTTCCCGCTCATTTTTTCCAGTTCCTTGCGCACCTCGCTGACCACAGTGTCAAACAGGACGCGTCCCAGGCCGGTCTTCTGGCAATCGGGCATCACATACAGCTTCTCCAGATGGAAGACTGCAGTACCATCGGCATCGGACCCATCGGGCCTGAACGAAACGTACCCCATTCCGTCAGCCAGGAAAAACGTGTTACGCTGCACAGTCATCTGCCGTTCAAGACTGGAGACGGAGTACATCATATCCATCATGTACTCCATCTGAGCTGGCGACAGTATGTCCTTATAGGTCCGTCTGAACACCACATCGGCCATGGCCCGTATGGCAGGAATATCCTGGAGAGCAGCCTTTCTTATTTTAAAATCAGCCATATTGCATACTTGGACTTCAAATTTATGAATAATGCAATTATCCTATGGCTGATTATTGATTTTTCTGATCAAATAAAGAGAACGGAACCTGTCCCCTGTTCGGCGAAGGCGGTCAGGGCGCGGTTGGGATCCACGTGGCCGGACAGGATCATGGTGGAGAGCTGGTCAAGGAGCATGGTCTGGAGGGCACGCTTAACCGGACGGGCTCCGAATTCCGGATCGAAGCCGGCCTGGGCTATCAGCTTTACGGCACTGTCATCGACACGCAGTGTCAGACCGTTTTCGTTGAGCATGCGGCATACGGCATCGGCCTGCAGACGTACAATACGTTCTATCTCGGGCTGCGAAAGCGGGGTGAAGACAATAGTCTCGTCAATACGGTTCAGGAACTCGGGACGTATGGTCTGCTTCAGCATCTCGAACAGCCGCTTTCCGGTTTCCTCAAGCCAGCGGTCACGGTCCATGTCGGGGTGGGCGCTCAGCTTGGCAGACTGCTGGCGGATGTACTCGCTGCCCAGATTGCTGGTCATTATTATTATGGTGTTCTTGAAGTTGACCGTGCGGCCCTTGTTGTCGGTCAGACGGCCGTCATCGAGTACCTGCAGCAGCACGTTGAACACATCGGGATGCGCCTTCTCGATTTCGTCAAACAGCACCACGGAGTACGGCTTTCGACGCACGGCCTCGGTCAGCTGACCGCCTTCATCGTAGCCCACGTATCCGGGAGGCGCTCCAATGAGACGGGTCACCGAGAACTTTTCCTGATATTCGCTCATGTCTATGCGGGTCATGAGCTTTTCGTCATTGAACAGGTATTCGGCCAGGGCCTTTGCAAGTTCGGTCTTGCCCACGCCCGTAGTACCCAGGAAGATGAAGCTGCCAATAGGCCGTTTGGGATCCTGCAGACCGGCACGGCTACGACGCACGGCACCAGCCACGGCACTGATTGCCTGTTCCTGTCCGATGACCCTCTTGTGCAGTTCGTCCTCAAGATGGAGCAGCTTCTCGCGTTCGCTCTCCAGCATGCGGTTCACCGGGATGCCGGTCCAGCGTGACACCACTTCGGCTATATCATCGGCCGTGACCTCCTCCTTGACCAGAGCGTTGTCGCCCTGACGAGAGTGCAGATCCTGCTGGATACGCTCGATATCGGCCTCCAGCTCCTTGAGCTTGCCATAACGGATTTCGGCCACACGTCCGTAGTCACCCTCGCGTTCGGCGTTATCGGCCTGCGCCTTGAGCTGCTCTATGCTCTGCTTGTCCTGCTGGATTCGCAGCACAAGTGACTTTTCGGTCTCCCACTTGCCGCGCATTTCCTTTTCCTGCGCCTGCAGTCCTTCAATTTCATGGTTCAGCTGCTCCAGCTTCACGGTATCGTTCTCACGGCGTATGGCGGCACGCTCTATCTCAAGCTGCTTGAGACGGCGGCTTATCTCGTCCAGTTCCTCAGGCACGGAATCACGTTCCATGCGCAGCTTGGCAGCAGCCTCGTCCATGAGGTCGATGGCCTTGTCAGGCAGGAATCGTTCGGTGATGTAACGGTTTGACAGCTCCACAGCGGCAATCACGGCCTCATCCATAATACGCACCTTGTGATGGTTTTCATAGCGTTCCTTGAGTCCGCGAAGAATCGAAATGCTGCTTTGGACATCGGGCTCATCGACCATAACGGTCTGGAAACGGCGTTCCAGCGCCTTGTCCTTTTCAAAGTATTTCTGGTATTCATTCAGTGTCGTAGCGCCGATGGCACGCAGATCGCCACGCGCCAGAGCCGGTTTCAAGATGTTGGCGGCATCCATAGCCCCCTCGCCTGCCCCTGCACCGACCAGCGTATGAATCTCATCAATGAACAGAATGAAATTGCCGTTTGACTGGATTATCTCGTTGATGACACCCTTAAGGCGTTCCTCGAATTCGCCCTTGTACTTGGCTCCGGCCACCAGGGCACCCATGTCAAGAGAATACACGGTACGGGATTTCAGGTTCTCGGGCACGTCACCGCGGACAATGCGCTGGGCCAGTCCCTCAATGATGGCCGTCTTGCCGGTACCCGGTTCGCCAATAAGGATGGGATTGTTCTTGGTACGGCGGCTGAGTATCTGGAGTACGCGCCGAATCTCATCGTCCCGCCCAATGACCGGATCCAGTTTACCGTCCTTGGCTCTGGCATTCAGATTGATGGCGAACTGCTCCAGATTCTGCGGCTGCTGTGTGTTGTTCTGACTGTTGTATTGCATATTTCCGTGTTTATGTTTTTCTTTGACCTATACCATACAACTATCCAACCACATTGTAAATAAGCCATTTTGACATTATTACTACGATTGTATATGCCAATATGACCGATAAACAGGGAATTACAACTTCATACATTATTTTTGGAACGGAGATGCTTCCCTATTCCAAACATTTCATTACCTTTGCAACCGCTATCGGAAAGCAGGGTACCTTGACCGAGTGGCTAGGTAGCGGTCTGCAAAACCGTGCACGGCAGTTCGATTCTGCCAGGTACCTCAAACCAATTCGCTGTAAAACGCTGGAACCAAGCACTTTACAGCGAATGTTTTTTTTCTGTGCGTTCTACATTTGAACGGTTCACCAATGTTCAACCGCCAATCCCGTAGTCAGAATATCACCAAGGGTCTATTCCCCTGCTGGATTGGCAATAAAAATGGTCAAAACAGGCCGATTCTTTGCGAATCCCGCAGAAAAAAGCCTGTTACGTGCATCCCCGGCTGTTGGATTGTCCAGACCTCCGGATGGCACCCGACAACCGAACGAACCACCTCGACTATAAAGCGAAGGACTGCCCCGTCATTCAGGAGCAGTCCTCGTTAAATTTTACAGATATTGCAGGCCTCTATCAGAACTTGACGCCAAGGGCGAAGCTGGGACCGTGGAAAAAGTTGTCACCGAAATCGCCTTTGTTGTAGCTCATCAGGTCGTTGTTCCATGCAACGCTGCCGAACAGGCTTCCCTTGGCCATGAATTCGACTCCTGCTGTGGCGGCAAGCTGGAAACGGTTTGCCTCGTCTTCCTTCATTTGGGAATAGCCCTGCATTCCGGAACCGCCGCCTGCGCCCATCTGACCGGCCTGTGAGCCATCGGACTTTTCCTTGTCGGAATAATTGTCAATGAGATTGAATCTTCCAAGCAGGCCTGCGAACGGTGCTATTGTAAAATTGCCCAATTCAATGTGATAGACGAAACGGACCGGTATTTCAGCCGAGAAGATGAGCATGCTCTTCTTCATGTTCTTGTCTATAATGGTATCATAAGTCTCCATGGTTCCGGGACCGAAACCTGTTCCAGTTCCTGCACCCTGTCCCCAGGAGCCTGTGCCTGCACCCTGTCCCCAAGAGCCTGTGCCTGTACCCATACCCTGTCCCCATTCTCCGGTGCCGGGAAATGAAGGAGTCTTGATCCGGGTTTCGGTAACCTGCTTGACGTATGACTTGGAGCCGTTGTTGAACAGCAGGGTTCCGCCGAAATCCACGAACATGGGTGTTTCACCAAGCTGACGGCCGTGTCTGAATGTTATGGAGACTCTTCTGAACTTCATGTCATCCAGCTTGTTCGGAGAAAAGCCGAACTCTATATGGGTGTAACGGTCAGTCGGAGCTGCCACTCTTTCCCTTTCTATTCTGGTTTGTCTTTCTACCTTGTTGTATTCCTGCTGGGTAGCCTCCTTGCCGATAAGATATTTGCCGGAATCGTCAACCACGGCAATGGCCGATTTCGGGTTAAATGTATATTCCACTCCACGCTGGCTTACAACGACCGTACTGTCAGCATACGAAATAAGTTCACCACGTGTTGAAGCACCGGTATTGAGGACTACAGTAACTGAATCGGCACTGGCAAAAGCGGCCATTGTTGGCAGACACGCCAGAATTGTCAAGAGAATTCGTTTCATAAAAAATATGTCTGTTTATTATATTAGCGGCTAACGGGCCGCAAGTTAAGATTTCTTTTGAAAAAAAGTGTAACTTTGCCGCACCAAAATTCAACGCCACGGAACAATGACAGCCAAAGCTCTCATCACGTCAATGCGCCTGCGCACGCTACCCCTTTCAACGGCAGGTATCATGTTGGGCATCATGCTGGCCATGAGGGGGCACAGCGTTCCCTGGTATGTTGTTCTGCTTACCATACTGACCACCATATCGTTGCAGATTCTGAGCAACATGTCGAACGAGCTGGGCGACTATCTGAACGGGACCGATGGCAACGGCCGTCAGGGGCCGGCATACAGCATGGAAAGCGGCTCTCTGACTGAAGACGAGATGCGCAGCGCCATAAGAATCATGGTACTGGTCTGCATCATTTTCGGACTCGGAATGATCCGGTCATCATTCGGCGCTGTACTCTGCATTGCAGGCGAGAGTCTGGTGGTTCTTGGCGGACTGGCCATCTGGGCAGCCATGCACTACACTCTTGGCAAACGTCCCTACGGCTACCGCGGACTGGGCGATGTGTTCGTGTTCATGTTCTTCGGTCTGGTTCCGGTCATGGGAGGTTATTTCGTATCGGCCCACACGATTGACTGGCTCACCGCAATTCCAGGAGCCGCAATCGGCCTTTTCAGCGTTGGCGTTCTCAACGTGAACAACATGCGCGACATGGAATCCGATGCCAAGACCCGCGTAACCGTCCCCCTGCTGCTTGGACTGCGTAAGGCACACATCTACCATACTGTCCTGATTGTTCTGGGATTCCTGCTCATGACGGCATACGTTGCAATGACGGCACATGGGCTGCTTCCCTTCATAGGGCTTGTGCTTACACTGCCATTGTATGTGAAGCACATCATGGGCGTATGGAAGCTGCCGCAGGACAAGCTTGACCCCATGCTTCCAATGCTTGTAATGACCACTTTCGCAATGAGTCTGCTTACAGGACTGGGATACCTTATTTGATGATTATGCCACAGAAGGAAACAATAAGAGAACTGTTCGACGACATTGCCCCGGGCTATGACCGTTTCAACCACGTCTCATCATTCCAGGCTGACAGGAAATGGCGCCGCAAGGCAGTTGACTCCATTGTCGATACCGATACACCTCTGCAGGTCCTGGACGTTGCCACCGGAACAGCCGATTTCGCCATAGACATTGCCAGGCGCTCGGCCGCAGGATCGCACGTCACAGGTATAGACCTTTCACAGGGCATGCTTGACATAGGAAAGGAAAAGGTCGCCAAGGAGGGTCTGGATATTACCCTTGAAATTGGCGATGCCGAGAATCTGGCATTCCCGGACGGCACTTTCGACCGTGTGTCAGTAGCCTTCGGAGTACGCAATTTCGAGAATCTGGCCAAAGGACTGCAGGAAATGGGGCGTGTTCTCAAGCCTGGCGGCAAACTGGTCATACTGGAGCTCTCATACCCCAGGAATCCGGTCATCAGATGGTTCTACAAGCTCTACGCACTGAGAATCCTGCCCCTGATAGGCAAGTCCATTACAGGCAACGAACAGGCTTTCCGCTACCTGCCTGCCTCGATTCTGAAGTTTCCCCTGCCCGACCGTTTCATTCCCATGTTGCATGAATCCGGGTTCAGTTCTGTCACACACCGGCAGTTCATGTTCGGCGCCTGCCGCATGTACTGCGCCATCAGATAAAAGAACAACAAACAAATAATCACACCTTCAAATGAAAAAGATCAATCTGGCACTGGCCGCCACACTGGCACTGGCCTGTTCACTTTTCTCCTCATGCAAGGAAGAGGATGACCTGAGCGTTTCAATGGACAAGTTCAAGAACGGCATAACAGTAATTCAGGGAATTGACGGCAAGGATTACGAGGTAGTCGATATGGGTTTCCCAAGCGGAACCATGTGGGCCACCTGCAACATAGGAGCTTCAAAGCCGCATGAGAACGGCAAGTACTTTGCATGGGGCGAGACACAGGAAAAGAGCTGCTATGACTGGATAAGCTACGTTCACCGCGTGGGTGACGGCAACGAACCTTTCGACTTCACGAAGTACGTCCAGGAACCGAACAAGGGATTGAGGAAGATGGTCGATGAAAAGACCGCACTTGACAGCATAGATGATGCAGCGACCATTCTGCTGGGTGCGAAATGGCACACGCCCAGAAAGTCCGATGTCACCGAACTGCTGTTCCGTACCACCCATAAGCTGTGCAAGCTCAACGGAGTGTTGGGATACATGCTCACCAGTACCGAAAAGGGATATGAGGACCGCAGCATATTCTTTCCACTTTCAGGCAAGATCGACATGCAGGTCAACAATTTCGAAGGCAAATACGGATTCTACTGGATCAACCAGCTGTATGCATCGAAGACAGACCAGGCCATGGTTCTGTGGATGGACAACAAGGACGGCTTCGAGAATGTGGCCCAGCAGTTCCTTGACCGCTGTGTAGGACTCCCCATCCGTGCGGTCACCAAACAATAACAATGCATAAATCGGGAATAATTTCCCAGAATTGATTACCTTTGCAGCGTCAGGAAACAAAGGACATATCATGGAGATTATATTCAAGGAAATAGCAGGAGCTTTCGTAGTACTGTTCGC
>JAKSIU010000031.1 GCA_024398615.1 Bacteroidaceae bacterium
CATAGCGTGATTCCCGCACAGAATGTTGATGACAAGGACGGGAAGCAGGTACTTCTCACATCGACCGGGCTCAAGTTCGCAAACATAGGACTCCTTACAATCGGCAGTGACGGGAACATTGAATCAAAGCTCGTACCCACTCAGGATATTGAAGAGGATGCCGGTGTAATGGAACTCATCGGCAATCTGAAAAAGGAATACGAAGTGGAGTAATCAATTCATTCACCGGTAATATCACACCTGCCTGTCAAGGGAAACCGATTCCACCTTTTCCAGATCCATACAGGTAATCTTTCCCGAAGTCCTGAGGAGAAGGCTGCAGGCCGCATGGTCACGCAGCGGGGCATTGTCATCTATGAAATCCGGCAGCAATGCCTCATAACGGTGTCCCGAATCCGATACGGTCATGACAGCCGCATTGTCCATATCCGGTTCCACGTTCTCAAGTTCTTCAAACAGATCGTATAACTTGTCAAATGATTCCTGGCGCATAGAAAGAGTGTGAAGCCAACGTACTTTCTGACCAGGTTAAGTGGAGACCCATGTAAGGAAGCAACGACGACTCCACACTCGACCTATAATGATGTGTCCCGTAAAGGCCACATGCATAAACAGATCGGGCGGAGCGTTATCGTTTCTCTTACATAATCAGAAATTCCACTTTTCGGTCAGAAGAGACGAAAACACTTTCGCAAAATGTCCGCCATGGACTTACACCCATGACGGCACAAATGTAGCAATCATTTGCTGATTATCACAATACCAATGAGAAAATCATCCGGAACAAAGCCAAAGTAACGGCTGTCCTGGGAATTCGGGGCATTGTCGCCAAGAAAAAAGAACCAGTCATGTGTAAACGTATAAGTATTGACAGTGGAGTCCAAAGTACCCTGCATTTCATACTCAATTGCTCTACGGTACAGCCCACGCATGGAACTGCTGTCAAGATTTACGGTCATGCCTTTTGCCGGAACCACAACCGGTCCCCAGTTCTTGATTGTCCAGCCGTTACCGGATTCGGGAAACACATTGAATCTCTCCGACAGGATATACAGCCCGTCCCATGTCCAACGCAGATTCTCCTGCATTTCACGGCTTCCTACAGGTTTCAGAATCCTGTCATTCCAGACGTGTCCGTCAACGGCCCCGATCCTGTCTCCAGGTGCCCCGACCAGTCTTTTGCAGCACACATCATTTATGGTGAACCAGACGCTGTCGCCATGAATAGGACTGACCGGTGTATTGAACACTACAATGTCGCCCACTCTGATTTTTCCAATTCCCGGCAACCTGAAACTGTCAGGATAAGGACCGTCAAAATCAAGTGAACGGTAAAGTCGCGGGCCGTAACTCCATTTCTGCGCCCAGATTACATCTCCCGGTTCAAATTCCGGCATCATGGAGTCCGATGGTATCATGAACCTGTCAACAAGAAACACTCTCCCGACACAATATACCAACGGTATTGCCAGCCATATCCACAGGAACACGCACAACCAGCGTTCCAGTCTCATTTTCAGGGCCTTTTTCATGGTTCTGATCCCATTGCTTCAAGTTCATCCCTGAGTCTTTTCCCGGATTCCGTTTCGACATGGGTGGAAAAGGTTCTCACAAAACGTTTCATTGCCTCCAGATGCACAGTATCGGACTCAAGCATATAGGTGCGTGCCATTCTGACCAACGGAAGCAGACGGTCAGGCAATGTCAGGAATGCTCTCCAGTAGTATTCCCTTGCCTGCGGATACTCTTCACGCTCAACATGATTGTCTCCCTTCAGGACAAGAAACGAAGGACTGCCAATCATCGCCAACCCGAAATCGCATATTGAATCACTCGCTGACAACCTTCCGCACCTGGACAGGGCATATGCATATTCTGTCAGGAAATACTTGTCAAAACCGAGCACATGGAACCGTTCCGATTCACAGTCTGCAAACACCTGATAGTCTTCTCCGTCAAGCAGACAACGCTCCATTCTCCATCCTTTCCAATTATTCTGGATTTTCACTCCGCCAATAATGAAAACCGCAGCCGGCACTATCGCAAGCGTCAGGTATAGAGGCAAAGCCCCAGTCCTGTTCTGCCCCTTGGCAGGCTCTTTGAACGGCATTGCCTGCCCTGTCAGAAATGCCCCAATTATCTGGAACTGCCAGATTTCAAAAACGTATGTGAACATTGAAGCTGTTACAAGCACTAGTCCCATTGATGCAAGCGGTCTGCAGTCATGATAAAGAGATCGGATAGTGCAGACCATCATGGCAAGGAACGCCAGCATCGCCAACGGACCCAGTTCCACCCCCACCTGCAGAGGATCACAGAAGGCATATGTCATTGACTGCGACAGATGAATCCTGTCCAATGCCTTTCCGGCAAGTGTTGGTGTTCCACAGGATAATGTTGCCATTTCACCGAACAATTCCCGTTGTTCCACGAAAAGCGAACGCACAAGGTGTCCTGGGCCTGCCCCTACCATTCCATTTCGTTTCATAGAGTCCAGACACAGGCCGTACAATTGCAGCCGTCCATCGGCCGACGGTCTCTTCCACACATACAACACCGCACAGACAAACAATAGCAGAATGGCCACTGCATAACGGTGTTTTGACAGCATGTCCTTGAGTCCGTCATCCCTGAAAGCCAGATAAAGCCCTGCCGCTGCACCGACAATGGCACTACGGCATTCGAGAGCGGCAGAAACAGAAAGTGACACCACAGCAACCGCCATTGACATATTCCTAAGCGTTCCGGACCTGCCGCCATTCTGCCGGGACAGAAGGAAGCATGAACAGGCGGCAAGAAACACAGCATATGGATTCGGGTTACTGAAACTCCCGGTCATAATATAATCCGGATTGCGTGAACAACAGATTCCAAACAGCTGCAACGCTCCATATACAAGCTCGAAAGAACATATCAGCAGAACGCAAAGGAATAACGGAATATCCCTGCGGCCAACTGTCAGTCTAATTGAAACCGATACGCCAAATACAGCCAGCGACAGGAACAGACGCAACAATGCCAGACGAGACTGGCAGTCCCAGTCAATCAGGCATCGGATAACATAATATGCCGATATTAATGGGACAAGATATGCAAGTGTCCTGTCAGTCCTTGTCCGCCGCATTCCATTTCCTGTTCAAAATGGAGAAATATGTTTCCACAAGCTCTTTTTCCATACGGTCAGGAA
The DNA here is from genome assembly GCA_024398615.1 of Bacteroidaceae bacterium. Taxonomy (GTDB): domain Bacteria; phylum Bacteroidota; class Bacteroidia; order Bacteroidales; family Bacteroidaceae; genus Colenecus. The sequence continues at coordinate 3,188 of JAKSIU010000031.1, forward strand.
CAAACACATCCTGCGCCGTGCAGTTTCCGTTCAATACATAGTAGTACGGAACATTGTGACCTTCAATTGGAAGTCCGTTATCCTGTTCCAGTCCAAGCAGGCATTCCGATTCCGGATCAAGACGCCAGGCCAGTGCTTTCAAGGCCGACATTGACGAATAGTTGCCAAGCAGAAGCACTGGAAGTTCAAGTCCTTCATTCTTTCGTTCCTCTATCATTTTCCTGACAGCAAAATCCACACACTCACTGCAGTTGTATTCGCTGATACGGCACACCAGCAGCGGTTTCGTCAAATCTGCAGACAGTTTTTCCGTTGCCGGAACCGTTTCAAGTCCGGAATTCTGCAGATTGTCCAGCAACTGATACAGCCCTGCGTCATTCATCTGCTGTTTTCCAACTGTATCCTGAAGCTGTAGGTTCCTCATGTTCAGTTTCGCATTTCCAATAAGAAGGGCGAATTGGGAACATATAAGAGCCGCAACTACCAGCACTATGGCCGTATTCCTGATTATTCTTTTCATGGTTCAGTATCTTAATGCGCTCAATACGCCAGCCTATAGAAGAACAGTATCGGATTGGAATCGGCCTCCAGACCTTCAAACAGATTGGACGGAAATGGGTATTCACTGCCGGCAGTTTCAAAAGTCCCTCTCGTATTCAGCACATTGTTGGCGCTTGAAACGCAGACAAGACAATTGTCCCCGAATCTTGTCAACGGTGACACGAAGAACGACATCATGGGGTCATTGAAACTGTTGAGAAGCATGTGTGACTGGCCTGTTCTGTGATTGTACAACAGATCCGGCATCTGCTTCTCATAATCCTTTATGCTGATTCCAAAATAGGAATAGTCCCCCAGTTCAATGAAACTGCCGTTGAAATGCGTATGTTTCCTGTACAGATTCTTAATTTCCTCCTTATCCTTGAAAGGGAAATAATCGCTTGCATTGTCAGGTCTGATAATAAGCCGATATGCTGCACTGACGCCGTGGGAATCCATCCGGTAAATGATATCATCAAAGTTGACATTGCCATAGACGGAACCTCCATACGAGTACAGATTCCTGGAACGGGTATAATTGAACCCCTCCTCGAAATCGGTAAGGCCGAACACGTAGGAATCGTTCATCATTCCATCCTTTACAACAAAAGAAATATTGTCATAAGGCGATCCCTTATGGTATCTCAGGCCCGTATCGAATACGATTACATCATTATCGGCATATTCAAAGGCATTCGCGTATATAGGACAATCCCGCTCATTGAGGAACTGTCCACGCTCAGTAAAGGTGAGTATCTTTCCACGAACCTCGTCCAAAACCGAAACATTTCCATTACCGTCCAACGAAACGTATGACAGGTACAGGAATTCATTATGGCCATTTCCCATCTGCGCCAACTGCCCGATGAAACTGCCGTCATATTTGAACATCAGAACATTCTTTGATATATTCATGTCGGCAACAACAATTGTACTGTCAGCGAACAATATCACATCAGGTCGGCCGATAAGACCCTTGTCGTCCGTTTCCAGCCGGACAAACCAGATACTGTCAAATGCCGCTTCCCTTTCAATGTACATTCCATCGTCACTGTCACAGATGACAGTATCAGTTCTGCTCCAATCCACATCGGCCTGAGAAACAGTCAGACGCCCCGTACACGAAGCGGCCGCCAGACATATGGCAAAAATGGAGGGAATTCTGAATAACAGTCTTTTCATAGTCCAATATTTCGTTTAATGGTCAATAATCATTTTATTACAGACAGGGGCGACCGGGCTGACACCTGTCTGCCCCTGCCTGTACTGAAGAATTGCCCTGAATCAGTTCAGTCCGAGAGCCTGTCTATACGCCCCACCGCGCATTTCTGCAATTTCAGAACACATATCGTATTTCTTGCAGTTCTTCACTGCACCAGGAGCTGACTTATCTGTCACCTTACAGATTCCGACTGGCCAGTCATTGCCTTTAAATTCCAGATTGATCTCGTATTTGAAACTGTAGGCATCGTTCTTGCTCAATTCTGCCTTGTACGACACATCTGTATCCAGATCGGCCCTTATGATCTGGTTTGGAACGGAAAGATTCGCATTGAGTGAAGCAAGCAGGTTCATACCTTCGGTCGAACCATATAGGAATGTGCCGCTGCTCAGTTCAATGGAAGGACATGTTGTTTCTGTCTCCAAATACTGATAATATACATCCTGGCCATTGTTGTTTTCACTGAACAGCAGGTACAACAGGTACACTGGCAAGACAGGACCTAGAAATGGGCTGGCCTTGGCCTGGACATTACCCTGCACAAGTTCCGATACCGCTTTTGTCTGTCTGACTGTTGCAAGTCTCACATTTACAACGGCTGTCGTCATAACAAGACATGCTGTCAGCAGACAGATGGTTTTCTTTGTTTTCATAATAATAGTTGTTTTCAGTTATACATTACAATTGTTTTACAGCCGGCACAATACAACCGGTATGGTTTTCATGGATAATCAAGGCATCATATAAAGGTCTTTTGTCATACTGTCAGGATAAGGCTGTAGCAGAATCCATAATAACGGTACCTTGCCAAAGTATTTCCGCATCTGGTCCGTCTGGCCAAATCCTGTTTTCACTCGCTCTTGGAAATACATTACCACCATGTAATGTTCTTCTTTTCATCAATAATAAACGGACGTTCATTCATTCCGCGATGCGGGCAGCGAAGCCACAGCAACACATCTGTCGGTGCAATTGTATCATAATAAGGTTCCTCAGCGATGAATGTCTCCAGCAATTCCCAGTTCTGACCGTTCCAGGCATACAGTTCATACAGGAATCCGGGACTGATATCGTTGTCATCACCTCTTGGATATACCCGTATTTCCGAAAGTTCAACGGGATGCCCCATGTCAACACCCACCCAGGCGCCATCGGGCCCTTCAATTTCAAAATTCGACAGAAGGTCATTGTCAAATGCTCTGGCAGCGTTTATGGAATCGGCCTGTCCGCAACAGATGGGAACGCCACCGGCAACACGTTTGCCATCCATTCCGATGAGTTCGAATTCCGCCAGACTTCCCCATGTCCCCGGAGCCGATGCATGGCGCCAGAAACGGTGCTTTCCCCACCCGTCATCCATTACTGAAACAGCAGTTGAAATTGAATCGGTCCTATAGACAGTCACAGCATTGGAAAAATCAGGAGAATCAGAATATTGGATTTCTCCTCCAAGAAGACGGTTTCTCATATCAACTACATTATATGACTCATAATACTTTCGCCTCAAGCGGATTCTGACCTTTTCACCGGCATTTTCAGCATCATAAGGTTTTATCTCCACCATGCTTCCATCAGCATTCAGAATGAATGGATTACTGGCCGGAACCAGGTCCTGTCCGTCAAAACCCAACACGATGTAAAGCATGTCCGGTCCCATCTTTCTGAAATGTGCCATACCGCGTTTGACCAAGCCGAAATCAAGGACCCTCCATACGGGCTTTCCATCATTTGCCGCCATAGCTATGTAGGCATAACGGTCCTTGAGCTTCAAGCCTCCAATCAATGGAACACTTATATCATGTGTCCGACAATATTCGTCAGTCACATCCTTCCGGCACATATCGAAAGGATAGACGTACTTTGCAGTATTGATATATTTCAGACAGTCACGGTTTATGGCATAGCAGGAACGGTACACTTTCGGTATGCGCTCGTAGGGATAAAAAGCCACTCCTGCGCCCAGAATAAGCGAATTGACGGTCGGTATCATTCCACCCCTGTCTCCAGAAAAGACGAACCAGCTGTGGCCTTCGTGATTACGGCCCCACAGAGGAATCTGATCAACTGCCGAGGCCATTCCCATACTGCGGAAAACCAGAGTCCCCATTGTTACATAGTCATGGCAGGTACCGAATGTCATGGAAGACATGGTACGGGCCGAGAGCAGACTGGGGCTGGAACGTCCACCCCACAGCACATGAGGCACATTCTTACGGTTTATCTCATCCCTGACAATGTCAATTGCCCCGTACAGACTGTTTCGCTGAAAATCATCCGGCAGCACAGTTCTGATGCTGTCCGAATATTTTTGGGAAAAGACCTGCCGCCAATTGTCCATGAACTGCAGTTCCTGAACCTTGTAGGGAAGGATATATTCACAGAAATCATCAAATGAGACGTGGCGGCCCCACGGCCTGCCCCTCCATTGTTCGAACGCCATGTCAATATTGTCAATGAGATATCCGGCCTTCATGATCAGAAGATCCGATACAACAGGAGTTTCCCTTAGGGAATAATCATCATGATAGAGTCTGTCAACCATGTCATGCTGCTGTTCGGGAGGCAGATCTTTCTTCAATATGGACAGCACGCTGTCCTGATATTCCTCCATGTCTTTTCCGACATAAGAATAGTGGGCAGGCATATTGGCTATCAGAAAACGTGCTGCTTTCAGCTTTTCCATGTCCGGGTCTTCAAATCTGTAGTGAAAAATGACATCTTCAAGTTCATGGCGATTGTCTCCCGCCTCACGCAATGCGATTTCCGTTTCATCGTTGAGACACGATAGAAATGACAATGAGACTATTGCCATAAGAACCTGAAGATGTCCTGGTGTGTTTTTCATGATACCATCACGCAAATCAAAAAACCATGTAAATAAAAAACCGGAAGCCATGCCCATACCCAACGGTATGAAACTGGCTCCCGGAATATTTTCGTGACAAACGTAAGCCTTTTCGGCCTGGTCACCAAATGGAAATCACAAAAAATTACAAAGCTGCCTGAATATCGGCTGCAATCTGTCTGAATTCCTCTTCAGAAAGTTTAAGTTTGGGATTGCTGAAAAGCATATCCTTCTCGCTCTGCATAGGAATAAGGTGTATATGAGCATGAGGCACCTCAAGGCCAAGTACGGCCTGCCCTACCTTTACACAGCCGAACACCTTTTTCTGAGCAATGGCAATCTTTTTCGCAAAGAGCTGCAGATCACGCAGTTCCTCATCGGTCAAATCAAAGAGATAATCAACTTCACGCTTGGGTATGCAGAGGACATGCCCCTTAACCATAGGATTGATGTCAAGAAAAGCGAAACAATTCTCTGTCTCGGCTATCTTGTAGCAGGGAATCTCACCTGCAACTATTCTGCTGAAAATTGTCATGACAGATTCAGGCTCAAAGGGTTATTTCAAGAATTTCGAAACCTATCTTTCCGCTTGGAATCTGGATTTCAACAGTCTCTCCAACCTTGTGTCCCAGCAATCCCTTTGCAATAGGGGTATTGCTTGAAATCTTACCGGACTTCAAGTCAGCCTCACTTTCAGGAACGATTGCATAAATGACCGTTGCACCGTTTTTAGTATTGCGGATCTTGACCTTAGTCAGAATCTGGACTGTCGATGTGTCAATTTTTGTCTCGTCAATGATTTTAGCATCGGCAATCTGTGCCTTCAATGTGGCAATCTTGGCCTCAAGCATACCCTGAGCTTCCTTTGCTGCATCATACTCTGCATTTTCTGAAAGATCACCCTTGTCACGTGCCTCAGCAATCTGCTGGATAATCTCAGGACGGCGAACGCCCTCCAGGTACTGCAATTCGGCTACCAGCTTCTTGTAGCCATCTTCTGACATATATGCCATAATATCAATTGTTTAACGGTTTAACATTGAAAAAGAAAACATGAATGAAAAAGATTCCAACATACACCGTTCTGATGCTGGAACCCTTTTGATCATATCTGTCTTCTATGCAAAGATAGGATTAATTTTCAATCCATACCCCAAAAGACAGGAAAAAAGTCAAATTCAATTGTCAAGAAGCTTTTCAATACTTGCTTCAAGTTCGGCAAGTTCGTCAGGACGCTGGACAATCACACCTTCCCTGTCAATAATGAATGCGCAAGGCAACTGACTGACATTATATGAATTGAGGATGGTCGATGCCAGACTGTTCTCGTCGTGCACGGAAATCCATGGGATCTGGGCCGATGAATTCATCCAGAAACTCTCGTCAGCATCGAACGACACCTGGAATATCTGGAATCCCCTGTCTGCAAACTTGTCATAGAGATCTCTGAGAGCAAGATTGTAATTTGCAGAATAGTTCGTCTTGTATGCCGTGAAGTCAAGCAGCACCACCTGTCCCTTTGTATCGGACAGCTTGTGCATGACACCGGTACGGTCGGGAAGTTCGATTTCTATGAGTCCGGATTCCACAATCAGACTGTTCAGCTTGTCAATGGTTTCCTGTGAGACAGGTGTCGGAGCCTTGGTCGCAGCCATTGACTTGAGAGCCAGGTTATGAAGATGGGCAGTACGCTGTGCATCAGGATATTTGATATCCATGCTGGTTGCAACTGCCGCAAACGTCTTGGCATCCTGACGGTCCTGCTGCGGACTGAATACGGTTTGACCGTTCACGCTCAAAAACAGACAGTAATAGGCAGCTGCCGAACCCGGATCACTGAATATGAATCCGTTTCTCAAATCCGACTTGAAAACATCAAGCAGTTCACCGACATGCTGGCTCAAGATTCCGACCTGAGGTCCGGCATAACGGTTCTGGACATCCTGAAGGTCCTTAAGAAACTGCATATGTCGGCCTACCACCTCTTTAATTTTATTGGACGATTCAGATCCGGACACGGAATAGGCAGTCTGCATATCTGCCTGCGATGCATTGATTTCAATGTCCTGGACGGAATCAACAGCAAAGTTGATTACCTTGCTGCCAAGGCGGAGACGATATATGTCGAAGCAGCCTTCGGGAGCCGGCTGGCTGAAACTGTACTTGCCGTCCTCGCCCAGCTTCGCCGAATCGACCGGAACAACGGCATCAATTCCCATGTGGTCCAGATAAAGGGTCTGGCCCTGCGCGCCCGTAACAGTACCTGAAACAGCAAACCTGTCAACTTGGGGTTGACAGGCTGCAATTGTCAAAGCTACTGCTGCAATGAGCAGATTACTTCTCTTCATTTTCACTCTGGTTGTTCTTTGGTTCGTCCTTGTGCTGACGGTGCTGGCCGTCACGGCGTTCACCGCGCTGAGGGCGATCGCCACGGTCCTGACGCGGCTGACGGGCCGGACGCTCCTCATAACCTTCGGGCTTCTCCAGAAGAGCACGACGTGACAGCTTGAACTTGCCGGTCTTGGGATCAATGTCAATGAGCTTGACCTGAATCTGGTCACCCTCCTTGATACCGGTCTCTTCAATTGTCTCGTAGCGCTTCCAGTCTATCTCGCTGATATGAAGCAGACCATCCTTGCCGGGCATGAACTCAACGAACAGACCGTAAGGCATTACTGAACGTACCTTGCCGTCATATACCTCACCGACTTCAGGAACAGCTACGATAGCACGGATCTTTGCCAGGGCGGCATCGATCTTGGCCTTGTTGTTGGCTGCAATCTCAATCTTGCCGACACCGTCAATTTCCTCAATGTTGATGCTTGCACCGGTCTCTTCCTGCATACCCTGGATAATCTTTCCGCCCGGGCCTATCACGGCACCGATGAACTCCTTAGGTATAGTCATGGTCTCAATGCGCGGAGCATGAGGCTTCAGGTCTGCACGTGGCTCGGCTATGCATTCGGTGATCTTGCCAAGAATATACTCACGTCCGGCCTTGGCCTGTGCCAGAGCCTTCTCGAGAATCTCATATGACAGTCCGTCACACTTGATATCCATCTGTGTTGCGGTCAGACCCTTGACGGTACCGGTGGTCTTGAAGTCCATATCGCCAAGATGATCCTCATCGCCAAGGATATCGGAAAGGACTGCGTACTTGCTTTCACCCGGATTCTTGATGAGTCCCATTGCAATACCAGAAACAGGATTTGCAATCTTGACACCTGCATCCATGAGTGCCAGTGTACCGGCACATACTGTAGCCATTGATGATGAGCCGTTCGACTCAAGGATATCGGAAACTACGCGGACACAATACGGATAGTCTGCAGGAATCTGTCCCTTCAGGGCACGCCATGCCAGATGTCCGTGACCTATCTCACGACGGCCGGTGCTGCGCTGTGCCTTTGCTTCACCTGTGCAGAATGGCGGGAAGTTGTAGTGGAGCAGGAAACGTTCGTCATGCTGATCCAGAACATCATCGACCATCTTCTCATCGTCCTTGGTACCAAGGGTTACCGAGCAGAGAGACTGTGTCTCGCCACGGGTGAAGATTGATGATCCGTGAGGACCCGGCAGGTAGCCGACCTCGCACCAGATAGGACGTATGTCAGTGGTCTTGCGGCCATCCAGACGCTTGCCCTCATCAAGTATGCAGCGGCGCATTGCGTCACGTTCAACATCCATATAGTAACGGTCTATCAGGGCATCCTTCTCGGCCAGTTCATCGGCTGAGAGGTCTGCATGAGCCTCGTTGTAGGCAGCCTTGAACTCATCACGTACGGCCTCGAAGTTGGCCTCACGTGAATGCTTGTCGGCATTGCCCTGTGCAGCCAGATCGTATGATTTCTGGTAGCAGGCATCCTTGACGGCCTGACGGAGTTCCTCGTCGTTGTTCTCGTGGCAGTACTCGCGCTTTTCGGTCTTTCCGACAGCCTCTGTCAACTCCATCTGGACCTTGCAGTGCTTCTTGATTTCGTCATGAGCGGCCTTCATGGCACCAAGCAGGTCAGCCTCGCTGACTTCCTTCATCTCACCCTCTACCATCATGATATTGTCATATGTAGCGGCAACCATGACGTCCATATCGGCCTTCTCAAGCTGCTGGAATGTAGGATCAATCACATATTCGCCATCGATACGGGCTACGCGGACCTCCGAGATAGGACCGCCGAAAGGTATGTCCGATACAGCCAGTGCAGCCGATGCTGCAAGTCCGGCAAGTGCATCCGGCATCTGTTCGCCGTCAGCTGAGAAAAGTATGATGTTTACGAAAACCTCTGCATGATAATTGTCAGGGAACAGAGGACGGAGAGCACGGTCAACCAGACGGCAGGTCAGTATCTCGTAGTCAGACGGCTTACCCTCACGCTTTGTGAAACCACCGGGGTAGCGGCCTATTGAAGCATACTTCTCTCTGTACTCTACCTGCAAAGGCATGAAATCAGTTCCGGGAACTGCATCTTTTGCGGCACATACAGTGGCCAGAAGCATCGTTTTGCCACATGTCAGCATAACGGCTCCATCGGCTTGCTTTGCCAATTTCCCGGTCTCCAGCTTGATAGTCCTTCCATCGGGCAGCTGGAATTCTTTTGTTACAATGTTCATCTTGAAAATATAAAATTAAAAACTCAGTTAATAGTCCGTTATTATTCAACCTACAAAAATATGACTAAATACCGACAGTAACAACATTGAATGCATACAAAATGAATTATATTTGCTTTTGGCAAACGCAAGCAGTATATTTGCAACCCAAAATGTAAAAAACATGGTTCCTGATTCCATAAAGAATGTCATAGAACGCGAGGCACAGGCTATCATGGCCATACCTGTCGGAAACGAATACGGACAGGCAGTCAGTCTGATAGTCAGACACGTGCACGAACTGGGCGGAAAGCTTGTAACCAGCGGCATGGGAAAGGCCGGACAGATTGCAATGAACATGGCAACGACATTCAGTTCCACCGGCACTCCTGCCATATTCCTTCACCCCAGCGAAGCACAGCACGGAGATTTGGGAATTCTTCAGAAAAATGACCTGTTCCTGCTCGTTTCCAATTCGGGCAAGACACGTGAGATACTCGAGCTTGCAGAACTTGCCTCGAAACTGGATCCGGAAATGAAGTTCATCGTTGTAACCGGTAACACGGACAGTCCTCTGGCAAACATGGCCGACGTCCTTATCGGAACCGGCAATCCCGATGAGGTGTGTCCCCTTGGACTTGCCCCCACTACCAGCACTACGGTCATGAACGTGATTGGTGACATCCTGGTCACGGAAACCATGAAAGCCATAGGATTCACTGTTGAAGAATACAACAAAAGACATCACGGAGGATATCTGGGCCAGCGTTCAAAACAGCTGCTATGAGGAAAGTTTTCGGAATAGGCGAAACAGTTTACGACATCCTGTTCAGAAACGGGAAACCGGTCGACGCGGTGCCGGGGGGCTCGGTCTTCAACGGACTGATTTCACTTGGCCGCTGCGGTGTAAACAGTACCTTCATCACGGAAATAGGTGACGACGAGACCGGACGCATGATCCTAGACTTCATGCGCGAGAACGGCATCAACGACAATTTCGTTTCCTGCTACAAGGGCCACAAGACAGCCATTTCCCTGGCTCATCTGAATGACAACGGCGATGCCCGGTACAGTTTCTACAAGGATTACCCGAACAACCGGCTGGATTTCGCCATGCCAGCAATCTGCCAGGCCGACATTGTGGCATTCGGAGCATATTTTGCCTTGAACCCGGTGCTCAGGCCAAAGGTAAAGGGATTCCTGCAGCATGCATCGGACTCCGGGGCAATACTGTATTATGACCTCAATTTCAGGGAAAACCACAAGCAGGAAGCAGATAGTCTCAAGGATACATTCCACGAAAACTTCGCACTGGCCGACATCGTGCGCGCCAGCCACGAGGATCTGCTGATTCTTTACGGGCACGACGATTTCAGGCAGATCTACAGGAATGAAATCCGTCCATACTGTACACATTTCATCTGCACACGGGGCAGCCGCGGCGTCTTTGTCCTCGATGGGGACAATGAGTATTTTTACGAATCAAAGCCGATTACCCCCGTCAGCACCATCGGAGCCGGAGACAATTTCAATGCCGGCATGATTTTCGGTCTGATGAAATGCGGAATCGGTCCTGACAATCTCGAAAATCTTGATAAATGCGACTGGGACAGACTGGTACGTTACGGCATCGACTTCGGTACCGAGGCCTGTCTGAGCACATCGAACTATGTTGGCATGGATTTTGCCGATAAGCTGAAAAACAGCGATGAAAAATAACACTAATCTGAAGGCAGTCTTCAGAAGCCCATTCCTGACTCTGGTCCGGAACATTCTTCTTGCATACATATGCTTCATGCTTTGCCGCGGGGTTTTCCTGTGGTATAATTGGGAGGAGATAACAGCCAATCTGGACAAGGCCATGATCTGGCCTATGGTCAAAGGCAGTCTGCTGTATGACACTTCGGGACTGATGTATCTTACCAGCCCCTACATCGTCATGATGCTGCTTCCGCTGCACATCAAGGAAAAGCCAGGTTATTACAGGGCCGCCAGGATTGTCTTCATCGTACTGGTACTGGCCGGGTGCCTTGCCAACATCGCCGATACCGTATATTTCCCTTATACCGGATGCCGCAGTACTTTCAATATCCTGACGGAATTCCAGAACGAAGGAACAGATGAATTAGGCAGGATTTTCTGGCAGAACATAATTGACAACTGGTTCATGTCGCTGTTCTTCATTGCATTGGCCGCAATTCTGATTCTTTTCACTGCAACTCCTGAAATAATCAGGTTCAACAGGCTTTCAGGTTATTATGCAGTCCGATGCCTGACATTCCTGCTGGGAGGATTCCTCTGCGTTGTAGGTATCCGCGGAGGAGCAACCGCAAGCATAAGGCCCATAGCAATGAGCAATGCCTTCCAGTACGCGCCCACTCCACCCCAGGCTGCGATGATACTGAACACCCCTTTCTGTGCGATACGCAGCATAGGACATTCGTCAAAAAAGACCGTTTCATATTTCAGCGAAGATGAACTTGACGGGATATACAATCCGATAATAATTCCCGATTCCACCGATGTTTCACGCCGGAAGAACATAGTGGTGATGATACTTGAAAGTTTCGGAGCCGAATATGTGGGACAGCTCAATGAAGGTGTCAGCGACATACATGACTGCACTCCTTTCCTGGATTCCCTGATGCGGGAAAGCATGTACTTCGAATACGCTCTGGCAAACGGACGCAAGAGCATCGATGCCATGCCATCGGCCCTTTCAGGCATCCCCATGCTCTATGAACATTTCATTCTGGGCCCGGCCATGATGGCCAAGGAAGTGTCCGGAATTGCAAGGGAACTGCAGAATGAAGGTTATTACACTGCCTTCTTCCACGGAGCCGACAACCGGTCCATGGGATTCCAGTCATTCACCAACGCCACAGGCTTCCAGGACTATTTCGGAATGGATGAGTTCCTTGAACAGCCCCAGTACGGCGGAAAAGGCGTATTTGACGGTGTATGGGCAATCTGGGACGAGGAATTCCTACAGTTCATGTGCGACAGGATAGGCTCATTCAAGGAACCGTTCGTAAGCGGGGTCTTCACTGCCACTTCCCACAATCCGTTCAACATCCCGGAACGCTACCGCGAACAGTTCCCCGAAGAGGGCAATCTGCCCATATACCGTACTGTCAGATATTCAGACCATGCTTTAAGAAGATTTTTTGAAAATGCTTCAAAACAGCCGTGGTTCCAGAACACTCTGTTCGTGATTACTGCCGACCACACCAATCTGTCAGAACACCCGGACTATCAGTCGGCTTACGGCAAGTACCATATTCCAATTCTGATTTATGACCCGACCGGTGAAATAAAGGGACACAGGAACTGTGTGGCACAGCAAAGTGACATTCCAGCCACCGTTCTTGGGTACCTTGGTTACGACAGGCCGTTCCTCTGTTTCGGACAGAACCTGCTCACGACTCCCGATGATGAAATATGGGCTGCCGATTATGTGAATGGGGTCTACACTTTCTACCAGGGCGACCTGATGATACAGTTTGACGGCACGAATCTGCTTGGAGTATATGAATTCAAGTCGGACGTCCGCCTTTCCGAAAATGTCATGGGCCGGTATCCTGAAAAAGAAAAGATGATGACCCTGAAACTCAAGGCCATCATCCAGCAGTATCTTGACTATATGTCGCGCGACGACAGACCGCTCATTATGAAATGATACGGACCTTCAGCTTTGCATAAGCACGTTCGGCCTTTGCAAGAGCTTTCTCGACTGTCTCGTCCTTGGCCAGGATCACGCCCATACGGCGATGGCCTCTGATAAACGGCTTGCCGAAAATCCTGATCTGGACGTCGGGTTCAGAAAGGACTTCTTCAAGATTTTCAAATTCAACCATGCTGGTGTCACCCTCAACCACGATGGCCTTTGAAGCACTTGGACCATAGAAGTTCACCTTTGGAATAGGGAGGCCCAGAATTGCACGCGCATGAAGGGCGAATTCTGAAAGATCCTGGGAAATCATTGTAACCATACCGGTATCATGTGGACGTGGAGATACCTCGCTGAACAGGACATCGTCGCCCTGAACGAACATCTCGACTCCGAATATTCCGTAACCGCCAAGAGCGTCAGTGATCTTCTTTGCAATATCCTGAGCCTTTGCCAGAGCCACATCGCTCATTGGCTGAGCCTGCCATGATTCACGGTAGTCTCCATCGACCTGATGGTGTCCTATGGGATTCAGGAATGTGGTTCCACCACTGTGACGAACGGTCAGCAGGGTAATCTCATAATCGAACTTCACGAATCCCTCAACGATAACCTCACCGCCACCGGCACGTCCGCCTTCCTGTGAGATTTTCCATGAATTGTCAGCATCGGCAGGAGTCTTGCAGACACTCTGGCCATGGCCTGATGAACTCATGATGGGCTTAACCACACATGGAGTGCCTATTTCCTTTATTGCAGCATCAAATTCCTCACGGGTAGCTGCGAAACGATATCTGGAAGTTGGAAGGCCCAGGGTCTCGGCTGCCAGCTGACGGATACCCTTGCGGTTCATGGTCAGGAAAGCGGCATTAGCAGTAGGAATGACATTGTATCCCTCCTTCTCGAGTTCAACGAGAGTAGGCGTTGCTATTGCCTCCACTTCCGGAATGATGATATCCGGCTTTTCAAGTTCAATGACTTCTCTGAGATGCTGTCCGTCCAGCATGTTCAGAACATGACTGCGATGAGCGACCTGCATGGCCGGTGCGTTTTCGTAACGGTCACACGCTATCACCTCGACGCCATAGCGCTGAAGTTCCAGAGTCACTTCCTTGCCAAGTTCTCCTGATCCGCACAGGAGTGCTCTCTTGGCCACTTTTGTAAGCGGAGTACCTATTTTCACCATTTTTATGTTGTAAGTTACAGTTGTTACAGTTGTTGCATATCGTTCAGACGTTTGTAGTAGCCGTTCATTGCTATCAGCTCCTCATGAGTACCGCGCTCCACAATACGTCCCTCATGCAGGACACATATCTCATGAGCGTTCCTGATGGTTGAAAGCCGGTGTGCGATGGCAATGGTGGTGCGGTTCTCCATGAGACGTTCCAATGCCTCCTGAACCAGGCGCTCCGATTCCGTGTCAAGGGCCGATGTAGCCTCGTCCAGAATCAGGATCGGCGGATTCTTGAGAATTGCACGGGCTATGCTGATGCGCTGACGCTGACCGCCGGACAGCAGACAGCCCCGGTCACCGATACATGTGTCATAACCGTTCTCCGTCTCCATTATGAAATCATGGGCATTGGCAATTCTGGCCGCCGCAATCACCTGCTCACGTGTGGCGTTGGGAACACCGAATGCAATATTATTGAAGAAGGAGTCATTGAACAGAATGGCCTCCTGGTTCACATTGCCCATAAGTCCTCGAAGTGACGGGATGGTGATGTCCCTCAAGTCGACTCCGTCTATGGTTATCGATCCGGAGCACACATCATGGAAGCGCGGAAGCAGATCCACCAGAGTTGACTTTCCGGAACCGGACTGACCTACAAGTGCTATTGTCCGACCACGAGGAATGGTCAGATCAATGTCATGCAGCACCTCACGGTTGTCACCGTCATACGTAAATGATACAGAGTTGAAACGTATCTCACTGTCAAGTGAAGTCTTTACGACCGTGCCCTGACATGCTGTAATGGGATTTTCAGCAAGAAGGATACGGTCAATCCTTTCAACCGATGCCAGACCCTTCGGGATGGCATAACCGGCCTTTGAGAAGTCCTTGATAGGATTAATAACACTGTAGAGGATTGTCAGATAATAGATGAATTTCGGAGCCGTGATGACAGCATTGTCGGCAAGGATAAGACGGCCACCGTACCACAGGACTATCACGATCAGCGCTGTTCCCATGAATTCGCTGACGGGATGTGCCAGTGCCTGACGCATATTGACCCGGTTGGAAGCCGTCCGCAGTCTGTTGCTCAGATCCAGATAGCGCTTTGACATTTTTCCTTCGGCCAGAAACGCCTTGATGATGCGCAATCCTCCAAGAGTCTCTTCAAGCTGGGCCATGGTATCGCTCCAGTATGATTGGACAACCAGCGACTTCGCCTTGAGCTTACGTCCTATAGCACCCATAACCCAGATGATGACCGGTCCTACCACAATGGTGAATATGGTAAGTTTCCAGCTCAGAACGATGAGCGTACCCATATAGACTATTATCAGGATAGGATTCTTGATGAGCATGTCAAGCGACTGTGTTATGGAATTCTCGATTTCCGACACATCACCGCTTACACGGGCTATGATATCACCCTTGCGTTCCTTTGAAAAGAAGGAGAGCGGCAGGGACAGGACCTTGTCATAAATCTTTGTCCTGATGTCACGGACCACACCGGTCCTGAGCGGAATCATCACTGCCGATGCTCCGAAATAGCAACCGGTCTTGAACAGTGTCATGACTATGAGAATCACTCCGAGGATAAGCAGAGTCGTGGATTCGCCATACACATCAATGAACTGTGTGACCTTATAGAAGAAATTGTTGCTCAGAGCCTTGCCAATGGCTTCGGCCTTCATGCCGGAAACTATCGGGACGTACTCATAGACCGTTTCATTGATTTTGAACAGTATCTTGAGTATGGGGACAATCAGTGCAAAGGAAAAGACATTGAGTATTGCGGAAAGCAGGTTGAACACAACGCTGCCGACAAGATTGCTGCGGTATGGTCTTACAAATCTTCTCAGAAAACGGAACAGTTCTTTCATTTCGGGGGGAAATCGGACTTTTCAAATGATTCGCGAAGATACAAATAATACCCCATACTTTAGGGGGCACATGGTAATAAATCAATATCTTTGCGGGAAATGGGAAAAGATACCGCCATATTTCTGAAATTAAAGGTAGTGGTACTGCTGGCTGTCATCATGCCGTTTTCACCGGTTCTGGCACAGATAAATGTTTTCAAGCCGTATGCACCGCTGACCGAAATCCCATACCTTGAAAATCTCCGTGGCCAGAAGGACAGTCTCTCCATAATGTACCAGCCTGACGGCCTTATGAAACGATACATCCTGTCTCTGTCCATGTTCACCACGGCTGCCCTTTCCAACGATAACATCCTTGACCGCTCCATAATTCGGGAAGGACGCCCCGGCGGTCCCAAATACCTTGCCGCCAATTACACGCAGTACATGCCTCTGGCGGCTGTCATGGGGCTGAAGCTGGCGGGAGTTGAAGGACGCAGCGACTGGGTACGTCTTATCACGGAGTCATTGTTCTCCTATGGTGCCACCGGCGTTCTCGGGCAAGGTCTCAAATATACCGTACGCCGTTACAGACCAGACTGCAATGCAAGGAACTCATTCCCTTCAGGACATACGACAACCGCATTCATGGGTGCCACAGTGCTTCACCGGGAGTACGGCGAGACCGTCAGCCCGTGGATAAGCGTAGCCGGATACTCCGTTGCAACAGCTACGGCGGCCATGCGTGTCCTTGCCAACCGTCACTGGCTGTCAGACGCTATTGCCGGTGCAAGCATAGGCATACTCGGCACTGAAATCGCGTATGACGTCAACGATGCGCTGTTCGGTCCGCGTCATCTTGTCAAACCCATAAGGCACACTTATGACCTTACGCAGACTACATGGCTTTTCGGAATCCAGTCCAGTGTAAGTCTCAAGGCCGATGTGAGCGATTCCAATGGAACCTGGAACCCTGACGCTGCACCTGCATATACGGCAGCAGTGACAGCCACATGGATGCCGGGGCACATCGGACCGACCCTCTATGCCGGATTCACCCAGATACAGTGGACCGGAGAGGAAAACATTGTCAGGGCACTGGGAGATAATGTGCATGACATTGCATGTCTTGGTGCCGGACTCAGTGCTGAGATTCCTCTTGCCAGACGTCTGTTCATTGAGGGACAGGCCATTGGCGGATGGTGCCCGGCGACTGACGAATACCGTTTCAGCGACATGGACGGCAACCCCATCGAATGGAAACTGCAGGACAGTGCACGCCTGATAGGCAATCTGGGAATGTCAGTCAGGACATCGGACTATGGACGGGTGAGCATATTCGCGGGATACGACAACCTTGATTCAGTATGGAAATCATGGACAACAGGTGCCAGATTCAGTTTCGTCTTTTAAAACAACAGGCATGAAGAGAGTTCTGGTTTCAATGACATATTCATTTCTCTGGCTGATTTCGCTCCTGCCGCTCAGACTGCTGTATCTGTTTTCCGATATCATCTGGATTGTCATGTTCCTGTGTCCGCCGCTGAGATACCGGCGCAATGTGGTCCGGAAAAATTTGAGGACATCCTTTCCAGACAAGGGAGTCAAGGAACTGAAACGCATTGAAAGGCGCTTCTACCGCCAGTTTTTGGACCAGATATTCGAAATGTTCAAGTCAGCATCCATGCCCGGATGGTGGATGAGACGTCACATGCGTTTCGAAGGCACCGACATTCTTGAAAAGGAGTTCTCACAAGGCCGTTCGATTGTCATGTATCTGGGACATACCGGAAATTGGGAATGGATTTCTTCACTTCCCCTCAATCTGGATGGAAATGCAGTATGCTGCCAGGTCTATCACCCGTTGGAGAATGCAGTCACTGACAGTATCATGCTCAAGCTCCGTTCAAGATACGGGGCTGAGAGCATTGCAATGAAACATGTGCTGCGCACCCTCCTGGGCTACAGAAAGGCAGGGAAGCAGTTTGTTGTCGGAATGATTGCCGATCAGGTGCCACTATGGTGGGACATTCACTATTGGACTGATTTCCTGAATCACAACACACCTGTTCTGAGCGGAAGCGAACAGATTATCCGCAAAATGGATCTCTGTGCCTGCTATGGTCACATTTCCAGACCGAGACGAGGACACTATGTCCTTAAGGTCGTTCCAATGTTCAGCCGGGCTGAAGGTATTGAAGAGTTCGGGATAACCGAAAAGTATTTCCGTCTTCTTGAGGACAACATCCGTGAAACGCCGGAACTTTGGCTATGGTCCCACAACCGGTGGAAACGCACCTGGGAAGGATATCAGAAATGGCTTAAGACCCGACTGAGATCCAACAAGAGGGATTCCGAAAAGGAATGAGGGCCTAGCGGCGCTCCAAATCATCGTGCAGTGTCTGCAGAATGGCCTTTCCAATATCGGTACGATGGCCATCCGGATCAGGATCCTCTTCAACGCAGAGCCCCGCATCGGCATCAAAAAGACTGGCACCGGTCCCGTCAATATAGCAGAATCCGTTATTGAAAGTGTAGAACGCGAACTGGTTGGTGTATGCTCCGGACAGCACATTGCGGCTGAACAGGAAACCGCTGTGGCCAAGATTCATCTGCGACAGTACCGTAGCAGCTATATCAGCCTGATTTATAGGCATATCAAACCGGCACGGGCCATACGATACGGCACCTCCGGCCATTATGAACGGGATATGGTGCACATGTGGTGCCTGGGCATTGCCCTGAGCCGGATACCGGAAACCATGGTCGGCAGTTACGACAAGCAGCAGGTTATCCCATATCGGGCTGTTCCTGAGCGTATCCACGAATGCGCCCAGACAGCTGTCCGTATAGGCGAAAGCATTCGGCTGCATCTCTTCAAAACCATTGTATGGAACCTCAAACGGTTCATGACTGCTCAGACTCAGGAAAGTAACGAACCAAGGCGCGCCATCGGATTCACGCTGCTGCAGCTCTTCAAAGAGACGCGGGAACGCTATTCCGTCATTTACGCCCCAGGCATTGCTGTGACGTTCCGAAGCGGAAAAATCCACATCACTCACGACAGTCTCATAACCTGCGCCGTAAAGCCAGCTCTTCATGTTGGTGAAATTGATGTCACCGCCATATACGAACTGGGTCGTATAACCGGCATCGGCCATCTGTCCGGCCATTGACGGAAGTGAGGCGCTCTTGGCCGGTATCTTCATGATGGAAGTCTTGGGAAGACCGGGATGACCGTTGATTACGCATACCAGCCCACGGTCAGTACGGTAACTGCCCGCATAACATGATGTAAACGAGACGCCCGATTCCATAAGCCGCTCCATATTGGGAGCGACCCCCTGCATTCCGCCCAGTTCCCCGATGAAATCGGCCCCGAATCCCTCAAGGATAAGCAGAAGGACATTGGGACGCGAAGTGGACAGAAGGCCGACGCATGCACTGTCCGGAACCTGGAACAGTCCGTCAGCCAGCTGGCTGCGCTGTTCTTCAGGCAGATAATCATACATGAGCGAGAAATCATCGGTCTTGCTCAATGAGCTCAACAGGCTGAATGCGGGATTGACTGCCGAATGATTCAGGAACTGGTCCTTGGAATAATACGCATGCCCCACGTTCATGGTCGATTCCTTGAAACCGCCACGCATGACAATGAAAAGAGGGCCCAGAAGTACAAGATAGGAGACCGATGCCAGCAGTTTGCGGTTCTCGCGCGGCAGCATGCGGTCCATCGGTGTAAGGGAAATGACAAGTAATCTGTAAATCAGCCATGCAAGAAGCATAACGGAAATCAGACCCAGCAGGACCATCCAGACCGATACGCTTGCGAATGCTTCACCTGGAGTCTTCAGATAGAAGAATATTCCGGCATCAAGCTTGTACCCCCAGAAGGGATATAGAGCCGCGTCCCCCGCAAAGATGAATGACAGCAGAACCGCCACTGCAATATCATATATCTGCATGATTTTCTTGAAAGGGAAACGGTCCGCGATTACGCTGATTACAGCCAGGACAACTGGAAGCAGCAGCAGATATGCCGCTACGCTGAAGTCAATCGGCAGGCCATGTCCCACGACCTGGAACACATCTGATACGCCATAGCCGGAGCTCTTACTCTCCGCATACAGCATGAAAAGCGGCTTCTCGACCATGAAGACCAGCACCATGGCAAAATAATGCCACAGCAGTATTCCCAGACGGGTTTCAAGAATCAGCGGCTTTTTCATTTCCTTCCAAAGTCTGCGGGTATCTCACCCCAACTTGACGTTTCCCACTTCAGGATGGGATTGGAATATGTATTTTCCCTGAGCCATCTTTCGGCGCTGTCAATGCGCTGGAACACCTCAAGAGTCAATTCATTACGCTCAAGCGTGGTCTTGCACTGCTTCTGTCTTACCCATGCGATTGCATTACGGCTGTCGCTATAGACAGGCCAGTCAAGGCCCCTGCTCTTGTACAAAGCCAGTGCATGCACTATGGCAAGGAACTCCCCGATGTTATTGGTTCCCAGAACAGGCCCGAAATGGAACTTCTCCTCCATATCGCCCAAATAGACGGCACGGTATTCCATCTGACCGGGATTGCCGCTGCAAGCGGCATCGACAGCCAAGGCCTGACGGCACACCTGCTGAGGAAGTTCCCTCGTCTTCTGTTCCTTTTTCCGGCCCTTGGCAGTTTTCTTCTCAATGAAATTCTCCGGTGGCAGTTCGAAAGCCTTTCTTGCCTCTTCCAGACTGTCAAAACCCTTATATACGGCACCCTTCCAACCATCGACCATGAGGCTGCACAGCTCCCATGAATCATAGACCCCGGGAGTCTGTCCTATCCAGACCACATAGTACTTGCTTTTTCCGGCTGCCATCAGATACGGTTTTACATGCGCTGAGGCATCTCAATGCCAAGCAGTCCCATACCAAGCTTCAGCACCTTGCCTACGCATGAAGCCAGCACAAGGCGCATCTTCTTGAGATTCACATCCTGTTCGTGCATTATGCTGAAATCATGATAGAACTGGTTGAATTCCTTTGCAAGATCATAGCTGTAATTGGCAATGACCGAAGGATTGTAATCGCCTGCAGCCTGCTTGACGATATCCGGGAACGAATTCAGCAGCTGGACAAGACCTGTCTCCTTTTCCGATATGGCAATATCCATGCCATCCAGTGAAATGGCACTGCAGTCAAGTCCCTCGGCCTGCGCCTTTCTGAGTACCGACATGATACGTGCATAGGTATACTGAATGAATGGACCCGTATTACCATTGAAATCAATTGATTCCTTGGGGTTGAAGGTCATGTTCTTGCGGGCATCGACCTTCAGGATGAAATACTTCAGGGCTCCCATTCCCACAATCCTCATGATTTCGTCAACCTCGTCCTCGGACATGCCTTCGAGCTTACCCAGTTCGGCCGATGTCTGACGGGCGGTCTCGATCATTTCATCCATAAGGTCATCGGCATCGACCACAGTACCCTCACGGCTCTTCATCTTGCCTTCAGGGAGCTCTACCATTCCGTATGAGAAATGGACCAGATCCTTTCCCCACTTGAAACCGAGACGGTCAAGCAGGATGGACAGGACCTGGAAATGATAGTTCTGCTCGTTACCAACAACGTAAATCATGCGGTCAATTGGGAAATCCTGGAAACGGAGCTTTGCAGTACCGATATCCTGAGTCATATAGACCGATGTGCCGTCGCTTCTGAGCAGCAGTTTCTGGTCAAGACCGTTTTCCGTAAGATCGGCCCAGACGGAACCGTCATCCTTGCGGAAGAACAGACCTTTTTCCAAGCCCTCCATGACCTTGCCCTTACCTTCAAGATAAGTCTGTGACTCATAGTAGATCTTGTCAAAGCCCACGCCAAGGCGGCGATAGGTCTCATCGAATCCTGCATAGACCCAGCTGTTCATCTTCTCCCACAGAGCACGGACTTCAGGATCACCCGCCTCCCATTTCACGAGCATGTCATGTGCCTCCTGCATAAGCGGAGACTGTTTCTCTGCCTTGGCTTTGGCCTCTTCCTGAGCCTTTTCGTCAAGCTGGTCATAATCTGCCGGCAGCAGACTCTTCACCTCGGCACGGAAGTGCTTGTCGAATTCCACATAATAGTCGCCAATCAGATGGTCACCCTTCTTGCCGGTAGATTCGGGGGTGGCACCATTGCCCCATTTGAGCCATGCCAGCATCGACTTGCAGATATGTATGCCGCGGTCATTCACAATATTGGTCTTGACGACACGGTTCCCGTTCGCGGCCATCACATTGGCCAGTGCCCAACCAAGCAGATTGTTTCTCACATGACCCAGATGGAGCGGTTTGTTGGTGTTCGGCGAGGAATATTCTATCATGACCAACGGCGAATCGGGTCCTGCCTTTGTAAAACCGAATTCCGGATCACGTGCAATCTCCTCAAGCATGCCAATCCAAACGCTGTCTGAAATGACAATGTTCAGAAAGCCCTTGATTACATTGAACGAACTGACAGCATCGACATTGTCCTGCATCCAGCCGCCAATCTCCTGAGCTGTCTGCTCCGGACCCTTGCGCGACATCTTGAGGAATGGGAACACCACTACCGTAAGATGGCCCTGAAATTCCTTCTTTGTCTTCTGAACCTGAACCTGGCAGGCATCAATATCCTGACCGTACAACGCCTTGACTGCTTTCACAGTCATCTCAGCTATGATTGACTCTATTTTCATATATTTGGATTTGGACTGCAAAGTTAACCAAAAAAAATGGCTACTTTTGCCTCCCCGTTACCTTATTTATGTAGCCCCATGGACAAATTGCCACCAATAACCAAGAATCTTCTCATAATTAACGTGCTTTGCTGGATGGGTACCGTAGCCCTGAGCAAGTACGGCATTGACATTGAACATATATTCGGTCTCCATTTCTTCATGGCTCCATCATTCAGGATATGGCAGCCTGTCACATACATGTTCCTGCATGACGGATTCCAGCATATTTTCTTCAACATGTTCGCCGTATGGATGTTCGGCCGGATAATGGAAGTCCAGTGGGGGCAGAAACGTTTCCTTACCTTTTATCTGCTGTGCGGACTGGGTGCCGCCCTGTCGCAGGAAATATGCCAGTTCGTGCACTATGAACTGGCTTTGGCATCGTATGATGCAGTAAATGTAGGCGGAATCACCGTACCCATGGCCGCTTACCTTGACACGATACTCACGGTTGGAGCATCGGGTGCCGTCTATGGAATCCTGCTTGGCTACGGCGTGACTTTTCCGAACAATGAGCTGTTCATCATTCCCATTCCGGTCCCCATCAAGGCCAAATGGCTGGTTACCGCCTACGTGGTTCTGGAACTGGCGTTGGGACTCAGGAACAGCGCAGCCGACAACGTTGCACATTTTGCCCATCTGGGCGGAATGCTGGCCGGTTTCCTTATCATCCTGTACTGGCGCCGCAAGGACAGAGGCGGCAGTGACAATCACATTGACTTCACATGGCAATGAAGCTGATTGACGAAATCAATCTCAAATACAGGAGCGGAGACACCCTTACCCGACTTGTTATGATCAACTGCGCCGTTTTCTGCCTGGTGCTACTGACCGTCATTGTCCTCACACTTTTCACGAAGAGTTCACTTTCCGCATCAGATATATTCCAGTATCAGCTGGGTATCCACAAACTGGTTGCCAGACCGTGGACCATTGTCACCGCACCTTTCACAAGCTGGGGAATCTGCCACCTTCTATTCAATATGGTCTGTCTTTACTGGCTTGGTGGAATCTTCATGGAAAGAGGAACGGCCAACAGTCTTCGAGGTCTCTACATTCTTGGAGCTCTCGCTGCCATGGTCTGCTATTCAGCTCTCGGAGCCGTTACGGATTTTGAAGAAAGGAACTGGCCTGAAAGCATTCCGCTGGCATCGGCCTCAATTCTGGCCATCTGCACCGCGCTGGCCTTCCAGGCACCTGACCGCGAAGAGAAACTGCCTCTGCTCGGCAACGTGA
Organism: Bacteroidaceae bacterium; assembly: GCA_024398615.1. Classification (GTDB taxonomy): domain Bacteria; phylum Bacteroidota; class Bacteroidia; order Bacteroidales; family Bacteroidaceae; genus Colenecus. Next base: position 27,068 of record JAKSIU010000031.1, read on the forward strand.
AAATCAAATGGATTGTCATTGCGTTGGGCATAGTTGACGTTGCCATGTTACCTCACATGAGCCCTCCCAGTGATCTGGCACATCTGGGAGCCGCCTTCATGGGTTGGCTGTTTCAGGACAGACTGAGAAAGGGAAGAGACATCACAAAGCCCCTGACAGACCTGTACGTCAAAATCTGCGATATCATTGACAGAAGAATGAAAAGACAGCAATGAAACTATTCTTCAAGATATTGGCATATCCGCTGCTGCTTGTCAGCATCATTCTGGCGGTTCTCCTGATAGTCAGCGCATACTGTCCCATGCTGCCACCTGTAGGCAAATGGCCTCTGCTGTCCCTTTCAGGTCTGGCTTTCCCATATCTCATGCTGGCCAATGTCGCCTTACTTGTCTTTTGGCTTGTCACATGGAAAAAAGGCGCTCTTGTACCACTTGCAGCGATACTTGCAACAGCCATTCCTTTCTATCACTACTGCCCCGTTCATTTCCCCGACAAGAACATTGAAGGCGATCTTACAATAGCAAGTTACAACACGGAAGGCTTCGGACTCAACCAATGCAAAGACCGCAGCGAAACCAATCCTGTCCTTCAACAGATTATGGGATTCAATGCGCAGATTGTCTGCCTTCAGGAAGCCAAATCCGATGTGTTGAAATCAATAAAAAGCGGCGGAAACGTCGACAAGGCATTCCCTTTCCGCTTCATTGACACTCTTAGCGGTCAGGCCTGCCTGTCGGCCTACCCCATTCTGGAACATGAGATTATCGATTTCGGGACAGCCAAAGGAAACAAATGCCTGTTCATGAAAATCCTGGCCGGACAGGACACCATAGCTGTCTTCAACTGCCATCTTCAGTCCAACGCTCTGGTACAGAAGGATTTTGACGACAATCGTCAGAATATGGGACTCGACCCGTCAATGCGCGTTGTCAAGAAACTGCTTAAAGCGACATCCTTGCGCGCCTCACAGGCAGAACTTGTCTCTTCAAAAGCCAGAGAGTACAGGAAAGCTCTAGTAGTCGGAGATTTCAATGACAGTCCGCTTTCCTACACACACCACAAATTCGACCACTTCATGGATGACTGTTTTGCCCGCTCGGGCAACGGCCCCGGATTCACATACCATGGTCACAGTCTCCATTACAGGATTGACCATATATTCTG
>JAKSIU010000032.1 GCA_024398615.1 Bacteroidaceae bacterium
GAAGAGATTCTGACGAATTCAAACGGTGAGGTTCTGAAACCCGAGACAATCAACTACCGCACATACAAGCCCGAACGTGACGGTCTGTTCTGCGAACGCATTTTCGGTCCTGTCAAGGATTACGAGTGCCATTGCGGAAAGTACAAGAGAATCCGCTACAAGGGTATTGTCTGCGAGCGTTGCGGTGTTGAGGTTACAGAAAAGAAGGTACGTCGTGAGCGTATGGGACACATCCAGCTTGTCGTTCCTGTAGCTCATATCTGGTACTTCCGTTCGCTCCCCAACAAGATCGGTTATCTGTTGGGAATCCCGACCAAGCAGCTTGATTCAATCATATACTACGAGAGATACATTGTCATCAATCCGGGTGTATGGGCATCGGAAAGCGCTCTTGGCAGCAATAAGGGCGATCTTCTTTCAGAAGAGGAATATCTTGACATTATGGATAAGCTCCCCAAGGAGAATCAGATGCTTGAGGACAATGATCCTGATAAGTTCGTAGCCAAGATGGGTGCCGAGGCTATCTATGATCTGCTCAGCACACTTGATCTCGACAAGCTTTCATATGAGCTTCGTGCCCGTGCAAGTCAGGACAATCCTTCAATGCAGCGTAAGACCGAGGCCCTCAAGCGTCTTCAGGTTGTGGAATCGTTCCGTGCTTCACGCGAACTGAACCGTCCTGAATGGATGATCATGAAGGTTATCCCGGTAACTCCTCCTGAACTTCGTCCTCTTGTTCCTCTGGATGGTGGCCGTTTTGCCACATCCGATCTGAATGATCTCTATCGTAGAGTCATCATTCGTAACAACCGTCTTAAGAGACTTATTGAAATCAAGGCTCCTGAGGTCATTCTGCGTAACGAAAAGCGTATGCTTCAGGAAGCTGTTGACTCTCTGTTTGACAACAGCCGTAAGGCCAGTGCCGTAAAGAGCGAGGCCAATCGTCCTCTCAAGTCACTGTCAGACTCTCTCAAGGGTAAGCAGGGACGCTTCCGTCAGAACCTTCTGGGTAAGCGTGTTGACTATTCAGCACGTTCGGTTATCGTTGTAGGTCCTGAACTGAAGATGGGTGAGTGCGGTCTGCCAAAGCTTATGGCTGCCGAACTGTACAAGCCATTCATTATACGCAAGCTCATTGAGCGCGGTATTGTCAAGACCGTAAAATCAGCAAAGAAGATAGTTGACCGTAAGGATCCTATCGTATGGGATATCCTTGAGTACGTGATGAAGGGTCATCCGGTACTGCTGAACCGTGCCCCGACACTGCACCGTCTCGGTATTCAGGCTTTCCAGCCGAAGATGATTGAAGGAAAGGCCATCCAGCTTCATCCGCTTGCATGTACCGCTTTCAACGCAGACTTCGACGGTGACCAGATGGCTGTTCACCTGCCATTGAGCAACGAGGCCGTTCTGGAGGCTCAGATGCTTATGCTTCAGTCGCATAACATTCTGAATCCTGCCAATGGTGCTCCTATCACAGTGCCTGCTCAGGATATGGTTCTGGGTCTTTACTACATTACCAAACTGCGTCGTTCAATCAAGGACAAGGATGGCAACTTCATCGAAAAGGTCAAGGGTGAAGGTCTGACTTTCTACGGTCCTGAAGAGGCGATGATTGCCTATAATGAAGGTAAGGTTGACATCCATGCCGTTGTCAACGTACTTGTCAAGGACGTCGATGCTGACGGCAACTATATCAATCATATTGTTGAAACGTCTGTCGGACGTATTATCGTCAATGAGATTGTTCCTGATGAAGTAGGCTACATTAACTATATCATTTCAAAGAAGACACTCCGCGATCTTATTTCCGACGTCATCAAGAAGGTGGGTGTCGCCCGTGCATGCGAATTCCTTGACGGTATCAAGAATCTGGGTTACAAGATGGCATTCCAGGGCGGTCTGTCATTCAACCTTAATGATATCATCATCCCGAAGGAGAAGGAGGAACTTGTCCGCAAGGGTAATGAAGAGGTAGAAGGTATTCTGGCTGAGTACAATATGGGTCTTATCACCGATAACGAACGATACAATAAGGTTATCGATGTATGGACACATGTCAACGAAGACCTGTCCAAGGTTCTGATGAAGACCATTTCAAATGATGATCAGGGCTTCAATTCAGTCTATATGATGCTTGATTCAGGTGCCCGTGGATCTAAGGAACAGATCCGTCAGCTGTCCGGTATGCGTGGTCTGATGGCCAAGCCGCAGAAGGCAGGTGCCGAAGGTGCACAGATCATTGAGAATCCTATTCTTTCGAACTTCAAGGAAGGCCTGTCAGTGCTTGAGTACTTCATCTCAACACACGGTGCCCGTAAGGGTCTGGCCGATACCGCTCTTAAGACTGCCGATGCAGGTTATCTGACACGTCGTCTCGTTGACGTATCACATGACGTCATCATTACAGAAGAGGACTGCGGCACTCTGCGTGGTCTTGTATGCTCAGCTCTTAAGGAGAATGAAGAAGTCGTTGCATCTCTGTATGAACGTATTCTTGGTCGTGTTTCAGTACATGACGTAATCAACCCGACTACCGGTGAGCTGCTGGTTGCCGACGGTGAGATGATTACTGAAGAGATGGCAAGAAAGATTGAGGAGTCGCCAATTGAGAGCGTTGAAATCCGTTCAGTGCTTACCTGCGAAAGCAAGCACGGTGTCTGCGCCAAGTGCTATGGCCGCAACCTGGCTACAAGCCGTCTGGTTGAGAAGGGCGAGGCTGTCGGTGTCATTGCCGCACAGTCAATCGGTGAGCCTGGTACACAGCTGACACTGCGTACATTCCATGCCGGTGGTACTGCATCGAACATTGCAGCCAATTCCCGTCTGGTTGCCAAGTATGACTGCCGTGTCGACTTTGAGGAACTTCGTACCGTTGATGCAGTTAAGGCCGATGGAACAAAGGTCCAGGTCGTTGTCGGTCGTCTTGGTGAGGCCAAGTTCATTGATGAGAACACCGGAATAGCTCTGTCAAACCACAATCTGCCTTACGGTTCAAATCTGTATATCAAGAGTGGTACAGCAGTCAAGAAGGGTGACCTGATTGCCGATTGGGATCCGTTCAATGCACTTATCATCACTGAGGTCGCAGGTACAGTACGTCTTACCGACCTTATCATGAATGTGACTTATAAGGTTGAGTCCGATGAATCAACCGGTCTGGAAGAAATCATCATTACTGAAACCAAGGACAGGACAAGGATACCGAGCGCCGATATCATTGGAGCCGACGGAGAGGTCCTGCGTTCATACAACCTTCCTGTGGGAGGCCACGTTGTCATCAAGGACGGTCAGGTTCTGGCTGCCGGTGACATTCTGGTCAAGATTCCACGTGTGCAGGGTAAGGCTGGTGATATCACAGGTGGTCTTCCCCGTGTCACCGAGCTGTTTGAGGCACGTAACCCGTCCAACCCGGCAGTGGTATCGGAAATTGACGGTACCGTTCATATGGGTAAGGTGAAGCGCGGAAACCGTGAGATTTCAGTTGTATCACGTACTGATGACGAAAAGAAGTATCTCGTTGCACTGTCAAAGCAGATTCTGGTTCAGGAAGGCGACTTTGTACGCGCTGGAACTCCGTTGTCAGACGGTGCCATCACACCTACTGACATTCTGAACATCAAGGGCCCGACCGCTGTACAGGAATACATTGTGAATGAGGTACAGGACGTATATCGTCTCCAGGGTGTGAAGATTAACGACAAGCACTTTGAGATCATTGTCCGTCAGATGATGCGTAAGGTTGAGATCGATGAACCCGGTGATACACGCTTCCTGGCTCAGCAGATTGTTGACAAGCTGGAATTCATGGAGGAGAATGACCGTATCTGGGGCAAGTTCGTGGTTACCGATCCGGGTGACAGCGAAAACCTGTTCGCCGGTCAGATGGTAACCGCACGCAAGCTTCGTGATGAGAATTCTCTCCTCAAGCGTAAGGATCTGAAGTTGGTTCAGGCTACTGAGGCCCGTCCTGCAACATCTACACAGATTCTGCAGGGTATCACCCGTGCAGCTCTGGCTACCCAGAGTTTCATGTCGGCCGCTTCATTCCAGGAAACCACAAAGGTGCTGAACGAGGCAGCAATCAACGGCAAGAGCGACAGCCTGCTTGGTATGAAGGAGAACGTTATCTGCGGTCATCTGATTCCAGCCGGAACCGGTCTGCGTGAATTTGACAAGATAGTCGTTTATGACAAGGATGATTATAATCGTCTCCAGGCATCCAGAGCTGGAATCCTGGCCGAAATGAACATCCCTGAACGTGAAAATTGATTAGACTTGATAGAGATGGAGGGGTGCCGTTGAGAAAAGAACGGCACCCCTCCATTGTTTTTTCCGGGGTCGAACAGGACCCGAATCAGATTGATGGCAGACTGTTGCCGTTTATCTGACGATAAATGTCCAGCGCAAAGACATCGGTCATGCCGGAAATATAATCCAGTACCGCCATTATCCGGACATAAGGTGAGGGGTCGCTTATTTCATACTGACTTGAGACACGTCCTATCAGTAACTTGGAATATTCCTTTTCCGGGTGGAGTACGGCATCGACGTTGAGTTCCAGCAATGTGCTGATAATGCGGAAACCGGCAAGTTCCACATCATATACGAACTTGGAATGGTATATGCGTTTGACCGACATGTCGTACAGATAGTGATAGGCCTGGCTGAGCGGCTTGCTGATGTGGTCAATCAGACATCCTTGGAATGTGCCTGCCAGAATTTCCTTTTCGCCGTCAATGAAGGCCCGGGTACATTCGTCTATCAGACGGCCTATGACTTTGGAACGCAGATAGGCAATCTGTTCATTTGCATCCAGAACCTCAAGGAAGATACTTTCTGCGCGCGCCCTTCCTTCGGGAGTCAGGAATTCCATGAGATAGTGCTTTGTCTCGTCTGTGGACAGAAGCTTGAGCTTATGGGCATCTTCCATATCCATTATCAGGTAGCAAATGTCATCGGCTGCTTCGACAAGATAGACAAGGGGATGACGGGCGTATTTCAATGGTTGTCCCGGTTCGCTGAGACGTATCATTCCAAGTTCATCGGCAACTGAGCGGAATGCTTCGGCATCGGATTCGAAGAAACCGAACTTATGGTGACCTTCCGCGTAAAATGACGAATACGGGTACTTTGCCACGCTGGCAAGGGTGGAGTAGGTCATGGCAAAACCGCCTCTTCGACGTCCGACGAATTTGTGTGTCAGAAGACGGAATGCGTTGGCATTGCCTTCAAAGTTGATGATGTCAGTCCACCAGTTGGGGTTGTCCTTGAGAAGCTCCTTGACATACTGACCGCTTCCTTCTGTAAAGAAGGCGGATATGGCTTTCTCTCCTGAATGACCGAAAGGCGGATTGCCCATGTCGTGGGCAAGGCAGGCCGCCGATACTATGTTGCCGATCTCACTGAGATAACTGTCATTCAGTTCGGGGTGGATACTGGCCAGGTATCGGGCTGCATTATTGCCGAGAGAACGTCCTACACATGCGACTTCAAGACTGTGTGTCAAACGGTTATGTACGAACACGCTTCCTGGTAGAGGAAACACCTGAGTCTTGTTCTGAAGCCGTCTGAAAGGTGCCGAAAAAACAAGACGGTCATAATCCCTTAGAAACACCGAACGGTCATCGTGGGACGTGGTGAACGGCCCTTCCATTCCGAAACGTTTGCCTGACAGCAATCTTTCCCATTCCATATTATCGTATCTTAACTTCAAAGACTTCAAAAGTAGGTCTTTTTTCCTTTTTTCTTGCTATTTTCGCACTGAACTTAAATGTCATGACAATGAATGTTGAGATAATAAACGGTTCCCGTCATCAGTTGCCTGCTTATGAGACCAGTCTGTCTGCGGGAATGGATTTGAGAGCCAACATTGATTCTCCAATTATCCTGAAGCCCATGCAGCGTTGTCTGGTACCGACCGGACTGAGAATTGCCCTGCCTGCCGGATTTGAAGCACAGGTCAGACCACGCAGCGGTCTGGCTCTGAAGAAAGGCATTACAGTCCTGAACTCGCCGGGTACTATAGATGCTGATTATCGTGGTGAGATAGGAGTCATTCTGATCAATCTGTCGGATCAGGATTTCCAGATCAATGATGGGGATCGTATAGCCCAGATGGTTATTGCCCGATACGAACAGGTGGAATGGCAGCCATGTGATGAACTTTCCCAGACGATGCGTGGTGAGGGTGGATTCGGACACAGCGGTATCTGACATATTGAGATGAAAAGGCTGTTTCCTGCAATAATGCTCCTTTTCCTGTTTCTGGTGTCTTGTGCCAGTACAAAGGAAGGAAGGAAAACGGGACCTGTCCATGACGATGGGGCCAGGCAGGATTTTGTCTTTCATGAAGCTTCCCGTCAGGCGGTTCTGGGCAACTATGATGCTGCATCCGATCTCTACCGTCACAGTCTGAGCTTGGATTCCACCAGTGCTGCCAGCATGTACGGACTTGCCCAGCTGTACATGTCTTTGGGTGATAGAAGGGCATTGCAGTCCTTTGCTCCGGTAACGGACAGCCTTCTTGCCGGTGCGGTCAGACTTGAGCCGGACAATTACTGGTACAGGCGTCTCTATGCAGTGAACCTGCAGAGGATGAACAGGACTGATGATGCGGTGGCACAGTATGAGGAACTGGCCTCACGTTTCCCTGGTAATACGGAGCTCCTGCTTACTCTTGCCGGTTTATATGACAGGATGGGTGAATATGGCAAGGAACTCAGAGTGCTGACCCGATACGGACGTATTGAGGATGTTGCCGATGAGTTGCGTATGCAGCGCGTGGCATGTTATCTGGAACTTGGAGAACTTGATTCCGCTTATCTGGAGTCGGATGATCCCGATCGCATTCTGGAGATTCTTACCGAAAGTGCCAATGATATGCTTGGCCGGATCGAAACAGACATGGACCGTATGCGTTGCCGTTCCATGATTGATATGGTATCGGATTTCAGTGATGTTGCCATAAAATATAACCCTGGACTGATGCAGGCTTGGAAAAGCAAGTCAACGACCCAGGTCTGGTATGGCGAAAGGGACAAGGCACTTGAAACCATAGATAAAGGACTGGCTCAGGTCGGTGATTCGCTTGGCAAGGCTGCCCTGTTCAATATGCGGGCGGAATTCCATCATTTATGGGGAAATCAGACAATGGTGTATGAGGACTATGACTCTGTTCTTGCCTACAGCCCTTTGGATGTCATGGCAATGAACAATTACGCCTATTATCTCAGTCTGGAAGACCGTGACCTTAACCGGGCTCTTGAGATGAGTCACAAAACCATTGAAGCAGACCCGTTGAATGCAACCTATCTGGACACCTATGCATGGATTCTGTTTCGAATGGGCCGATATAAGGATGCATTGCAGTATCTTGAGAAAGCTCTGCAATACCTGGAAGAGGAAAATGCGGACATTTATGAGCATTATGGAGACTGCCTGTTCAAGTGCGGTGACAAGGATGCGGCATTGGAGAATTGGCACAGGGCATTTCAGCTGAACTCTGATTCCCCTCTGCTGGAACGGAAGATCAAGGAAGAAAACTATATTGAATGATGAAAAAGACAAGAATAATTCTGTTTGCGTTGTCGGCATTGCTTCTTTCAGGATGTGGTGCATCAAGAAAAAGTGTGGTGAACATGCCTGAGGCCAAAAAGGAGACGCTTGTGTCCCAGCTTTGTCAGGCACCGGTTGCGACCGAACTGTCGGCCGATGTGAAGTACAGATTGTCAGGTACATCAATGAGCGGGCAGTTGAGAATGCGTCATGGCCGCTGCATCCAGTTGAGTTTCGGCCTGCTTGGTGTAGAGCTTGGCAGAATCGAGATGTTTCCTGATCATGTCATGATTATGGACCGGACCGGAGGGCGTTATGTTGAATGCCATTATGCCGATCTTCCATTGCGTAACCAGTTGGAATTGGATTACAGTTCACTGGAGGCTCTGTTCTGGGACCGTATGTTCTCTCCCGGACGCGAGACAGTCGCAGACATAAGTTCGGCAATGACACCGGCCGAATATAATCGTGACGGCTCGGCCGAATTCACTGATATGGAATGGGGCAATGTTTTCAAGACCGACTCAAAAGGACATCTTACTGAATTCAGCAAATCGGGTCAGGGCTGGAACTTCATTTTCGGTTATCGTGATTTTGTCGAATTGGAAAAAGGTTTTGAATATCCTCGAAAGCTGGAACTTGACCTCAATGTTCTTGATGCTCGTCTGGCAAATCTGTCCATTGAGGCTGATTTAAGTAGTCTGACAACATCACATGGCAGCTGGAAGGATTCAACTGAGCCGACCCGCAGGATGAAGAGTGTTTCGCTTGATAAGATACTGGAAGTACTTGAAGGACTCTTCTGAATATGCGACGAAAGCTGGTATTTTTTCTGATGCTGTGTTCCTGCCTGTTGGCAACTGCACAGACTGACATAGAGAGGATGCGTTCCGAACGTAAGGAACTTGAGCGTCAGATTGCCAGTCAGGAGAAAATCCTGACAGGAACGGAAACAAGTATCAGCAGCGAGCTTTCCAATCTTAAGATTCTTGAGGCAAGACTTGATGAACGTACCCGTATCCTGAATGGAATACGCTCGGAACTTTCAGCCTTGACACGACAGCAGAATGATTTGGAGAAGGAAATCGTGTCGCTGGAAAAGGAGTATGAGCAGTGTTCGGACAATTATGCTGATGCCTGTGTCTTTTTCCAGCGTCAGAGTTCTCAGGTGAATGCGCTTGCATTCGTGCTGGCATCGGCCTCGTTCAGAGAGATGACCACTCGCATAAGGTATCTCAGAGAGTATTCATCGTCCCTTGTCAGACTGGCCGGACAGATTCAGGAGCAGAAGGACACGTTGGAACAGCGCAGACATCAGGTTGAGATGCTCGTAGAGGAAAAGCGTGATGTGGAGCGGCTTGAAACTGAACTCCAGCAGGCTGCAAGCAAGGAGAAGAAGCAACAGCAGCAGGCAGTTGATAGGCTTAAGAAGAAACGCAATCAGTTGAAGAAGGAAATATCGGCCCAACAGAAGAGGATGAATGAACTGTCAAAGGAGATTGACCGTCAGATACAGCTGGCATTACGTGCAGAGAAAGGCGGTCAGGTCCAGCAGCAGGATCAGGAACAGGACTTCAGGCTGACAGGCAGTTTTGAAAGTAACAAGGGCAAGCTGCCCATGCCTATAAGCGGACCGGCTCTCATTGTCGGCAAATACGGTATCAGTCAGGTGGCCGGTCAGAAGGATGTGAAGCAGAACAATCTTGGCATTGATATTCAGGGAAATGAAGGTGCTACTGCACTTTGTGTCTTTGACGGTAAGGTTTCGGGCGTGTTCCAGCATGGCAAGGGCCAGATTGGAATTCTGGTGCGGCATGGAAAATACATTACCGTTTACTGTAATCTTGTCAGCACGTCACTCAAGAAGGGCGATGATGTCAAGGCAGGAGATGAAATCGGAGTAATTCAGACATCCGAGAACGGCAGCCCGGTCCTTCATTTCCAGCTCCATAAGGAGAGTACACGTCTGAACCCTCAGGAATGGCTCAGAAAGTAAAACTTGGGGCTTTTGGGTTAAAATTGCTATCTTTGCACGGTTATTCAAGAAACATACAGAAAAATAATGATAACAGCAGACCAGTTGAAGGATGTGCTTGACCGCACTGATGCTCTAAAGAGATATCTGAACATTGATTCCAAACTGATACAGGTTGAGGAGGAACAGCTTAGGACTCAGGCTCCCGGCTTTTGGGATGACCCGAAGACCGCCCAGGCCCAGATGAAGAAGGTCAAGGATCTTCAGGCATGGATTGACGGATACAAGGAAGTCCGTGGCTTCGTTGATGAACTGGTTCTTGCAATGGATTTCTTCAAGGAGGAACTGGTTACGGAAGAGGATATCGACAACAACTATGAACGTGCACTTCAGGCGGTCGAGTCTCTGGAACTGAAGAACATGTTGCGTGAAGAGGCCGATGAAATGGACTGCGTTCTCAAGATCAATTCCGGTGCAGGTGGAACTGAGAGTCAGGACTGGGCTCAGATGCTCATGCGTATGTATATGCGTTGGGGCGAGGACAACAAGTACAAGGTAACGGTTGCCGATCTTCAGGAAGGTGACGAGGCCGGAATCAAACAGGTGACTCTTGAAGTGGAAGGTCCGTTCGCATACGGTTATCTTAAAGGAGAGAACGGTGTCCATCGTCTGGTCAGAGTTTCACCGTACAACGCTCAGGGAAAGCGTATGACATCATTTGCCAGCGTATTCGTGACGCCACTGGTCGATGATACCATTGAAGTGGCCATCAATCCTGCGTTGATGAGTTGGGACACTTTCCGTTCAGGTGGTGCCGGCGGTCAGAACGTGAACAAGGTGGAATCGGGTGTACGTTTGAGATATCAGTTCAAGGATCCCTATACAGGTGTAGAGGAAGAGATTCTCATTGAAAACACTGAGACCCGTGACCAGCCTAAAAACAAGGAACGCGCTCTCCAGCATCTGCGTTCAATTCTGTATGATAAGGAACTGCAGCACCGCATGGCCGAGCAGAACAAGATTGAGGCAGGAAAGAAAAAGATCGAATGGGGATCGCAGATTCGTTCATACGTGTTTGATGACCGTCGTGTCAAGGATCATCGTACCGGATTCCAGACCAGTGATGTCAATGGTGTAATGGACGGTCATATCGATGGTTTCATCAAATCGTATCTGATGTCATCGGCCGGTGCTGATGAACAGTCAATGGTCTGAAGTGAAAATATCAGCTAACATATAATTCTAGTAACCATGTCAATAGAGATTGAACGCAAATTTCTGGTGAACGGCACTGCATACCGTACCCAGTCATTCAGCCACTACAACATTCTCCAGGGCTACATTGCCCATGAAAACGGCCGGTCAGTCAGAATCCGCATAACGGACACCGAAGCCATTCTTACAATCAAAGGTCCCAGTGACAGTCGTGGAATGAGCCGTTATGAATGGAATCATACCATTCCAGTAGAAGAGGCACGCGAGCTTTTTGAGCTGCACCAGAAAGGAGCCATCGAGAAAACCCGTTATCTTGTCCACAGCGGCCCTCATGTATTTGAAGTGGATGAGTTCCATGGTGAGAATGAAGGCCTGATTATGGCCGAAGTTGAACTAGGCAGTGAAGATGAGGCTTTCCTCAAACCTGATTTCATAGGGCGTGAGGTGACAGGCGATTCCAGATATTATAATGCATATCTGGCAACAAATCCTTTCCTAACCTGGAAGAAGGATTAATTTCCGTCTTTCCATAGAAGGGGCCTGATGCAGAACCATGAGGCGGCTCCTCCTGCAATGACTCCAATACTGTTGGCCAGGAAATCCATCCAGTCTCCCTGACGGTTTACAGTCAGTGTGGCCTGTGCCACTTCCATGGCGCCGCTGAACAGAACCGGGGCAATAAAGGCGAACAGGACCAGCTTTGTCCAGTCAGGATGGTCATGATGACGAAGGTATTCTATCCAGATGACCACTGTCAGAGTGAAATACATGCCGAAATGGACTATCTTGTCCATTCCGTGCACTTCTTCAAGTCCGGTCTGGGGAGGTGTTCCCAATGAAAGACAGACTATGATCAGTAACAGAATGACAGCCAACGGATAGTTCCTGAAAATTCTCTTCATAACGTTGGCAAAAATATAACATAATACCAGACTGATACCATGTTGAGAGATTATTTCTACTTTAACCGTCAGGACAGGACTGCTGCAATCATACTGCTGGCAGTGATTGTAGCATGTCATACGGCAAGGGTCATTTTTCCCAAGAAAGCACCTGTCATGGAAGTGGATGCGGATTCCCTTGAGTGGGCTCCCGCCAGACAGAAAACGGACAGCACGTTTTTCAGACAATATCCGGTCAACACTCGGAAAACGCCCGGGACATATCAGAAAAGCCCTGCAAAGAGAGAGCAGGCATACGAACCACAGAAGACGCGTGACAGTGTGTTCATACCACGCTATCAGATCAAGGAGGCCCCCAAGGAGAAAGTTGATCTGAATAATGCCGATTCCCTCACGCTTGTTTCCTTACCTGGAATAGGAGCATGGACCGCCCGTAGAATCATGACATATAGAAATGAACTGGGCGGTTTTGTCAGAGATTCCCAACTGCTCGAGATTGAAGATATTCCGGATTCGCTGATCCGTTGGTTCAAGGTATCGGACTCGGTTGCTTTCAGAAAGATCAGCATTAATGACGAAAGTCTGAATGAGTTGAGACGTCATCCGTATCTGAATTTCTATCAGGCTAAAGCCATTGTGGAGTTGCGCCGCGAATATGGCAGAATAAAAGGTCCCGGCCAACTCTCCCTGCTTGAGGAATTTTCGGACCGGGATCTTGAAAGGCTGGAACCTTATCTGGATTTCGAATGATTCCAGTATGTGTTATCAGTATTTTGCCACCTCCTTAATCTTCATGGGAATCTCAGTGTTGTCCATCTGGCCGGTAAACTTTTCTGCACCTGCTCCTATGGCGAAAACGGGAACATATCCGCCTGAATGTGTGCCGGTGCCCCAACTGAACTGTGCAACCTCGCTCATAATGGCGCATGCCTGATCTACAAGCTTGTCAACCTTGTAGTATTCCTCTTCCTTGAGTTCCTGGGGACCCATGCCGAATGTCTCGACATATGCCTGACGGAGCTTGTCGGTCTGTTTGTTCGTCAGTCTTACTTTATCCCAGAAGCCGAAATGCTCCTTGAGCAGTTCCTCAATCTGTTCCCAAGTGGGAATCTCTTCGCTCGCACGTCCTATTCTCTCCAGTTCTGCGCTGAGTTCACCTTCACTCATGTCCTGATACTGGAGATTCCTGGGCCTGATGCTGTATTGGCCGTTGCTCAAACCTACGGCTCCGGTTTCGTGGTCGGCAGTGACAATGATAAGAGTCTCTTTGGGATGCTTCTTGTAGAACTCGTAGGCAATCTGAATGGCGTTGTCAAAGTCAATTGTCTCCTGAATAAATGTAGCGGCGTCATTTCCGTGGCATGCCTGGTCTATCTTGCCGCCTTCCATCATCATGAAGAAGCCTTTCTTGGGTTCCTTCATCATGAAGTCAATGGCTGCGGTTGTAATCTGGCTCAGTGAGAGCTCTTCTTCACTGCGGCGGTCAATGGCGAATTTGAGATAGTGGTCACTTTCCGGTTTGGTGTCGAAAAGTATGACCTTGTCGTTGTCCCTGCCACCGTTCTGGTATGCGGCATATCCGTTAAGTATCTTGTATCCTGCCTTTTCTGCCTGGACATAGTTGCCTTCATCGGAATTGTCCTTGGTAAAAGGTGTGTGGAAATCGGCTCCGCCAAAGAATTCAAATCCTGACTGGCTGAGTTCGATACCTATCTGATGGTAGTTGTCGCGGCTGGCCTGATGAGCGTAGAATACGCCTGGAGTTGCATGGTCTATGCATACTGTCGTACCGATGGCTACGCGTACACCCTTGTCATGAGCCATCTCGGCAATGGACTTGCAAACGGTCTTGCGGTCAGGAAGCACACCGAGTACGTTGTTGTTCGTCTTCTGGCCCGATGCCAGAGCTGTGCCGGCAGCTGAACTGTCAGTAACCATTGTGCTGGCGGAGTAGGTGATGACAAATCCGCTGTAAGGGAACTGCGTAAAGCATAGAGGCTTATAGCCTAAGGTGCCTTCAATGTCGGAAAGGTAGTACTGGGTGGCCATAACCTGATTCACACCCATACCGTCACCGATAAAATAAAATACATACTTGGGTGCCTTCGATTTGGCTCCTACAGAAAGTACAAGCAATAATGCAGTGAACAATAGCGCGATTCTCTTTTTCATTTTGTAAATCTCCTTTTATTGGTGTTTTGTTAATAATATGATACGTTATCTCACGATTTCGGCGGAAATGATCTTGATGTCCTTGAGGGGACGGTCATTCATGTCAGTGGCAGCACCTTCAATCTTGTCCACCACTTTCATGCCTTCCACCACCTCACCGAAAACGGTGTATTCGCCGTCAAGCCATGGAGCGCCTCCCGAACTCATATAGGCATTGGACTGTTCTTCTGTCAGTTTGAAAGGTCCTTGGGCTGCCAGGATGGAATCGGCCTTTGCTGCAAGACGTTCCTGGAGACGGGCTATGCCTTCAGTGTCGTTCCTGTCAGTCATGCTGATTATCGTGTCGCGTTCCATGCCGCACAGACGGTTGAATATGTTCTGCCCCTGCTTGGATGACAGTTCATCTTCAAGATCACGCAACTGGTATGAACGGTAGGTCTTTCCGGTAACTATGTAGAACTGGGAACCGGAGGAGCGGCGTTCGGGATTGACCTGGTCACTCTGACGGGCCGCACTCAGCGAACCACGTTTGTGGAAATGCTTCGGATAGACCAGCTCGGCAGGAATCGTATATTCGGGACCACCCTTACCCAGCTGCTGGTGACGCTGGGCAGTTCGGGAATCCGGATCGCCTGACTGTATCATGAAGTCACGGATTACACGGTGAAACAGAAGCCCGTCATAATAGTGGTCTTCAACGAGTTTGATGAAATTGTCCCGATGAAGCGGGGTGTCATTGTAAAGTTTTATTCTGATGTCACCGGCCGTTGTCTTGAACAGGACCTGTGTTTCAGGCTGTTGTGCATTGCCGTTCTGTACGTTGAATATTGCCAGTGCTGTCAGTATGAATAAATATGCATGTCTTAGTCTCATATCGATAAAAATACGGATTGTCCTACTGCAAAGATATACGAAAATGCGATATTATAAGGTGATGGGTTTGCAATTGGCATAAAAAATGCGGAAATTTGCAGTCGTATTATTTGAAATGATAATGGAAAAGAAACTGTTCCTTGGCGACGAAGCCATAGCCCGCGGGGCCGTTGATGCCGGATTGAGTGGAGTATATGCATATCCGGGCACTCCATCGACTGAAATTACCGAATATATACAGGAATACTGCAAAGCTACAGGGAAGAAACTGCACAATCGCTGGTGCACCAACGAGAAGACAGCTATGGAAGCTGCACTAGGCATGTCATTTGCCGGCAAGCGCGCTCTGGTGTGCATGAAGCATGTAGGTATGAACGTGGCCGCAGACCCGTTCATCAATTCATCCATCACGGGAGTGAACGGCGGTCTGGTCGTTCTTGTAGCCGATGACCCTTCAATGCATTCTTCGCAGGATGAGCAGGATACCCGTTTTTACGGCAAGTTCGCCCTGATTCCGGTGCTTGAGCCGTCAAGTCAGCAGGAGGCATACGACATGATGTCATACGCTTACGACCTTTCGGAGAGTCTGAAGCTGCCGGTGCTGATGCGTACGGTAACCCGTCTGGCCCATTCACGTGGCGTTGTGGAATTGAAGGAAGCACGTCCTGAAAACGGTCTCAATCCTGTTGGAGGCAGTCGTGACTGGGTGCTTCTGCCGGCTATCGCAAAACGTCGCTATGCCTCTCTGTTGGAACGTCAGCCCGAGATCATGCGTCTGGCTGTTGAGTCTCCGTTCAACAGTTATACGGCCGAGGCACGCCGTTTCGAGATGGGTATCATAGCATGTGGCAACACTTTCAACTATGTGAACGAATGTTTCCCTGATGGTGTTCCGTTCCCGATTCTGAAGATATCCCAGTACCCCATACCTGTTGAGACCATACGCACACTTGCCGAACAGTGCGACAGCATAATGGTATTTGAAGACGGACAGCCGTTCGTTGAAGAGCAGGTGAAAGGCGTTCTGGCATCGGACTGCGTTATCCGTGGCCGTCTGACCGGAGATCTGCCTCGTCAGGGCGAACTTAATCCGGATATTGTCAAGACAGCTCTCGGCATTCCCACACTGGAGCATCCCGATGTAGCCAAAAACGTGGTGGCACGTCCGCCTGCCCTCTGTCAGGGTTGCGGTCACCGCAGCGTTTACGAGGCAATCAACATAGTACTCAAGGATTATGAGGGAGCCAAGGTGTTCGGTGACATAGGATGTTATACCTTGGGAGCTCTTCCTCCCTTCCAGGCACTGGACAGCACGGTTGATATGGGTGCCAGCATAACCATGGCCAAGGGTGCCAGCGATGCCGGTGTGTTCCCTGCAGTGGCCATAATAGGTGACAGCACATTCACACATTCCGGAATGACAGGACTGCTTGACGCTGTCAACGAGAATGCCCCGATAACGGTAATCATCAGCGATAACCTGACTACCGGTATGACCGGCGGACAGGATTCTGCAGGAACCAACAAGTTCGAGGCAATATGTCGCGGACTTGGAGTAAGTGACGAACATCTCAAGGTGGTCGTTCCACTGCCGCAGAACATGGACGAGATTACACGTATTCTCCGTGAAGAGATTGAATACCGCGGGCTGTCGGTCATCATACCGCGTCGCGAATGCATCCAGACCCTGAAGCGTCATGCAAAGGAACGTGCAGCGCAGAAGGAGGAAAAGAAGGCATGAACCCAAAAAGCAGAAAAGAAATGAAGACAGATATTATTCTTGCAGGTGTTGGAGGACAGGGCATCCTGTCAATAGCAACGGTAATAGGTCAGGCTGCTCTTGAAGAGAACCTGTACATCAAGCAGGCCGAGGTCCATGGAATGAGCCAGCGTGGAGGTGACGTCCAGTCTAATCTGCGTCTGTCGGACAAACCCATAGCAAGCGATCTGATTGCCCTGGGACAGGCAGACATCATCATTGCCATGGAGCCGATGGAGGCTCTCCGCTACCGTCATTACCTGTCACCTGACGGCTGGATCATCACCACATCCAACGCATTCGTGAACATCGGGAACTATCCTGACCAGCAGGCTGTGCTTGACGAACTTCGTGAAATGAAGAACGTGATCATGTTCGATGGTGAGAAGCTGGCGCAGGAGAATGGTGTTGCAAGATCTGTGAACATGATTCTGCTGGGTGCCGCTTCAAAGGCATTGGGCTCCATCAGTTTTGAAAAGCTTGAGGACAGCGTGCGTACCATTTTCGGCCGCAAGGGTGAGAAGGTTGTTGAAGACAATCTGAAGGCACTGGCAATTGGACGCGAGTGTGAATGATTTTCAATTTCAGTACAGGAACAGCATGGAAACGGTAGTACCAAAAAACGTAATAGACAATTATCTGGAGCAGATTGAAGTGACTGACCTTAACAGGGCTTCAATCCGTCAGGTCCTGGCCTGTGTGGCCAATGCTGAAAAGGAAACAGGTCAGAAGTTCATACATTTTGAGATGGGTGTTCCTGGTCTTGAGCCGGGTGCAATAGGCATTGCAGCCCAGAAGGCGGCACTTGATGCAGGTGTGGCTTCCAAGTATCCTAACATCGAGGGCATTGATGAACTTAGAACAGAGGCTTCACGTTTTGTCAAGGCCTTCATCAATACCGATGTCGCTCCAGGACACTGTCATCCTACCTGTGGCGCAATGCAGGGCACATTCGCCGCGTTCATGCTCTGCTCGCAGCTTGATCCGAAGAAGGATACCATTCTGTACATCGATCCCGGATTCCCGGTACAGAAGATGCAGGCAGCGGTACTGGGTCTTAAGATGCAGTCATTTGATGTGGCTGACTACCGTGCAGACAAGCTTGCTCCCAAGCTGGAGAGTATCCTTGCAGAAGGCAATATCTGCTGCATGATATATTCCAACCCCAACAATCCAAGCTGGATGTGTCTGACAGAAAGCGAGCTTGAGACCATAGGGCGTCTGGCAACACAATATGATACAGTAATTATTGAAGATCTGGCATATCTGACCATGGATTTCCGTCGCGAGGGTCTTGGCACTCCATTCAAGGAACCTTATCAGGTTACTGTTTCCAGATACACGGACAATTACATCATGATGCTTTCTGCCAGCAAGATATTCTCATACGCCGGCGAGCGCATTGCGGTGGCATGCATCAGCGACAAACTGTATGAGAGACGTTTCGAGACTCTTCAGAAGCGTTACGGCATTTCACGTTTCGGAGCCTGCTATGCCTACAACATGCTGTACGCATTGTCATCGGGCGTAGCTCATTCAGCCCAGTGCGCCATGGCTGCCATGCTGAAGGCTGCCAGTGACGGAGCGTATGATTTCCGTTCGGATATCAGCGAGTATGCCCGCCGTACCGGACTGATCAAGGAGTCTCTGCTCAGGAACGGTTTCCATGTGACTTATGACAAGGATCTGGAGCAGAAGGTGAGTGACGGCTTCTTCTTCACTTTCGGTTACCGTGATGCCGATGGGAAGGACATGGAGGGCGGCCAGCTGCTTCACGAACTGCTGTATTACGGAATAAGCGGCATTGTGCTGTCATCGACCGGAAGCAACCGTCAGGGACTGCGCGGTACATCATCGAACATCACTGATGACCAGTTCCCGGTACTTGAAGAACGTCTCCGTATGTTTGATCAGGCGCACTGCAGACGCGGTCAGAGTCTCTGACGCCCTGTCAGAAGATGTAGTCCATAATCATATAGACTCCCATTTTGCCGTCCTGACGGTCCTGTGGGAATCCGAATGCTATTGAGGCTATGAAATTGTAGTCTATGATGGCCTGTCCGCCCATGCCGTAGGTAAGGTGCCATCGGGTTATTTCCTTATTCAGGTCACTGACATCTCTATTCAGGACTTTTGCCTGGTCCTGGGAACGGAAGGGGCGGGTTATCCGTCCCACATCGGCAAACGGATTCCCTACAAGGAATATCCGTCGTCCAAGCAGCCTGAAATCAAAGGCCCTGAGCCGCAGTTCGGCATTAGCCCAGAGATAGTCGTTTCCAACCAGCCGGTCAGCCAGTACTCCGCGGACGGTACGGTTCCCTCCAAGTCCGTCAGTCATTTTCAGTCCCAGTATTCTGGTCTGGTCATAGAATGCCGGATTGCCGCCAATTGTTCCCTGCCAGTTCAGATGGTATGCCAGGACATTGCGTTCGCTTCCTATGCTGATGAACTGGCGCAGTCCCACGTTGAGCTTGTAGAAATCATTGCCGCGGCCAAGCAGGTCGGGCGAAAGGGCCAGATTTGCATCGGCACAGAAACCTGATGTGGGATTGAGTTCGTGGTCTCTGGTATCATATCTGAGTCCCAGTTTCAGCATGAGACTCCTGCCGCCACCTGATTCGTTCTCTCTTACCAGACCGTTTTCAAGATATTCGCGGAACAGGGAGTTTGATGAATCGTATCCTTTCCAGTCAATCTGTGAAATGCGCGTGTCACTGTACATGAGCATGACATTCCACTTCAATTTATCAAGGAAGTCGTCTTCAAGCGCTACCCAAGCCTCAAGTTCCTTGGACCAGTTGCTGTAATAGGCATTGCCGTCATGCCTGTCCATTGCTGGATCATAAAGGACAGGAAATCCTCCATATCCGAAAAAATTGTTGAGCGGTTTGTCAAAGTAGGAAATCTTAGACTGGACGCGTATGCCGGGAATCAGATACTTGGAATCGTACTCGACATAGAACAGTTGTGGAGACCGCGAATAGTGCAGGTACTCGACACATATCCTGTGTTTGTAATTGGGATACAACCCACCGTAGACATTGAAGTCCAGGTATCCTCCAAGCCACATTCCGTAGTCGGAATTGTATCCTATGGAAGGAAAAGGATTCAGTGAAACCGTCCTCAGTGAATCCGGCTTGGCGGCATTTGCCCCAGTCGGGACAAATGTTGCTGAGCTCAGAACTACGGCAAGGATGAAGTTTCGGGCGAATCCTTTTCTCATGTGGTGTCAGGTCAACTGATTATTCCTCCTCCAGAGCGTCAGTGGCGCGTACTGTTACCTGACGGTCATAGCAGGAGAACATGTGATCAATTTGCTCCTTACCTCTTACTTTGGTCATGAGGCTGACTACAGGTACTATTATAAGACCAAGCAGCATTGCAAGCACACCGGCGTTGATCGGTGACGAGAAGTACGGGCTGATGAAAGTGGTTTTCGTGAAGGTGCCGTACATGCAGGCGCACATTACCGCAACACCTACAATGAAACTAGCCCATACGGCAGCCGGTGTGGTGCGCTTCCAGTAGAGTCCGTACAGGAACGGAGCCAGGAAAGCACCTGCCAGAGCGCCCCATGAAATACCCATGAGCTGTGCAATGAATGTAACGGAACTCTTGGCCTGGATAATGGCCAGTACCGATGACACTGCAATGAAGAACAGCACGAACAGTCTTATGGTAAGAAGCTGTGACTTTTCACTCATGTCCTTTCCTGCCTTACCCACTGCCGGTTTGATTATGTCAAGTGTCAGAGTGGAGCCCGAAGTGAGGACCAGGGATGACAATGTTGACATGGATGCGGACAGCACAAGTATGATTACGATACCAATCATTGCGTCAGGCAGGTTCGAGAGCATTGATGGAACAATGCTGTCATAGATCGGGCTGCCGTTGGGAGCGTATTCTATCACATCGCCGAACAGACGGCCGAATCCGCCAAGGAAGTAGCATCCGCCTGCAACTATAATTGCAAAGAATGTCGAGATGGCAGTGCCTTTGCGGATGGCGGCCTCGTCACGGATGGCATAGAACTTGCCGACCATCTGCGGCAGGCCCCATGTTCCAAGCGAAGTCAGAATGACCACACCGAAAAGCCAGATGGGCTGGGGGCCCAGGAACGAAACAAACGCACCGTTCAGTTCCGGAGCCGTTTCCGATGGAATCTGTGACAGCTCGGCAACTGCGGCACTGAATCCGCCATGTCCGTTCAGCACGGCCACGATGACGGCCACAATGCCAACCAGCATGATCATACCCTGAATGAAATCGTTCACAGCCGTAGCCATGTAACCGCCAACCAGAACATAGACTGCAGTCAACACGGCCATTCCGAGAACACACCATGCATAGTCAATGCCGAATGCCATTCCGAACAGTCTTGACAGTCCGTTGTACAGGGAAGCGGTGTAGGGAATCAGGAATATGAACACAATGACCGATGCGGCCACCTTCAGTGCTCCTGAATTGAATCTCTGTCCGAAAAAGTCAGGCATGGTTGCGCTTTTCAGGTACTGTGTCATGAGCCTGGTCCTGCGGCCCAACACTCTCCATGCAAGAAGTGAGCCTATCAATGCGTTGCCTATTCCAATCCAGGTCGATGCAAGACCGTATTTCCATCCGAACTGTCCGGCATATCCTACAAATATGACAGCCGAGAAATAGGATGTACCGAAAGCGAAAGCGGTGAGCCAGGAACCGACGTTCCTGCCTCCAAGGACGAATCCCTGGACATTTGATGCGCTCTTGCGGCAGAAAATGCCTACGCCAATCATTATGGCGAAGAACAGGACCAGTAATGTGATTTTAAGTGCCATGGTGAAATGTTGTTTTTATGTTTTTGAATAATAGTATTGTCATTCCCAACCTTGAACAAGATCCAGTCCTGCGGCTGCAGCTGCCGATTCGGCAATGGCCAGGTCAGCCGGACGTATTATCAGAACCAGCTTCCCCTCCTTGTGGAAGGTATACAGATAATTGATGGTCACGCCACCTTTGGTCAGAGCGTCAATGGCCGATGTGAATGCAGCAGTGTCAGGATTGACCTGAATTGCCATGACTTCATTCATGTTGACCAGGATTCCCTTGGCTGAAAGAAGCTGCTGTGCCTTGGTCTGGTCTGATGTGATGAGACGCAGAATGCCGTAATCGGTGGTATCGGCTACTGAAGCTGCCTGAATCTCGATGTTCTGGTTCTTGAGAGCGTCAAGAATCTCAATGAGTCGTCCGGACTGGTTCTCAAGGAAAATGGAAAGTTGCTTTATTGTCTTCATATCTGTATTTCTTTAAGGATTAATGATTGTGGCGCAGGTCATTCACTCGTTTTGCCTTGCCATCGGACTGTGGTATCACTCCCTTGCCTACAAGTCTGACTCTCGGTGTGAGCAGTATCTCGTCCTTCAGGCGGCGTGTGATTTCCTTGGTCAGATTCTGGAGCATTGCGAAATCGTCAGTAGCTTCCTTAAGCTCGGCTTCAACGGTCATCTCATCGTTGTCTCCTATGGTCTCGATGGTAATAAGGTAGTCACTGGCAAGTTCCGGGAACTGCATGAGAACCTTTTCAATCTGGATGGGGTAGGTGTTCACGCCCTTGATTATCATCATGTCATCGCTACGGCCCTGGAAACGTGCCAGACGCTTGTGGGTGCGTCCGCATGGGCAGTCACCCGGAATGATCCGTGTAAGGTCACGTGTGCGGTAGCGGAACAGAGGCATGGCCTCGCGGTTCAGGGTGGTCAGCACCAGTTCGCCCATCTCGCCCTCCGGAACCGGTTCCAGGGTCTCGGGGTCAAGAATCTCGACAATGTAGTTGTCTTCCCAGATGTGCATGCCGTTCTGCTCCTGACATTCAATGGCAACACCGGGGCCGCACATCTCGCTCATGCCGAAGTTGTTGTATGCCTTGGCGCCCCAGATTTCCTCAATGCGCTTGCGCTGTGCCTCCGAGTGAGGCTCGGCACCTATGATCAATGTCTTCACGGTAGTGTCGCGCGGGTCAATGCCCTCTTCCTGGAAAGCGGCAGCCAGACGGGTGGCATAGCTGGGTATGCAGTGCAGTGCAGTTGTCCCGAAGTCAGTGATGAACTTGACATGACGCTTGGAGTTGCCGGCACCGGCCGGCACTGTCAAGGCTCCAAGGCGTTCCGATGCGTACTGTATTCCCAGTCCGCCTGTGAACATTCCGTAGCCCGATGTGTTCTGGATGATGTCAGTGCTGCGAAGTCCTATGCAGTACATGGAGCGTGCCATGGCATCGGCCCACTCGTCCAGATCCTTCTGTGTATGGAGAATGACTGTGGGATTACCGGTAGTTCCGCTTGATGAGTGCAGGCGTACAACCTTGTCCAGTCCTACCGATGCTATGCCGAACGGGTAGGTGGAGCGCAGGTCGTTCTTGGTGGTGAATGGGAAGCGTCTTATGTCTTCCTCCGATTTGATGCTCTCCGGGGTTATTCCGCGTTCCTTGAATATTGGAGCGTAGAACTTGCTTCCCATTGCAATCTCGACTGTCTTTCTGAGACGTTCTGCCTGCAGCTTCTCAAGCTGTGGGCGCGGCATTGTCTCAATTTCCTCATTCCAGAATTTCTTTTCCATTTTCTATATTGTTTTTGTCTTGTCTGTCATTAAACAAAAAAAACCTGCCTCATTTTGTGGGGCAGGTTCTTATGTGTTGTTTGTCATGATGTTGCATTCCTGACATGCACCGGCCTTCCCCACGTTTACGTGCGGTAATAATAATAGTAATAGCCGATGTATGAATTCACTCTCATTCTGATCTTTCCTGTTTAGACCGATGCAAAAGTATGCAGTATTTTTGGTATATCCAAAAAAATTATGAATAAAAATTAGCTGATTCGGATACATGTTTTGCATGATGGATGGTGGGGAGTGCGGACTGCCGCTCCATGGCCTGCTCCTGCGGCCTTCCAGGCTGAAACGCGGAACTCGCGGCTCTGCCGCTCAGACAGCCGCGTTTCTTCACGCCTGAAAGTCCTTGTCGCTTTTCGGCCATTCCACGGAAAGTCCGCACTCCCCACCATCCATCATGCAAAAATGTCGCGGGCGATGAAATGAAAAACACCTGTCACCTG
Organism: Bacteroidaceae bacterium; assembly: GCA_024398615.1. GTDB lineage: Bacteria > Bacteroidota > Bacteroidia > Bacteroidales > Bacteroidaceae > Colenecus. Next base: position 23,542 of record JAKSIU010000032.1, read on the forward strand.
TCACCTTGCCACTCAAGTGTCAATCTATCAGCGACTTAAGTGGTGACAGGTGTTTTTTGACCTGTCACCCGTCTGTCACTGGTGTCTCACCGTTCATGTGTTATGCCGGTAACCTTCAGCTGTAGTTTTTGTCATTACAAGTCTTGTAATGATCATTTCAAGTCTTGTAATAATCATTTCAAGTCTTGAAATAAGATGTAGTGCGCGATGTCTTTTGTGATGTTCACCTGAAACGGTGACGGACAGGTGTTGGGCGGGTGACAGGCCCAAAAGCACCTGTCACCACATAACATATTTATGTACAATTAGTTAAGTGCCATGGTGACAGGTGACGGGCGTTTTTGATTTCATCCCCATGGCCTTTCAGGCTGAAGCGTGATGAACGTGCGGGAGTCTTCTTGTACATACAATAGGAACAGGTAGTATAACGGTGAAATGCGTGACGGACACATGGCAGCGGCCTTTCGAAAATGAACCTCGCTTGAATCTGGCTGCCCCAGCTCACGAAATACACCTCCAAGCAGCATTTCAGTGTCATACGATGCCAGTCGTGAACTGCTTGCACGGGCATCGGCAACAGGCATGACCGTATTCCTGATGTTCGTGGCGCAATATGTGTCTTTTGATACCCCGTCTGTCACCTGCCACTCGTTGACACCTCGGAATACGGAAAAGCTGCACGCCAGACATGTCATACCGAAGAGTATCACTGCCACATGGCGCACAGCCTTGCCCATATCAAGCATAACCTTCTGTCAATAGTCGCAGACGGGACGGATGGCAAATTCCAAATATCGTTCGCCCCAATCAAATGTAAATACGGACATGAGGTCCGGATTATTCTCTGAAAGGCCTATGACGTATGATGCTGTATTGTCGTCATTTGAAGAACCGGTCCACCAATACATGTTCTGCAAATTGAATTGGATGCTGTTCCCATTCGATCCGGTAAATGTGCAGCTGTCATATGAGACGCCTCCGTATTCGCCTATGGTCTTATTGATTTTTGTACTGCATTTCTCAATCAGTTCCATTGCCTCTTCCTTGGTTGGCATGCGCCACTTGCCTCCAAGCATAGCCTTGGCCGCATCATATCCGGTGCCGCTGATGCAACGTCCCAAATCTTTATAGACAAAATCATCATAGGAATTGTATGACTCAAAGAGTCCGTAATCTTTTTCAGGGTCAATTGAACGGCCGTGCTGTCTGCCGTCTATCGAATATGTCAGCCCCCAGCAGAAGCCCAGACGGTATTCATCGGTATATTCCTGGTCTCCAAGGTCGCAGTTTGCCCACTTGACGCTCAGTCCAAGATCAACGGCCATCTCGTCAAAACTTTTGGTGGTGAAACTCTTCTCCTGTCCGAACGTATAGCTGTCCTTGCCGTCAGCATCCTTGTGGCTGGCATATGCTCTGTAATAGTACTGCGTATCGGGGTTCAGTTTGGCCGCAGTCAATGCAAACTGCAGCTTGTCACCTTGAATAACCGGTAAAAGCGTGCCCTCGGAAACAGTTGCGTTCTGCTTTGCCGATACCAGCAGACCTGTGGAGCAGATTTCCGCGTCGCCATCGGATGCGAATGTCACACTACCGTTCAGTATGGCGTCAAAATAGCGTATGCTTGCGGCAGCACCTGTGGTGATATCAGGCTTGAAAGGCAAGGTCACGAATGTCATCGTGCCGCTGGTCTCGCGGCGGCTGCCGTCCTCGCTGGCAAAACCTATGCAGCAGTTGTACTTGGTGTCAGGTTGGAGACCGGACAATGTTGCCGCAAAATCTGTACCGTGCTTGACAGATCCCTTTCTGTTGACCTGGCATGCGGGATTGTCATTGCCGTTGCGCCACGAGTTGAACTGCTCTTCGACATTGTCAGCAGAACTGTAAAGCACAACAAAACGGCCGTACATGATATCATTGTCAGACAGGTCGCTGAAGGTGCATGACACAGTAGCGGAAAGCGATGCCGCACTTATCTGGTTCATCACTATGCTCTCAGGTTTTGTGTCTTCACCGTCATCGGTGCCCTTGCATGAGCAGAGCGCCAGTA
>JAKSIU010000033.1 GCA_024398615.1 Bacteroidaceae bacterium
TATGGATATCCTCCGGTCTGAACCACATTCGGCTTGATTCCTGCGTGGATAATGGCCGATGCAATTTAGGGTGAAAATATCAAAGTTGGGAAGTGAAGACATCATAACTATTTGCTAATCAATCTCCAATAATTTCAAACTTTTGTCACACGACCCCATTTTTGTCACACGTGTGACAGCGTGTGTGACAAAGGGGCTATTCTGTCACATAAAATAGGGCATAAGTAATTGATAATCAAATAGCATTGCTCTAAACTATTTCCCGATGCAATTTGGTACCAAAATATGGTACTCGGGAAGTGAATGCAAGATAACTATTTGTTAATCAAACTCCAAACATTTCAAACTTTTGTCACACGACCCCATTTTTGTCACACGTGTGACATACAGTGTGCCATGGAACCCCTGAAAAGTTACCGGATTTAGCATCATACGCAGATGCATTCCAGATACATGCATTGGGACTCGATTAGGTCATTAAGTGCCAATAGACGTATCTCAGCAGCATCTGTGTTCATGAGATCATGAGGCAACTTTATAGAAACCGAAAATTGGCATTTCGTGTGACAAATTAGGGCGTTAAGTATACTTTAAGTTCCAAAATCGCCCTAAAATGCTCCGTTTTTACCATTGATTGAAGAAGGGCTTGACAGCTTTATGAATAATGACAATACGAAATTCTAAAACATTGATTCCGGGGAACGAAAATACCATTCCTCGGAATCACACTCCAAAATTAAAGACTGAAATTGCAGTTATACTCTAGGCATAATTCTAGCGGCAGTTTGTATGTCGGCAATCTTTACACCCTCATTTTGCAATGAAAGTCTCATTTCGTTGTAAACAGGGGCATCTTCATCTGGATCCGATATTGTAAGAATCATTGTGAAAGGTAAGCCATCTGGTAATGGTGTTGTGTTCTCTCTGTATTGATAACGAACCTCTAATCGCCAAGTGCCTTTATCCAGAGCAACACCATCAAACTCCTTTTCAAATACCTTAACCGGTTGCCATTTTCCGAATTTTTCTTTTCTGTCTTCTTCGCTTAGTCCATTTTCGGATTCTGGTGATTTTTCGTCAGCATAAAGCAATTTTGTGCGAGAAGTCCTGTTCTCGTTATCATCAATCTGAACCAAAGACACTTGCACATCTTCTCTCACCATTTCCTCATCATAAGAATAATCCAGCTGGGGAGTGCTCACAATTGTCAGACGGTATTTGCCATAACATTTCCCATTTCTAATAAGTGAGGTTGGCCATGAAAATGGAAATGATAGCACCTGTTTATGCTTGATAGAACTATTGAAAACTAAACTGATGGAATGCTCGGAACCGTTAAGAATTCTTTCGGAATCAGTTGGCAATCCGTACCCAATAATATCCTTCAGATATGGCTTATACTTTTTATCCAAGTATGGCGCTGGAATTTCAGCATTATGTATTGCAAGGGCAATCAAGGTCTCACGGGGAGTTGTTCCTTCAATCTTCCGGTCAAGTGAGGCAATGGTCTTGGCGACGATTGGAGCCGAATAACTCGTTCCACATCCAGTTGTAATAGTCCCATCTGGTTTAGTGGAATAAAGTCCAGTGCCAATATTGACAATGTATTGTCCGAATCCTCCTACTTGTACAAGGTCTGGTTTTACCCCAATAGGAGTGCCATCACCCCTGCAGGAGTAAGACGTTAAGCCGTAATTCTCAGGAGGGTTCAATGCGCCTACAGTAATGTTTCTAATGCTTTCGCCAGGGGAATATACAATGTCATCTATTCTTTTCTCGTATTCGGCAATGTTTGCGTCAGCATCATTTGGCATAAACTCGTTCCTATAGGTAATCAAGTTTCCGGCTGATATTACAAACACAACACCGTATGTCGTGGCAATATCATCTAATTCTTTTGCAAAACCGCTATACTCTTCTCTAAATCGTGTTTGACGAATATTCATGCTGAGATTGATGATTCTCAAACCTGTTGATTCGACAACATCCGCTACCGCTGTCCTAAGCACGATAAGGAATTCTTCGATTCCCATCTTGTATACATTCGCAAATTCTCCCTGCTTTGGCATAATGCAAAGGTCGACAATTCTGCAACCATCTTGCTCTTTGCATATTGATGGATTTAGTGTCCCTCCAATTACTTCAAGCCCGGAGATAAAAGAACCATGGCTTTTATCTTTGTATTTATCCTGCATGATATCATAACGTTCAACAGTCCAGGAACTATATAAGTCTGAAACACCTGTGTCTGCAATTCCGACTATTGGATATTTATCGGCATCATCTGGGGTGGGAATGTCCGTAATTTCTGTCTCGTCAAATTTAAAAGATGGAACTGGCAATCCCTCCACGATAGGGGATATAGTCAACCTCCTAACGGCTGGATGAGAAGTCAAGAAATCAATTAAATCATCATATGACTTTTCATTCGTGCTAATATTTCCGACAGCAGAGTTAGACGATGTGATGTCATTCACTAGATCTATATTTGTGACGTCATCATCCCCCAAAGAAAGCACGTATAGATTCTTGAATGAACGGAAGCTTGACTTATATGCCCGGAGTCCTTTGAATTGCTTGAGACCATCGCGGAAAGAGGAATATAAGAGTTTGCCCTCAATCAACGTCTCGCCGGAAAGGATTTCTTTGTTTGGCGATTCAAAGAGTTCCACATAAATGAATCCGGACTTATTTTCGTTGATGAAGCTTACTATATCGTTTCCGGAAAAATCGCATTTGTCAGCTGGAGTAAATGCGGAAATGGAATTAATCGCTCCTACATCGCTTCTCCATGCTGATGGTTTGGACACGAGCTTATTCTGTTTGTTGGTAGTCCACGTTGTGCTGTCTTCTGCGTTAGATAGCCCATCTTGAATGCGCTTGGCTGAATTGGGAGCGAAACGCACGATCATTTCTCCGGCTTTGCCTCCACCGACTACCTGACAGCCATTCTTATCTGTAATGACAGCATTGAATGGCCTTTTCGTTTTAGCAACCGCGGCCTTTTTTAATGTTACCTTGGCATATGCAATCTTCGAATACTTGCTTTGTGACTGAGAATCTGAAAACAAATCCAGCTGTGTGTAGATTTGTTGGCGGTGCGTCTGGAATTCCTGATCACGGCCTTCGTAATAATCTTTGTAATTGCCTCTACGACGTGGTGTCGTGTCATCCTTTATGTATTCAGAGGCATTAAGAATGACTTGTAACGGACAATTTGACATAACTTATTCTGTTTTAGAAGATTTCGAAATTAACTTGCTAAAAGAAGATGGCGTCATATTGAATATTTCGGCTATATCTTTCTTTTTAATATCTTGATAATCCTTCGCAAAGAGTTGATATAATTCATCCGGGGAGGAAGAAAGCGCATCTTTCACCTGCATACTGATTCGACCTGTGTTCAATAGAACATAACGGCGCATTAGGGTCAAAAGTCCTTCGTCTTTATACTCTGGAATTATACTCATTCGTTTAATCCAATTCGCCATCTTCTTGATATCAGCTCCTGTCGCGCCTTGAAGACACCAACTTAAAAAGCAAATTTCAGCATCGTTGTATTTCAATGGTGCCATAAAATTCGATAAAAGCACAGGAATAACTTCTTTTGATGGCTTTGGGATTTCTATTTGAACATCAAACCTCCTCCATATTGCTGGATCCAAAAGCTGCTCATGGTTGGTAATTCCAATGGTAAAGCCAACCTCATCACGCGAGTCAAGGCATTGTAAAAGAGTATTTACTATCCTTTTTACTTCTCCAACTTCTTGTGGGTCATTCCTTAATTTTGCAATAGCATCAAATTCATCAAGCAACAAAACGCACTTGTATCTGTTTGCAAAAGCAAACAGATTGCTGATATTCCTTGAACTAGTGCCCAGAAAAGATGATACAATACCATCAAGCTTTGCCAGGACAATAGGAAGGCCAACCCTTTGAGCAATCCACTTGGCCAAATGAGTTTTTCCGGTTCCAGGCAATCCATAAATAAGGCAAGATCTTGATGGGGTGGCATTCATTGTGAGAAGTTTTCCGTAATTAGTCCATTCCAATACAACTGAATCTACGGCTTCCTTAATTTTCTCATCAAAGATTGGCTCCTCCAAATGTAGATCTCCAGGGAAAATAACATCCAGCAACGGCGCTGACGTTTCTTTGTCAACCGGTATAATTGTTTGGCGTGTAAGTGTTTCTCCGGTAATTGCGCTATCTGAGGATGCGCTGATTACACTAGAAGATAAGTTTTTATGCGTTTTTGAAATTTTGAGAAGTTTTTCGAGGCTTTTAGCCTCTTCAATGTGGCCGTCCTGCTTATATGCGTCGGATAGACGTTGAATATTATACTCAACACTGTCCTTGTCCTCCGATATAAAAGCCCGGCACAAGGTTTGGATTATACTGAAATTTGGAGCCATATTTATGTTTTGTTAATTTTCTTACAAAGGTATATAAATTTCCTGTAACTGCAATATAATTTACCTAAAACGCCATATAATTTCCAGAATATAGCCAAAATTTCCAAAGCCCTATGATTGGGACGTCTAAAATTATATATTTCTTTCTACGTCTGATGATGGCATAAGTTAGGTGAAAAATTGTATCGCAATATAAGACAGAATTATGTACAAACGTTAAGCATGGATATACTTGAAACCTAGACAAGGTGATTAAAATTAAGGTGTGAATTACAATCGTTACTATCGTTATACTTATTGTGACAAATACTCGTTAATCCCGTCCACGTGCGTCATCGCAATTGATTCAATCGCTTCTTCCGTCATCAGCCAGTGGCATTCCTGCTCATTGGTCATATAGCCGTTCTCGGTCAGGACGCAAGGGCAGAGGGTGTGACGCAAGAGGTAGAAGCCTTCCTCGTAGTCGATATCGCCGTCCGACCATTCGCCCCGCAACTTCATTGATGAAAGGTGCACGGCAGCAGCCTTGGCGATGCAGTCAGCTAACCTGTCCGCAGCATTATTGCCAATTGATGTATAGATGGACCAGCCCGATGCATAGCATCATGCTCGCGCAGGAAACGCGCATAAAAGGTGCATTTCTACCGCTATTTAACGATAGATATCGACCTATAGTAAAAAAAAAAGAGCTAGGGTAACTAATTCTTTAATAATCAGTTTAGATAAATAGATGTAATCTACTGAATATCAGTTATTTGCCGATGCAGAAGCGGGCGAAGATGCGGCCCAGGACTTCGTTGGGGGTGATCTGGCCGCCCAGGATTTCGCCCAGGTGAGAGAGGCACTGGCGCAGGTCTTCTGAGACCAGGTCTCCGCTTATACCCGATTCCAGGGCGCTTATGGTGCGGACAATGTCCTGCAGGGCCAGGTCCAGGGCTTCCTTGTGACGCTGGCTGGTTATGAGAATGTCGCCGTCGTTGCCGGTGGGGACCGATTCCAGGAGCTGCTGCTGCAGCCACTGCATGCCGGTTCCGTTGATGGCCTGGAAGCTTTCTGTCTTGTTGACCACTCTTATCACGGTCTGGTCGCTGCGGATGTCCATTTCGGGGAAGTCGGTGTCGGGGTCGCGCATCAGGATTATGGTGCTGGCGCGGCTGGCGGCTCTGAGGGAGCGCTCAATTCCCATTTTCTCTATGGTGTCGTCCGTGTGGCGTATTCCGGCTGTGTCAATGAAGCGGAACAGGTAGCCGCCTATGGTCATGGTGTCCTCTATGACATCGCGGGTGGTTCCCTGAATGTCCGATACTATTGCACGGTCATCGTTGAGCAGGGCGTTGAGCAGGGTTGACTTGCCTACGTTCGGGGCTCCGATTATGGCTACCGGGATGCCGTTCCTGATTGCGTTTCCTGCTGCGAATGAATTTGACAGACGCTCAATCTCGTCATGGATTTCGCAGGCTAGCGACATAAGCTGGCCGCGGTCGGCAAACTCGACATGCTCTTCTGAAAAGTCCAGTTCCAGTTCCAGCAGGGATGTCATGGTGAGCAGACGGTCACGCAGTTCGGCCAGTTTCTGGGAAATACCGCCACGCATCTGCGACATGGCCACTCTGTGCTGGGCCGATGTCTCGCTGGCTATCAGATCGGCTACGGCTTCGGCCTGTGTCAGGTCCATCTTCCCGTTCAGGAAGGCACGTTTGGTGAACTCTCCTCCGGTGGCCTGACTGCAGCCGGTATCGGCCAGAAGCTGGCATACACGGCTCAGTATGAACGATGATCCGTGGCAGGAAATTTCCACACAATCCTGGCCTGTATACGAATGCGGGGCCCGGAATACCGATACCAGGACTTCGTCAACCGTTTCCTCTCCATCGGCAATGGTCCCAAAGTGCAGTGACTGCGGCGCGGCATTGCACAAGGGGGTGCGGCCTCTGAAGATTCCGTCAACCGCAGGAATGGCATGGGGACCGGAAACGCGGATTATCCCTATGGCACCGCCACGGGCTGTGGCTATTGCGTATATTGTACTCTCCGTCACTCTCAGATACGTTCCAGCACCTTCTCGATGAGTGCCGTCATGAGCGGTTTGTAATCGGTGTTCATCTCTTTGGCATAGCGGTTGGCTATGACCATGCACACAGTCATGGCGTTGTGCCCAAGCAGCGAAGCGAGTCCGGCTACTGCCGAACCTTCCATCTCGAAGTTGGTTATCTTCATGCCCTGGTACTCGAAGCTCTCGACTTTCTCATTCTGGTGCGGGTCCTGCAGACCGGCTCTGAGAACGCGTCCCTGGGGACCGTAGAATCCGGGTGCTGCAATGGTCACACCCGGTACCATGTCGGGGTCCGATGCCATGATGCGCTCCAGCAACGGCTGGCTGGGTATGGCAACGTACGGGGCGGCCTTGCGCGGAGACCAGTCCATGTGCCTGCAGAAGGCCTTCTCGAATTCAAGGTCACAGACGCTGTCGCGGCCTTCGTAGTAGTTCAACAGACCGTCAAAGCCTATGTTGCGCACCGAGCACAGATAGGTGCCTATTGGGGTGTATGGCTGCAGTCCGCCGCAGGTTCCTATCCTGACCAGGTCAAGAGTGCGGTGTACCGGCTTTTCGGTACGGGTGGTGTAGTCAATGTTGGCCAGAGTATCCAGCTCGTTCATGACAATGTCAATGTTGTCACAGCCTATTCCGGTGCTCTGTATGGTGACCCGTTTGCCCTTGTACATGCCCGTGACGGTACGGAATTCGCGGTTCTCGACCCTGCATTCCACGCTGTCGAGCATGGCTGCAATGATATCCACGCGGCCGTTGTCACCAACCAGTATGACCTTGTCGGCCAGCTGTTCGGGTTTCAGATGCAGGTGGAAACATGAGCCGTCCTCATTTATTATGAGTTCCGATGGTGCAAAGTAAGTTGCCATATCTATCGTTTTAGGAAATTCAGTTCGACTGTTCTTATGTCGTTCTCCATCTTCGCTATCCTGCGTTCCAGAGAAAGGACCTGGTCCTCAAGTTCCAGCAGCGAGGCGCTCATGCGCTCTCTTTCCTGCGGGTCCGATGTAGCATATTGCGTACGCATGCCGTCAAGCGCTGTGCCCTTGGAACGGAATTCGTCCTTCATGCCGGTCCATTCGGTGAACATGGTTCTGGCATCGGCATTCTGGAAATCGTCAGCTTCGTGGTATGTCGTCAGGTCGTCTATTATGAATGAGAACGAATGGTCATCAGCGCCCGACTGTCCGTAATTGAGTGCCATGAGACGCTGTCTGGCCTTTGCCACCATCTCCGGGTCGCTCTGCGTGGCGGCTATGGATTTGAGGGCGGCCGCGTCAAGGACCAGCTCCATGGAATCGGACTCCAGACTGTAGTAGCGGTTCATGCTTTCCGGTATGAATATGTACAGGCAGACGGAATCGGGGGACATGCCGCGGTCCGTGGCGAACCAACCCAATCCATCGGCCTCGTCAATGGCCAGCATGTAGTCGTTGGCGCTGGAGTTGAACGGTGCTCCAATGTTTTCGGGCTTGAAGTATTTTCCGGTGGCGGGATTGATGCGTGACACGAATATGTCCAGCCCGCCGACCGATTCGCTGCAGTCCGATGCAAAGTAGACCGTGGTGCCGTCATTCATGAGGAACGGGTATCTGAGATTGGCTCCCATGTCGAGCTCGCTGATGAGGGTGGGGGCATCCCAACTGCCGAAACTGCGGAAACTCTTGTAGATTGAAAAAAGTCCGTTTTCACCCTTGCGGCTGTAGAGTATGCTCTGGCCGGTTTCCGTGACAAAGACTTCGCCTTCCAGTGAGCTGTCCTTGAAGAATGTGTCAGCTGACTGCACGCTGCCCGACATGGGGCCAAGCGTGAGATTCCCGAACAGCTGGTCCTTGGCAATGGCAATGCTGTCTATGAAACAGACCTTGCTCACGGTCCGGAGCATGCGGCCAAGAGCGTCCAGACTGTCGGCTATGGCCGTATAGCGGTAAATGAGATCGCGGTTCTTCTCAAGTTGGCCGGGGGCGACAAGATGGTCTATGTAGGCGTTGTACCAGGTCACGGCCTGAGCATAGTCCTTGGCCCACTGGTAGTAGTCGCCCAAGGCGCGGAAAGCGTTCTGCACATCTTTTTCGGCGGCCAGTTCAAGATAGGGAAGAGCCTTTTCTTGTTCTCCGGTCTGCATGCAGCATTCTCCGTACCAGTAGTTGCGGCTGGCATCCTGCGGTTTCTGCTTCAGGTATTTGAGCATGATGGGCTTGGCCTTGGCATACTGCCCCTGCTGGAACAGATTCCGTCCCTGCTGCAGGGTCTGTGCCATAGAGGAAAGAGAGGCCGCCAGAGCCAGAACCAGTATTGCAAAACGTTTCATAAGGCCAAAGTTAATTATTTTGCATGGGTTCATATCAGAAAAATGAAGTAATTTCGCGCTCCGCATAGTAATTGACAATGGGAACGGTCATAGGTGTCAGCGCAGTCACTGTCGCGGTCATGATTCTGGGAATACTCAGATTCCCGAAAATCCGCCTTGGACGGAGTGAGGTGTCATCATACTGGGTCATAGTCCTTCTTGGAGCCCTGACACTGGTGGCATTGGGACAGATCTCCCCGAAACAGATTGGCGGAGCACTGCTGGCTGACAGCGCAATAAATCCCTTCAAGATTCTGATTTTGTTCCTGTCCATGACCATTCTGTCGATATATCTCGATGAACAGGGCTTCTTCAGATACCTGGCCGACCAGACCTTGAGAAAGGCACATGCCAGTCAGACCAAACTGTTCGTGTACCTATATCTAATCGTGTCGGTGCTGACGGTCTTCACTTCGAACGATGTGATTATCCTTTCATTCACCCCGTTCATCTGCTACTTTTCAAAGAATGCAAGGATTGATCCCATTCCGTATCTGGCTACGGAGTTCGTGGCTGCAAACACATGGAGCATGGCTCTGATAATAGGCAATCCCACAAACATCTACATTGGAACAGCCTACGGGATAGGATTCGTGGAATACTGCCGTGCCATGCTTCTGCCAACCCTCATGGCCGGCTGCGTGTCATTCTGCACGCTCTACCTTCTGTTCAGGAAGAGTCTCAGGGAACCGGTGTCTGGTACTCCGGAGAATGTCGTAATCAAGGACCACCTGAACTTTACGGTCGGTCTCATACATCTGGCAGTATGCACGGTCTTCCTTGCCGTATCTTCGTATATTGGTCTGGAAATGTGGGCGGTATCGGGAATTGCGGTGCTGTGCCTGTTTGCCGTGACGCTGGCGGTATCGATGGTCCGCCGCAGCAGACCGGTGGCGCTGGCTGCCTGCCTGAGACGTGCCCCGTGGCAGTTGGTTCCCTTCCTCCTGTCAATGTTCGTAATCACCATGGCTCTTGCCGACAAGGGTGTCACCAGTGCCATAGGTAATGCCCTGGGGACCGATGGCGTGCTGCTGAAATACGGTATTGCGTCATTCCTGGGAGCAAACGTAATCAACAACATTCCCATGAGTGTGCTCTTCTGCGGCATTATGGAGCAGGCGGGAACTGCCGCTCTGACCAAGGCCGTCTACGCCACAATCGTTGGTTCGAATGTCGGTGCGTTCCTTACCCCGATCGGGGCTCTGGCAGGAATCATGTGGAGCTCCATCCTGAATGACCATGGCCTGAAGTTCGGCTACATGAATTTCCTGAAAATAGGTGTGGTGGCGGCAATCCCGGCACTGCTGGCAGCAATCGCCGGACTTGCCATAACGTTGTAAAACAATGAAGGCCGGAAGCGATTGCACCGGCCTTCAGCTATGGTATGTCTGGCTGTTACTTGGTGAGCTGGGCAGTCATGCTGGCTGCGGCTCTGCGGCCGTCACCCATGGCCAGGATAACGGTTGCGCCGCCACGGACAATGTCGCCACCTGCAAAGATGGTGGAGATCGATGACCGCATGTCATCGTTGACTGCGATGGTGTTCTTGCGACCAAGCTCCAGTCCTTCGATTGATTTCGGAACAATCGGGTTGGGCGATACGCCTACAGCGACAATCACCATGTCAACGTCCACTTCGATGGTCTGGCCTGTCGGAACCGGGCTGCGGCGTCCGCTTGCATCGGGCTCGCCGAGCTCCATCTTTTCGAGGATGGCCTTGTTGACGCGACCGTTCTCATCGGCCTTGTATTCGATTGGGTTGTGCAGGGTCATGAACTCGACTCCCTCTTCCTTGGCGTGCTTGACTTCTTCAAGACGGGCGGGCATTTCCTCTTCGGAGCGGCGATAGACTATCATTGCGCGCTCGGCACCCAGACGCAGGGCTGTACGGACAGAGTCCATGGCTGTGTTGCCGCCGCCTACAATCATCACGTTCTTTCCGAAGATTACCGGGGTGTCCGATTCCTTGCTGGCGGCATCCATCAGGTTGACGCGGGTAAGGTATTCGTTCGATGACATGATGTTCAGGTAGTTCTCGCCCGGAATGTTCATGAAGTTGGGCAGACCGGCGCCTGAGCCTACAAAGATGCCCTTGAAACCATCGGCCTCAAGCTGGCTTACCTGGATGGTCTTGCCTATGATGCAGTCCTTGACGAACTTGACTCCCATCTTCTCGAGGTTCTCGATTTCAACATCGACTATCCTGTTGGGCAGACGGAACTCAGGGATACCGTATTTAAGCACACCTCCAATCTCGTGAAGGGCTTCGAATACGGTGACATCGAAGCCGTTCTTGGCCATGTCGCCTGCAAATGACAGACCCGAAGGACCTGAACCGATGACTGCCACCTTGATTCCGTTTGCGGGTGCGCACTGCGGAATGGAGATGTTGCCGCTTTCACGCTCGTAGTCGGCTGCGAAACGCTCCAGATAACCTATGGCTACCGGCTTCTTGCCCATCTTGAGGTGCATGCACTTGCTTTCGCACTGCTTCTCCTGCGGACATACGCGGCCGCATACTGCCGGCAGGGCGCTGGTCTTCTTGAGGACCTTGGCTGCAGCAAGGTAATTGCCACGTTCTATGTTCTTTATGAATGAAGGTATTTCAATGTTTACAGGGCAGCCTTCCATACAGGTGGGGTTTGCGCAGTCAAGGCAACGCTTTGCTTCGAGCAGTGCCTGTTCTTCGGTCAGACCCTGGTTGACCTCTTCCTTGCGGCTGTGACGGCGGTAGTCGGGAGCCAGTTCGTTCATGACACAGCGGTCAATATTGGTGCGGTCCTTGGGCTTCATCGTGGCACGCAGATCTACACGCCACTGGGCATTACGGTCGCAGAGCACTTCAAGCGGCTCGACCTGGGCGGTCTTTGCGGCGATGGTGGCTGCGCATCCGGCTTCATCGGCCTTCGCATCATCGGCAATCGATTCCTCAAGTTTCTTCATTTCCTCGCGTTCGATGTCCTTGAAGGCGCCCATGCGCTTCATCATGCCGTCCCAGTCAACCTGGTGACCGTCGAATTCAGGACCGTCAACGCATACGAAACGGGTCTTGCCGCCTACGTTGACACGGCATGCACCGCACATTCCGGTGCCATCGACCATGATGGTGTTCAGGGAAACATCGGTCGGGATATTGTATTTCTGAGTGAGCAGGCAGCAGAACTTCATCATGATGGCAGGGCCTATGGCAAAGCACTTGTCTACCTTCTCGCGCTGGATCACACTTTCCATTCCAACGGTTACGACACCCTTGTTGCCGTATGAGCCGTCATCGGTCATGATGATCACGTCATCGGAATATTTCCTGACTTCATCTTCCAGAATGATGAGTTCCTTTGTGCGTCCTGCAAGCACGGAGATCACGCGGTTGCCGGCCTCCTTCAGTGCCTGGATGATGGGCAGCATTGGGGCGGTGCCCACACCTCCGCCTGCGCAGATTACGGTTCCGAACTTCTCGATGTGCGTTGCCTGGCCAAGAGGACCTACCACGTCAGTGATGTAGTCGCCTTCGTTCAACAGGCAGAGACGGTTTGATGAGAGTCCGATGCGCTGTACTACAAGTGTTATTGTGCCTCGTTTGGGATCGGAACCGGCAATGGTAAGCGGCATGCGTTCGCCCTTCTCGCCGATGCGGACAATTACGAAATGTCCTGCCTTGCGGGAACTGGCAATCAGAGGGGCCTCGACCTCAAACTTGAATACATTCTGTGAAAACTGCTGTTTGGAAACAATCCTATTCATTTCGGTGTTATTTTTTTTGCTTTGCAAAGGTATGTAATTCAATCTTTTTTTCGTAAATTTGTGTATTAAAAATGCAAAAAGATTTGAATATACAAAAAATATACGTGTTTTATGAGCTATCTGCGTTTTGAAAAGACTTTCATGACCAATCTGGAGGAGACTCTTCCGCGTGAGATTCTCCGCACCAACAGGTCAGGTGCCTACCACTGCACTACGATAGTTGACTGCAATACCAGAAAGTACCATGGTCTGCTGGTGGTTCCGCTGCCTGAACTGGACGGCGAAAACCACGTCCTGATATCGTCACTTGACGAAACGGTCATTCAGCATGGTGCCGAATTCAACCTTGGATGTCATCAGTACTGGGGGTATAATTTCAGTCCTAAAGGTCACAAGTACATCCGTGAATTCAACTGTGACAAGGTGCCTACAACCATTTACAGGGTTGGTGGTGTGAAACTTAAGAAGGAGAAACTTTTCGAACATAATCAGAACCGCATACTTATACGTTATACACTTCTGGATGCGCATTCCGAGACCACTCTCCGTCTGCGTCCTTTCCTTGCTTTTCGCAGTGTGCGCCAGTTCACTCATGAGAATTCCAATGCCAGCCGCGAATACCGTGAGGTCGAGAACGGCATTGCCACCTGCATGTATCCGGGGTATCCGGAACTGTTCATGCAGCTCAGCCAGGAGAACCGCTTCGTGTTCCAGCCGGACTGGTACCGCCGTTTCGAATACAGCAAGGAACTGGAGCGCGGGTATGAGTTCAATGAGGACCTGTACGTTCCCGGGTATTTCGAGATGACCATAAAGAAAGGTGAAAGCATTGTCTTTGCTGCCGGAACGAATGAAGCCAAGACCCGTGGTCTGAAGCGTACCTTCACCATCGAGTCGAACGAACGTACACCCCGTGACAATTTCTACCATTGTCTCAAGAATGCCGCACACCAGTTCCACAACAAGGCCGGAGGACATCATTATGTGCTTGCCGGATATCCGTGGTTCAAGTGCAGGGCACGTGACATGTTCGTTTCCCTGCCCGGACTGACATTGGCGCTGAAGGAAATATCGGCTTTTGAATCGGTCATGGATACAGCTTCTGAAGCAATCCACAACTTCATAAAGGGCATGCCTTCAAAGCTTGCCGTTTATGAGATCGAGCATCCCGATGTCCTGCCATGGGCTGTATGGGCCATCCAGCAGTATGCCAAGGCCACGTCGAAGGAACAGGCCTGGAACAAGTACGGCAAGCTGCTGGTCGAGATTATGGATTTCCTGCGACATAACCGTCATTCCAACTTCTTTGTACACAGCAATGGTCTGGTTCATATAAACGGAAAGACAAAGGCTGCGACATGGATGAATTCTACGGTTGACGGCGTGCCTGTGATTCCACGTTCAGGATATGTGGTCGAGATCAATGCGCTGTGGTACAATGCCCTCATGTTCGTTGCCGATCTCTCGGCGCATTACGGCAAACAGGATTACGCACGCAGACTGGAGACAATTGCCGCTTCGGCAGGAAAATCGTTTGTCAGGACATTCATGAACCAGTACGGCTGGCTTTATGATTATGTTGACGGTGACACTCCTGACTGGAGCGTCCGTCCGAACCAGATTCTCGCATGCGCATTTGACTATTCGCCGCTTGATATCAGACAGAAGAAGAGCATTGTCGATATCGTTACCAAGGAACTGCTCACTCCGAAGGGCCTGCGTTCACTCAGTCCGAAGAGCTTCGGCTACAATCCCAATTATGTGGGGCCGCAGCGTGACCGTGACTACGCATACCATCAGGGTACGGCTTGGCCCTGGCTGGCGGGATTCTATTTTGAAGCCTACCTCAAGGTCTTCAAGATGAGCGGACTGTCATTCGTGGAACGCCAGATGATCGGGTACGAGGATGAAATGACATCGCACTGTCTGGGTTCGCTTCCTGAGCTGTTTGACGGAAATCCACCGTTCAAGGGACGCGGAGCCGTTTCGTTTGCCATGAATGTGGCGGAGATCCTGAGAATAATGAAAACCGTAAATGAATTTGAATAAACTCCACAGATTATGAAAGTACTTATGTTCGGCTGGGAATTCCCGCCTCATATCCTTGGAGGACTTGGAACAGCAAGCTACGGTCTGACACGCGGACTTGCCAATCAGGGGAATGTGGATATAACATTCTGCCTGCCGAAACCATGGGGCGATGAAGACCGCAGTTTCATGAAGATTGTGGGAATGAACACTGTTCCCGTTGTCTGGCGTGATACCACGCTGGAGAATGTCCAGTCACGCTACCCGTGGATGGACGCACAGGATTATTTCAGATTCCGCGATCACATCTATTCCGATTTCAGCAATATCTATACTGATGATCTTGGCTGCATAGGGTTCTCGGGCCGATATCCCGACAATCTTCATGAGGAGATCAACAACTATTCCATTGTAGCAGGTGTCGTTGCCCGCAGTATGGATTTTGACATCATACATTCACATGACTGGCTTACATATCCTGCCGGCATTCATGCAAAGCAGGTGAGCGGCAAGCCTCTGGTCATTCATGTTCATGCCACTGACTTTGACCGCAGCCGCGGCAATGTCAATCCCACGGTGTATGCCATTGAAAAGGACGGTATGGACAATGCTGACCACATTATGTGCGTAAGCGAACTGACCCGTCAGACTGTCATCAACAAATATCATCAGGATCCCAGAAAGGTTTCAACCATGCACAATGCGGTCGAGCCTCTTCCGCAGGAAATCCAGGACATTGTTCCGCAGAAGAAACCGGGTGAGAAGGTGGTGACTTTCCTTGGCCGTATTACAATGCAGAAGGGACCTGAGTACTTTGTCGAGGCAGCTGCGCTGGTTTTGAAGCGTACCCATGACATACGTTTCTGCATGGCCGGAAGCGGTGATATGATGAACGCAATGATACGTCTGGCAGCCGAGAGAGGCATTGCCGACCGTTTCCATTTCCCCGGCTTCATGAAGGGCCGCCAGGTATATGAGTGCCTCAAGGCCAGCGATGTCTATGTGATGCCATCGGTCTCCGAACCGTTCGGTATCTCACCGCTTGAGGCAATGCAGTGTGAGGTCCCGTCCATCATATCCAAGCAGTCAGGCTGTGCTGAGATACTTGAAAAGTGCATCAAGGTCGATTATTGGGATATCAATGCCATGGCCGATGCAATGTACTCCATCTGCAACAATCAGGCGCTTTACGAATACCTGAAGGTTGAAGGCAAGAAGGAGGTCGATGCCATTACCTGGGATAAGGTCGGTGCCAGAATCCTGGCCCGGTATAAGAAGCTTCTTGGACAGAAATAAGTGTTGAATGAATAAAACAAACAAGATATGAAAACAATATGTCTGTATTTTGAGATTCATCAGATTATCCATCTCAAAAGGTACCGTTTCTTTGATATAGGCACTGATCATTACTATTACGATGACTATGCCAATGAGACCAGTATCACCCAGATAGCCAACAATTCGTACATTCCGGCCCTGAAGACGCTCATTGAAATGGCAAAGGACAATGACGGTGCCTTCAAGGTGGCTCTGTCAATGTCGGGTGTCGGTCTGGAACAGCTGGAACGTTACGCTCCTCAGGTGATTGACCTTATCCGTGAACTTGGCGATACCGGATGCTGTGAGTTCCTTGCAGAACCTTATTCACATGGCCTGTCATCTCTGGCTCCCGATGGCGGTGAGGAATTCCTGCGCGATGAGACCAAACGTCTTGTCGACAAAGTGAACCTGCTGTTCGGCAAGAAGCCGAAGGTGTTCCGCAACTCCAGTCTCATATATGATGACGAGATAGGACAGATGATTGCCGGAATGGGCTTCAAGGGCGTTCTGACTGAGGGTGCCAAGCATATCCTTGGCTGGAAGAGCCCGCATTATCTGTATCACAGTGAAATGAATCCCGATCTCAAGATCCTGCTCCGTGATTTCAAGCTCAGCGATGACATCAGCCTGAGGTTCTCGAATCCGGCATGGGAATCATATCCGCTTATGGCCGATACATACATGGACTGGATTGCCCAGTCACCAGAAGAGGACGGAATATTCAACATCTTCATGGAACTGGCCGCTCTTGGCATCTATCAGCCGTTGAGCTCGAATATCCTTGAGTTCATCAAGGCACTGCCTCAGTGCGCTGCCCAACGCGGCATAGGATTCGCAACACCTATTGAAATAATAAAGAACTGCAAGTCTGTGGCCGGTCTTGAGGTCCCGTATCCCATGTCGTGGACCGATGAAGAACGTGACATCAGCTGCTGGCTGGGTAATGTCATGCAGCGTGAGGCGTTTGCAAAACTGTATTCGATTGGCCAGCGTGTGCATCTGTCAGGTGACAGACATCTGCTTCAGGACTGGGATTATCTGCAGGCCAGCAACAATTTCCGATTCATGACCACCAAGAACAATGCTGTCTCTATGGACCGTGGAATATATGAATCTCCGTATGACGCTTTCACAAACTACATGAATATTCTTGGAGATTTCATGATGCGTGTGAACTGGGCTCTGCCGCAGGATATGGACATTGAGGAAATCAATGCTTTCCAGACCACCATCAGCAATCAGGACAAGAAGATACAGTCTCTGGAAAAGCAGGTTGCAAGACTCAAGTCGGCCATGAAGCCGGCAAAGGCAAAGAAGTAGACAGCTCCGGTTATCCGGTTGCAATATAAGCAAGTGCGGCTCCTCTCTCATCAGAGGGGCCGCACTTGTTTGTCTTGCAATTCCGGAAGATTTGTATTATTCTCAGAAATGTGATCTGACAGTCTTGATCTTGATTGGATTGCCGTTCGGACCACCAAGGAGTTTTACCTGATGGAGGTTGATGTCAAGGTTGTAACTCATGATGTTCCCGGTGCTGTCCTTCTTAGGCGTGACAGGGATGAGAAGGACCTTGTCCCAATTGGGGCATGCCTGTGAGTATGCTGCAAGGCCTGCAGCATCGGCCTTCATGCCATTGTCCTTGAGCCATTCCTCGCGGTCTGCGTATATCCTTTCAATCATTGCGGCAATGTTGCTGTAGGTGAATGTGCCGTATTTGCTTTCGTACGATGCCACGAACGATTCAATGTTGTCTGCATTCTTGTTGCCATTGAAGAAGTTCTGGGTCTCGTTCTTGCGGATAAGCAGCAGGTATGGTGGAACGCTTGCCTTGTGCGCCCATGATTCTGTGACCGCACTTGACAGGCACATCTGGGCAGAATTCAGTACGGAACCGTCCTTCTTCATTTCATCGACCGGAAGGGTGATTTCAGTCAGTAGACCGAATGGTGACAGGATCCACGAGAAACTGTCGTCTTTGAGCCGGCTTTCAAGGCCGCTCCAGCTGAAGCTGTTCAGCTGCATGACTTCGCTGTTTCCGTTGAATTCAGCCATGTACGAGCCCATCTTGGGATCGCCGTTCTTGTCGGTGTCAATGCACTTGAAGTTGATCTGGAGTATGGACTGGTCAATTGACAGAATGGTGCCGTCACCCTGTGAACACCTTATATAAAAGCCCTTGCACAGGTTGTTCATGAATGATGTGGCATCCTTGAAATATGCTCTGCCCGTTTCGGAAAAATAGGCGTTGAGAATGCGTTCGGCAAGTTCATCAGGAAGTCTGATGGATATGCTCGGATAGTAGGTGCTCAGGTATCTGAGCGAATCGTCGTCCTGGTAGTTCCATGCTGACAGGTTGATGCTGGCCAGCGGTTCGGCATCGAGGTCGCAGAACTGTGCAGGATCAACGTTGGGATAGTAGTAGGCATTGGCGTCAATCATCCTGTCAAGTTCGAACACGTCTATCTTGATGGAATTTGTAGAGTCACCGAAGAATGTGGTGAAGTAAAGCCTGAGGTTTGCATAGTATGGATCCTGGTCGCCGACTTCTTCAATGAACCAGTCGGGGAATATGTGATTGCCTATGCCATAAACGGAATCGGCCAGTTCGTAGTTTTCAAGGCAGTTCAGCTGTGTCAGATAGCCGGATTGGAATGAAGCCCCCATGAGTGGTTCGGTGTATCGGCCCAGGTTACAGTTGGACGTCAGTATGAGCAGGGAATCGTTTGCTGCTATGGTGTGTGAACTTGCAAAGCAGGAATCGGCCTGAACTGAAATGGCTTCACTTTCAGGAATCAGTGATGAACCCAGTTCGGCTGTGTCTTCATCGCATGAAATCATGCATGCTGCTGACAACAGGATTGCAAGAACCTGTTTGATTTTCATAATACGTAGGAAATTACAGTTTTGAGTACAGGTCACTTAGCTGTTCCGTCTGCAATGACATGATGTCAGTGCTTATGGTGGGCAGCCCCTTTTCCTTGGCGTAACCGGCAATGTCTTCAAGTTCAGGAAGACTGTTGCAGATGAAAGCGTCTGAAAAATCAATGGCCTTTTTCATGACGGAGCAGAAGTCGATTGGCTTTTCGAATTCTCCGACAGCCTGCTGCTGCATGTCTTTTGTGAGAAGCATTTCCGGGAAATTGTCACGGAAACAGTTGTTGAAAGACTTGTCATAGACTGAATAGACGATCTTGGAATCCCGGAATGCAGGTTCCTCCTTGTAGAGAGTCTTGACATACATGGGAATCATGGATGACAGCCAGCCGTGACAATGGATTATGTCCGGGTTCCAGCGTAACTTCTTGACGGTTTCAAGTACACCACGGGCAAAGAAGATAGAACGCTCGTCATTGTCCTGATATTCATTTCCCTCCTTGTCGCTGACCATGAGACGGCTCTGGAAATAGTCGTCATTGTCAATGAAATAGACCTGCATGCGTGCGGACTGTATTGAGGCGACTTTTATGATGAGCGGATGGTCCGTGTCATCAATGATGAGATTCATGCCTGAAAGACGGATGACCTCATGAAGCTGGTTGCGGCGTTCGTTTACATGTCCCCATCTGGGCATGAATGTGCGGATGTCTGCACCTTGCTCCTGAATGCTCTGAGGCAGTTGCCTGCAGAAATCAGCCATGGGCGATGCTGGTACGAATGGAGTGATCTGATCCGAAATGAAAAGGATTCTCTTGTCGTTCATATTTCCGTAGTCTTTCTGTTGAATATGCAAAGATATAGAAAAAAAACATGATTTTGACAAGCTGTTTTGCCTAATCTTTTGAAATGACATAAATATTGGTTTATTTTGCGGACTTTTCAAATAAACCAGCTTTGAGATGATAAAGGTTGTCAATACTAAAAAGGAATTGCAGGAAGTGCTTCTTCCGTATCGTGAAGCAGGAAAGACCATCGGTCTGGTTCCTACAATGGGTGCGCTTCATGAGGGCCACGCATCGCTGGTCCGTCGTAGTGTGAGTGAGAATGATGTCACTGTTGTCAGTGATTTTGTAAATCCCACCCAGTTCAATGACAAGAACGATCTTATGAATTATCCGCGCTGTCTGCAGGCTGACTGCAGTCTGCTCGAGAAGGTCGGAGCCCAGTTCGTGTTCGCTCCTTCGGTTGAGGAAATGTACCCGGAGCCCGATACCCGTACCTTTGATTTCACTCCGCTTGACAAGGTTATGGAAGGCCCGAACCGTCCAGGTCATTTCAACGGCGTGGCACAGATTGTGAGCAAGCTTTTCTATGCGGTTGAACCTGACCGCGCCTATTTCGGCGAGAAGGATTTCCAGCAGTTGGCAATAATCCGTGAAATGGTCCGTCAGCTTGATCTGAAGGTCCAGATTGTGGGCTGTCCCATTGTCCGCGAAGAGGACGGCATGGCTCTCAGCTCGCGCAACATGCTGCTCTCAAAGGCCGAGCGCAAGCTTGCCGCCAATATCTCGCTCTACCTGTTCGAGAGCCGCCGCTTTGCACGCCGCAATACGCTGCTGGCTACGCGTCAGTGGGTTATTGACTCAATCAATGCCTGTCAGGGACTTGAAGTCGAATATTATGAAATAGTTGACGGCCGTACCCTGCAGCCCGTGGATAACTGGGATGCATCGGACTATATTGTAGGTTGTGTGACCGTACACTGCGGCAAGGTCAGACTGATTGATAACATCAAATACAAGGAATAATGCTGCTTACCGTACTCAAATCGAAACTTCACCGTGTTAAGGTGACCGATGCCAACATCAATTACGTTGGCAGCATTACCATTGACGGAAATTGGATGGATGCAGCCGGAATCATTGACGGCGAGCAGGTCCATGTCGTGGACGTGACTAACGGTGCCCGTCTGGTTACATACGTGATCCGTGGCGAAAGCGGAAGCAAGTGTGTATGTCTGAATGGAGCTGCCGCCCGTCTGGTTTCAATTGGCGATACCGTTATTATCATTGCCTACGCACAGGTCACTCCTGCCGAGGCAAAGAAGTTCAAGCCGACAGTAGTCATTCCGTAATCTGTGATATGAATAATAAATAGGAAAGGCGACCATTTGGCCGCCTTTCCTGTTTAATGCTATGCTATGTTTAGCCAAGCATTGTAAGAAGGATACCGGCTGCTACGGCAGAACCGATGACACCTGCAACGTTCGGACCCATGGCGTGCATGAGCAGGAAGTTGCTGGGGTTCTCCTCCTGTCCGACGGTCTGCGATACGCGGGCAGCCATAGGAACGGCGCTTACGCCTGCAGAACCGATCAGCGGGTTGATCTTTTCCTTTGAGAACACGTTCATGAGCTTGGCAAGAAGAAGACCTCCTGCTGTACCCATACTGAATGCAACGATACCCATGGCAAGAATCATGAGAGTCTTGATGTTCAGGAATGTGTCAGCTGTTGCGGTAGCACCTACGGTAAGTCCGAGGAAGATTACCACAATGTTCATCAGTTCGTTCTGCATGGTCTTGCTGAGACGGTCAACTACACCGCATTCCTTGGCAAGGTTACCTAGCATGAGGCAGCCTATCAGAGGAGCTGCATCGGGCAGAATCAGTGAAACGATGGCTGTGATGGCAATCGGGAAGATGATCTTCTCGGTCTTGCTGACAGGACGGAGCTGGCTCATCTTGATGGCGCGTTCCTTCTTGGTTGTCAGAGCCTTCATGATAGGGGGCTGGATAACCGGAACAAGGGCCATGTAAGAGTAGGCTGCAATGGCGATAGGACCAAGCAGATGCGGAGCGAGCTTTGATGTCAGGAAGATCGATGTAGGACCGTCAGCACCACCGATGATACCGATTGAACCGGCTTCGGCAGGTGTGAATCCCATCCAGTTGGCACAGAGGAAGGTAATGAAGATACCCAGCTGTGCAGCTGCACCGAGAAGAAGGCTCTTGGGGTTGGCAATCAGAGGACCGAAATCGGTCATGGCACCTACGCCCATGAAGATAAGGCACGGATAGATACCGGCCTTGACACCAATGTAGAGAATGTCAAGCAGACCGCCTTCCTTCATTATGGTGCCATAACTGTGGTAAGCGGGGCTGTTTGCATCAAGGAACGCAACCCACAGGTCGTTGTGGAACATGCCGGCCTGCGGCAGGTTCGTCAGGAGCATACCGAAAGCTATAGGCAGGAGCAGCAGCGGTTCGTACTGCTTCTTGATGGCCAGGTAGAGCAGGAAGAAACTGAGTATTATCATCAGTCCCTGCTGCCAGGTCATGTTCATGAAGCCCATGCTTCCAAAAAATCTGATAATATCTTCCATATCAATATTATCTGATTATCCGAGAACCATGAGAACGTCCTCCTGCATGACTGACTGTCCTGCGCTTACGACGATCTTTGTTACCTTTCCGTCCTGTTCTGCCTTGATGGCGTTCTCCATCTTCATGCTTTCAAGAGTAAGCAGGGTGTCACCCTTCTTCACGTCCTGACCTTCAGAAACCATAACCTTGATTACTGAACCGGGCAGCGGGCTTACTACCTTGAAACCGCCGGCGGGAACTTCGGCCTTGGCTGCAGCCTTGGGGGCTGCTGTCGGAGCAGGTGCTGCCTTGGGAGCGGGAGCGGCTGCGGGAGCAGCTGCGACTGCAACGGTTTCAATTTCAAGAAGCTTGTCGTCCTGCATGACGTTCTTTCCGGGTTCAACGAAAACGGCCTTGACTGTACCGTCGGCTTCGGCGCATACGTTGTTTTCCATTTTCATTGATTCCATGGTCAGAAGGACATCGCCCTTCTTGACAGCCTTGCCGGCTGCAACCAGAACCTTCATGATTGATCCGGGCAGCGGAGACTTGACGGTCATAAGACCGGCGGGTTTTGCGGCTGCGGCGGGAGCTGATGCTGCCGGGCGGCGGACTGCTGCTGCGACAGGAGCTTCTTCTTTCTCGATTTCGACCTTGTAGGACTTGCCGTCAATTGTTACTTCGGCGAAATTGTCCTCAAGTTCATTGACAGCTGCAGTGTACTGCTTGCCGTCTATTGTGAATTTGAATTCTTTCATTTGTCTTTAATATTAACGATGCAGGTTGTTCATACCATAGAGCTTGGAATTCCAGGGGGAATAGCGGCGCTCTACATTCT
This sequence comes from Bacteroidaceae bacterium, assembly GCA_024398615.1. Taxonomy (GTDB): domain Bacteria; phylum Bacteroidota; class Bacteroidia; order Bacteroidales; family Bacteroidaceae; genus Colenecus. The sequence goes on from JAKSIU010000033.1 coordinate 22,983, forward strand.
TGATGGTGATCTGTGTGGGCTCTTCATCAT
>JAKSIU010000034.1 GCA_024398615.1 Bacteroidaceae bacterium
TTTCTGCCAATTGCAGAAATATCCTATGCTTTTTTTGTGCCCGTTACTGTATAATCTCTAACTTGCGAAACTTAAATTAATATAAATTACACATATATGCGTGAAGCACCTGCAGGACCAATGATAATGCCCGATAAACTGAAACGGCCGATGAAAAGTGCGCCAGAAGGAGGAACCGTATAATCCGGTAGAAACGCGGAATGAGGTTTGAAGATAGGTCCTTCATCAGATGTCTGGGCAGGTTCCGCAACCTGTTGGTAAGATGTACATTTTATATGAGTTTTTTAATGTGTAGAAATCTGGATTGCAAGAACGAGTATATTTGCTTCTGTTTAGGTGTATTAAATGAAGACCGTTAGAGTATGGCAAAGTTTGAAATAGGAAATGCGGTTCAATCTGTTTCTTCAGGTGAAGTTGGAACTATTGTGATGGTATATCCCAAAAAACCAGGGAAACAGTTATATGACGTAGTATTTGAAAGTGGACATCGTAAGACCGTACTTGAAGTTACGCTTATGGCAATTGTTAACCAAGACGATCCGTTTGATTGCTGCGCCAAAGGTATTTATGGCTCTAATTCAGACTTTGCATGTATTAATACGTCGTATAAAATTCGCAACACCAATAACAATACAATATCTTCCTTAAAAGCCTCGAAAACTATTTTCAAGGCTTATCAGTTCAAGCCTCTTTTAAAGTTTTTGAACTCACGAAACCATCGTGTCCTTATTGCAGATGAGGTCGGTTTAGGTAAAACTATCGAGGCTGGACACATCATGCTTGAACTCCATTCAAGGCGGGAATTAAAGAATGCATTGATTGTTTGCCCGAAATCACTGATGGAGAAATGGCAGACCGAACTCAAAGATAAGTTTGGGTTCGAATTTGGCATCTACGATATGGATGCTCTAGTGCATGAGATGAAGAATAGAGATGGGTTCGTCCGGGCTATTGTCAATTATGAAAAAGTCCGTGACAATGACAATAACAAACTGCTGCAGTTACTGGAGACGACAAATAAGCGATTCGATTTCGTCCTTTGTGATGAAGCACACCGCATGAGAAATCGCAATCAAGCATTTTACGGCATTAAAAAGATTCTGGAGTCTCCATGTGCAGCAGTATTTCTTACAGCCACGCCGGTAATGATCAGTGAAGAAAATCTATTTAATCTTCTTTCCCTGCTTGATCCTGACCAGTATGGTAATTACGCAGTATTCCAAAATTCACTTGCCATCAATGCACCTTTCATAACTGCAATATCTCAGATAAACAGTAATATTGCTTTCCCAACTATCCGTCAATATTTGAAAGAGGCTGAATTCACGACTTTCTATTCAATTGGAGATGATGGTATCTATTGTTTTCGTGATACTGCTACGATAGAAGACCGTTTTAAGGATTCGCCTTTATATCAACGTGTAATAAGAGACTTGGAATTTGGCAAAGAGGATAATGAGACTCGGGTCCGTATTCAGTCCGATTTATCTTCATTAAGTCCGATGAATACAGTTTTTTCACGTACTCGTAAGAAAGAAATCACAACGGATTATTCTCAGGCAGAGCGAGATACCCACACAACTATCGTTGAGCTATTTGAAGAAGAGAAGAGAAATTATGATAACGTTATTAACGAATATCTCGATAGTTCTGATTGCGACTTTTCGTTTGAATTGAATAGTAAACGAGCCACAAATGCATTGGGCTTGATCCAGCGGAAAAGAATGGTATCCAGCAGCGTGTTTGCCAGTCTCAGTAGGACCGAGGATCTTGAAAACGGTTATGATAAGTTCAGCGACTATCCAGATTCCAAAGTCGATAGTCTTGTAAATATCATCAGTGCATTGAAGGCTGATGGACTCAAACATTTGATTGTATTTGCTGTTTTTAAAGACACACTTAGATACCTTGCCATTCGCCTTGCAAAATTAGGTTTTCAGACTATTCAGATTCATGGCGATATTCCTTCAGAAGAACGCTTCAAACGTATAGAACAATTTAGGAATGTCACGAGTTTTACTGTTCTCCTGTCATCTGAGGTTGGAAGTGAAGGCCTGGATATGCAATTTTGCAATGCGATGGTCAACTATGATTTACCATGGAATCCAATGGTTGTAGAGCAGCGTATCGGACGTATTGATCGTTTCGGCCAAAAGTCAGAGAAGGTGCATATCTATAATCTGGTAATGAAAGATTCAATTCAGGTGGATATTTATAGTCGGTTGCTTGATAGAATTGGCATTTTCAAGAACTGCATTGGTGATCTCGAAGCGATTCTTGACAAGGATTTGGAGAAGAACGGCATTAGGAATATCCAGGAATGGTTCACGAAGCTTGAAAAAGAAATCTACGTCAGCAAACGCTCAAAGGAAGAAATTTGCAAAATGCTTGACGATGTGGCAAAAGCCATGATAGCCGAAAAGAACAATTTGGAAGAAGTCAGTGAAGGCCTGACAAATACATTAACCAATGACCTCTATTTCAAACGTGAAATTGAGACAATTGATGAACTTAATAGATATGTCACAGGACATGAGCTCCTCAATTACGTTAAACTATTGATAGAAAAGCGCCTTCCTTCATGTGTGCTATTGCCACATCCGTCTATTAAAGATGCTTATTTGCTAAAAATTCCACAGGCACAGCCAAAGATTCTCTCAAGTTTTCTTGAAGAGTTCTATCCTGCAGGTCATGGGCAGGACCTTGAAGTCTTGAACAGGCAATTCAAATCACGAATATTTGAATCCACGGAAATTGAGTTGACTTTCAATCAAGATGTGGCTTATAACAATAAGCGTTTGGAATTCATAAATGCCTATCATCCTCTCATAACATCAGCATATTTGTTTTTTAACAGTGGTAAGCACGCTTTTGGACATACGTTTAATTTTGAGCTAAACTCAGCAGATTTTAAGAATAAGGTAAACCTTGAAACAGGTGATTATTATATGGCGCTTTATGTCTTAGAGGCTGAAAAAACGATGTATGGAAGGACTCAGAAGATAGAACTGTTAACTCCTATTCTATATGATACAAAAACTGGTCTGGCATTGTCTGATAACCGTTCGGCAAATGTTGTGTATGCCAAGTCTCAGGAATCAGGCGTTGTATCATACCTGGCCGATGCTGTCCTTAGTAGCGATGCAGTTCTTAATATGCGTTATGAAATGACGGAACGCATAAATGTGATTCGTACGGAATTTATGGAAGATCAATCAATTTTGATTGAATCATATAAGGATATGCAAACCAAGCAATATCAGGAATACTATCAATTCCAACTGGCTCATTTAAATGACACTTACCAGAAACATCTGAGAGATTCACAAGATGCTTGGTCGGAGGACGAACGGGAAAAAGCAAGAAAAATCCTTCCAATCGATAAATACAATATTGAGAAGATGGAATTCGAGAGAGACAACGCTATGGAAACTATCAACAGTGCTAGCGTAATTGAGAAAGAACCGCATCTTATTTCAATTAGCCACATAACTCTAAAATAACACTAATATGGATATTACTCTTGGACTTGATTTTGGGACTCATCAATCAAAGCTCTGCTTGAGCTATATGCCCAACAATGATACTGTCCATGAATTTGTGGAGTTTTTAACCCCGGAAGGAGAAGTCACAACATTGTTTCCTTCGGTGATTCAAGTAAATGAAGATGATACCATCGGCATAGGATTTGTTGATGACAACCATTGTAAGGGAGTGCTTGTCCCCAAACCAATAATGAATGAACTCCCCGAAGAACCTTCTGTCATGCTTCCAGATAAGCCACATAAAAGCTATCCTCCGAAACCAAAAGTTGTGGAGCAAGATTGGAAGGAGAAACTTATGGCAATATCAAACGGAAAAGATAAAAACAAAATTGCCCAAGAAGAATGGATCCAAACTTGTGCGAAGGTGGATTATGATTATACCAAGCAAGTCAATAGCTGGAAACAGAAATGTGATACAATATTAGAAACTCACGCAATATGGCAGAAAAAGGTGGATTCCATTCGGTCCGATTATGCTAAAGTATTATCTGCTTGGGAGAACAAAAATAAACGGTGTTTGTACTTTAAGTATTTCAAACTGTCTTCGTTTTCCGCTAATTATCCTTGGAACAAAGATAATCCGATAGGTGCAGATATACTATCGGTATGGTATCTGACTTACCTGATGCTATACGTTAAACGCATGGTTTTTGACAAGTTTAATGAAAAATTCGAAGATAGCATTGCTGTTCAGATGGGAGTTCCTTCTGGCGTAAATACTATACATTCGGAACAGATCAAGAAACAAGCATATAAATTACTGGTAGCTGCACGGGAGTTAATGGAGTTCTTTAGTTCTCCTGAGGACTTTTGTCAAACAGACTATCATGAACTTTTGTCAATGACGGTTTTGCCTACAACTGATATTTATGAAAAAGCGGATAATTATGGATTCTTTGTGCTACCAGAGGCATTTGCCGGCCTACAGTCACTAACTAACAGGAAAAGACTTAGTCAAGGCAAAATGCACCTCCTTGTTGATATTGGTGGTGGAACAACAGATATCGCATTCTTTACCATAAATGAAGATTTGACTCCTGACATTCACACAATGAATTCATTCCATAAAGGACTAAACTACGTTTTTGAGTCTTTTTGTGAAGAAAACAAAGGTTTTTCTATCTCAGATGCACAAGAGTTGTTCACGTCCGATCGTTCGTTGTTTGAAAAGGGCCTAACCTTATATCGTAATGAACTATCAACACAACTAAACAGACTCGTTGAAAAGATTAAGAGGGAATACTATAAAAACATGTCAAATGTAAAGGATAAAATGGGCATCAGCAAGCTCACAAAAGCAATGAATGGATGTCCAATTGTGTATTGTGGCGGTGGTTCCCTATATAAAGAAATGCGAGTCAGAACAGAATACTTTACAGATGAACGTTTAGTAGATAAAAACACGCTGAACATTCCAAATCTTAAGACTCGGATTACAAAAGATGATTACTTTACAATTTTGGCAACAGCTTATGGTCTTTCGGTTCCACAATTTGAAGAACCTAAAATGACAGACCTTTCGAAATTGTTTGCCAATATCGCTATTAATGTGGCCGCAGGTAAAACCTCAAAAGAGGAAAAAACTGAATATGGGATAATAGATGATTGATAAGAAGGTTCAATAGGTAACTGTCCAATTATGCCGTCTTTACACACCCCGTCGCATCTGAATACCGCTATGGCTGTGTATACAAATGGTTGGTTAGAAGGTCGTACCAATCCAGTAGCCAGAAATGTTTGTAACAGGTATTTTCTTACTGGGTTGGCAAAGAATCAGCCTGTATTGGCCATTTACGTGCCAATCGTGCATGAGAATAGGCTTTGTGGGGTATTCTGGCTGCTGGATTGGCAATCAAAATAGCTTCACAGAAAGGAGAAATTGTGCCCGAGACATTTTTGCATGATGGGTGGGTGGCTGTGCGGACTTTCCGTGGAATGGCCGCCAAGCGCCAAGGCTTTCCAGGCGTGAAGAAACGCGGCTGTCCGAAGCGGTGAAGCCGCTAGTTCCGCGTTTCAGCCTGAAAAGCCGCAGAAGCAGGCCATGGAGCGGTAGTCGCACAGCCACCCACCCATCATGCAAAACCTGTATTCAAAATGAGACCTGATATCAGCAAGCCCCACTAAATTTCGACTGAGCCCTTATCTGACTGTCATGACGAATCCGCCGGCTGCCGGACATTCAATGGCCAGTGCCGATGATGCATCGGAACTTATGTCGAATCCCTTTCCGGGTTTGTCGCCATTGTCGGTGAACAGGGTGATTCCTTTCTTTTTCAAGCCTCCAATGCGGCTGTAGTCAGGAGTTATCTTCATTGGCTTGTCTGTGCCATTGATCCCCGCGATGTACCATATTCCGTTACTCTTACGGGCAATCACAGCGAATTCTCCGGGGTAACCTGCCAGCAGTCTGGTGTCATCCCATGCGGCAGGCAGTTCCTGCAGCAGATCCTTCACCTGCTTGGGAAGATTCAGATATGATTCCGGACGGTCAGCCATGTGCTGCAGTCCCGACTCAAACAGGATTGGCAGAGCCAGTTCGTGACAGTCGGTTGTGATGTGTGGATTCTGGCTGTCAGTGAATGTACATGGCGTGTAGTCCATGGGACCGATGACATTGCGTGTGAACGGCAGGGTAGCATTGTGCTGAGGTGCCGCATTGGTCATGCGACGGTTGTTGTTGTACCATTCGGCTCCATATACGGCCTCCATTGACATCAGGTTGGGCCAGGTCCGGCTCCAACCGCGAGGCACCGTACAGCCGTGAAAATCAACCAGCAGGTGGTGGCGAGCCGCATCGCTCAGAATGTCAAGGTAGTAGTCGATCATATCCGGACCGTCGGGCAGGAAGAAATCAACTTTGATGCCGGTAGCTCCGAGTTTTTCCAGCCGTGTCATTTCCTTCTCGCGTGCTTCGGCTGTTATGAGTCTGTCCTGGGGACCGGGTGCACCGTTTCCTATCCATGACGTTCCGGAATTGTACCACAGATTGGCTTTCACGTCCTTGCCGGCGGCATACGCAAGTGCATCTTCAATGTTTCCTCCGTTCGACATGACATCCCATTCCCAGTCAATCAGGTTATATGGCCAGTGCATTTCTGCAGCCAGGTCTATGTATTCCCTGACCTTTTCAAAATCCTTTGACGAGTGATTGTATGCCCAGTAGATCCAGGCCGATACGCCCGGCTTTATCCATGACGTATCTTCAATCATGCTGGGGTGGGCAAGATCAGTGACAAGGGTTGATTCCACAATCGTTGACAGTGACCCGAGAACAAGCACCCGCCATGGAGTCATGTGCGATTCAGGATTACCGGTGTCTGTGACTGAATAAGAACTGCGTCCCACATTCCAGTCTAGATGGGAACCGCTCTGGCCATGTGAAACATCCGATTCGGCAATCAGTCCGAACAGTCTGTCATCATATTGGATCAGTGCCGGGTAACCTATGCTGCCGCCATGTCCCTGTGTTGACATGGGATAGAATCCCTCATAATCGGTCTTCAGCGTCTGCATCCAGCGCCTTGTACCGTCAGGGATGATGAACTCCTGCCGGGGAATGGCTGAACTGCCATCGGCTGATATGCGGTATGCCACACCATCATTGAATGCTTTGATTAAAAGTGTGTCTGATCCGGATATGTATGTGCAGTCGTTTGACATGTTCATGCACAGGCGTCGCTTTCCGCTCGACATTTCATATCTTTCTTTGTGGTGGTGTATTCTGCTCTGCTTCTTGCCTGGCATGTCCACAAAAATGGTCTGGACTGCATGTCCGTTCTTTGAAACCAGAATTGTCGTGTCAGTTACCGTTACGCTGATGGTCCTGTCCGGGGACTTCAGTTCCTTGGCGTTTATTGATCCGATAATCGACAATGCGGCAAGTAATATGATGGTCTTTTTCATAATCCGAAAGTCTGACGTATGAGTTTTTCGAAATGAGGATATAGTGCTCCGCAATTGAATTCAATCAGGAACAGTTTGAGACAGGAGTAGGGCAGAATACCGTCATACACGTCCTGTGGCGTTGCATCGGGACCGAACCAGTGCCCGGCGAGATGGTCGTCGGAAAAGAAATACTCGTCAACGAATATGTTCCAGATGGCTTGAGTCTGTTCTCCTGTCAGATGAAAGGTCTCGCGGCGGAATTCTTCATCGGAATGGAAGCAGACAATCTGCATCATTCCAAGGTCAATGAGCGGACAGCCGCGTGAGAACTGTCCCAGATCTATGAAATTGACCGTATGTTCCTGTGCAAGAGGCGATCCGGCTGGCAGGGTGGAAATGAGATTGCCAATGTGCATGTCACCATGGAGAGCCGTCGGGCATTGTGGAATGCTGTCAATGAAGGTGCTGATTACATTTTTCTCGTCTTGGGTGAAGACCTTGTCACATTCCAGCAGATTGCGTGCCTGGCTGATGCCGTCGGGAAACATGCCATCGGGGCATTGCGTGGAATGGAGTTGTCTGCAGTATTGTGCGAACATACGCGTGTAAGGTTCCGTCCGTTCCGGCTCATCGGCAATCATCCGTGCAAAACTGCGTTTGCCGAATATACGTTGGAATCGGATTCCGATGCGTTCTCCGTCAGTTACCAGATTGCCAGGCTGTGGCGACGGAATGCCAAGACTGAAGACTTTGCGTGCAATGTCGAGTTCGGTGGCAATCATTTCTGTCGGATAGACTGTGTTGTACATCTTCAGCATGAATGATGCGTCATTCACACAGTCGTAACTGTCACCGTTTGCTCCTTCACCGCTTTTGCGGTAGTCTTTCTTCAAATCTACAATATCCATACGGTCGTAATTTTCAATTCGCAAATATAATGATATCTTCGTTTGGACCAATTTATTAACTTTGCGGAATAACAGAAATTGGGAATGGATTGATTCATGGCTATGGAGTACGATTTCGATGAGAGGATAGAGCGGAAGAATACCGATTCGTTCAAATATGACCGGATGGTGGAATCTTGCGGAGGAAATGACTGCTCGTTGCCCATGTGGGTGGCCGATATGGATTTTCCAACGCCTCCTTTTGTCCTGAATGCCATAGAGAAAAGGATGTCACAACGTGTTCTGGGCTATACCTGCTCTTCCGATGAATACCACAGTGCAATTGCGGCATGGTGTGACAGACAGTATTGCTGGAAGGTCCGGCCCGAACATGTCAACTACATTCCGGGAGTCGTTGCCGGCATATATCTGGCTACCCAGTGTTTTACTGAAAAGGGAGACCGGATACTTATCCAGGATCCTGTATATCATCCGTTCGGAATTGTACCTGAAGCAAACGGACGTGTCATTGTCCGCAACAGCCTGATACGGACCGGGCGTGGGTTCGATATGGATTTGGATTCTTTGAGACGTGACATCAGGGGCTGCCGCATGATGATTCTCTGCAACCCGCATAATCCGGGTGGAATGCGCTGGAGCCGTGAAACACTTGAGCAGGTGGCTGAAATATGTCATGAGAACGGTGTTGTCGTGGTGAGCGATGAAATCCATTGTGACATGATTCTGGACGGTGCCGGACATGTTCCGTTCGCATCGGTTTCTGAAAAGGCACGTGAAATTGCCATTACGTTGCAGGCTCCTTCAAAGACATTCAACATGCCGGGCATAGTATGTGCGCATACAATAGTGCCGGATGATTCTCTGCGCAGCCGTTTCTTTGACTATATCCATGCAAGTGACATGGATCTGGGAAATGTGTTCACATATGACTGTGCAATTGCGTGTTACAGTGATGAGGGTGATTTGTGGCGCCGCAGCATGCTCGAATATGTGAACGGCAACATTGATCTGCTGGAAAGTGGACTGGCTCCGTTCAGCGACAGAATACGGGTCATCAGACCCCAGGCTTCGTTTCTGGTCTTTCTCGACTGCCGTGGACTCGGATTTGAAAACCCCGATGATTATCTGCATTTCTTTTCAGACCGATGCGGTGTCTGTATGAATCCCGGAAACATGTTCGGCAAGGGTGGGTACGGATATATGCGTATGAATGTGGGGTGTCCCAGAAGTACGGTCCTTGAGGCTGTAAGGCGTATGTCATCGGCCTTGAAACAACTATGATTCCAAATTATAAACGATAGCGGACTATGAAAAAATTATTCTTATTGGCAACTTGCGTTTTCATGTGTTGTGGCGCATGGGCCCAGGAACTCTCCAATTTCAACAGGGGAGGCCGTCAACAGGTGGTTTCACCCGAAGTCAAGGATGGAAAGATGACATTCAGGTTAAATGCGAATTATGCTACACAGGTTTCACTTCAGGGCAATTGGATGGAAGGCCAGAATGCTTCCGGAATGCCAATGACTAAAGGTTTGAATGGCATATGGGAGATTACTCTTGATGCTCCGGAACCTGAAATCTACACTTATAATTTCGTTGTTGACGGCGTGTCTGTCAATGATCCTCAGAATTTCATGGTGCAGCGTGATGGAACCCGTTATCTCAACATGGTATTCGTGCCAGGTGAAAGGAGCGAGAATTACAAGGAAGCAAATCAGCGGGGTACAGTAAGCTACATGTGGTATGACAGCGGTATTCTTGGCATTAACCGTCGTCTTACCGTATATACACCTTACGGCTATGAGAAAGGCAAACAGAAATATCCGGTTCTATACCTGCTTCATGGTGCCGGCGGCGATGAGGAAGCATGGGTCTCAATGGGACGTGCAGCGCAGATTCTTGACAATCTGATAGAAAAGGGTCTTGCCAAGCCGATGATCGTGGTAATGCCGAATGGCAATCCCGGACAGCAGGCTGCACAGACTTTCGGACTGCCGGAAAAGCAGATTGACCGTCGTGATCCTGCCATGCAGGACGCTTACGTGAAGAGTCTCTGCACCGAGATAGTTCCCTTCATAGAAAAGAACTTCCGCGTTATTGCCAAGCCTGAGTCACGTGCCATTGCCGGTCTTTCCATGGGCGGCGGCCATACTATTACAGCGACAAACCTCTATCCGGAAATGTTTGACTGGATATGCCCGCTTTCCGCAGCCGGCAGTTCCACTCCGGAACAGATTACAGCACTTAAGAAGGCAGGTGTCAGACTCTATTTCCTGTGTTGTGGTACAAGCGACTTCCTTTGGAACAATTCGGTGACTCTTGACGAGACCATGACCCAGTGTGGTCTGGAACACACATTCTTCAAGTCAGACGGTGGCCATGTATGGGCCAACTGGCGTCTGTATCTGAATACTTTTGCACAAAAGCTCTTCAAATAAATGAAAATTGGAAAAACCGGCATCTTGATCGTACTATGTGTCCTGACAGGATGCACTTCGTGGAAATCATCGGAAAAGGAAATCATAAGCGGCCAGCCCGATGTGATGCGCGTCTATACAATTGACAATCCGGAGGATTCAGTTGTGTTGAGAACTGTAAGCAAGGACCTTAGAATAAAAGACCTCAAGTCCGATGAATACAGTGAGCTTAGCCGGAAGCTGATAGCAACCGTTACCGACCCCGCTCAGGATGGAGTTGGGATAGCCGGTCCTCAGGTTGGAATAAACCGTAGGGTTGTAGCGGTCCAGCGCTTTGACAAGACAGGAGATCCATTTGAGGTATATCCCAATATCCGTATTCTGGGAACATTCGGAAACAAAGAGGCAGGTATTGAGGGCTGTCTGTCAGTTCCGGATATGCGTGGGACTGTAATGCGCTACAAGCAGATTATTATAGCCTACACAAACATGAATACAATGAAAGATACGACCGAGATGGTTGAAGGATACACGGCTGTCATTTTCCAGCATGAAACAGATCATCTGGACGGAATCATTTATACGGACATAATGGAAAAGTAATATACAGATATGAAAGTCAGAACAATACTTTGCGTGGCATGCTGCCTGCCTTTCCTCTCTGCTGCAAAAGGAGGGGAGAAACCAAGTTACCCGACCAGTGGGGTGCCTTTTACCCAGGTCAAAATCAGTGAAGACAGTTTCTGGGGACGCAGAATCCGTCAGAGCCGGGAGGTGACCATACCTCTTGCTTTCAGTAAATGCGAAGAGACGGACCGTTATACCAATTTTGAGAATGCCGCAGCCAAAATGGCTGAAACGGCACGTGGTGACAACAGCAGCAACTATCGTCCTACCCAGTTCCCGTTTGACGATACTGATGTATATAAGACCATTGAGGGAGCAAGCTATCTGCTCCAGACTTATCCCGATGCAAAGCTTCAGGCCTACATTGACAGTGTGCTGGACATTGTTGCAGCAGCTCAGGAACCTGACGGATATCTCTATACGGCACGTACAATGAATCTGGAACACCCACATGACTGGTCCGGCAAGACCCGTTGGGCTGGCGAAGAGACTGGAAGCCATGAGCTTTATAATCTGGGACACATGGTAGAAGGGGCCATTGCCCATTATCAGGCAACCGGAAGCCGCAAGTTCCTTGATATTGCAATCCGGTATGCAGACTGTGTGTGCCGCGAAATAGGATATGGTCCGGATCAGAAGGTACTGGTCCCGGGGCATCAGATTGCCGAAATGGCACTTGCGAAACTGTATCTGGTTACCGGCGAAAAGAAATATCTGGACGAAGCGAAACTCTTCCTTGACAATAAGGGAAAGACTGCACGCCGTGACAAGTATGACCAGTCGCATCTGCCTGTAATAGAGCAGACTGAGGCTGTTGGACATGCCGTCCGTGCCGGATACATGTATTCCGGAATGGCCGATGTCGCCGCATTGACAGGCGATGAATCGTATGTCCGTGCCATTGACAATATCTGGGACAATATGGTGGGCCGCCGTATGTATCTGACCGGTGGCATAGGTTCTTCCGGAAGCAATGAAGGTTTCAGCGAAGACTATGATCTGCCTAACATGAACGGTTACTGCGAGACCTGTGCCGCCATTGCCAATGTCTATACCAACTATCGTCTGTTCCTGCTGCATGGAGATTCCAAGTACATCGATGTCCTGGAACGTGCTCTCTATAATGGCGTAATCAGCGGAGTCAGTCTGGATGGAGGTGCTTTCTTCTATCCTAATCCGCTTGAAAGTCACGGACAGCATCAGCGTCAGGCCTGGTTCGGCTGCGCATGCTGCCCCAGCAATATCTGCCGTTTCATCCCTTCAGTTCCCGGATATGCCTATGCTGTACGTGACAGCAAGCTGTTCGTCAATCTGTTCATGACGGGTCAGCTCAATACCAAGGTGGACGGGAAGAGCTTTGCCATGACCCAGACCACTTCATATCCCGATAACGGTGACATCACACTCAAGATTGACAAGGCCACCGGCAGGAACATGACTCTGAACATCCGCATCCCGGGGTGGGTGCGCAATCATGTGGTTCCAACGGACCTCTACACCTACAGCGACAATCTGAAACCCGGTTTTGAAATCAAGGTGAACGGCCAGCTGGTTGCCGATGAAGAATGTCTGCTTGGGAACGGCTACCTGCCGGTTGAACGCAAATGGAAGAAGGGCGATGTGGTTGAAATCCATTTCGACATGCCGGTACGTACGGTACGCGCACACCGTCAGGTTGCCGAGGACCGTGGACGCGTGGCCGTTGAGCGCGGTCCGCTGGTCTATTGTGCAGAATGGGTTGACAACAGCTTCAATGTACTGACTGCAGTTCTTCCGGCTGTTCCGGAATTTGAGACTGAACAGATGGAGATGGAGGTTGAAGGACGCAGTTATCCTATGACGGCTATCCGTGCCAATGCCATTGACAACTGGTCGGGCAACACCTCCGGCAACCGTAAGGTATCGCTCAAGCTGATTCCATATTATGCCTGGGCTCATCGCGGCAACGGCAACATGCTCGTCTGGCTCAATACCGACGTCCAGCCCCAACGCCGCCGCTAAGTGAAACGAAAATTAATTTTCCATTTATGCGAACCGTATACTCAAACACCAGACACCCTAAGTTGGTCAAATGGTCTGTCGTCGCAGCAGTCATCATATCTGTTGCATGTCTTGTGTTGTATTTTGTCGTTGATGGCGACAACTGGGTCAGGTACATCCTTCATTACGGCTGTGTCTTGTTTTTATTTACACCTGTTTACTTGGTATCGTATCTATTGTCAAGGTATATCATAGATGAGGAGGCTGACACCCTGACTTTCAGCGGTAATAAGAAGTACCCCATGAAGATATCCAACATGAGTACCATATCCTACAAGGAAAGCAAGAAAGGCAGATTCCGCTCATTGCAGATCCACGACAATGGTGTCAGCTTCATGGACATCCGTACAACTAAAGAGAATGCAGACCGCATTGCGTCTCAATTGACAAAGGCTAACACATCCATAGTTGTCAATCATGTCAACTGTTGGTGAACAGGGGTCTGAAGAATTCTGTTGTTGGTGCGCTTGTTTATACCGCTGATAATCAGTGGATTGAGTGTGGTGGATGAAGAATTCGAAAAGAGCGTTTCTCTTGATTCGACATTAGCTTATGAGTATCTTTGCATGAAACAAAACAGATTTTTGTCATGCGGATAACTGGAATTTCTTTACTTGTCGGAGCTGTAATGTCATTGATCGGTACTGCCTGTCCTGCACAGTCGGAACCTGTGATTTTCATAAAGACAGACAAACCGGTTCAAACCACATTTGAGGTGGATGGTGTCGAAATTGCCTCGGATTTGCTTGGCACCAAGTCAGGCAGGGAGGTTACCATGGAATGGACAGGAGGGGCAGAATACTCGAAATCGAGTCTGGACAACTGGAACAGCGAACTGAATCCTCAGACTGGAGGACTTGTCTATATTGACGAGAGTCCCTTCTTTGCAATGGTATGTTATGCATTTGCACAGCATCGGCCTGTCGTGCTGTCACCCGACGAGGTGTGGATGGTTATCTGCCAGGGCTTTTCTCAGTTCGTCAATCGTGATCCCGAGACGTTCCGAAAATATATTGTGGAGCATGACGGAAAGGATACTCTTGAGGTGCCTATGTGGCCTGGAGCCGGTTGGGAAGATATGATAGGCGGTTTTTCAGACCTTATTGACAGAAATACGAAGGATGGCATCAGTGATGTCATTACAGCCGATTTCACTACCACAGGTCCGACAGAACTGGTGGCATCGAAGATAGTGCTCATGGATGCTGTGCAGAAATATTTTGCATATGCAGGCATGCGTCTGGTCTGCGGCATACCAAGTGTGACGCTTAAAGGTACGGTTCAGGACTGGATGAAAGTCCGGGAAAAGACACGGAAACTGGGCGAATTCGGAGTGAAGCCATGGACTGACCGTCTGGATCCTATTCTGGAGCAGTTCGTGAATGCATCGGACGGCAATGTGGATTTGCGGTTCTGGCAGGATATGGCGCTTCGTGACAGACCCGAGGAACTCCGGCTTCATGGCGGCTGCGGTCCTGCATCGCTGTTCAACGGCTGGTTCCTGGAATTCTTTCCATTTGACAAAAACGGTATCAGACCGGCACAGGTGACGTACCGGACCATGCCAAGCGAAATGTGTCAGACTCCGTTTATTCTGAACGATGTTGACGTAGACGGAACGGTGTTGAAATCAACACCCATGAAGCTTATGGCTGGAATAGCAGCTCTGAAACAGGACTCTGTAACCAAAGCTCTGGAACCTGTAATAGGGTGGATAGTAATGAAAGACAGTAAATCCGTCAAGAACCATGCCGCTCAGACAGAATCCCAAAGTGGCAGTGACATCAGTCCTGAATATTGGGGACAGCGCGTTCTGGTTTCGCTGGAAACGGCAGTTGAGGGCTTTGCTCCCGTCAGACTGAAAGGCAGTCCCGCCAGGGCCACCGATACATATACCGTGACTGAACTGCCCGTATTCTATGGCAACCATGGTTCGGCATATACCAAGACCATAATCCACGAGTTCGATGCCAAAGGCAATGAAACAAAGCGTTACGGTTACGAGAACGGCAATATGGACAAGGAGTCATGGACTGTCACATACTTGTACGCATCGGGCAAGTGGATTGCTTCATTTTCATCGGACCACGGACCGGTAACCCGCATGATGGTAAGTGAAAGGTACCGGGACACTACGCCGGAAGAAGGCGTGCTTGTAATAGACGATGAAGGCCGTTGCGCCCGTCTCTCACCACGCGTTCAGAGTTCAGGCACCGGTCTTACACAAGCTTATATGCGCACCATGGAGATAGAGTCGCTTGACATGACACCGACCGGCTACCAGTACATAGTGACAAAGACACGTAACGGAAGCTATGAACCGTTCCGCTCAATCATCAAGCAGCAGGGGCAGGGCTGGACGGAACATGTCATTGTGGTCAATACGGAATCCGATGCTGCCGGCAACTGGACCGCCCGCGACATGCGGAAGACGAACAGCGAAGGCCATCTGTCAACATTCGCCACCGTCAGCCGCGAAATTATTTACTGACAATATTTCCTGGCTTTTTCTCTAATTCTAAGGAATATTTTACTTTTGCAACTGAACTGATAGGGAGCCATAGCCGTCATAGGGCGGTCATGGCTCCCATTTTTTTTGTATAATCTCAAAAACATTCTATCATGAAAGAAAGGAACAGAATCGTGAGAACGCACCATGAGGACAGGCATCGGCCTGTATTTGTAGATTTGAAGAATGATTACGCCTTCAAGTTCGTGTTTGCCACACCTGGACATGAAGAGGCGCTGCTGCAGCTGGTGAACTGCATTCTGCCGGAGAAAGACATTGTAAGCGTGAGGCTGTCAGCACAGGAACAGATGGGAGACGGTGCCAGAGAACGGAGGGGCATCTTTGACGTGTCATGCAGAACACAGTCGGGCGAATACCTGGAAATCGAGATGCAGGTCAGGAAACAGAAACATTTCGGTGACCGAATGGTCTTCTATTCCAGTTTTCCGGTCCGGAACTTCGTCGGCGAACTGGACAACGGGGACTATGCGTTCACTCCAGTTTATGTAATAGGAATTCTTGATTTCATCCTGCCGGACATAAAGCCGAATGACAATTTCCTGAATTCATACAGCATAAGGAACGACCATGATTCCGATGCCGTTCTGACCGACCATCTCCACTACATTACAATAGAGCTGCCAAAGTTCCGGAAAACGCTTGAGCAGCTGGAGAACAGGACAGAAGAGATGGCATTCATTTTCAACAACATTGGTTCGATGAAGGAGATTCCACCCCAATTGCAGGGCAAAGGCTTTGAAAAATTGTTTGAAATGAGTAAGTTTGCCGCCATGGATGAAAAGGAAATAAAAGAATACTATGCCCGTCAGAAGGACATAATAGACCAGAAGGCCGCACTTCACTGTGCCGTCAGTGAAGGTATGGAAAAAGGAATGGAGAAAGGTTTGGAAAAAGGAATGGAAGCAAAATCTATGGAGATTGCCATGGCTATGAAAATGGATGGACAACCGTTGGAACTAATTCAACGTTATACGGGTCTTTCGGCTGATGCAGTCAGATCATTGTGATTTCCAATAGAGTCAGACTACAAAATAGCCTGACTCTTTCTATTTTTTGCCATATAGGACCCAACGATAGAATTTCTTGATATTTTTGCGGGCGTTTTCAAAGGCGTAATTCCATGAACAGACTGGCGGACATTTTCAAGGATAAATCACATTACAGGGCATTGTTCCTGTCGCTGTTGCTGTCGGCAATAGGTTTCGGACTTTACAAGGGGGTCATTGACAACTATATGGCCGAGGTAGTACGCATGCAGGAGTTCGACCGTGGCCTGACCGAGTTCTTCCGTGAACTTCCGGGGCTGATGCTTGTGCTTATCCTTGCTCTGTTCTACAGGTCATCGGCCGAGAGAATGTACAAGATAGGCATGCTGATTATGGTTGCAGGCATGACAATGCAGGCATTCATCACTCCTGCCAAGGTGCTTGTCATACTGGCCATATTCATCTACTCTACAGGCGAACATATACAGCTTGGCATGAAGAACACCCTGTCGTTGGAATATTCCAGAGAGGGGAAGGGCGGTCAGGCACTGGGTTATCAGAACTCCATCTACCAGATAGGCAATCTGCTTGGTTATGTTGCAGTCATTGCCGCATTTGCGGTCGTGCAGAGTACAGCACTGTTTTCACCGACTTTCATGGTTGCGGCCATATTCATGCTGGCGGCACTGCTGGTCAGCCTGAAACTGACAGGCAAAAGCGAAACAGACCGGAACCGCAGCCGTTTCTATTTCAGGAAGAAGTTCTCGAAATACTACATGCTTGAAGTGTTCTACGGAGCCCGCAAACAGGTCTTCTTCACATTCGGTCCATATGTGCTCATCCTGTTCTATGGGGCCGATGCCGGTACTGTAAGCCTGCTTTTCGCCATATCGGCAATAGCCTGCTTTGCGCTTGCGCCACTGGTGGGCAGACTGATAGACCGTGTCGGGTACAAGCCTGTCATGATTGGCGACACTTTGGTTCTGGTCATCGTGTGCTTCTTCTACGGCTTTGCGCATCATCTGTTCCCAATGCATACCGCCATGATTGTGTGCTGTGTGAACTACGTTCTGGATTCAGTAATTTCACTCGCATCCATGGCTTCGAATGTGTATGTGCAGGACATTTCGGACAGCCCTGAGGAGATGCGTGCCACAATTTCCACCGGCATTTCGGTCAATCATTTCATTACCATCTTCATTGCCCTGCTTGGCGGATGGATATGGAAGGTGCTGGGCATTGAGACGCTGTTCGTCGTCTCGGCTGTGCTGGGACTCTGCAACAGCGCTTATGCCGCTACTATCAAGGTTCGGAAATAGCACTCTGCGGCTTCAAGCCGATGATTCTCTCAGTGGGCATTTCTGCCGATGATTCCATGGCGGCATTTCCACCGGAACCGGAAGGGACGAGGAATGCCCGCCTTGCGCTAAAATTGTGCAAATGCAGGGTTTACACTACAAATCGAGTCAACCAAAATCAGGAAAGCACATCGCGGTAAGCAATCCCACGTGTTTTACTTACGGGAAAGCCATTTGGAGAGCCGCGGTGAGTGGATGGCCCCGTTTCGCTTACGGGAAAGTAATACTATGCTTTCCCCACTAAATATCGACTGAGCGGTTATGCCCCCTGGACACCGTTACTCTGCTTTCTGATGAGACCATAATCTGTCCGGACAATGCATTTGACGAGCAGGCCTACAGACACGCAGTGCTGAGGGTTCCTAAAGGCTGGAAGAAGAATACCGGCCAGGTCTGGGACCGCTTCAGAAAAATCAGACACTACTGATTAATAATTTATAAAACATAGTTCATTTATAAAATATAGTTCGTATATTTGCCGCAACAATTCATAAACAGAAATGAAACGATTAAGCAAACGCGAAGGCGAACTGATGGAGCTGTTCTGGAGGGATGGGGCAATGACCGTACTGGAACTTAGGGCTCACTTCCCTCAGCCACAGCCGCATGTCAGCACCATTTCAACTCAGGTCAGACTGCTTGAGTCCAATGGTTTTCTGGACCATGTCAAGGAAGGCGGAACATTCCGGTATCATGCCGTAATAAGCAGTGAGGAATACAGCAACGCTACAATCGGGGGGCTTGTCACCCACTGCTTCGGGAATTCATACGTCGATGCCGTATCGGCACTTGTAAAGGATGAGAAATTATCCATTCAGGAGCTCAAGGAACTGATAAGACGCTTGGAATCACAGCAAACGGAATAGACGGTCATCATGGAACAGTTTCTGATATATCAGTTGAAGGTGGCAGTGCTTCTGGCCATGTCGTTCCTGCTGTACAGGCTTCTCTTGTCAAAACTGACATTTCACAGTTTCAACAGGAAGGTGCTTCTTCTCATATTGCTGTTGTCATTCTGCGTTCCAGCCGTCAGACTCACTCTTCCGGAAAGGTTTCATGATATCATTCCGGTTGGGGCAATTATGGCCGATGATAACGCACAGGAAGAAGAGGGTTTCTCCGATGGAATGCAGGCAGCTGAACTTACACCGCAGTCTGAAATGCAGGAAACGGCATCGGTCATAGAATATGATTCCTATGCTGAACCCGAACCTGTAAATATGTCATGGAACTGGGTTCTGATTCTGTTTGTGGCCTATTGCCTTGGTGTGGCATTCTGTCTTGTCAGAAAAGCGTTTTCTGTGAGAGAGATAATGCGGATTATTAAAGACGGAGAATACCGCAACCGTATTGAAGGATGTGATCTCATTGAATCGGACCTTGTAAGCCAGCCGGTCAGCTGGATGCGCTGCATTGTCATGCCCCGACAGTGGCTTGAGATGGAAAACAAGGCTGTATGGCAGCATGAGAGCCTGCATGCCCGCAAGTGGCATTCGCTTGACCTGCTGCTGACCGATGTAATCAGTGCCGTCCAGTGGTTCAACCCTGCAATGAGGCCTGTTCAAATGGAAATGGAACTGATACATGAATATGAGGCCGACCGCTCGGTCATTGAAAGCGGAACGGCGGAAAACGATTACAAGACCATGCTTGTAGGAACATTGGCTGCAAACCACGGCTATCCTATGAGCAGCTGGCTCAGAGAGACAAACCTTAAAAAAAGAATAGATATGATGGAAAGAAGCGAATCAAGATCGTTGTCCAGATTGCGCAGTTTGGCAATTCTGCTGCTGGCAGCCGTATTCATGGTTTTCAATTCAGGTTATGCAGCTGCCGCACCTGACGGATATCCGGTGTTCGAAGACGGCCGCGTATGGATTTTCGGTGACGGCACGGCCAAAGTGCGTACATTCGACGGTGTTGAAGCAACGGTCAAGTCAGGTGACATAGCCGATTATCTGCACAAGTACCGTAAGTTCAAGACCACACGCATGAGCCTGCGGTATATGGACGATGACAGCATCACGCTTGAAAAGGTCCAGCCGCTGGCCGAGCAGCTGGACCGGTACGGAATCAAGGTTTCGGTGGCTGTTGATGACTACATGCTGGAGCACATGACCATGCCTGAGTACCGCCGTCCGCATATAATTGACCTTGGTGGCGGACAGTACCGCTTTGAAATGAACTGCGAACAGCAGGACGTACTGCGCTATTCATGGGCATACCCCGACAGGAAGTACAGGACCCTGTCAATAACAGGAGACCTGGACCTGATGAACAGGTGGATAGGCATGTTCGACGGCCACGGCATTGCCATCTATCCGCATGACATGCCCTGGTCCGATGCCATATCCATGGCACAGGCCGCATGGAAGCGCGGAATAGACCAGGTGGCAGTAGTGTATGACGACCCTTCACCTGCCGCTGATCTGACAGGTCTGCCTGACATGTATCAGATGTACAAAGGCGATATGGGTCCACATTCCATTACCCTTATACCTCAGAAGCCGAAGATTGATGCAAAGTCCGGTGAAAAGGCCCTGGACGTCATGTCACGCCTGAACGCATCGGTCTCAAGCGACTGGTTTGACAAGGGTGTACGCATTCAGAACCCCAGGAACCAGTACAATCAGAACAGTCCATGGCTTCACATTACAAATGTCATCAGAACTGAAAAGGAAACGGTGCTTCTGTTCTACTCCTTCCAGGGCAATGACCTGTGGCTGACCTCCATGACAGGATACTCACTCAGGGCAAACGGGAAAGAATACAAGGAGATTGGACATTACGGCCTTGAAGGATTTGATGACAAGTACTTCTGGAGTCCTGAAAGCGGATACTATTATTTTGCGCTCACATACCCCGCCTTGCCCGATGATGTCAGTACGGTCGATCTGATTGACAGCGAGGAAGGCAGCGTATGCGTACGCGGACTGCAGGTATCGGACAAAGGACCGGAACAGGACGATTCTTTCACAATGCTGCTTTATGACCGTTACGAACTCAAGACCATCAACATACACAAGGACATTCCGGACGTGGTTCGGGCTACTACAGCACACCTGACCGGAACCGAAACTGTAGTCTATATGGAAATGTCCATCATGGAACCCCATTCGGTAAAGGGATATGTAGGCAGTGACTTCACACTGACATTCTCAAACGGCCGTGAACTCAAGCCGTTGCGCTTTGAAGGGGTGAAGACCGACCAGGACTTTGACCGCGGCGGCGACCATGTGAGCAACTATTTCCAGATTGTCTTTCCCGCATCAAAGCCCAGGGAATGGATGGAAGGGGCTGTGCTGAAGGGTGTCATCTGCCATGAACCTATAACGCTTGAGATCGTGTCCGGATTGCAGATGAACGGCCAGGAGAATGATGTGGATTATGTGAACAGAGCTTTGGGAGTATCCCTCCCGCCTGAAAAACAGAAGGAGTCGGACGAGTACAGGGAACTCCTGAAGCAGACAGTTCTGAGTGTACCGGAAAACGAACTCACAGCCGAACAGCTTGAAATGAAGGTAAAGGTAATGGACTTTATGATGACAAACGTCAGTATGGAAGGAATCCACCAGGTGCTGACGGTTTCCCGTGAGGAGATGGAGTCCCAGGGCATTCCATCAGTCTATTACGATATCATCCGGCATCAGATAAAGGAGACCAACGAATATGTTGACGAAATGATTGAAGAAGGTCTTGTCAGTTCCGATGACCCCAAGTTAAGAAAGGACTTTGATGAAGCCGTAGAACGCTACTGGAAGGAAGAACGTCAGGAACTTCTAAGATACAACGCTGACGGACCCTTGCTGCAGACTCACGAATATGTTGACCTTGGCCTGAGTGTGAAATGGGCCACCTGCAACATTGGTGCCGTAACCCCTGAGGACCATGGCGGTTACTATGCATGGGCTGAAACTGAGGAGAAGGGTGACTACAGTTGGCTTACATACGCTCATTGCTACGGCACCGGCTCCACATTGACCAAATACTGCAATGACACTTCCAAAGGCAAGGACGGGTTCCATGACGAAATATGCTTCATCTCCCCTGACGATGATGTGGCTTACAAGAATTGGGGTGACAGGTGGCGCATTCCGACCGCTGCTGAATGGGCAGAACTGATGGACAGCGAAAACTGCACATGGACCTGGACTTCACGCAACGATGTATCCGGCTATGAGATTAAAAGCAATAAATCCGGATTTACCGGAAATTCCATTTTCCTGCCGGCTGCATGGTGCATGGTCAACAGTTCCCTCAACAACTCTTTTGCCCAGTCTGACCCTTCAACGGCGATAGGCTACTACTGGTCTTCATCGCTTTATGAGCCGGACCCGTCAAGGGCCCTTTTCATTTCAATTACGAGCTGGAACAATATCAACAGCAATTTCCGTAACCGTTACACAGGTCTGACTATTCGGCCAGTCTGCAAGTAGGATATATACTGAACCAGTTATTCCTGACAGGTACTCGGAGCGAACCGTTTTTTTCATTTCAAGACATGGGGACAATTTGCCTTGGATTTTCTACATTCGCGCAGATAAATTGCAATTTTACACTTACCCAAAACACTCAGATATGAAAAAAGTCCTGCCTTTTATTGTATGCTGCCTTTC
>JAKSIU010000035.1 GCA_024398615.1 Bacteroidaceae bacterium
CGATAAACGGAAAGATCAACAACTGTATGGATGACAATGCGGACTGTAAAACCCAAAAAGGCCCTGGGCCAGCACTTCCTTCGGGACATGGGCATTGCGCAGGCAATTGCCGCCACAGTTGACTGTCGTCCCGATCTTCCAATCCTTGAAATAGGACCTGGAACAGGGGTCCTGACACAATTCCTCAAAGAACGCCAACGCCAGCTCAAGGTCATAGAGATTGACTCCGAGTCAGTGGCATACCTGCATGAGAACATGCCGGAAGTCAATGTCATTGAAGGAGATTTCCTGAAACTGGACCTGAAGACACTGTTTGACGGTGGTCAGTTCGTTCTTACCGGAAACTACCCGTACAACATATCCAGCCAGATTTTCTTCAAGATGCTGGACAACATGGAACTCATACCCTGCTGCACCGGCATGGTACAGCGAGAGGTGGGACAGCGTATCTGCGGAGCCCCCGGCACGAAGGAATACGGAATACTGAGCGTTTTCCTTCAGGCATGGTATGATACCGAATACCTTTTCACAGTTCACGAAAACGTTTTTGACCCGCCTCCAAAGGTCAAGAGCGCAGTCATCCGCCTTACCCGCAACGCCCGTACCACTCTGGGCTGCAACGAAGCCCTTTTCAAGAAAGTGGTCAAGTGCACCTTTGGAATGCGGCGCAAGATGCTGCGCAATTCCCTTCGTCAGGTATACGCCCCCGACTCGCCTCTCCCGGCGGACTGCCCATATCTGGACAAGCGCCCCGAACAGCTGTCAGTTGAAGATTTCATCCAACTGACCAACCTTCTGGAAGGAGCGCACACGCGAGAGTAGGATATCAGGATTTCAAGAACATGCCCCTACAGTTCAGGGGACGAAAAACAGAATCGTGTTATGGAGAAGGAATATCTGGACAACATTCTGGAACTTATCGAAAAGCAGGACTCACAGGCCTTGAGTGCAATCCTCGAGGACATGCACCCTGCCGACATTGCAGAACTGTGTGACGAACTTGACGTTGATGACGCTCGTTTCGTCTATCGTCTGCTTGACAACGAGACGGCCGCCGACGTTCTGGTCGAGATGGACGAGGACAGCCGTCGCGAACTGCTGGACGAGCTGCCCAGTGAGATCATTGCCAGCAAGTTCATTGACAACATGGACACTGACGATGCCGTCGACATCATCCAGGAACTTGACGAGGACAAGCAGGAGGAGGTGCTCTCGCATATCGGAGACATTGAACAGGCAAGTGACATTGTCGATCTGATGCAGTACGATGAGGACACCGCCGGTGGTCTCATGGGTACTGAGATGGTTGTCGTGAACGAGAACATGAGTATGCCTGAATGTCTGCAGGAAATGCGCAAGCAGGCCGAAGATCTCGATGACATACACAACGTCTATGTGGTTGACAATGACGGACGTCTCAAGGGCGTGTTCCCGCTCAAGAAGATGATCACCAACCCATCGGTCTCCAAAGTGAAATACGTCATGGACGAGGACCTGATAAGCACAAGGGTCGATACCCCGATTGATGATGTGGTCCAACTCATTGAAAAGTATAACCTGGTGGCAGTTCCGGTCGTTGACAGCATAGGAAGGCTCCAGGGTCAGATCACGGTCGATGATGTCATCGACGAACTCCGTGAGCAGCAGGAGCATGACTACCAGATGGCATCAGGTATCACCGGTGACGTTGAGGCCGATGACAGCGTGTTCCGCCAGACATGGGCCCGCATTCCATGGCTTCTGATAGGAATGCTTGGAGGCATCCTGAACTCAATGTTGCTCGGCAACTTCGAGAACACGTTCACGAAATGTACCGAACTGCTGCTGTTCATCCCGCTCATCGGCGGTACAGGCGGTAACGTAGGCACCCAGTCATCGGCTATAGTCGTCCAGGGACTCGCCAACGGTTCGCTCACCACATCCAACATATGGCGACAGGTCTTCAAGGAAAGCGCCGTGGCACTCATCAACGCCATTGTGCTGTCGCTTCTTGTACTTGGATACAACATGTTCAAGTTCGGCTGGGCATCGCCGGTCACATATGCCGTTCCCGTCAGCATGTTCGCCCTTATTCTGATAGGCACGCTGTGGGGCACTCTCCTGCCGCTGATTTTCGAAAAGATCCACATTGACCCGGCAATTGCCACCGGTCCCTTTGTCCAGATTACCAACGACCTGCTCGGTATGGTAATTTACATGCTGGTAGTCAGCACAATGGGCTGAGCCGATAAAAAAAGACGTTATTTTGACAAAGAATAGTTTTATTTTGCTTTCTTTGCAATGTTTTAACCAGTAACCGTTCCTAAAAAATGAATGAGGAATTGAACCAAGAGAACATCCAGGAATCCAAATCCGATGTTCAGTCAGCGCCAAAGACCATTTCCACCCGCGAAGAAGTGATTGACCGCCTTAAGGAAATGGCATCAGACATTTCACTGGCCAAAAGGCCCGAACTCGAATCCCTGAAGCAGACCTTCTACAGGCTTCAGAAAGTTGCTCTGGAAGCACAGATTGCAGCTTTTGTTGAAGGAGGAGGTACAGAACAGGATTTCAAGCCCGAGCTGGATCCGCTCGAAGACCAGTACCGCAAGCTCATGAACATAATCAAGGAGCAGAAGGCAGCTGCCCAGGAGGCTCTGGAAGCATTCCAGCAGGAAAATCTGGTCAGGAAGCAGGCTGTTCTCGAACAGCTCAGGGAACTGGTTGAAAAAGCCAACACACAGGATGTTCCTTATTCTGAATTCAAGGCACTCACTGACCAGTGGAAGGAAATAAAGGAAGTTCCTCAGACAGCGGCAAATGACCTCTGGAAATCATACCAGCAGCTTGTTGAGCAGTATTATGACATTCAGAAACTGAACAACGAGTTCCGCGAATATGACTTCAGGAAGAACATGGAGGCAAAGATTGCCCTCTGTGAAGAAGCTGAAAAACTTGCTCAGGAGGAAGATGTCATTTCCGCATTCCGTTCTCTGCAGCAGCTTCACCAGAAATTCCGCGAGACAGGCCCTGTCACCAAGGAATCACGTGAAGAAATCTGGAACAGGTTCAAGACCGCTTCCACCATTGTAAACCGCCGCCACCAGCAGCATTTTGAGGAAATCAAGAAGAACGAGCAGGAACATCTGGACCAGAAGACCGTAATCTGCGAGCTCATCGAGGGCATTGATTTTGACAGTCTCAAGACATTCCAGAGCTGGAATGACAAGACCCAGGAGATACTTGCCCTGCAGGCAAAATGGAAGGAGATAGGTTTTGCCCCGGCCAAGCAGAACCAGAAGATATTCGAGCGTTTCCGTGCAGCGTGCGACACTTTCTTCAGCAAGAAGGGAGAATATTTCAAGCAGGCAAAGGACGGAATGTCTGACAATCTGGCCCGCAAGACAGCACTCTGCGAACAGGCTGAAGCCCTTATGGACAGCACTGACTGGAAGGAGACCGGCGACAGGATTGCCCAGCTCCAGAAGGAATGGCGCGAGATAGGTCCCGTTCAGAAGAAGTTCACTGCCAGCATCTGGAAGCGTTTCATATCGGCCTGTGACCATTTCTATGAGGCACGTGACAAGAACACGTCAGCCAAGCGTCACGAAGAGAACCAGAATCTGGCCGCCAAGAAGGAGATACTTGAAAAGCTCAAGGCCTTTGATGCTCAGAATATGTCCGATGACGATATCCGCGAAGCCCAGTCGCTGCTTGCACAGTGGCAGACCATAGGATTCGTTCCTTTCAAGGCAAAGGAAAAGATCGCCGTCGAATACAGGATGATTCTTGAGAACCTTCCTGCAGCCGTCAAGCCTTCAGACCGCCGCCGTCAGGGAGGACAGCGCCAGCAGTCACAGCGTCCCGGCGAGAATCTCACCCAACGCGAAAAGCTCCAGCGTCAGTATGATACCCTGAAAGCAGAGATCCAGACCTACGAGAACAATCTGGCAATGGTCAGTGCAAAGGGAAGCAATGGTTTTGTCGATTCCATAAGACTGCGTGTTGAGGCTCTCAAGGAACAGGCAGCCGGTCTTTTGAAACAGATTCGCGAACTTCCTTTTGAAGAATAAAAAAAATACATCTGATTGTTGCCATATTAAAAAATAGCCGTATATTTGCACCGCCTTTCGGAAACGAAGGCATTGAGCTTTGGGCTATGGTGTAATGGTAACACTGCAGATTCTGGTCCTGCCTTTCCTGGTTCGAGTCCGGGTAGCCCAGCTAAAAGGATGTCTCCCACAACGGAGACATCCTTTATTTTATGCCTTTTCCAAACTTTTTCCTACTTTTGCGCAGTGTGGCGATTAGTGTCTGGTCCGATTTTTGCACATTGTCGTGCAAATACTTTCACCAACAGCAACCATACTATAGAAAATGGCAAAGAAAATCAAAAGAGAAAGCATCGTAAACAGTATCATTGAAGGTATCCAGGACAGAAAAGGTCAGGGAATAACCGTTGTGGACCTTTCTGGAATTGAGGAAACCGTCTGCAAATATTTTGTCATCTGTCAGGCAGGAACCCCGAACCAGACACTGGCAATTGAAGATTCAATAAGCGAGACAGTCCGCATAAAGGAAAGACGCAAGCCGGACTTTGTAGCCGGACGCAATTTCGCACATTGGATAGCAATGGATTACGGAGATGTAATGGTTCATATCTTCCTGCCAGAAGAACGCAGGTACTATGACCTGGAGCATCTGTGGGCCGATGCCAGACTGGAAGACATACCGGATATTGACTGACAAAAAGACACGACAGTACTGACAGACAAATCATATGGCAGACAACAGCAAACACGATAAGAACAAGCCAAAGTCAGGATCAAGGATTCAGACATGGTTCTACATTGCACTCTTCATAGCTTTCGGCTACCTTATGCTGAAGGATGACGGCAGCGAACTGAGCGGCAAGGCAACATACACGGAGTTCAAGGACTACATGGATCACGGATACATAAGTAACCTGGTCGTATACTCCAACATGAGTTCTATGGAAATGTACATCTACCCCGATTCGGCAAAGTACATTTTCGGAGACAGGGCCAACGCTCTGTCACCTCTGTCCCGTCCCATGCTTCAGGTGGGAGTCGGTTCCATGGATAACCTTCAGGAGTACATTGACACAAAGACACAGGAAGGCACATATACCGGCAGCATAGAGTACCGCAAGAAGTCCAGAACAGGCATGGAGATATTCATCAATCTGTTCCCGTTCATCCTGCTCATCGGACTCTGGATTTTCCTTTCCAGAAAAATGTCCGGCGGAGGCGGTGGTCCTGGTGGAGGCGGAGTTTTCTCAGTCGGCAAATCCAAGGCAAGAGTCTATGAAAAGGGACGCGCTGACCGTGTCACCTTCAAGGACGTGGCCGGACAGGCCGAAGCAAAAGCCGAAGTCGAAGAGATTGTTGAGTTTCTGAAGAACCCCAAGAAATACACGGACCTTGGAGGAAAGATTCCAAAAGGTGCGCTGCTTGTAGGTCCTCCGGGAACCGGCAAGACCCTGCTGGCCAAGGCAGTTGCCGGTGAAGCCGATGTGCCGTTCCTCTCATTGTCCGGATCGGACTTTGTAGAGATGTTCGTGGGTGTGGGAGCGTCACGCGTACGCGACCTTTTCCATCAGGCCAAAGAGAAATCACCTTGCATCATATTCATAGACGAGATTGATGCTGTAGGACGTGCCCGCGGCAAGAACCCGGCAATGGGAGGCAATGACGAAAGGGAGAACACCCTGAACCAGCTTCTCACCGAGATGGACGGATTCGGCACCAACAGCGGCGTGATCATTCTGGCAGCGACCAACCGTGTGGACATACTGGACAAGGCTTTGCTGCGCGCCGGACGATTTGACCGTCAGATACACCTGGACCTTCCCGACCTCAATGAGCGCAAGGAGGTGTTCAGCGTACACCTGAAACGCATAAAGCTGGACAGCGATGTCGATCAGGACCTGTTGGCACGTCAGACCCCGGGCTTCTCCGGAGCCGACATCGCGAACGTCTGCAACGAAGCCGCGCTCATTGCCGCACGTCATAACAAGAAGAAGGTAGGTAAGGAGGATTTCCTGGCCGCTGTTGACCGCATAGTGGGCGGTCTGGAGAAGAAGACCAAGGTACTTACCGTCCAGGAAAAGCAGACCATTGCACTTCACGAAGCAGGTCATGCCACCCTGTCCTGGTTCCTGGAATACGCGAATCCGCTCATCAAGGTTACAATAGTCCCACGCGGACGTGCACTTGGAGCCGCATGGTATCTGCCTGAAGAAAGACAGATTACCACCAAGGAGCAGATGCTTGACGAAATGTGCGCCACTCTTGGCGGACGCGCAGCCGAAGAGCTGTTCACCGGACATATCTCATCGGGTGCCATGAACGACCTGGAACGCGTGACAAGGCAGTCATACGGAATGGTGGCATATCTTGGCATGAGCGACAGTCTGCCCAATCTGTGCTACTACAGCAGCACCGACGAATATGCGTTCCAGAAGCCGTACAGCGACAAGACGGCCGAGCTGATAGACAGCGACGTCAAAGCCCTCATAGCCAGTCAGTACGAGCGTGCTAAGGCTCTTCTCCTTGAGCATCAGGAAGGTCACCACCAGCTGGCACAGCTGCTTATGGACCGTGAGGTGATTTTCGCAGAAGACGTGGAGAAGATCTTCGGCAAACGTCAATGGGCTTCGCGAAGCGACGAGATTCTTGACAGCGGAAATTCCGACAATCAGACTCCGGCCGTCCCCGAACCGGAAACAGAATCCGAACACACAACTTCAAACTGAAAACAAAGTGAACTTTCTTATTAGAACCATAACAGCAATATTCTATGCCGCTCTGATGCTTTTCTGCATCCAGAGAGGTGGCATATGGTATTTCAGTCTGTTCCTGCTCGTTGCCATTCTGGCAGCCAATGAATTTTCGACTTTGGTAATCAGACATAAGAACTGCAGGATAAGCCGTTTCCTCACAATTATCGCATCGGCCCTGTTTTATCTTGCCGTATCATCTTTCTGGGGCATATTCCAGCAGCACTCCGTTCTGAAATGGGCTGTATTCCTGACAGCACTCATTGTCTGCCTGGTTCATGAACTTTATGCTAAGCACGAGAGTCCCATAACCAGCATGGCTTATACTCTATTGCCAATATTGTACATCGCCCTGCCTATGTCTCTCATGATGGCATTGGGATATGCTTGCCACAACGGCGACGGACAGAACGGCTATTCCCCTGCCCTGCCGCTCATGCTTTTCCTCTGTATCTGGGCCAACGACGTCGGGGCATACTGCACCGGCTGCACCATAGGCAAGCACAAGCTTTTCGAGCGGGTTTCCCCAAAGAAAACATGGGAAGGTTCAATAGGTGGCGGAATCTTCACCCTGGCTGTTGCCGGACTGGTTTCGCATCTGGTTCCTTCAATGTTCTCCGCTTTCCCATTGCCCGTATGGCTGGGGATGGGACTGGTGACAGTTCTGTCCGGCACGTGGGGTGACCTTGTCGAATCCCTGATGAAAAGGGAAATGGGAATCAAGGATTCCGGAAAGATCCTTCCCGGACACGGAGGGATTCTGGACCGTTTTGACAGCGCCCTGCTTGCCATTCCTGCTGTTACAGCTTATTTCGCAATTATCCTGGAACTCGCTAAATAAGCTTAATTGGAACTGAAACGGATATTTTTGCACTATCTTTACACGACAAACTGAAAAACAGAATGGGAAAAATCATTGCTTTGGCAAACCAGAAGGGCGGTGTGGGCAAAACCACAACGACCATAAATCTTGCCGCTTCTCTTGCCACGCTTGAAAAGAAAGTGCTTGTAATCGATGCCGACCCTCAGGCTAATGCGTCATCGGGCCTTGGCATCGACATCAACAACGTGGAAAGTACGGTTTACGAATGTCTTGTCAATGGCATTGATCCAAAAGAGGCCATTCGGAAATCATGCGTTGAGAATCTTTTCGTCCTGCCGTCGCACATTGATCTGGTTGGAGCCGAGCTGGAACTCATGAATATGGAGAAACGCGAAACGGTTCTCAAATCCATGCTGGAAGAAATCAGGAAGGAATATGATTTCATACTCATTGACTGTTCTCCGTCATTGGGAATCATCACCGTCAACGCTCTGACTGCAGCCGATTCCATAATCATACCGGTCCAGTGCGAGTATTTCGCCCTTGAAGGAATAAGCAAGCTGCTCAATACTATCAAGATCATCAAGACCAAGCTGAATCCTGAACTTGACATAGAAGGTTTTCTGCTGACAATGTATGATTCCAGACTCAGACTGAGCAATCTCATATACGAGGAGGTGAAGAAACATTTTCAGGAACTGGTATTTGATACAATCATTGCAAGAAACGTGAAACTGAGCGAGTCCCCAAGTTATGGACTCCCCGCCATCATGTACGATGCAGAATCACGCGGTGCAAAGAACTACCTGGCACTGGCACAGGAAATACTAATTAAAAATCCGACCAAATGACCCAACCCAAGAAAAAGGCCCTCGGCCGTGGACTGGACGCACTGATTTCGACAGACGGGCTTGTCCGCACTCAGGGATCATCATCGATATGCGAGATACCGACAGACAGGATTCATGCCAATCCAGACCAGCCCAGACGTGAGTTTGACCCTGAAAGTCTGGCAGAACTGGCCGAATCTGTAAAGGAGCTAGGCATAATCCAACCTATTACACTGAGGAAAGTCAACGAAGACGACTACCAGATAATTGCAGGTGAAAGACGTTTCCGTGCATCGCTCCTTGCCGGCCTCAAGACCATCCCCGCCTATGTCCGTACAGCCGATGACGAAAGTGTCATGGAAATGGCACTCATCGAGAATGTACAGCGCGAAGATCTGAACTCGATGGAAATTGCCCTGGCATGCCAGAACCTGATTGAAATGTACGGAATGACCCAGGAACAGCTTGCCGCACGCATAGGAAAGAAACGTGCCACAGTTGCCAATTACGTCAGACTGCTCAAACTGCCTGCAGAAATACAGATGGCATTGAAGAACCGTACCATAGAAATGGGACACGCCCGCGCTCTTCTTGCAATTGAAGATACAGGAAAGCAGTTGCAGCTTTTCCATGAACTGGTCAGAAACGGTTATTCTGTCAGAATGGTTGAAATGAAAGCCCGTCTCTTCAATGAAGGCAGACATACTGCTGCTGACGGACATATTCCACCAGTTGACCTGAAGCCATTCCAGGACAAACTGTCCGAATACCTTGGTACAAATGTCAGAATGAAAAACGATTCCAAAGGCAAGGGTAGCATAAGCATTCCTTTTAAAAACGAAAACGAGCTGCACAGACTGATGCAGCTGTTCGCCCTGATCAGAAAATGACCCGTCTTTTGCATAAGTATCTAGGTTCCGTTCTACTGACCATGCTGTCAATTGCAATGGCAGGTGCTCAGGAAAATCGCAGGCCAGTCATGACTACTGACGACAGTCTCCGCTCGGCCAGAATTGACAGCTTGTACAATTCACTTTCTGACAGTTCGGCATGGGAAAAGGAGATGGAATTCGTACGCGGTCTGAATTTCGATGATGAAGTGAAGCAGGCACAGGAAGCCGGTCTTGACAACGAAAACAACAGACATGGAAACAGGAAAAAACGGCTCAGCTGGAAGGAACAGGACAGTCTGGCTATTGCCAGAATAGAAACTGAAGCGCCGGAATGGGAACCCGTCCCAAGAAAAGCCACCCTGCTGTCGCTGGTCTTTCCCGGTGGCGGACAGATTTACAATCGCAAATACTGGAAACTACCTGTAGTATATGGTGGATTCATGGGATGTGTATATGCCCTCACATGGAACCAGGGCACCTACAGCGACTACCAGAACGCCTACGTCGACATAATGGACGATGATCCTGAAACCAAAAGCTATGAAGACTATCTGCCTCCTCACTACGAGATTGACACGAGCATGGAGGAATGGCTGAAGGATACGTTCAAAAAGAGGAAGGACAAATACAGACGCTATCGTGACCTCAGCATCTTTTCATTCGCAGGAATGTACGTCCTGTCGGCAATTGACGCGTACGTAGATGCCGAACTGTCACATTTTGATATTTCACCGAATCTGAGCATGCACCTGTCACCCGACATCATGATTGACCGATACGGCAATCCTGAGGCTGCATTCTCACTGGCATTGAATTTTTAATGAACAACATCGTCAGAACAGCAATCATATCCGTTTTCATTCTGCTCCTTTCCTTTGAACGGTCATGGAGCCAGTCCGACAGCACCTTTACAGCAACTGACAGCATCACGGCCGACAGCCTGCAGTTTGACATGCCTGAAAGCTCGCAGTATGACATTGACAGTCTGCTTACTCTGTGGCATGCCGCACACTATCTCCAGTACGATATGGACTGCATTGAAGGAAGCGTCAACCCGACTGTAAGCGATTCTGTGATTGCAGTAAGGCTCAGTTCACTGCCGACAATCGTCGAGATGCCGTTCAACAGCGTTGTCCGCAATTCCATAGACAATTACACCGGCAAAAGCAGAAAAATCATATCATACGCGCTTGGCATGCTTCCTCTCTACGAAGAGACTTTCGTCAATGCCCTTATCAAGTACGATGTACCCGTTGAACTCAAATATCTGCCTATTGTAGAATCTGCACTCAAGCCAAAAGCATACTCCAGAGCAGGCGCTGCAGGCATGTGGCAGTTCATCTACAGCACCGGACGCAAATACGGACTTTCCGTAAACAGTCTGTTGGATGACCGTTATGATGTCATAAAAGAGACCGATGCCGCTGCACACCACCTGCGCGACCTTTATGACATGTTCGGAGACTGGTCCCTGGCAATATCGGCCTACAACTGCGGACCCGGCAACGTCACCAAGGCCATGACACGTTCCGGTGGCAAGAAAAGCTTCTGGGAAATCTACCCGTATCTTCCGCGGGAAACGCGCGGATACCTCCCGGCCTTCATAGCCGTCAACTATGCCATGACTTTCTATAAGGAACATGGCATCTGTCCCATGATTCCTGAAACGCCGCCGGTCAATGATACGATTGTAATCCGGAAGAATCTCCACAACCAGCAGATTATCCATTTTTGCGGTATTGACATTGATGAGCTGAAGGCCCTGAATCCCCAGTATCTGACCGATATCATTCCCGGAGCTCACCGCCCCTGCGTACTTACGCTTCCACAGCAGTACATCACTCCACTGCTTGAAGCAGGTGACTCGCTGTATACTTTTGACAGCGAAAAGCTGTTCACAAAATCCCAGCTGGCATACATCGACAATGACATGAACAACCGTATCACCTACACGACCCACAAGATCAAGTCAGGTGAAACGCTTGGTTCCATTGCCCGCAAGTACCACACGACAGTCAAGAATCTGAAGAGCTGGAACAATCTGAAGAGTGACAACATCAGGGCTGGCAAGACCCTGAAAATATATAACCGATGAGCGAAGAAATTCTTTTTTCCCCCGATGAAGAAAGACTCATTGACGAAGCCTTCCAGCATCTTGTTGACACATATCTGCAGACCAAGCACCGCAAGAAAGTCGAGCTCATAACCAAGGCCTTCCAATTTGCGCGTCAGGCGCACAACGGCGTACGCCGTCATTCCGGCGAACCGTACATAATGCACCCCATTGCCGTTGCCCAGATAGTATGCGGAGAGATTGGGCTGGGCTCAACTTCCATCTGTTCGGCACTGCTGCATGACGTCGTCGAAGACACGGAATACACCATTGATGACATCAAGAACGTATTCGGTCCCAAGATTGCCCAGATTGTGGACGGTCTGACCAAAATAGCAGGCGGCATATTCGGAGAGAAGGCATCGGCCCAGGCAGAGAACTTCAAGAAACTGCTGCTGACAATGTCCGATGACATCCGTGTAATCCTGATAAAGATAGCAGACCGTCTGCACAACATGCGGACCCTTGACAGTATGCTTCCGCGCAAGCAATACAAGATTGCAGGAGAGACTCTTTACCTCTATGCCCCTCTGGCATACCGTCTTGGACTCAAC
Source organism: Bacteroidaceae bacterium (assembly GCA_024398615.1). Classification (GTDB taxonomy): domain Bacteria; phylum Bacteroidota; class Bacteroidia; order Bacteroidales; family Bacteroidaceae; genus Colenecus. The sequence continues at coordinate 11,995 of JAKSIU010000035.1, forward strand.
AAGATAAAGACCGAACTTGAAGACCTGAGTTTCAAATACGAACATCCCACGGAATTCAAGGAGATCCAGGAGAAGCTCAATTTCTCACGCAGTGAGATGGACAGCATGTACCGGAGTTTCACCCAGCCCATCATAGAGCGTCTTGATGCCATGGGAGTCAAATACTCCATCAAGGGACGTCTCAAATCGCCCTACTCCATCTGGAAGAAGATGAACCGCAACTCTCTGAGTTTCGAGGAAATCTTCGACATCCTGGCCGTAAGAATCGTCTTTGATCCTTCTTCGCCCGAAAAGGAGAAAAGCGAATGCTTTGACATATATCTTGCGCTGACAGGCATCTACAAGTCACATCCGGACCGTCTCAGGGACTGGGTCACACGCCCCAAGGCAAACGGATATCAGGCACTGCACATTACCCTGATGAGCAATGAAGGCCGATGGGTGGAGGTCCAGATACGTTCCCGCCGCATGGACGACATTGCCGAGCAGGGTATCGCCGCGCATTGGAAATACAAGGACAACGGTCACGCATATGAGGAAGACGAGACCGAACTTGGACACTGGCTTGAGACTATCAAGGAAATTCTTGAAGATCCACAGCCGGATTCAATGGATTTCCTTGACACCATCAAGCTGAATCTTTACTCAAGGGAGATATTCATCTTCACGCCCAAGGGCGAACTCAGAACATTGCCGGCAGGCAGCACTGTTCTGGATTTTGCCTTTACGATTCATTCCTTCATGGGTACCAACTGTATAGGGGCTAAGGTCAACCACAAGCTTGAAGCAATCAATTATGAACTCAAGAGCGGTGATCAGGTCGAGATCCTGACATCAAAAAGCCAGAAGGTCAGTCCTGAATGGCTGGATTTCGCCACTACGGCCAAGGCCAGATCCAAGATCAAGCAGCTGCTCAGAAAGGAAGCCCGTGAAAGCATGAAGTTCGGTGAGGCCCTGTTTCATGAATTCCTTGAAAACGAAGGCCTGCAGGCAACTCCTGAAAAGATTGAAAGCATCTGCAGTCTCCATGGGATGGAGGACCGTGATTCACTGATGACCGCTATAGGACGAAAGAAGATTGTACTTGGCGAATCGGAAAAGAACATTCTGAAAGGTGAAAGTTCCTGGTACAAGCGTTTCTGGTCATCGTTATCCACAAAGAGCAGTTCTTCGGACAAGAAGAGCCAGACAGGAAACGGCAAGGTCAATGTTAAGCAGACTCTGCAGATAAGCGATGTCGATATGCACAACTACAGTTATGCGACATGCTGCAATCCTGTTCCCGGTGACGCCGTACTCGGTTTTGCCGACGAGAACGGGCATATTACCATTCACAAGCTCAAATGTGAAACAGCCAATAAGCTCAAAGCCGCAAACGGCAACCGCATTCTGGCTGTAAAATGGAATATCGAAAACAGCCTGTTCCCCGTCAACATATTCATAAAGGGACTCGACAGCATTGGCACATTGGCAAAGATGACTGAAATCATTTCCAAGAAAATGAACGTCAACATGACCAAGCTGGTGCTTGAATCAAAGGAAGGGGTGTTTGAAGGCACAATAAGTCTGATGCTCAACAATCTGAAAGACCTCGAGACCATTCAGAACAGCCTGAAGAAGATTCCCGGCATTACAACGGTTGTCCGCAAGGAGGAATAGCATCAAGCTCCTGCAGAATGGATTTCAGTTCCTCACGGACATTCTTGAGACGTTCCACAATGTCCTGGGTATCGGCCTGAACGGGAAGATTCCTGTCAAGTTGTGTCTTGGCACCTTTGATGGTCAATGATTTCTCCTTGACCAGATGATTCACCTTCTTGATCTGTTCTATGTCCTCTACAGTGTAGCGACGGACACCCGACGAACTTTTCTTTGGACAGATCTGCTTGAATTCCTTTTCCCAGTAGCGCAGAGTGCTGTCAGGAATTCCAAGCATGTCAGACACCTCCTTGATGGAGTAGTATTTTTTCAGGACTTTCTGTGTATTGAGTGCCATATAAGCGTGTATCTTTATCAGTCAAACACCTTTCCGTTGTTTTCGGCCAGACTTATCATCTCATCATACTGCCTTGCATCCAGATCCATGAAGTAATAGTTGATGGGGTTGTCATGCTTACCCTGTACAAGCACCTCATAATGCAGATGCGGGCCAGTGCTCTTACCGGTTGTTCCCACCAGACCAATCTCTTCACCCCGCACCACCTTCTGACCGTTTTTTACAAGAATCTTGCTGAGATGGGCATATCGGGTCACATAGCCATAACCATGATCGATTTCTATCAGATTACCGAATCCGGACTTCCATTTCGCATAACGCACAGTGCCGTTGCCGGTTGCATAGACCGGAGTTCCGGTATCACAGGCAAAATCCATACCTTCGTGGAAGCGCAGCACATGATAGATGGGATCCGAACGGTAGCCGTAGCCTGAAGCGGTACGTTTCAGATCCTTGTTTGACACGGGCTGGATTGCCGGAATACAGGCAATGCGTTCCTGCTGTTCGCGTGACAGTTCAACCACCTCGTTGAAGGAACGTGTCTGAATATAGAGCTTCTTTTCAAGCATATCTATCTTCTGCGCTGTATTGACAAGCAGTTCGGCATTGGGCATGTCCATCAGTTCGGCATAACGTGCAGTCTCATTGAATGCCAGCTGTCGGGAAGACTCCGGCAAAGGATCTGCCTCAAGAAGTACACGATACAGATTATCATCACGTTCCTCAATATCCTGAAGTACCAGCATGGCGTCATCGACCTTCTTTGAAAGGACGCTGTACTGTGTTTCCAGACGGTTGTTCTCCTCGGCAAGCTCAGCCACATGCGGTGTCTTCGAGAAATACTGGAAAAGGAACACGGACAGTCCGCCCACAACGACAGCGACGAGCAACTGTTTGAGGACCATACGGGTACGCTGCCACAGAGTCGGATATGTCCTGCGGTAGACCCTTGCTTTGGGATCGTACTTATAGTATACTTTCTTCATGCCTCGCGAGGCAAAAATAGTGAAATTATACTATCTTTGCAAGCCGCAAAATATAAATAGGAATATGATGACAGCAAAAGAAATACGTGAATCGTACAAACGGTTCTTTGAGAGCAAGGGACATCTTATCGTTCCATCAGCCCCTATGGTAGTCAAGGACGACCCCACCCTGATGTTCACCAATGCAGGTATGAACCAGTTCAAGGACATCATTCTGGGCAATCACCCCGCCAAGAGCAAACGCGTTGCGGACTCGCAGAAGTGCCTTCGTGTCAGCGGCAAGCACAATGACCTGGAGGAGGTCGGTCATGACACCTATCACCATACCATGTTCGAGATGCTTGGCAACTGGTCATTCGGAGACTACTTCAAGAAGGAGGCCATTGACTGGGCTTGGGAATATCTGGTCGAAGTTCTGAAACTTGACCCGAAGAATCTCTATGCAACCGTTTTCGAGGGCTCACCTGAAGAGGGGATCAGCCGCGATGACGAAGCCGCATCATACTGGGAGAAGCACCTGCCCAAAGACCATATCATCAACGGAAACAAGCATGACAATTTCTGGGAAATGGGTGACACCGGCCCCTGCGGACCATGTTCTGAAATCCACGTGGATTCACGTTCCGATGAAGAGAAGGCTCAAGTTCCCGGCCGCGAGCTGGTCAACAAGGACCATCCTCAGGTCATTGAAATATGGAACCTTGTTTTCATGCAGTATAACCGCAAGGCCGACCACTCGCTGGAACCTCTGCCCGCAAAGGTTATCGACACCGGCATGGGATTCGAGCGTCTGGTACGTACGCTTCAGGGCAAGACGTCAAACTATGACACTGACGTATTCCAGCCCATTATCAAGACCATAGGCGCTCTTGCAGGCAAGGAATACGGCAAGGACGAGCAGACCGACATTGCAATGCGTGTCGTGGCTGACCACATCCGCACCATAGCATTCTCCATCACTGACGGCCAGCTGCCGTCGAACGCCAAGGCCGGCTACGTGATCCGCCGCATCCTGCGCCGCGCAGTACGTTACGCCTACACATTCCTTGGCCAGAAGGAGGCATTCCTGTACAAATTGCTGCCATGTCTCATTGACAATATGGGCGATGCATATCCTGAGCTTCAGGCCCAGAAGACACTCATCGAGAAGGTCATCATCGAGGAAGAGGAATCGTTCCTGCGCACTCTTGACACCGGCATCAGACTGCTGGACAAGGTTATGTCCGATACCAAGGCCACCGGAAACACTGTCATCAGCGGCGTAAGCGCATTCACGTTGTATGACACCTACGGATTCCCGCTTGACCTTACCGAACTCATTCTGCGTGAGAACGGCATGACAGTCAACACCGACGAATTCAATGCCGAGATGGCAAAGCAGAAGGCCCGCGCCCGTAATGCCGCAGCTGTTGAAAACGGTGACTGGATAGTACTCAAGGAGGGAGAAACCGAGTTCGTAGGATATGACTTCACTGAATACGAGACCTCAATACTGCGCTACCGCGAGGTAAAGCAGAAGAGCGGCACAACTTTCCAGATTGTACTTGACAAGACCCCGTTCTACGCTGAGATGGGCGGACAGGTCGGTGACAAGGGAGTCATTGTAAGCGAATTCGAAACCGTTGAGATCATTGACACCAAGAAGGAGAACGGTCTTCCCATACATATTGTAAAGAAGATGCCCGAACACCTTGACGCCCCGATGATGGCCTGTGTTGACGTTGACAAGCGTCGTGCCTGCGAGGCCAACCACACCGCCACCCACCTGCTGGACGAGGCTCTTCGCGAAGTTCTGGGCACCCATGTGGAACAGAAGGGTTCTCTGGTCACTCCGGACAGTCTGCGCTTTGACTTCTCACATTTCCAGAAGGTGACCGATGAGGAAATGCGTCAGGTTGAACGTCTGGTCAATGAGAAGATCCGTGAAGACCTGCCGCTCATAGAACATCGTGACACTCCCATTGAGGAAGCCAGGAAACTTGGTGCCATTGCCCTGTTCGGCGAAAAGTACGGTGACAAGGTCCGTGTTGTACAGTTCGGACAGTCAATCGAGTTCTGCGGTGGCGTCCATGCCGCTTCGACAGGCCGTATCGGCATGTTCAAGATATTAAGTGAAAGTTCAATTGCCGCTGGTGTACGCCGCATTGAGGCCATAACCGGTCAGGCAGTAGAAGATATGGTATGCTCACTCCAGGATACCGTCAACGGTCTGAAGGCCATTCTGCCGGGCACATCGCTGCAGGCATCGGTCCAGAAGGCTCTTGACGAGAATGCAGCGCTCAAGAAGCAGCTCGATGAATTCCTCAAGGAAAAGGCCGGTCAGATGAAGGATAACCTGCTGGCACAGAAGAAGGAGATTGGCGGCATTGGAGTGATAAGTGCCGTTATGGAAGCATCGGCCGGCATGGTACGCGACCTGGTATTCCAGCTTCGTGCCGAAGCTGCACAGAACATGCTGGTAGTGATAGGCAGTCAGGAAAACGGCAAGCCTATGATCACCGTAAGCGTGAGCGATGACCTGACATCGAAGTTCAATGCCGGTCAGATGGTCCGTGAAGCAGCCAAGCTCATTCAGGGCGGTGGCGGTGGCCAGCCTCACTACGCAACTGCAGGCGGAAAGAACCCCGATGGTCTTGAAGCTGCCGTAGCATCGATAATCGACAGGATCAAGGGATAAGACCTCCCGCTTATGTCCAAAAGACTCTGGCTCATACTTCTGGCTCTTGTCTTCGTGTTCAGCGAAGGCCGGGGCCAGATGCGTTTCGGCCAAGGTCCTCAGAATGTCCGCCCCAGGACTGTCCAGTATGCCGTTACTGACTCCGTCCAGCTGTTCATGGACATCTACGAACCGGAAAATGCGAATGGTGCACCCACCGTCATTTTCATGTTCGGCGGTGGTTTCAAGGGTGGTCAGAGAAACGGATTCGGTGAAAGGGCCTGGTGCTCCAGTCTCTGCCGCAACGGCATAAGGGCTGTGGCCATTGACTACCGCCTTGGTCTGAAAGACATGAAGAAGGTCAATCTGAAATCCATAGGACTTCTTCACAATGCCATTGACATGGCCGTCGAGGACCTGTTCAGCGCCACATCGTATCTCATAGAGCACTCCCACGAAATGGGAATCGACTGCAGCCGCCTGGTGCTGGCCGGTTCCAGTGCAGGAGCCATTTCAGTGCTGCAGGCTGAATATGAACTCTGCAACGCGAACGGCATTGCATCGGTCCTGCCTTCGGACTTTAACTATGCCGGTGTCATGTCATTCGCAGGAGCAATTTTTTCCAGGGACGGCAGGATTCGCTACAGCGTCAAGGAGCCATGTCCGCATTTCATGCTTCACGGCACCGCCGACCGCATTGTCCTGTACAAGGGCGTGCATGTCTTCAACCAGAATTTCGCCGGAACAGACCGCATAGCAAAGGTTTTCCACAAGAAAGGCTACCCATGCACCATCATGCGCTTCCAGGACAACGGACATGAGATTGCATCGGCCTACAACACTCTGCTCAAGGAGTGCCTGGACTTCATTGACAAGTACGTGAGAGGCAGTTCCGACTGCCAATCCGATGCCCTGCTCGTAGAACCCGCCATCCAGCCCACCGAATGGGGCAAGGGAGGATTCAGCAAACTATACTGATTATCATCGGGTTCAATCAACGGTCAAGAGAGTCCTCCGGCCAGTTCACCAGATACACGCGTGCCGTTGAACGCGTCAGTGCGGTATACAGCCAGCGCAGGTAATCACGCCCCTGTTCTTCGTCCGGAATGTGTCCCTGATCTATGAAGATGTTCATCCACTGCCCGCCCTGGGCCTTATGACAGGTCACGGCGTACGCATATTTTACCTGGAGTGCGTTGAAATGCGGGTCTTTCCGCAACGCCTGCATACGTTCCTTTGCCGATGTCATATGGGCATAATCCTCCATCACATTCTGGAAAAGAGCATTCTGCTGTTCATGTGTCAGAGACGGTGAATCGCTGTGCAGGGTGTCCATGAGCAATGTTGTCTCCATTTCATAATCGGCATAGTCCGGAAAACTCAGAATGGCATCGATGAAACGGAATCCGTACAGCTCGCGTTCACGGCGGACGCGTCGGACTGTCGCAATGTCACCATTGGCTATGAATGACGGAATATGATTGTCCGGATCCGGCTGACCGGCAGCATCGGCCAGCTCCATTTCGGTCCAGTAGTAGTTGTTCTTCACAACCATCAGACTGTCACCGCGACAAAGCTCATCCTCACGGTCTAGAATTGTGCTGCGTATCCCGTTGTTGTATATCTGCGCCCTTTTGTTGGAACGGCACAGGACCATGGTCTCATCCATCCCGTCACGGCTGTAGCAGGTGCTTATTGTCTCCACCAGGTCCTGGCCTGAAATGGCCACCACATCAGTGACTCCTTTCAGTCTGAACCGGAACGGTGTGGCACTGTAATGGGGTGACTGTTCAAGCATGCGTCTCAGGCAGGTGGCATTGGCCAATATCCCCGAATCCTGGTTCTGCCGCATGACTTCACGCAGGCAGAACTCGCTTACCTGCAGTTCGTAAGGTGACAGAAGCGCCGCCTGAAGAGCAGGACTGTCCTCCTGGCCGACCGGTGGCAGCTGGGCTTCATCGCCAAGCAGCAGCAGACGGCAGCCCTTTCCTGAAAACACATATTTCACCAGATCATCCAACAGACGTCCGCTGCCGAAACTCTGTCCGGAGAGTCCGTCATTCGAAATCATTGAAGCCTCATCGACCAGAAAAAGCGTGTTCTCATGCATATTGCGGTCCAACTGAAAGCTCTCGCTGTCCAGAATCGACTTCTGTCTGTAAATTTTCTTGTGTATTGTATAGGCCGGATAGCCTGAACTTTGAGAAAAGACTTTTGCAGCCCTGCCCGTTGGAGCCATGAGCACCACGCGTCCGCCACCATGCACCAGCGCTCTGACCAGAGCTCCCACTACCGTGGTCTTTCCCGTTCCGGCATATCCCTTCAGAATGAACGCCCTGCGCTCCTGCCCGTCTTCCACAAAAGAGGCAAGCATATCTATGGCCGTTTCCTGTTCCCGGGTGGGAATAAATGGAAAATTTCCAAGAATCAGCTGTTTTACGGAGTCTTTCATTGTTATCTTTTGCAAAAAAAAGACGAATTATGGATAAATACCGATAAATGTTCTATTTTTGCGAAGCGAAAATAACAAAAAATAAATATTCCAAAATGAAAAAAGTCATCAACACTCTCCTGATCCTGTGTATTGCCGGCCTGGCATACGTTTACTACGGCAGCATCATGGGCCCTATCAAGTTCCAGAAAGACAAGAGTATACGTGACAACGCAGTCATTGAAAGACTGGTAGCCATTAAAGATGCCCAGAATGAGTACAACAAGCAGCATGGCGGTGAATTCTGCAGCGATTTCGATTCACTCATCGCATTCGTGAAAACAGGAGAACTTCCAATCGTCCGCAAGCTCGGTAACCTGACCGATGACCAGCTGGAAGCCAACTGGACCGAGAACAAGATTCTCAAGCTGTATGAAGATGCCAACATTGCAGAAGAACTTTCAAAGACCCTGACCGGAAGCAAGGCAGCCCAGAAGGCAAAACTTGCCAAGGAACTTTGGGACTCCGCAGCAGCAGCCGGTTTCGTGACATACAACGAGGACGGAAGCAAGAACTTCTCATTCAGCCGTGATACCGTATGGGTAAACATGTACGATTCACTCTATCATGGCAAGCTGAATCTTGACTCAATGAGCTTCATACCTTTCTCAAACGGAGAAAAGTTCGAACTTACCACCTCAACCGACACATCAAAGTCCGGTCTGGTACAGTATTCATTCATGGTCAAGGCTCCGTTCGAATCATATCTGGGCGGTCTTGACAAGCAGGAAATCATCAACCTCCTTGAAGATTGCGATGACCGTGGCCGCTTCCGTGGTCTCACCGTCGACAACAACTCAGGTAACTGGGAATAATAAGCCAATTCATAATTTGATAATACTGAATCCACCGGCCACATAGCAGGTGGATTCTTTTTACCCATAACAAGCAAAGCAGCATGAGAGTTATCAGCGGAATATACCGTCACCGCCATTTCGATGTGCCCCGCACATTCAGTGCCCGCCCGACCACAGACTTCGCGAAGGAGAACCTGTTCAACGTCCTTGCCAACCGCATGGACTTTGAGGATGCCACAGCCCTGGACCTGTTCTCCGGCACAGGCAGCATAAGCATCGAGCTGGTCTCCCGCGGCTGCGCAAAGGTGGTTTCAGTGGAAAAGGAACCGGCCCACTACAATTTCATCTGCAAGGTAATGGAAACTGTCGGCACCAAAGCCTGCCTGCCAATCAAGGGTGACGTATTCAAATACATAGCCAACTGCAACACACAGTTCGACTTCATCTTTGCCGACCCGCCCTACCAGCTTGAAAACCTGGCCGACATTCCGGACCTGATTTTCCAGAACGACCTTCTTGCCCCTGACGGCATCTTCGTCCTGGAGCACGGCAAGAACAACGACTTCTCAGCCCACCCCCGTTTCACCGACAAGCGCGTCTACGGCTCAGTCAACTTCTCGTTCTTCAAATGACAACCATGAGCCTGCCATATTAATAACAGCGAATCAATATTTCAGGCATTCCGTTCCTGATTATTAGACTCATTCGTAGGTCTAATAGACATTTCGGGTGATGGAAAGCCATAAAAATGGCTCAAAAAATCTC
>JAKSIU010000036.1 GCA_024398615.1 Bacteroidaceae bacterium
CATAGAGCCGGCAGCTTTCATATCCAGCCCTGTGGCCTGTGCTTCCAAGCCCTTCGACTGATCTGCATATCTGGCCGCAAAGTCCTCAAGCACAAGACTTTCCAGACTGACTGACAAATCCATTGATCCGGAACTGTCTGTACTGTCACTGTCACCTGATTTGAGAAAATCCAGATTCGTTGTTCCGGTTTCCGATGTGAACATGTTGAAGGCGGCATTCTGGAGGAAAAGGTCAGTAACCTCAATCCTCCGGTCCTTTGTCAATGCTTTGAAATCCAGAGACACGTCCATGATACCCACATGTGCCAAAGTATCATATGGAGACTCCTCCATGACGTCAAGAGCAGTCAGATTCTCAAGTCTGAAGCCCAGAAAAGGGTAGGTCCTGACTAACGAAAGTTTAGCCTGACCAAGACTCGTAGGGCAGTTCACATAACGGTCCATGACCGACTGTGCGGTTTTCGTGAGACGGGAGGGGGTGAAAATGGTCCACGACAGGACAAGAACAGCCAGAACGACAAGCGCAAGCAGTGACAGGAATGCAACTGCACATACTCTCAATAATTTGCCGGATGACTTTGAAGTTTCTGACATGACAATCCCTTCTATGTGTATGCTACTGTTTGTAGAATCTTACAGACTCATCAGGAAAAGCTATTTCATGCGCCTCCATCATATCAGCACTGAATTCTGTAATATGATATATCTCTTTGGCCGGTTTGGGTATACTGCCGTTCTGTATATAATTCAGAGTCAGTTCCTTATCGTTGAGTTCCCAGTTGAAATCGAGTCCATATCCATCGGCATCCTGACACCGTCCGGAAGCATCGGTATTGAAAATGTAGTAGAAACCGTCACTGGCATACCAGGTGCCGTCAAGGTCTGCGCTCTCCACTTGAAAATCATCGGGAGAACAGGCACACAACAGCAGCACCGCCAAAAACTGGACGGTCCGGAGAAGCTGGCCTATTGTCTTTTTCATACCTTATATTATAATGACGCAAAGTTATGCAAAAATCATTGGCCCGCATAATGTATTTGAGTATCTTTGCACAACTAAATTACACAGACAGATATGTTCAGAAACAGAACTTGTGGAGAATTGCGCCTTTCTGACGCCGGCAATACGGTAACTCTTGCCGGTTGGGTGCAGAAAGCAAGAAAGTTGGGCGGAATGGTCTTTGTTGACCTGCGTGACCGCTACGGTATAACACAACTTGTATTCAATGACAGCCAGAACGCTGAACTTTGCGAACAGGCATCACGTCTGGGACGCGAATATGTCATTCAGGTTACGGGAACGGTCAGCGAACGTTCCAGCAAGAACCCCAAGATGGCTACCGGTGACATTGAAATCCTCGTTGACAGCATGAATGTCATCAATGCGGCAGATACCCCTCCATTCACCATTGAGGACGATACCGACGGAGGCGATGACCTGCGCATGAAATACCGTTATCTGGACCTGCGTCGCCAGTGCGTCCGCAGCAATCTGGAACTTCGCCACAAAATGGTCATGGAAATTCGCAAATTCCTTGACAATCTGAACTTCATGGAGGTTGAGACTCCTATTCTCATCAACTCCACACCGGAAGGTGCACGCGATTTCGTGGTTCCATCACGCATGAATCCCGGACAGTTCTACGCACTGCCACAGAGTCCCCAAATTCTCAAGCAGTTGCTCATGGTTTCCGGTTTTGACCGTTATTTCCAGATAGCCAAGTGCTTCCGCGATGAAGACCTGCGTGCTGACCGTCAGCCGGAATTCACTCAGATTGACTGCGAGATGTCATTCGTGGAGCAGGAAGATATCCTTCAGATATTCGAGGCAATGGCAAAGCATCTTTTCAAGAGCATTCTTGGAATGGAAATGAATGAGCCATTCCAGCGCATGACCTGGCAGGATGCCATGAAACTGTACGGCAGTGACAAACCGGATTTGAGATTCGACATGCATTTCGTTGAACTCATGGACGTCATGAAGGGCTATGGATTCAGCGTATTCGACAATGCCGCATATATTGGAGGTATCTGCGCCAAGGGTGCCGCAACATATACCCGCAAGCAGCTTGATGCCCTGACGGAATACGTTAAGCGTCCTCAGATAGGTGCCAAGGGTATGGTTTATGCCCGTGTTGAAGCCGATGGTACTGTAAAGTCAAGCGTTGACAAGTTCTACACTCAGGATGTTCTCCAGAAGATGAAGGAGGCCTTCAACGCCGAAGCCGGTGACCTGATTCTGATTCTCAGCGGTGACGATGCAATGAAGACACGCAAACAGCTTTCAGAACTGCGTCTTAAGGTGGCCGACGAACTTGGCCTTCGCGACAAGAACAAGTTCAAGTGTCTGTGGGTCATCGACTTCCCGATGTATGAGTGGAGCGATGAGGAGAACCGCCTGATGGCAATGCATCATCCATTCACCAGCCCCAAGCCAGAGGACATTCCTCTGCTTGACACCGATCCGGCAAGTGTCCGTGCCAATGCTTACGACATGGTCATCAACGGCATCGAAGTGGGAGGCGGCTCCATCCGTATCCATGACAGCAAGTTGCAGGCAACCATATTCAGGATATTGGGCTTCACTCCAGAACAGGCGCAGGCAAAGTTCGGTTTCCTGATGAATGCCTTCAAGTTCGGTGCACCACCTCACGGAGGTCTGGCATTCGGTCTGGATCGTTTTGTAAGCATCTTTGCAAAGCTCGACAGCATACGCGACTGCATAGCATTCCCCAAAAACAACTCCGGTCGTGATGTCATGCTCGATGCCCCAGGTCTTCTGGATCAGTCACAGCTGGATGAACTGAAACTCAAAGTCGATTTACCTGTTGAATAAAGGCCGATGCGAAAACTGTCATTCCTGATTATCCTCATCCTTCTATCGGCCATACCGTTCTCATACGTGTATGGACAGAAAACCACGTCCAGTATAAGTGGTTATGTAAAAGATAATTATGGTAATGTCATTGAAGCAGCCAACATTCAGATCACCGACATTGAAACCGGCGCCATTTTCGGCGCCGTTTCAAATAAAGTAGGTCATTACACCGTCTCAGGCCTCAAACCCGGTACATATCAGGCACTATGCTCATTTATTGGTTATCAGACTGCAACTGTCAAAGGAATAAGACTTTCAGCCTCCAGTGACTATAGCCTGAATCTTGTTCTGGCACAGAGCCAGCAGATGCTTGGCGATGTCGTGATCATGGAAAACCGTCCGCATTTTTCAGAAACGAAGACCGGACAGACATATAACATCGACTCCCGTACTATCAGTTCCTTGCCAAGTGCTGACCGCAGCCTGTTGGATTATACACGGCTGTCACCTTACAGCGGCAATGACAACTCCATGGCCGGAATGGACGGCAGAACCACCAAACTGACCATTGACGGAGCCATTTTCACCAACAGTATGGGGCTTTCGGCCGCTCTGCCCGGTGGCGGAACACCAATCTCGCTCGATGCCGTACAGGAAATGCAGGTAGCAATTGCCCCTTATGATGTAAGACAAAGCGATTTTGCCGGCGGTTCCATAAACGTCATTACCAAATCCGGCACAAATGACTTCAAGGCAACTGTCTATTCTTATTTTCATAATCAGGCTCTACGTGGCAACAGTGTTTATGGCGGCAACCTTGGAGAACGTGACAAGGAAAGCAAATACGTAACAGGACTGACTGTAGGCGGTCCAATCCTGAAGAATCGCATATTCTACTTTGTGAATCTGGAGAGGACTTCATCTCCGGGTCCCATTACCGAATACCGTATGTCGTCCGATGGCATAGGCAACAGTTCCTCACTGATAAGTCGCGTTACAGAGAAGGATATGGACGCCTTCAGAACAGTTCTCCAGAAATACGGATATGATCCTGGAAGCACAGATCTTTCAGAAGGCGGCACCACCAATGACAAGATTCTGGCAAGAATCGACTGGAACATTTCCAATCGGCATAAGCTTATGCTACGCGGCAACTGGACGAACAGCAGCCAGTTGTTCGGACCTAATGAGAAGAGTACCGTTGGCAGCAAACTGGCCGGAAACAGGATAGGGGACAAGGCCTATGCATTCAGCAATAACTGCTACACAATAAACGACTTAGCTTGGTCTGCTGTAGCGGAATTGAACAGCAGTCTCGGTACACGCGGCAACCTTGGAAACCGTCTGGCACTGACTGTATCGGAAGTCAGCAACAAACGCAGTTCCAACTCGTCATGGTTCCCGCATATTGACATAATGAAAGATGGTGACGCCTTCATGAGCGCCGGCTATGAACTGTTTTCAAACGGAACAGGAAACGATGTCAGAAACTGGGTGGTCAGTGACAATCTGAGCTGGTCTGCAGGACATAGCGATTTTGTATTCGGTGCCAGTTACCAGTATCAGAAAGTATCCACAAATTACCGCATGTATGGAACCGGATACTACCGATATTCCTCACTTGAAGATTTTGCAAACCAGTCCAGACCTGTAGCATTCGGCCTGACTTACGCTTATGACGATTCCGATGACCCGTCATCCAGGGTCAATTATGGTCAGACAGCAGCATACATTCAAGGAGAAACGCGCATAGCTGACAGATTGTCAATGACTTACGGCATAAGAGCTGACGTGCTTTCATTCTATGATGACTATGCCACGAACCTGCCTGTGAGCCGTCTGGATTGGACATGGCATTTCAATACACCTGGAACGGAAAGTCCGGATTACAAATCACCTGTTCTTGATACAGGTGCATGGCCTGCCACCAGCACACAGATTTCTCCAAGATTCGGATTCAACTGGGACGTCACAGGCAATGAGACGGTTGTCATACATGGCGGTACAGGTCTGTTCCGAGGTCGTATACCAATGGTTTTTCTGACATGCATACCAAACAGCAGCGGAATGCTCCAGAATACAGTTTCCGACAGTGGCAATGCCGGCTACCTTGACGATCTTGAGAATAATTTCCTGTATACTGAAGAATCTCTTCGGAAATACGTTGCCTCACACGGTGCAAGGATGGAGGCCGGCGAGGGTATTTTAGGAAAAGGAGCCACAGTATATTCGGTAGCAGAAAATTTCCGGATGCCATCGGTCTTCAAGTCATCACTTGCAGCAGATTTCAATTTCGATGCTCCATTCCCGATTGAATTTGGATTGGAGGGAATTTTCAGCAAGGATATAAACGCAATTTATGTTGAAAACTGGAACCAACAGGACATGAGATCGGCCGGACGATTCCAGGGTCCCGACCGCCGTCGGAATTTCAATGGTGTTCCCTCGGTACAGGAAAATATATCCAAAACAGGCGGCGCAATGGTCCTGAATAATGCGAATAATGGGTATTCATGGTCTGCATGCATATCATTCGCTGCAAATCCACTAAAAAACCTCAGAACTGAGCTCTCTTTCATCCATACTGAATCCTATACCGTATCGGATATGATGGGGTCAGCTCTAGCCTCAACCTGGAGCAACACGCCAAATGTCAACAGTCCGAACGAGCATAGGCTTATGAAATCGGCATACGCCATTCCTGATAAACTGACAGCCAGTGTTACCTACAGCAAAGACTGGAATCGACCGGCCATTGGAAGTACGGAAGTCGGTCTGTTTTATGTAGGACAAACCGCAGGTACATACAGTTACCTGTACACAAACGACATGAACGGCGATGGGGTGAACAATGACCTTATATATATACCAGCCAACAGAGACGAGCTCCTGTTTGCCGATATAAATGAAACCGATGCCAATGGCAACAAGACAACAGTCTATACGGCTCAGGAACAGTCTGACTGGTTTTGGGCATTTGTCATGACAGACCGATACCTTTCCAAACATAGGGGCGATTATGCCGGAGCCAACGAGGCCCGCATGCCTTGGCTGAACCGTTTTGACCTGCATCTGTCACAGCAATTCCTACTTGCAGGCCTGATTCATGGTTCAAAAGCATCACATGAACACAAGGAAAGTCTCACGTTATCAGTTGACATTCTGAATGCCGCCAATCTGATATGTGACAAATGGGGTGTCGCTCAGGTTACATCGTCATGCAACAACGGCAGAATTCTGACCTGCATCGGAACGCTTGAAGGTGAACCGGTATATCAGTTTGCAACCAACGGCGACCATCTGATTAACAGAATCTTTGAGCCACAGAAGACAATGTCCAACTGCTGGTATTTGCAGTTTGGTTTGAAATTAGGGTTTTAACCATTAATACATAGTGAATTATGAATGACATGACAATTATCAGTATTCTTGAGAACGATCTCTACAAGTTCTCAATGTCATATTATTACCAGCGTACTACCCCTGAGGCAATTGGCACATTCTATTTCACCGACCGCAATGGACAGGTATTCACGCAGGAATTCGTTGATCTTCTGAATGAGGAATTCAAGAAGCTCTCACTTCTTTCATTGACTAAAGAGGAATTCAACTGGTGTCTCAAAAACATATATTTCATACCTCAACTGTATTTCGAATGGCTCATGGGATTCCGCTTTGACCCGTCAATCATAAAGGTGTGGCTTGATGAAGAAGGACACCTTCATGTGACCGCCAAGGACCTGATTTATAAGGTTACGCTTTACGAAATCCCAATACTTAGCACAATATCAGAGCTTTACTACAAATACATGAACTTGGGTGAGCCTGATTGGACATACATTGAAAACCAATTGGAGAAGAAAGTTGCCCTATCAAATGAAAACGGCATCAAGTTCGCCAACTTCGGAATGCGTCGAAGATACTCCCACAAGGTTGAAGACAGGGTTACTGAATACCTGGCCAAAAACGCAAAATACTTTGTCGGTTCATCAACCGTACATTTTGCAATGAAATACCAGAGTATAAGAAAGGACCTCAAGCCAATAGGAACAATGGCTCACGAGCTCATGATGGCTACTGCCGCTTTCATGGGCCCAAAGGAAGCCAATTATTACGTGATGCGCCATTGGGCGGACATTTATGGCGGCGCTATGGGAACCATGCTTCCTGACTGCTTCACCACCGATGTGTTCCTGCGCAATTTTTCCATGGATATGGCAAAACTGTATGACGGCGTACGTCATGACAGTGGCGATCCATTCGTATTTGGAGACCGTATTATCGCCAAATACAAATCCTACAACATTGACCCTATGACAAAGTCCATCGTGTTCTCCGATGCGCTTGATTTTGAACGCGCTCTGGCAATACAGAAATATTTCGAAGGACGTATCAAGGTGTCATTCGGTATAGGAACCAACCTCACGAACGATGTTGGAGCTGCAGCCCCGCTCAACATTGTCATGAAACTCCAGACTTTCCAGGTCAATGCCCGTCAGCCGGAATACCGTTGTGTCAAGCTCAGTGATGTTCCAGGCAAGGAACTGGGCGATCCCGATGAAATTCGCAGTTACAAAGTAATACTCGGACTCGTCTGATAATCAGGTCGTTATGGGTATTGTTTTTCTAATAGTGGCCACAGTCTGCTGTGCCATGTTCCCAATCTTTTTCAAGATTTTCCAGCAGCATGACATAGATAACCATCAGGCAATATTCTACAATTATGTAGTGGCATTCATACTTGGGCTGATATTCTCCTTTGACGGAACGTTCATTGTCAACCCATTGAAGGAAAAGTGGCTGGGGCCGGTGGCCGTATTGGGATTCATATTCATTGCCGGCATGATGCTGTTATCCAGATCAACACGTCGTGTAGGTGTTGCAATCTCAACAGTCTGTAGCCGTGCTTCGATGGTTATCGCCATCATCTTATCATATCATTTTGTGGCAGGCAGCAGCAAGCCCCAGTGGATTCCAATAGCACTTGTCATTGTCGGAATGTCACTTGTCATATGGACAGGACGCACACAGAAAAGTGATCAGCCTTTTTCCATAAAGGATATCTTACTTCCTTTTGGAGTTTTTCTCTGTTTCGGATTCAGCAATGGTATCAACAAAATCATTCAAGACCGTGTTGTCATTGCCCGCCCTGAATGGACCGATGACATGATCAACCGCGAACTATCACTTGTATCGGCTTGTATTTTCCTGTCAGCCACGCTGTTCGCCGCCATTCTCATAATTCATGACCGCCGGCCTTTCAAATGGAGAAATGTTGTCGGTGGAATTTGTTTCGGCACAGCAAATTACGTTTGCACATATACACTTATGCTGGCAATGAAGACCATTGACACCACCATTCTGTTTCCTATTCACAATTTGGGAATAGTAGCTATTGGTGCTTTGGTCGGATGGCTATGTTTCAAGGAAAAAATGCGTCCCCATCAGATTGCAGGACTTGTTCTTGCAACTGGAGCAATCTGCTGGCTCTGTCTATAAAAAAAATTGCAGAATTCAACAGGAAGGATTACCTTTGCAGATACAAACGGATAGGTTTGATGAAAATCAAGGAAGTAATTGATGCCCTTGAACGATTCGCGCCTCTGCCGCTGCAGGATGATTATGACAATTCAGGCCTGCAAGTCGGAACTGCACTGGCGGAAGTATCAGGGGCTTTGTTGTGTCTTGACGTGACCTTGGACGTTGTCCATGAGGCCATCAGGAAGGGATGCAACCTCGTCATTTCGCATCATCCTCTTCTTTTCCGACCGCTCAAACAAGTGTGTGACACCGATTTCAATGGCCGGATTGTCATGGAAGCTGTCAGAAATGGTATCACGCTTTATGCCTGCCATACAAATCTGGACAATGCCGCAGGCGGAGTAAGCATGCGTATGGCTCAGATTCTGGGCCTTCACGATTGCCGTCCTTTGGACGAAGCAGAAAACGGCAACGGAGCAGGCATCATAGGAGAACTGGCACAGGACATCAGCGACCAGGAACTGTTGAGCATGATCGGCCATCTCTTCAAAGTGCCTTGCCTGCGTCATAACGGTCCTCTTGGAAGACCGGTCAGACGCATTGCACTATGTGGCGGTTCCGGGGCCTTCCTTATTGACAAGGCCGCCTCATTGGGGGCCGATGCCTTTTTGACAGGAGAGATCTCATACCACAGGTTCTTTGGCTATGACGGCATTGTCAAGCTCATTGAAGCCGGTCATTATGAGACTGAACAATATACCATAGAACTTCTGCATGACATATTATCTCATGATTTTCCTGAGATGAAAATCGAAAAAACAAGTTGCAGAACCAATCCAATATTTTATCATATAGAACAGTAAACCAGTAAATTATAGTAAAATGGCAAAGGAAATCAAAAAAGACCCGGCTGACTATTCAGTTGAAGAAAAGCTCCAGTCACTGTATCAGCTCCAGACCATGCTGACAGAAATCGACAAGATCAAGACTCTTCGCGGTGAACTTCCCCTTGAAGTCCAGGACCTTGAAGACGAAATTGCAGGCCTGAGCACACGAGTTGAAAAGACCAAGGCCGAAATTACAGACCTTTCTGCAGGTGTAACCGAAAACCGCAACGTCATTGAGGTTTCAAAGGCTGCCATCGCCAAATATACCGAGCAGCAGGACAATGTAAGCAACAACCGCGAATTCGATGCTCTCAATAAGGAAATCGAGTTCAAGAACCTTGAAGTGGAACTTGCAGAAAAGCACATTCGTGACTATTCAGCTGCAATCAACATCAAGAAAGAGGAAATCGAGCACAACCAGCAGGTAATAGATGAAAAGAAGCAGGATCTTGAAATCAAGAAAGCCGAGCTTCAGGAAATCATTGAAGAGAACCGCCAGGAAGAAGAAAGACTGCGCGAGAAGTCAAAAGCCCTGGAACTGACAATAGAACCGCGTCTGCTCCAGTCATTCAAGCGTATCCGCAGCAACACACGCAACGGACTTGGCATTGTCTATGTTCAGCGTGAATCATGCGGTGGCTGTTTCAACAAGATTCCGCCACAGCGTCAGCTTGACATCCGCATGCGTAAGAAGATCATTGTATGTGAATACTGCGGAAGGATTCTCATTGACCCGGAACTTGCCGGTGTACAGGAAGCTGCAAAACCCGCCGAAACAGCTCCCAAAAAACGCACCCGTAAATCTGCAGCCGCTTCAGCAGAGCAAGAATAAAGAGAATAATCAAAAAAATAAAGTCCGAAGCCGTCATTTCAGCTTCGGACTTTATTTTTTTCTTACAATTCATTATAATATGGAATATCCGTCAGAAAGGAGTATGTACAATTGTCATAATTCATCTTCACACAGTAATGATTCATTCCATTGCTTACTATAAGATAGTCAACATGCATGACAAAGTTATATTTTGAAATCTGATCGAATACTTTTTGGGAAAGAACAACAGTTGGAGCCTTGTATTCGATTATCACTTTCGGACATCCGTTTTTATCATAAACGACACTGTCACACCGACGGTTCATTCCATTCAAAACAATTGCCTGTTCATTTGAAATATGTGATGCCGGATATTTTTTTTCACCTATAAGGAATGAAACGAAGCCCTGACGGACAATCTCTTCAGGCGTAATTGCTACATATTTCATGCGAATGGGGTCCCATAGTTGTCGTTTACCCTCCCGTTCGGAAATTTTAAGCTCAAAATCGGGCAGATTTAGTCTTTGATTCATTATATTTGTAAAACAAAAAGGAAAACTCTTTCTGAGCATAAAGATAATTAAATGATTCAAAAATGGCAACTCAAACAATCACATATCGTCAGATAATGTCTGATCTCGGAAACGGAAAGTACAGTCCAATCTACTATCTGATGGGGGAAGAACCTTTCTATATCGATTCAATTGCCGACTATATCAGAGAACACGCAATTCCAGAACAGGACAGGGACTTCAACCAACTTGTGGTTTATGGAAATGAAATCAGCATGAAAGATGTGATTGCAAGAGCCAAATCATTTCCAATGGGTGCGGAAAAACAGGTGATAATTGTCAAGGAAGCCCAGAATCTCATGAAAAAAGATTCTGACAATACTGCCGATTCCAGAAATTCGGCGACTGCCAGCGCAGCAGATATGCTTTCTGCATACTTGAAATCACCGCAAATGTCCACAATTCTGGTCTTTTGCCATAAAAACGGCACATTAGACAGACGTCGTAAAGTCACATCGGACATAGAAAAGGCAGGAATCCTGTTCGAATCAAAAAAAATCAGGGAAGACGCCCTGCCAGGGTTCATAGATGATTACCTTTCAGCTCTTGGTAAGACCATGTCATTGAAAGCGGAATCAATGATGACCGAATATGTGGGAGCTGATCTGAGCCGTATGGCTGGAGAATTGACCAAATTAGCCACAGCCATGCCTGCCGACATTGCAGAAATCAGTCCGGAATTCATTGAAAATCACGTAGGTATAAGCAAAGACTTCAATCTTTATGAATTCAGGAACGCCATTATCAGACGCGACATATTCAAGGCCAATCAAATTGCCAACTATTACGAAAGCAATGCCAAAACATATCCCATACAGTTGGTAACGGCAACTCTTTTTTCCTATTTCTCCAATCTCATGCTATCATATTATGCTCCGGACAAAAGCGAGAGGGGAATATCAGAGCAGCTTGACATGAAATACAGTTTTGGCGTCAGAGATTACATATTGGGCATGAAAAACTACACAGCCATGAAAACCATGCAGATTATTACTGCAATCAGAAGGACCGATGCCAAATCCAAAGGAATTGATGCCACCGCAAATGGTAATAATGGGTTGCTTAGAGAATTGCTTTTTTTCATACTCCACTAGGAATCATTCTCAAATTTTCAATTCTCAGAGACATACGGATAATTCCGGCATTTTACATAAGTCCACTAATTTATTAAACGGCCATTATTGACCGTTTAATATTTTTTAATATTTACAAATGTATCCAATATACATGTGTTCTATCTGCGTATATTTGGATTAAAGTCATTATTATAATTTAGTAACATACAATTGTGTATATCATACAATTGTTCAAATAGCTTCCACAATCTTATATACATACCAATATACAAAATGCCATATCATTATTAAATAACTGATTATCAATACTTTTATATATAGGATAATAAAGTTGTTTCAATGCGCGCGAAGGTATTATATTCAAAATTGACCAAAAGTATAGAAAACAAGTATTTTACATCACATAATCACAAATAAACCAGTTGTTTAGGCTAATAATCAAATCTATTTTCAAAGCTGTAGCGTGAGGCCTTAAAAACGACTTTTAATACAAATGTATTGACTACAAAAGTATACATAAATACATTTGTATGACATGTAAAACAAAAGTGCAATTTGTAACATTTGTATTAATGTATTACATTTGTAAAGCATAACAAATTAGCACATTTGTATTATATGAAAGAGAGACTTATACAACTTATGCAGATGCTGGGAATGAATCCCACGCAGTTCGCAACTGCAATTGGAATACAACGTGCAACATTGCAGCACATACTTAGTGGCAGGAACGAGACCAGTCTGAAAATTGTCATGCAAATCTGCAAGACATTCCCTCAAGTCAACATCGAATGGCTTGTATTCGGAAAAGGACCGGCTACAAACTCTTCTCTCCCCCAGAATGAAGGACAGAGATCATTAATTGACCCAAATGACGAGACTTTGATTTTTTCGATGGAAGAGATGGGCGCTCTCAAAAATCAAAATCTCAACGAGGTTGCAAATCCGGTCCAGCAGACCACGGCACAAGCTGCAGCACAACAGCAAACTGCATTTCAATCGGCAACACAGCAAACCACGTCATGCGTTTCACCGGCCACAGTATCAACAGTTCAAAGTATGGGAAGAGAGGAAAAACGCCCTAATATAAAAGAGGTGTTCATTTTCCTTGATGACGGAACATATGAAAAGCTCACTCCCAGTCGCTAAAAAATGTTTTCTTAATTTTTGTTTTTTTATGTGTCTTTATGTACTTTTGCTATGAAGATATCCAAAAAACAAGACCTATGAAGAAGTTTTCATTAGCAATTATCATGGTGCTGGCAGCATTCTCAATTACAGGCTGCCGCACAAGCGAAAAGGCAAGCTCGTCCATCAAGAGTGAAGTTTGGCAGACAATGCTTGTCAAACAGCTTGACGCACAAATAGATGAACAGATCGTAACTGTCAAGTACAACAACGGCTCGACCCTTTATTACAAGATTCTTGACAACTTCGGCAATGTTGCTCTTACCTGGGACAGATCAAACGGCCGCAAATCATTCGATGACGGACAGAGCGGATACAAAGGAAACATCAGCATCCCGTCGTTCATTACCGCTGGCACCAATGACGAATTCACGTTCCGTGTAATGGAGATTGACCAGAATGCCTTCTACGGCTGTTCAGAACTGACATCAGTTGACATTCCGTACAGCATTGCACGCATTAACGCCGGAGCCTTCAAGAATTGCGACAAGCTTGAAAAGTTAACCGTCAACGAGGAGAATCAGTCTTACAAAGCCGATGACGGCGTACTGTTCAGCAAGGATGGCCGCATGCTTGTCCAGTATCCGGCACAGAAGAAGGACAAGATTTATGTAATTGGAGAAGACGTGGCATTCATCTGCAGCGAAGCTTTCGCTCACAATACATATCTTGAGAATGTCACTGTCGGAAACAACGTTACGGCAATCAGCGACTATGCATTCTTCGGTTGCAGCAATCTGAAGAGCCTGGAACTCGGTATCAATGTAAGAATCAACGGTATCCAGTCATTCTTTGGCTGCACGAAACTGGAACGTATCAATGCCCACGGAATGTTCGCTCCGCACAACAGTCCCACAGTATTTGAGAAGGTCACCAAAGAGAACTGCAAGCTTTATGTTCCAAAGGGACAGCTCATGAACTACAAGATGAGACTTGAATGGATGGAATTCAAGAACGTTCAGGAATATTGATTCCAATAAATGTGTGAACAGGGGACAGGTTCCGTTCCAAGGCTTTGGAACGGAACCTGTCCCCTGTTCACATGCTTAATCAAGAAGATCGGGACGCAATCGCCTGGTCCGTTCCATTGACTGCTGGAATTCCCAATCGCTTATCAATGCCTGATTTCCGGACAACAGCACATCCGGCACCTTCCAGCCGTTGTATTCAGCCGGACGTGTATATACCGGAGGAGCCAGCAGGTTGTCCTGGAAACAGTCGGACAGAGCCGACTGCTCGTCACTCAGCACCCCAGGAATCAGACGGACAATACTGTCGGTCATTACCGCTGCTGCCAGTTCGCCACCAGTCAGAACGTAATCACCGATACTGATTTCCTTCGTAATAAGGTGTTCGCGTATTCTGTAATCAATACCTTTGTAATGACCGCAAAGAATAATCACATTTTCCAGCATGGACATACGATTGGCAAGCTTCTGGTTGAACTGCTCACCATCAGGTGATGTATAAATCACTTCATCATAGCTGCGCTGTGACTTCAGGTCTGTTATCAGTCGGTCAATGGGTTCAATCTTCATCACCAGACCGGCGCATCCGCCAAAGGGGTAGTCATCGGTCTTATGATGCTTATCGGTAGTGTAATCCCTTATATCATGCAGATGGATTTCGGCCAGGCCAGCCTTTTGGGCGCGCGCCATCATCGAACACGAGAAAAAGCCATCGAGCATTTCGGGGAATACTGTCAGAATATCGAGACGCATAAATCAAATGGTTTTACAGGCGCAAAATTAGAAAAAAAAGGGTAATTTCGCACGAATATATACGATATGGAAGAACGGAACCGCATTATGGAGCTCAGGGCTCTGCTTCATAAGTACAACCAGTTGTACTATGTGCAGAACAGCCCCGTCATCTCTGACTATGAGTTCGATACTCTGATGCGCGAGCTCTCCGATCTGGAACTCAAGCACCCGGAGCTTTACGATTCCAATTCACCTACCCAAAGGGTCGGCAGCGATTTGAGCAAGGGATTCGAACAGTCCAAGCATCAGTATCCAATGCTGTCGCTTGACAACACCTACAGCGAGCAGGAAGTCCGCGAATGGTTCCAGAGGGTGCGCACCGGCCTTGGCGACGAAGAATTCGAAATATGCTGCGAACTCAAATATGACGGTCTTTCCATTTCGCTGATTTATGAAGACGGCAAACTCGTCAAGGCAGTAACCCGCGGAGACGGCGTGCAGGGCGATGTCGTAACCGACAATGTCCGTACAATCCGATGCATACCGCTGGTCCTTGAGCCGGGCACATACCCGAAATCATTCGAAATCAGAGGCGAAGTGCTTATGCCGTGGACATCGTTCGAGCGTCTGAACGCCGAGCGCGAGCTCAACGAGGAGCCGCTGTTTGCGAACCCGAGAAACGCAGCATCAGGGACTCTCAAATTGCAGAACCCGGCAATAGTGTCAAAACGCCAGCTTGATTCATACCTTTATTATCTGCTCGGTGACGGGCTGCCCGAAGACGGCCATTATGAGAACATGATGGCGGCTGCAAGCTGGGGATTCAAGGTCAGCGACCACATGAAAAAGTGCAGTTCCATAGAGCAGGTCATGGACTACATAGCCTACTGGGATGTGGAACGCCGCAACCTCCCTGTGGCTACCGATGGTATTGTCCTTAAAGTCAATTCATTACGTCAACAGAGTGAACTTGGTTTCAAGGCCAAGTCACCGCGTTGGGCAATAGCATACAAGTTTCAGGCCGAGCGTCAGCTGACAAGGCTTGAGAGCGTTTCGTTCCAGGTTGGAAGAACCGGAGCCGTAACACCTGTAGCCAATCTCGAACCTGTCCAGCTGTCTGGCACAGTGGTCAAACGCGCCACACTGCACAATGCCGACATCATTGAAGGACTGGATCTGCACATAGGCGACATGGTTTATGTCGAGAAGGGCGGTGAGATCATCCCCAAAATCACCGAGGTTGATTTTGGCTCACGCTCCATGCTTATTGGCGACAAGGTCCGTTTCATAGAGACCTGCCCCGAATGCGGAGCCCGCCTGATCCGATATCAGGGTGAAGCGGCACATTACTGTCCAAACTCCAGTTCATGTCCGCCACAGATCAAAGGACGGATAGAGCACTTCGTGAGCCGAAAGGCCATGAACATTGACGGACTCGGTCCTGAGACCATCGACCTGTTCTATCAGGCCGGACTGATCAAGGACATTGCCGACATCTATGCACTTGGTGCGCGTGACATTGCACGTATGGAACGGCTCGGTGAAAAATCGGCTTCCAACATAATCAAAGGCATAGAAAAATCCAAACAGATTCCTTTTGAAAGAGTGCTGTTTGCCATAGGAATCCGTTTTGTCGGAGAAACCGTCGCAAAGATACTCGCCCGTGCCTTGGGGTCCATGGATGCAATACGCAATGCCAGCATGGAAACCCTTGTGGGCATTGATGAGATTGGCGCGAAAATTGCCGGAAGCATTGTGTCGTTCTTTGCCCAGCCGGCCAATTCAGAACTGGTAGACAGGCTTGCCGCCATCGGACTGAAAATGGAAATGGAGTCGGGCAATGACACAGGCGGCAATGCCCTTGACGGCAAGGGCATCGTCATCAGCGGAGTCTTTGAGCATCATTCGCGCGATGAATATAAAGCGCTGATTGAAAGTAACGGAGGCAGGAATGTCTCAAGCATTTCCGCCCAAACCTCGTTTATACTTGCAGGCGACAATATGGGGCCGGCCAAACGGGAAAAGGCACAGAAACTTGGCATTCCGCTTGTCAGCGAACTTGAATTCTTGAAAATGATAGGCCTTGAGCCAAAAGAAAATACCAAAACAAACAATGAACTTCTCTTACCCTTTTAGTGGCCTTGGAGTGGCCCTGATAACACCGTTCAATGCCAACGGTGAGATTGACTGGAAAGCACTTTCGTCAATTGTAGAAAACCTCATTTCAGGTGGAGCCGATTTTCTGTGTGTCCTTGGAACCACAGCCGAAACGCCGACACTGACCGCCCGTGAGCGCATGGACGTGCTTCAACACGTCATCCGCCAGAATGCAGGGCGGCTGCCCATACTTGTCGGATGCAGCAGCAACTGTACCGCACAGGCCGTCAGCGATATCAGACAATTCCAGATTGACGGAGTCGATGGAATCCTGTCGTGCGTACCTTATTATAACAAGCCATCGCAGGAAGGCATTTACCGCCATTTCGCAGAAATCGCCAAAGCCTCAGACAAACAAATAATTCTTTACAATATTCCAGGCCGCACAGGCGTTAACATGACTGCCGCAACATGCCTTAGAATCGCTGGCGAATTCCCCAATGTCACAGGCGTGAAGGAAGCATCGGGCAATATGGACCAGGTAAGGGAAATCATGGCATCGGCTCCGGAACATTTCAAGGTTATCATTGGCGATGATGCGCTGGCCATGCAGGCAATAGGTAACGGTGCTGCCGGAGTCATTTCAGTAATCGGCAATGCTCTGCCGCGCACCTACGGAAAGCTGATCCATGCCAGCATGGAAGGCAGAAAAGCCGATGCACAGGTCATCCAGAACCAATTGGAACCGCTTTACGGTCTGCTTTTCAAAGAAGGCAACCCATGCGGAGTCAAAGACCTCATGGCCAGCCGCGGAATGATTCAGAATGAAACCCGTCTGCCGCTTGTTCCGGTTTCAGAACAGCTGCACAGACAGATTATTGAAGGATTTAAGGAAATAGTGGAATAATGGGAATCAAGTTCAGGACCGGTGTCTGTCTTTTGTTTCTGGTTTTTGCATCGGCCTTGGGCGTATCGTGCAGAGGGAACAGTACCGCACAGAATGATCCGTCAAGTCAGGAAAACGATGTGCAGCCCCAATACCGTTGGGGTATAAGGGTTGACACTCTGGGGGTAATTGACAGCATAATAGGCAGCAAGGACCTGCTATCCAACATTCTGGTCAGACATGGCTCGGACCTCACTACGGCACATTATGTCGAGCAGGCCTCGCAGAACACGTTCAGCGTAAGGAAACTGCAGGCGGGAAAGCCATACCACATTATCCATGCGCTTGATTCGGCGCGCACTCCACTATACATGGTCTATGACATATCGGCCGTTGACTATGTGGTATATTCCCTGACCGACAGCATTCACAGCTATCTTGGGGCAATTCCAACCGACACCATTACCAGACACATAAACGGAAGCATAAGTTCATCGCTGTGGAATGCAATGATCGATGCCGGTGCCGATCCGGCTCTGGCAGGTACGCTGAGCGATGTCTACTCCTGGACCATCGACTTCTTTGGAATACAGCAAAGAGACTCTTTCTCAGTGTATTATGAAGAGATATACGCCGATTCTGTCCGAGTCGGTTCCGGCAATGTCCTTGCCGCAAATTTCGTCACACAGGGTGTTGACCATTATGCCATCAGATACAGATACCGTGGTGAACGTGAAGAGTATTTTGACGAGAAAGGAACCAGCCTGAGGCGGGCATTTCTCAAAGCTCCGCTAAACTATTCGCGCATAAGTTCCAGATTTTCAAATGCGCGCCTGCATCCCATAACCAAGGTGGTCAGAGCTCACCACGGAGTCGATTATGCAGCTCCATCAGGCACACCTGTCCATTCCATTGGCGATGGAGTTGTCATAACCAAGGGCTGGGACAGCAAGGGTGGGGGCAACTACCTGAAAATCAAGCACAACGGAACATACACCACCGAATACATGCATCTCAAGGGCTTTGCAAAAGGCATTGCCCAAGGAGTTCATGTCACTCAGGGACAGCTGATAGGCTATGTAGGAGCCACAGGCATGGCAACCGGGCCCCATCTGGATTTCCGGGTTTTCAAGGACGGCAAAGCCATAGACCCGCTGCGTATGGACCTTCCGGCTGTCGACCCCATCGCTCCTGAAGACATGCCGGCCTATCTGGAAGCCACCCGCGATCTTATGGATATGGTCGGCATTCCGACAATTGAAATTGAATAAGTAAAGGTTTGACAATCATTATGATAAGCAAATTCCATAAAGTGGCAGCACTGGCTGGGGCAATCATCCTCGGAGCTGTCATCTCAAGCTGTACTGGAAATGATCCGGAACCTACGGAAGTCATGATTGAAGGTATAGGCATGAATGTCACTCAAACGGAAATGCTTCCTGGCGAAACCCTGAAGCTGTCGCCTTTCATCATTCCGGACAGCATCATCATAGACAAAAAGGTCGAAAGCGAAATTGACGCTGAAAAGCTTTGGAAGTCAAGCAACGAGCAGGTTGCTGTGGTTGACGCTCATGGCACGGTGACTGCCGTCGGGACAGGCACATGCAACATATATTATATTCTGGGACTCATGGCCGCCAAATGCGAGATCAACGTTATACGCTTCAATCCGGATCAACTCTACGGCAACTGGACAGCACCCCAGCAGCAGGTCCTGTTCGATTGCGGGAACAGGTGTACGGTAAACGGACGCCAGTTGGACTGGAGCTTTGACGGAATGAGGGTAGAACTGACTGACGGCAACGGCTCCATGCGCTTTGTAATAACCCATGTTGACGATTCTTCACTGACGTTCTACATTGGGCAGGATCCCTCAAAAACACCTCTTACACTCAAATATTCGCCTGTCATCATGGAAACTGGCAAACTGCTGGCAAACACCCGGAAGATTCAGACAGGCAGTGGCAAGACACGTATGGCCGTTGATATGGGAAGCGCAAGAGGCATTCTATGGGGAGTTTCAAACTTTGAAGTGGCAGGAAACGACATCCCGACCCAGACAGGCACATACTACGCATGGGGTGACACAGTGACGAGAACCGTTTTCACAGACATGACCTACGCGCTGTTCGACACCAGGAAATACGAATATACCAAGTACAATGACAATGACGGGCTGCTGGAACTGCAGCCCCAGGATGACATTGCGGCAATGGGACTGGGTGGCAGCTGGCGGACTCCATCAAAGACCGATGTAGAGGAACTGCTCATGAACAGCATCCCGTTCTGGTGCATGGCAGACGGTGTCGAGGGCATTCTGCTCAAGAGCACAGCACCGTCAACGCTTGGCAACTGCCTATTCCTGCCCAACTCAGGATATGTCATGGGCGATGTCAACAGGCAGGAACAGTCCGTGGGACAGGTCATGCAATGGTCATCGTGCTACTGGACATCATCGCGCGGCGAATACACGGACAATGAAGCCATTGCCGCCATCGGAGTCAACCGTTCAATTGATTCCAGCCGCAGCAAACTGCAGATGGGACAGACGAAACGCTATCTGGGCGGAATAGTCAGACCTGTCTGTTCAAACAAGTAAGAGTAATCTGACAACTTGTCATACGCGAACAGCCACAGACTGACATTTTGACCAATAGAGGGAATTGGTCTGCAGTTTGTCCTATACCAAGTGAAAACAATTAAAAATTTTAGCCATGTTACCAACAACTTACAATCGCCGCAGGAACCGCGAATGGTTCCCCAGTATTTTCAACGAGTTCTTCAATGATGATTTCATGGGATTCACACCTGCAAAGCAGTTTGCATCGCCGGCCGTCAACGTAATCGAAGACGACAAGCAGTACACGCTTGAACTGGCCGCACCGGGCATGACCAGAAACGACTTCTGTGTACGCCTGGAAAACGACAACGAACTGGTCATCGGGCTCCAGAAAAAGGAGGAAAAGACCGATGACACACAGAACGACCGCAAGCGCAACTACCTGAGAAGGGAATTCTCATACGCATCATACCGTCAGACCTTCCTGATTCCCGATGACGTCAACGTTGAAGGAATAACTGCCGCAATGAACGATGGCATACTGACCGTAGCCCTGCCCAAGAAGGAAGAGGCAGTGAATACTCCGGCCTCACGCCAGATCGCCATTGGCTGACGACCTCCACACAACAACACCAAAAGCCCCGCCCGGACACCAGTTCCAGGCGGGGCTTGCCGTGCATTCACATCCATGTCATTGGATTACCAGGAAAAATGCATAACTTTGGCTCTCGAAACCATTGCACTTCAATTCAGAATTCAGTTTGTAAAATGAAAGCTTTCAAATCATTCCTCGTTGTTGCATTTGCCGCCATATGCATGGACGCATCAGCGCAATCCAATTGGCGCGAGATTTCCTTCCAGTGCCTCCCCACAATGAGCATTCCCATTGATCATGCTGACCCATACAGACCGGTTGACAATTATAAAGGACCAGGCTTCTCATTATCATACGGTTACGCTTTCACAATCAGTCCATCCATCCCCATTGTCATCCGCCCTGCCGTTGGCGCACAATATTCCATGCCAAAATACTCCAGTGAAGATAACCGGGAACACGAATGGAGCTATGGCTCGCACAGCACAACAGCCACAATGAAGCTGTTTTCAATCATTCCGACCCTTGATTTCGGATACTCAGTCTCAATGTCCGGCTGCCCCGTAACAATACTTCCATATGTCGGATTGACATCCAGAGCAAACCTGTCCGGGAAAGTCACCATTTTGAAAGAAAAGATAAACAAAATAGACACCGGAACTACCCCGGATGATGATTCGGGCAACAAAGATAACGGCACGGAAGAAGCCATAATAAACAGATTCCAGTATGGATGGCATGCCGGGGCCGATGTTCAGATCTCGCATTTCATCATCGGTGCCAGTTACGGATGGGACATTTCCAATTTCTTTGATGACAGGATGAGCAAGGGTTCTTTTGAGAACATCAAGCTGAACGGATTCTCATTCAAGATTGGCGCAATGTTCTGACAAATCCATCCTTGCCGCACGGCAACACTCGCTCTGATTTCCTGCAACTCAAA
>JAKSIU010000037.1 GCA_024398615.1 Bacteroidaceae bacterium
CACAGAAGAAGGTTGAGGAAAACCACTTCGGTACACGTAAGCGTCTGCTTGAGTACGATGACGTGATGAACAAGCAGCGTACCGTCGTTTATGAAAAGCGCCGTCATGCTCTGGTCGGAGAGCGTATCGGAATGGATATAGCCAATATGATCTGGGACCGTGTGGCAGCAAGTGTAGAGAATTGTGCCGACTATGAAAGCCTGCAGATGGAAGCTCTGCGTGTCCTGGCCATCGAGTTGCCGTTCACTGAGGAGGAATATACGGCCATGAAGCCCGATCAGGTCAGCGACCGTCTGTTTGCTGCTGCAATGGACAACTTCAAGCGCAAGACAGACAGGATGGCCCAGATAGTGACACCTGTAATCAAGAGAGTATATGAGGAGCAGGGTGACCGCTTTGAAAATATACTTATTCCGATTACTGACGGACGTCGAATGTATCAGATTCCATGCAATCTGAAGGATGCATATGAAACTGAAGGCAAGAGCGTGGTCACTTCGTTCCAGAAGGCCATTCTCCTTCATACCATTGACGAATGCTGGAAGGAAAACCTCCGCGAACTGGATGAACTGAAACATTCTGTCCAGAATGCCAGCTACGAGCAGAAGGATCCTCTGCTTATATTCAAGCTTGAGTCAGTCAATCTGTTCGACAATATGGTCAACAAGATGAACGACCAGACCGTAACCATACTCATGCGCGGTCAGGTACCGGAACCGGATCCTGAACGCGTGCGCGAAGCACCTGCCGAAAACCGTCAGCAGCGCCGACAGTACAATGAAAGCAAGGCTGACCTGACTGATCCGAACCAGCGTTCCGCTGCAGGACGTGACACACGTCAGCAGGTCCGTGAGCCGATCCGTGTCGAAAAGACTCCCGGACGCAATGATCCTTGCCCATGCGGCAGCGGACTCAAGTTCAAGAACTGCCACGGCAGAAACATGTGACGTAACAATCAACAATTATAGGGACAGTCATGAAAATCAGCGAATCATCCTATCAGGAAATCAGGAAACTGATAGGTTCTGCCATAGAGCAGTACCGCAAACCGCAGGAACAGTCAGTAGTTACCGATATCCACATCCAGCCCGTCCGTGAAACCGGTGAGGTCAATGTGTCCGATGACGACAATGTCCTTCTGTCAACACGCCTGTCGGACTTGTCTGAAATTCCGGAGGACATTTTCTATGACGTGATGGAGAAATCCATCAGGAGCGTCCTGAAGCAGATAGATCGTGAGCAGCCGCTTGAGAAGCTTGCCATCTGGAAGCCCTTCTCATTCGTTCTGGTCGATGACGATATGGAGACAATCACTGAGCTGATGCTTTTCGATGATGACAACACCCTTTTGAACCAAGGCCTGATGCAGGGTCTTGAGGAAGACCTTGACAAGTTCCTGAACGACTTGCTGGAAATCTGACAATATTCCTGAATCTGCATATCGGACCGGCGTTCCTGTACAGGAATGCCGGTCTTATTGTGCTAAAAATGTATAATAATAGGGCTGTGGCCTGAAAACTGCAATGCGCCATTGGAGTTTTCTGCGTATCTTCGCGGCAAATTCCAGAATGATGCTTTGTATCCAGACGAACAGGGACGAACTGAGACCCAAGGTGGTCCGCACAGCCATGGAAATGTTCATGACTGCAGGCTTCGACAGCGTGCGCATGGACGACATCGCATCCAGACTGTCGGTATCGAAACGGACGTTGTATGAGATGTTCGTCAGCAAGGAGGACTTGCTGATAGAGTGCATACATCTGCATCAGGAAATCATAAACGGTAAAATCCGGGAGAACCTTGCAAACAACGATGATGTCCTGTCATCAATACTGTGCTTCCTTGAGGTTACCATAAAGGAATTTGACAGCATCCGCAAGCTGCTCATGTCTTCGTGCAGTGAAAAGATCAAGGCCGATGCCGAGGCGCATGTGAATGAAATCCGCGAGCAGACATACCGCTCTCTGGCGCTTGGCATGGAGCAGGGAATGTTCCGCAACGACATTGACATTGACATTCTGCTGCAGGAATTCCAGTTCATGGGCAAGCTTGTGGCCGATCAGGGCGATGTTGACAGGGAACGCTTTGAGCGGCTGGTGAATTCCACCCACATGGTCCTGCTGCGTGGAATTGCTACCGTAAAGGGACTTGAGCAGATTGACGAGTATTTATTAAAACACAACAATAGACAATGAGAATCAGAGTTTTCAGAAAGACAGGCGTTCTTGCCGCTTTGCTTCTTGCTGCCGGCGGGATGGCAATTGCCCAGGATTCCGACAAGCAGGTGGTGAATTTGACGCTTGATCGGGCTTTGGAGATTGCTCTCAGTGACAATCCGACCATCAGGGTCGCTGAACAGCAGATTGAGCTCAAGAAAGTCAGCAAGGACGAGGCATGGCAGTCGCTCCTGCCGAGTGTGGATTTCAGTGGAAGTGTCCAGTATACGGTTCTTGCCGCATTGATGAAACTGAACGGTATGGAGTTCAAGATGGGTCAGGACAATACCAGTACATGGAATGGCCAGTTCCAGGTCAGTCTGCCCGTTTTCGCTCCTACGGTCTATGCCACGATGAACCTCACCAAGAACGATCTGGACAATGCCGTGGAGCAGTGCCGCAGTTCAAGGCTCGATCTGGTGAACCAGGTAACCAAGGCTTACTATCAGGTAATTCTGGCCCAGGACAGTTATGATGTCCTTTGCAAGGGTCTGGAACAGGCCCAGGACAATTTCGAAGTCGTCAACCGTCTGTACGAACTTGGCGGAACCAGTGAATATGACAAGATAAGCGCCGAGGTCCAGGTGCGCAGTCTTAATCCGAACGTCATTCAGGCACGCAATGCCATTACCATGGCCAAGCTCCAGCTGATGGTCCTGATGGGTCTGTCACAGGATGTTGAAATCAATGTGGAGGGCAGTCTTGAGGATTATGAACAGCAGCTGCTCGAAGAATCGCTTGCCCAGGGTACGGTATCGTTGGAAAACAACACCAACATCCGTCAGCTGCGTAACAGCGAGACTCTTCTGAACCAGACCCTCAGAGTCCAGAAAATGAACTTTGCTCCGACAATGGCCCTGGCGGGGACCTATCAGTTCCAGTCATTGTACAATGACGATTTTGACGTGTTCAACTACTCATGGGCAAAGAGTTCGTCAGTGGTGCTCTCGCTGTCGGTGCCTATTTTCAGGATGGGCAATTTCACCAAGCTGCGCAGCACCCGTCTGCAGATCAGCCAGCTGCATGAGAACATGAAGAACACTGAACGCCAGATTTCAATGCAGGCCCGTTCATGCCAGGACAACATGAAAGCCTGTGCCGAACAGGTTGCCAGCAACCGTGAGGCAATCCTTCAGGCCGAGAAGGGCCGTGAGATAGCCGGCAAGCGTTATGAGGTAGGTAAGGGAACCATACTTGAAATGAACAATTCAGAGGTTTCGCTTACACAGGCCAAGCTGACATACAGCCAGTCCATCTACAACTATCTTGCTGCAAAGGCCGATCTTGAGAAGATAATCGGTGATGCAGAATAATAAGGATTCAGAAACAAAAACAGAAACAATATATATGAAGCATTTGATTTTTTCGGCAGCCGCATGTTCACTGATACTGTTCGCTGCCTGTGATTCAAAGAAGACCAGTGCCGATGCTCAGGCACCGGAAGCAATGGCCGCTATGAAGCCATTGGTTGAACTTGCAGAGGTTGAGCAGGAACCGGTTGACCAGCTCCAGACTTACTCGGCAACAATTGTCGGTGAAGTGAAGAACAACATTGCTCCCGCATCACCCGCCCGTATTACCAGAATATACGCTGAAGTAGGTGACCGTGTCCGCGTGGGCCAGCGTCTGGTCGAGATGGACAAGACTTCTTTGAACAGTCAGAAGATGCAGCTCCAGAACCTTGAGACGGAATTCGACAGAATCAACGAACTCTATGCAGTAGGCGGCGTTTCACAGTCAGAGTGGGAAAGCATGAAACTTCAGGTTGAGGTCATGCGTGCCACACTGGGAACACTTGAGGAGAATACGATTCTTGTCAGTCCCATCAACGGTGTAGTCACTGCACGCAACTATGACAACGGTGATCTCTATTCCGGTCAGCCGGTACTTGTCGTGCAGACCATCGATCCTGTCAAACTGACTGTAAACGTATCTGAACAGTATTATTCAAAGGTACAGAAGGGTGACGAGGTCAGCATTGAACTCGATGCCTATCCCGGCGAGACCTTCACCGCAAAGGTATCTCTGATATATCCTACAGTCGATGCCATGACCCATACGTTCCCCGTTGAGCTTATTGTGAAGAACTCGGATCTGAAGCTTCGTCCCGGCATGTTCGCACGTGCAACCATGAATCTGGGTACCGAGAATCATGTTGTTGTTCCGGATATAGCAATAGTAAAGCGTGCAGGTTCAGGTGACCGTTACGTATATGTATATGAAAACGGAAGGGTCAACTTCTGCAAGGTTGAGCTTGGACAGCGCATGGGTGACCGCTATGAACTGATTTCGGGCGTTCCCAACGGGGCAAAAATCGTAGTTTCAGGTCAGGCCAAGCTGTCTGACGGAAAGGAAGTCGAAGTTAAGGAGTAATACACCACTTTATCCAGTTACAGAACAATGAGTCTATATGAAGGTGCGGTCAAAAGACCGGTAATGACAGCGCTCTGTTTCGTGGCAGTGGTGGTGTTCGGCCTGTTTTCGTTCTCGAAACTGCCTATCGACCAGCTGCCCGACATCGAGTCCAACACCATCATGGTGTTCACATACTACAACGGTGCAAACGCATCGGATATTGAAAACAACGTGACCCGTCCGCTTGAGAACACTTTGAACAGCTGCAGCTATATCAAGCATGTGACTTCAAAGTCATCGGAAAACGTGTCGGTCATCACCCTTGAATTTGAATTCGGTCATCGTATCGAGGACCTTACCAATGATGTCCGCGACAAGCTTGACATGATTGTCAAATCACTGCCGGAAGATGCCCAGCAGCCAATCATCTTCAAGTTCGATACCAACATGATGCCTATCATGATGCTGTCGGTGCAGGCCGGTGAAAGCCAGTCAGCCCTGTATAAGATACTTGATGAGAGCGTTGTCAATCCCTTGGCAAGAATTCCGGGCGTGGGTACCGTTTCAGTGACAGGTGCTCCGCAGCGTGAAATCTATGTCTACTGTGATCCGGCCAAGCTCGAGGCATACAGCCTGACTATCGAGTCGATATCGGCTTTGATCGGTTCTGAAAACCGCAGTATACCCGGCGGTAACATCGATGTGGGTAACGAGACCTTCGCCCTGCGTGTTGACGGCGAATTCAGGGATCCGCGTGACATGAGCAACCTCGTGGTAGCCTCAATCGGCGGCAGAAACGTGTATCTGACCGATGTGGCACAGATTGTTGACCGTACTCAGGAACGTGCCCAGGAATCATACAACAACGGTGAAAGCGGTGCCATGATCATCATCCAGAAGCAGACCGGTGCCAATACCGTGGAGATCTGCGACAAGGTGAAGGAAATGATTCCGCAGCTTGAGAAGAACCTGCCCAGCGATGTCAAGCTGGGTATGATCAATGACGGATCAGAGGATATCCTTGAAACGGTCAACTCACTGGCCGAGACCATCATATATGCTCTCATATTCGTCATTCTGGTGGTTTATCTGTTCACAGGCCGCTGGCGTGCCACTCTGGTCGTGTCAATAACCATCCCTCTGTCTCTGATAGCTTCGTTCATCTACCTGCTGATCACTGACGGTTCACTGAACATCATCTCGTTGAGCTGTCTTACCATAGCCATCGGTATGGTGGTCGATGATACGATTGTGGTCCTGGAGAACATCACCACCCATATTGAACGCGGTTCGGATCCCAAGATGGCTGCAATCTATGCCACCAACGAGGTAGCCCTGTCGGTCATGGCATCGACCCTGACCATATTCGCTGTGTTCTTCCCGCTGACAATGATATCGGGCATGACCGGTATCCTGTTCAAGCAGTTGGGCGGCATGATGTGCGTCATCATTGCCATTTCGCTGATCGTATCCCTTACCCTTACTCCTATGCTCTGCTCGCGTATGCTCAAGCTGGAGAAGAAGGGCAGCCGTCTGCATACCATACTGTATTCTCCAATCCAGAAGGCATTGGACAAACTGGATGTATGGTACGGACGCCGCATCGATCATGCTGTACGTCACCGCAAGCTTGTCGTGTTTGCCTGTCTTGCACTCTTCATAGCCTCTCTGTTTGCGGCAAAGGGACTGAAATCGGAGTTCTTCCCGAGTGACGAACAGTCACGTATCTCGGCTACCATCTATCTGCCGATGAACACCAATGTCGACCGTTCACGTAATCTGGCACATGAACTGAGCGACCTGTGGATGAGCCGTTATGGGAAAGACCTGAAGATGTGCAATTTCCGCGTAGGTGCAGCCGATGACAGCAATACATTCGCCTCAATGCAGACCAACGGAACACATATCATCTCGTTCACCCTTTCCCTGGTGGAACTGGAACAGCGTACAATCAAGTCCGATGACGTTGTGGCCCAGCTCCGTGCCGACCTCAATGCCCGTCCGGAGATTGAACGCTTCATGGTTACTGCCGGTGGCGGCATGAGCATGGGCGGCCAGTCAACAGCCGACTTTGAGATCTATGGCTACGACTTCGAGGAAACCGACTCCATTGCAGCGAACCTCATGGCTTACATGAAGACCCTTCCCGGTGTGGGTGAGGCGTTCGTGAGCCGCGAGCAGTACCAGCCGGAATATCAGGTGGTGTTTGACCGCGAGAAGCTGGCCCAGCACGGACTGAACCTGTCCACAGCCGCCACTTTCCTGAGAAACCGAATCTATGGTGCTACCGCATCGTACTTCCGTGAAGACGGTGAGGAGTATTATATAAAGGTGCGTTATGCTCCGGAATACCGTACCGAACTTGAGGATATCGAGAATATCCTTCTCTACGGTTCCGGCAACAATGCCGTACGCGTAAGGGACATAGGACATCTTGAAGAGTCTTTCACTCCGCCTACAATCCAGCGTAAGGACCGTCAGAGAGTCAATACCGTTTCATGCGTCATTGCCGGTGGACATGCCCTCAGCGAGGTTGTCGAGGCTGGCCAGGCCTACATTGACAATATGGATATGCCTGACGGTGTGACAGTCCAGATCTCAGGTGACTATGAGGACCAGCAGGAATCGTTCTCAGATATGGGTGTCCTTGCCCTGCTCATCATCCTTCTCGTATTCATTGTGATGGCTGCCCAGTTCGAGTCTCTCACACTCCCGTTCATCATCATGTTCTCCATCCCGTTCGCGCTCAGCGGTGTCCTCATCGCCCTGTGGCTTACCGGTACTTCGCTGAACATCATGAGTATCCTCGGTGCCATCATGCTTATCGGTATTGTGGTAAAGAACGGTATCGTGCTCATTGACTATACCCGTCTGTGCCGTGAGCGTGGAATGTCTGTGATTACAGCTGCCGTCAACGGTGCCCAGAGACGTCTTCGTCCTGTTCTCATGACCACACTGACAACAATTCTCGGTATGGTTCCCATGGCATTGTCACAGGGCCAGGGATCTGCAATGTGGCGCCCGCTGGGAGTATCGGTCATCGGTGGCCTTACCGTATCGACTGTCCTGACTCTTGTTCTGGTTCCGGTCCTCTACTGCATCATGCAGGGCTTTGCAATAAAGAAAGGCCGTAAGAAACATCGCAAGAATCTGGAACTGCAGGCCTATTGGGCTGAGAACAAGTCCAACATCATGCATGAGAGGGTCGCACTGAAAAAACAGAAACACAATCAATAAGATTCACCGGCTTATGAAATCGATACTTATAACTTTTGACCAGGCGTACAGCGAGCGCATAATAGAAATGCTCACCCACAACAACTGCCGCGGCTTCTCCATGGTGGAGCAGCTGCAGGGCAGGGGGTCAAAGACAGGCGAGCCCCATTACGGGAGCCATGCCTGGCCCTCGCTCTGTTCAGGAATAATCACGGTTGTTGATGACGATAAGGTGGATGCAGTCCTTGAGGAACTCCACCAGATGGATAAGGCAACCGAAAGACTGGGTCTCAGGGCCTTTGTCTGGAATATTGAAAAGACAATCTGATTACAGGTTGCTCTGCCAGCCCTGAGCCTTCAGCTCAATCTCCTGACCCGAACCGGTGACAAGATGACGTCCCAGTTCGGGTCTTGTCATGTGTCCTATCAGCTTCACGTCCTTGAGTCCGATGACCTTGTCGTGGTCTGTCAGCGGAACGGTGAACAGAAGTTCGTAGTCTTCGCCGCCGTTCAGGGCGCAGGTGTAGACATCCATTCCCAGTTCTTCGGCCATGACGGCAGTCTGGTAGTCAATGGGAATGCGTTCCTGGTAAACGCTGCAGCCGGTGCCGCTCTGTTTGCACAGGTGCATCAGTTCCGATGACAGTCCGTCCGATATGTCCATCATGGCTGTGGGCTGTATCCCGGCTTCACGCAACTGCTTTATGATGTCACCGCGTGCCTCGGGCTTGAGCTGGCGTTCCAGCAGATATTCCTTGCCGGAGAAATCCGGTGAGAACGGCTGGCCGTCATTGTGGGGCTGGCTGTTGAAGACGGCCTTTTCACGTTCCAGCAGCTGGAGACCCATGTATGCGGCGCCAAGATTGCCTGAAACGCAGATAAGGTCATTCTGGCCGGCTCCGCTCCTGAATACTGCCTTGCCTTTCTCGCATTCGCCTATGCATGTGATGCTTATTGCAAGGCCGGTCAGTGACGATGTGGTGTCACCGCCTACCAGATCCACTCCATGACGCTGGCAGGCAAGCTGCAGTCCGGAATAGAACTCTTCCATGTCTTCAACTGAGAAACGTTTGCTCAAGGCAATTGAGACGGTCATCTGACGCGGTGTGCCGTTCATTGCGTAAATATCGGATATGTTGACCATTGCCGACTTGTAACCCAGATGTTTGAGAGGTACGTAAGTCAGGTCGAAATGGACTCCCTCCATAAGCATGTCGGTGGTTACAAGTACCTGACGGTCATTATACTCCAGAACCGCGCAGTCGTCACCGACACCTTTTACCGTTGAACTGTTGACTGGGGTGATGTCCTTTGTAAGATGGTCAATAAGCCCGAATTCGCCGAGACTGGCAATGGGCGTGCTGTCCTTCATGTCCATATTGTTTACGCTTGCTTGAATGATTCTACATGATTTGTTACAAGTCTGTCGAACTCCTGACCGTCCCGGATGAATTCAACGTTGACAGGTAGAATGAAAATCCTTTTCCTGAGGCTCTCCGGCAGTTCTACCGATGCCAGTCTGGATTCGTCCTTGCATGTGGTTACAATGACGCTGCCCTGAGGCATGGAGTCCAGTGCCGCCTCGATTTTCCTGATGTCCGCCATGTCGTATCTGTGGTGGTCGGGGAATCTGAGCAGGCTGACCTGGCGTCCGGTCTTCTTGAGATGGCTGACCATCTGGTCAGGCTGGGCTATGCCGGTAAGGGCCAGAACCGGTCCGTTCTCCGGAAAATGAGTGCCGGGGCACATCGGTACGATATCACTATATGATAAGGTGGAGAAGAAGACCTTCTGCTCATTTGTGACGGCAAGTTCCGATGCAATCCGCTCCATACTGGCATTGTCCAGGTCGGACGGGCATTTCGTGACAATGATCACGTGGGCTCTTTTCCTGCCCGATGCACTTTCTCTGAGTCGTCCGGCCGGCATTACCATGTCGTCAAGGATAATCCTGTTCCAGTCTGTGAGCAGGATGTTCAGTGACGGGGTGACCCTGCGGTGCTGGAACGCATCGTCCAGAATGACCGCTTTGGGAGTATGTTCTTCGGACAGTATCTGCAGGCCGTGTGCCCTGTTTTCGTCAACGGCTACCGTTATCTGCGGGAACTGGGTGTGGATCTGCAGCGGTTCGTCGCCTATGGTTCTGGAGTCCGATGTGTCATCGGCCCTGATGAAACCTTCCGTGCAGCGGCCGTAACCGCGGCTCAGTACGGCAATGTCATTTCCTGCTCCCAATAATGAGACAAGGTATTGCGTGTGCGGAGTCTTGCCCGTTCCGCCAACCGTGATGTTGCCTATGGAAATGACGGGGAACGGAAACGAATGTGATTTGAACAGCCCTGAATCATAGAACCTGTTCCTGACCGATGTCACCGTCCTGTACAGTAAGGCAAGGGGTGCCAGGATATGATATTTTCTGAATGAACCGTTCATAAACATGGCAAAAATATAAAAAAACTATACCGGAAAGAACAAAAATTGGCTTTTGGAGGTGCCGTTGAGGGACTAATTCTACTTTTTTACATGTTTTAATGACGTTTGGTTGTTTTGTTAAGTAAAAAAGTTGTAATTTGCACCCGATTAGCAGGCTGTGGGCAAATTGTGCCGTTAGGGAAAGATGCTCGAGTGGTTGAAGAGGCACGCCTGGAAAGCGTGTATACCCCTAAAGGGTATCCGGGGTTCGAATCCCCGTCTTTCCGCTGTTTGGATGATTTTTATTTAAAAGTACATATTAACAACAAACAAAAAACTATCTCAAAATGAAAAAGGTATTTGCATTCGTTGCAATGATGGGACTCCTCTCATTTGGAGTCTGCCAGACAATCAATGCTCAGGAAGAGGCTGCCGAAGCAGCTGCAACTGAAGAGATTGCACAGGACGATTCAGCCGCTGTAGATTCAGCCGCAGCTGCAGTTGAAGAAGCAGTAGAGGAAGCAGCTCCTGCAATTGAAGAGGAAACCGCTACAGAAAAGCAGGGACTTCACAAGAACATCAAGGTTAAGTTCATTGAAGGTAACGCCGGCTTCATGTCACTCGTTGCCATCGCAATGATTCTGGGTCTTGCCCTCTGCATTGAGCGTATCATTTTCCTGAGCCTTTCAGAAATCAACAGCAAGAAGCTTCTTGAAGACATTCAGGCTGCTCTTGAAAACGGTGATGTTGAAGGTGCCAAGACAATCTGCCGCGAAACCCGTGGTCCTGTCGCATCAATCTGCTATCAGGGTCTCATGAGAATCGACGAGGGTCTTGACGTAGTTGAGCGTTCAGTCGTTTCATACGGCAGCGTTTGCGCATCAAACCTTGAAAAGAACCTCTCATGGATCACACTGTTCATCGCAATGTCTCCTTCTCTGGGATTCCTGGGTACTGTGATCGGTATGGTCCAGGCATTCGATGACATCCAGAAGGCTGGTGATATTTCTCCGACAGTTGTTGCCGGCGGTATGAAGGTCGCTCTTATCACAACCATCTTCGGTATTATCGTTGCTCTTGTTCTTCAGGTATTCTATAACTACATTCTGAGTAAGGTCGAAGCTCTGAACACTGACATGGAAGACGCATCTGTCAGCCTGCTCGACATCATCATGAAGTACAACCTGAAGTTTAAGAAGTAAATAAAAACCTCCTGTTATGGAAAACGAGAACAAACAGATAAAGGCTTCCAAGTGGGCTTTCGGTATTCTCTGCATCCTTTCAGCCGTGGTGCTTGTCATGTTCTACGGTGTCGGATTCGGTAAAACTGAATACCTGAACGGAAGTAACATCACATCGCCAACATACACCGGTCTGCTCATCGTATGGATGTACGCTCTGGTTGTACTGTGCGCAGGCGCTGTGCTGGTATTCGGTATCGCTGCCGGTATCAGAAATGCAAAGATCAAGACAAAGGGTCCGAGAACCGGATTCGTAGGAATTGTCATCCTGCTTACAGCAGTTGCAGTTGTGGCATCATTCCTTCTGGCCAGCACAGACGCTGTCCGTCTTGGTGACAATACTCTTATTGATAAGGCATCAACATTGAAGCTGACTGACACATGTCTGTATTCAATCTACGCACTCGTGATTGTTACTGTCATCTGCACAGTCCTTTCAATGCTGGGAGTTTTCAAATCAAAGAAGTAACTTTCGAACGCGAAAAGAAAACTAGTTATGGGAAAAAGTAGCAGAAAAGTTCCCGGACTGAACCAGTCTTCGACAGCCGACATTTCGTTTATTCTGCTGATTTTCTTCCTTGTGACAACATCAATGGATACAGATACGGGTCTTTCCCGTCGTCTTCCGGAATGGGATCCCGATGCACAGGAACAGGAAATCAAGATCAAGGAGCGTAACATCATGACGGTCCAGGTCAACAAGAATAACGAGATCCATGTCAAGAATGGTGTTATAAACCGCGTAATCGCCGTTAATGAACTCAAGGATATAGCCAAGGAATTCATTGCAAATCCAGAAGACAATATCCTGCTTCCAATCAAGGAAGAGTATGATATTCCCGGCTTTAAGGTAGTGGTCACCACAGTCAAGCATATCATTTCACTGCAGACTGACCGTTCTACCAGTTACGAGATTTATTTCAAGGTCCAGAACGAATTATCAAAGGCTTATAATGAGCTGAGAGAAGTATGGTGCAGACAGACATTCGGAAAGGGATGGGACGATTGCAATGATGACGAACGTGCATTTGCAAAGGCCATGTATGCATCAAAGATCTCAGAAGCTGAGCCAAAACAATACGGAACCGCAGAATAATTATGAGTAAATTCAGAAGTAATGGAAAGAGGGAAATGCCGGAGTTGAATACTTCGTCTCTCCCAGACTTGATCTTCTCAGTTCTGTTCTTCTTCATGATGGTAACATCAATGCGTGAAGTTGAGCTGAAGGTGCAGTTTACTACTCCTAGCGGAACCGAAATTGAGAAGCTTGAAAGAAAGTCTCTGGTTTCACACATCTATATCGGTCCTCCTACCAAGGAATGGAGAGCCCAGCTGGGTCCGGCACCCCGTATTCAGTTGAACGATGCGTTTGCTGAGCCAAGTGCAATCCGTGAGTTCGTGAAGAGCGAGCGTGAGAGCATGGCCGAAAGAGACAAACCTCTTATGAAGATGTCACTGAAGATAGACACTGAAACCCAGATGGGTATTGTCACCGATGTCAAGCAGGAGCTTAGAAAGGGACGCGCCCTGAACATTGTCTACTCAGCTACAAAGGACAAACAGGCACAGCGTTGATCGCTGATGGCCTCAAAAAAACCTCCGGGATTTTTCCGGAGGTTTTTTTTGTATCAGATTGTGGTGATTTTGCGTATGCGCCACTGAGATGGATAAAGGTTGTTGGCGCGGTTTCCCAGATTCTTCACGAACCCCAACGGATAGTTCCAGTATGTTACTATGAGATACCCTTTGGGCTGATCTTCAAATCTCAGCACATCTCCATGCAGGTAATCCAATGCCTGTTCCAATGTGAGCTCAACTCTTGGAAAACACCCGCTGGCCTTGCCGCTCAGTGCAAGCGCATGTGCCGGTATCAGATCACGGCCTTTGAATGTCGCAATTTCAATTCCACAGACAAGCGGGTATAGACGCTGACTGATGGCTTTCATCTGATTTGCCATCAGACTGGGCATTGCTATCAGACTGTCACCTTTCTTCTCAATGATGCAGTCATAGTCCGGACATACAATACTGTGGTGTTCCTTCTCGTCTTTTGCTGCTGCTGTCTTTATCGGTCCGCAGTAACCATCGTCCTTTTTGAGGACTGCAATGAAGAATCCTTCACCGCGGGTGTTGCCCGGCAGGAAATG
The DNA here is from genome assembly GCA_024398615.1 of Bacteroidaceae bacterium. GTDB lineage: Bacteria > Bacteroidota > Bacteroidia > Bacteroidales > Bacteroidaceae > Colenecus. Next base: position 13,588 of record JAKSIU010000037.1, read on the forward strand.
GAAACATGGAATGTCGTGTCCCTTATAGGCTGAAATGATACCCAGACCTTCCGGATGGGATATGTCAACCGGACTGGCACCCAGTTCACTGCATATCCATTCAACGTTCTCTTCGTCTTCGCGGCTATTGAACGTGCAGGTGCTGTAAATGAGGTGGCCACCAGGTTTCAGGGCAGCCCAGACGTCCCGCAGTATGTCACGCTGACGTGAGGCACACATCTCTACGGCCTCGGGACTCCAGTCCTGTATGGCCACATCGTCCTTGCGGAACATGCCTTCGCCGGAACATGGGACATCAGTAAGCATTATGTCGAACTGCAGTCCGCTGGCGCCTATCTGGGCCGGAGTGTTGCAGGTGACAATGACATTGTCGTTCCCCCACTTGACAAGGTTTTCAGCCAGAATCTGTGCGCGTGAGCGCTGTATCTCATTTGCCACCAATATGCTTCCTTCGGGTAGTATTGAAGCTGCAAGAGTCGATTTTCCTCCCGGGGCTGCACATAGGTCGAGCATTGTTACAGGACCGTCAAGAATCTGCTTAAGCGCATGTTCCACGAACATTGATGACGCTTCCTGAACGTAATAGCATCCGGCATGAAGCAGCGGGTCCATGGTGAAATGCGGTCTTTCCCGGAGATACCATCCGTTTTCTGACCATGGAACACGGCTTTCAAGCGGCAGATAGTCCGTAGGGAATCCTGACTTGCCCGGGTTGAATCTGATGCTTGTTTCGGCAGGTGTCGAACAGATGGCATCGGCAAGCTTTCCGCATGCCTCAGGGCCAATAAGCGCATCCATCTGACTTATGAATTCCGGTGACAGTTCCATTGTCTGAATCAATTCGGGGACGAAGATAAGAAATTTGATTAAATTTGCACTAATAACAAAGCCGTCTGCTATGAAACAATATCTTGAACTGCTTGAACGCATACTGAAAGAGGGTGTACAGAAAGGTGACCGTACAGGAACCGGCACGTTGAGCGTGTTCGGCCACCAGATGCGTTTTGACCTTAGCGAGGGATTCCCTCTGCTTACCACCAAGAAACTCCATCTGAAGTCCATCATATACGAACTGCTGTGGTTTCTTAATGGTGACACCAATGCCAAGTGGCTGCAGGAACGTGGAGTGCGTATATGGAACGAATGGGCCGATGAAAACGGTGATCTTGGTCATATCTACGGTTACCAGTGGCGTTCATGGCCAGACTATGACGGAGGCTTTATTGACCAGATAAGTCAGGCTGTCGATGACATAAAGCACAATCCCGATTCGCGCCGCATCATTGTCAGCGCATGGAATGTTGCAGACCTGAAGAACATGAATCTGCCGCCATGCCATGCTTTCTTCCAATTCTACGTTGCCGATGGCAAGCTCAGTCTCCAGCTGTACCAGCGCTCGGCTGATACTTTCCTTGGAGTTCCGTTCAATATAGCTTCGTATGCACTGCTTACCATGATGATGGCTCAGGTGTGCGGCCTCAAGCCCGGCGAATTCATCCATACAACGGGTGATACCCACCTGTATCTGAACCATCTTGAGCAGGCGCGTCTGCAGCTCACCCGCACCCCGCGCAAGCTGCCCCGCATGGTCATCAATCCCGAGGTGAAGAGCATTTTCGACTTCAAGTATGAGGATTTCCAACTTGAAGACTACGATCCATATCCGCACATCAAAGCCGAAGTGTCAGTATGATTTCAATAATTGTAGCAGTTGCAGAGAACGGCGCAATAGGATACAAGGGGGACCTTGTCTATCATTTGCCGGCCGATATGAAACGTTTCAAGGCCCTTACCACAGGCAATACGGTGCTTATGGGCCGCAAGACATTCGAATCCCTTCCCAAAGGAGCTCTCCCGAACCGCAGGAACATAGTGCTGACCCGTCAACCCGATGCCTCTTTCCCCGGAACGGAGGTATTCGGTTCAATTGCGCAGGCACTGGAACATTGTGCCCCGGACGAGAAAGTCTATGTGATTGGTGGTGCCGAAATCTACCGGCAGGCACTGGAAATTGCCTCGGAACTGGAACTGACTCTGGTGCATGACATTCCTGAAAATGCCGATACCTTCTTCCCCGATTTCATCCATGACCGCTCATGGCGGCTTGTTGCCCGTGAGGACCATGAACCCGATGAGAAGAATCCCCATGCATATTCATTCCTGACCTACAGAAAGTCAGACATCATTATTTGAGTAAAACAGATCAGAACAGGCCGTAGGTGGTGCGCAGGACGCGGAACTCGGTGCGGCGGTTCAGCTGGTTGCAGATTTCCTGCTGGTCGTCAGGGAGTCCAAGAATGAATTCCTCAGTAAGGACAGTGTCTTCTTTGAGGAATGGATACTGTTCGGCCTGTTTGCCGGAGACGGTCTTCGGAGTTGTCTCTCCATATCCGCGGGCGGTCAGTCTGGCCTTTTCAATGCCATGCGATGACAGGTATGAGACTACGCTTTCGGCACGTTGCTGTGACAGACGCAGGTTGTAGTCGTCATTGCCCTTGTAGTCGCAGTGGGCACCCAGTTCGATTGTCACGTTGGGGTTGTCCTTGAGCAACTGGACAAGTTCGTCAAGTGCGCTTGATGATTCGGGCGTAAGGCTGGCTCTGTCAAACTCATAGAAGATATTGTCAATGAGCACCGGTTTCGATATGGATGAGAGCGGGAACTGGAGCACGTACTGGCGGTCCTGACTGGTGCTGTCGGCCTGAAGTTCCTGTTTGTAGTTCATGAATCCACGGTTGGTGGCCAGCATGACATAGCTGACTCCGGGAGTTACGCGTTCGGAAAACGAGCCGTCCTCCTTGAGTCCTATCTTTATGTTTGTGCCGTCATTGCCCACAAGATAGACAGTGGCATTGGGAAGCTCATATCCGTCCTTCTCATAAACCCAGCCTGTGAGCATGTGTACCGTTTCGGGCAGCTCGAAGCTGTAGATGTGGTCGCGTCCGCGGGCATCTCCACGATTGGACGAAAAGAATCCACGAGTCCGATGCCCCTCGAACGTCATGCCGAAGTCATCGGCCTGTGAGTTGACGGGCGAACCCATGTTGGTGACGGTCCATGTGCTGTCATTGAGGCTGTGGGCGCAGAATATGTCCAGCCCTCCGAATCCGGGATGTCCGTTCGACGAGAAATACAGGTCCCCGTCAAGGCGGAAGGTGGGGAACATCTCGTTGCCTGGCGTGTTGATTTGCGGCCCCAGATTCTGTGCTCCGACCAGACTGCCGTCAAGCGGAACACGCCAGATGTCCTGCCCACCGTAACCGCCTTCCATGTCGGAGACAAAGTAGAGCCATTTGCCATCGGGTGAAACGGCCGGGTGGGCATAGTTGACTGTCGAGTCCGGATTCTGTGAATAGGGGGAGCCTTCACTCCATGCGGCATTGCTGCGCTTGGACTGCATGAGCTGGGCGGAACGTGGCTGGGTGGCATCCCATGCCCCGTAAGTGTAGTACATGGTGCTGAAGTCGGGATCAAAGGCGCATACTCCGTCTTCAAATTCGCTGTTGGGACCTCCTTCTATGCGGACGGGTTTCTGCCATTTGCCTTTTTCGTCTTTGGTGGACTGGAAAAGGTCGCAGCTCTTGAGTCCTGTTATGGGATTGACATCGGTCCCGCTGCATTCCTTACGGGCCGATGTGAAGATGATCTGGTCATAGCTGTCACTGGAGAAGACAGGGGACCAGTCGCTGAAACGGCCGTTGAAGACGGCATCCTTCTTGACGGTGAACCGGGTGGGGTTCTCCTTGGATTCAGCCTGAAGCCGGCAGGATTCAAGTCCGTTCCTGGCAAGATAATCCTGGGGACTGTATTCAAGATATTTGCTGTAGTTGTCCTGGGCATCCTTGATCTTGCCGTCCATAAGCTGCATGTCTGCAATGTACCGGAAGACGGTGCTGTCATTGCAGTTGTAACGGATTGCATTGCGGAAAGCGGCAATGGCTTTCGGGGCATAGCAGATGTGATAGTATGACTGTCCGAGTTTGTAGGCAGTTTCTGCGCGAAGTTCCCTGTCGGTCGATTTCAGGGATGAGTAGGCCTGTTTGTAATGGACAGCCGCCTGATTGTATTCGCCGAGAGCGAAACTCTGGTCTCCCTTGCGGATGCTGACTTCCGCTCCGCAACCGTAAAGTACGATGGCGGAGGCCAGAATTGCGAGATACCTTCTTATGTTGCTGCCCATGTATGTAAATAACTGAAAAATACGGCTGTTATTGCAGCAGTCTGGAAGAATTGTCACTGAGCACCTGGTGGACAATGCCTCCAACCATCTGTTTCAGCTCATCGATGAACTGGGCTGGACTGTATTTGCCGCGTTCTATCTCGCGGAGCCGCTTTTCCCAGATTCCGGTAAGTTCAGCGCTTTTCAGCAGCTCCTCGTGGATGATGCCGACCAGACTGCGGCCTGTCGGGGTGGGGATTATGTTCTTTTTCTCCTTGCGCATGTATCCGCGTTTGTACAGGGTCTCGATGATGGCCGCGCGTGTGGATGGGCGGCCTATGCCGTTCTCCTTCATTGCGTCACGCAGTTCATCATCGCTGACAAGCTTTCCTGCCGTTTCCATGGCCCGAAGCAGTGTTGCTTCGGTGTAGGGCTTGGGTGGCTGTGTCCATTTCTCCTGCAATTCAGGTTTGTGCGGACCCTGTTCTCCGACAGTAAATGCAGGGAGCACGCGCTCGTCGTCATCGGCCTTATCATCGGCCTTATCCTTTTCAAAAAGGACTCTCCATCCCGGTACAAGTATCTCCCGTCCGTTGGCCTTGAATTCAACTTCTCCTGCCTGCCCGAGAACTGTTGTGGCTGCGTACTTGCAGTCAGGATAGAATGCTGCGATGAAACGGCGTGCCACAAGGTCGAACACGCGTCTTTCGTATTCGCTCAAGGCCGATGGTTGAACGCCGGTAGGAATTATGGCGTGATGGTCAGTGACTTTGCTGTTGTCGAATACACGTTTGGTCTTTGACAGTTTCGTTCCGGCCAGTGGGGCTGTGAACTGGGAATAGTCCTTCAGGTTCTCCAGAATTTTGGGGCATTTTGGATAGATGTCGTCACTAAGGAACTGTGTGTCAACACGCGGATATGTGGTGATTTTCTTTTCGTACAGGGATTGTATGGTCTTGAGAGTGTCATCGGCCGACATGGCGTATTTGCGGTTGCACTCTACCTGTAGCGATGTCAGGTCAAACAGGCGCGGGGCATAGTCCTTGCCTTCCTTGCGGGTTACGGACTTGACGGTGAACGGAAGTGCGCTGATGCTGTCCAGCAGGGCCTGGCCTTCGTCCATCCTGCTGAACTTGCCTTTTGTCGATGAAAATGGTGTGTCGCGGTATGTTGTCTTCAGTTCCCAATATTGTTCCGGCTTGAAATTGTCTATTTCGTCCTGACGGTTTACGACCAGAGCCAGGGTCGGGGTCTGGACACGTCCTATTGAAAGGACCTGACGTGAATTAGGGTTCCTGTATTTGATGGTATAGAGGCGTGTGGCATTCATGCCCAGGAGCCAGTCACCAATGGCCCGGCACAATCCGGCCTCGTACAGCGACTTGAAATCCTGCTGGTCCTGCAGATGGGCGAATCCTTCGCGTATGGATTCTTCAGTCAGGGACGAAATCCAGAGTCTTCTGACAGGACAGGTCACTCCAGCCTTCTGCATGACCCAGCGCTGTATGAGTTCGCCTTCCTGCCCGGCATCGCCGCAGTTCACTATGCCCTGGGCATTATGGAAAAGTGATTCAATGATCTTGAACTGTTTTTCAATGCCCTTGTCATCAATAAGCTTGATGCCGAAACGCGGTGGAATCATGGGAAGACTGCCAAGACTCCAGTTCTTCCAGTTAGGGGTGTAGTCATGGGGTTCTTTCAATGTACATAGATGACCGAAAGTCCAGGTCACCTGATATCCGTTTCCTTCATAATAGCCGTCATGGCGCGTTGTGGCGCCAAGCACATCGGCTATCTCCTTAGCCACACTGGGCTTTTCTGCTATGCATACAATCATGGTAGTGCAAATATACATAAAAGTAGCATGCGTGATGTTTATCTCTTGTTCACAAAAGAGGGGATGACTGCTTATCAGTCACCCCCTCTTGATTGGGTATGATGTCAGGGAATGCCTGGCGGGTTTCTTAGCCCAGCAGTTCCATGATCTTGATAGCGCTGGTTGATACCTTTGAACCAGGGCCGAAGATTGCGGCTGCACCGGCCTTGTACAGGAAGTCGTAGTCCTGTGCAGGGATGACACCACCTACAACTACCAGGATGTCCTCGCGGCCAAGCTTCTTGAGTTCTTCAATTACCTGAGGAACCAGAGTCTTGTGTCCGGCTGCCAGTGAAGAAACGCCCAGTACGTGAACGTCATTTTCAACGGCCTGGCGGGCAGCTTCGGCAGGAGTCTGGAACAACGGTCCCATATCAACGTCAAAACCGCAGTCTGCGTAACCGGTAGCAACTACCTTTGCGCCACGGTCGTGACCGTCCTGACCCATCTTTGCCACCATGATACGTGGACGACGGCCTTCCTTCTTTGCGAACTCTTCGGTGAGGGCGCAGGCTTTCTCAAAGTCTGCATCCTTCTTGCTTTCTGATGAATACACGCCTGAAATTGTTCTGAT
>JAKSIU010000038.1 GCA_024398615.1 Bacteroidaceae bacterium
TTGAACGTGACAGGAAGCAGTCACCGTTTGACATGTCCTTGAATACTACAGGACGATAGTTCTCGGGATGGATACCTTTTTTCATAATGCTTATTTGTTTGTTGTTACTCCATTCATGTCCGCCGCTAAGTGTAGGCGGATCCTCTTTATGGGGACTTTCGGGGTGCAAAAGTAGTGCTTTTTGATTAATGGACAAACAATTCCGGACATTTTCCTTGCATCGGCACAAAACTTTATGTCTATTCTTTATAATTAGGTTGGAATTTTCTAATTTTGCACATCGAAAATCAAGAGTAGGTTTTTCAATCAACAAACAATATCAACAAATGGTTAACTACAAAGATCTGGGTCTTGTAAATACCCGTGCAATGTTTGCTGCCGCCGTTAAGGGCGGTTATGCAATCCCCGCATTCAACTTCAACACAATGGAGCAGATGCAGGCTATCGTCATGGCAGCCGTTGAGACAAAGTCTCCGGTCATCATGCAGGTTTCAAAGGGCGCTCGTAACTATGCCAACGCTTCCATTCTGCGCTACATGGCTGAAGGAGCTGTAGCATACGCCAAGGAACTTGGCTGCGAACATCCTGAAATCGTTCTTCACCTTGACCATGGTGACAGCTTCGAACTCTGCAAGGACTGCATCGACATGGGCTTCTCATCAGTCATGATTGACGGTTCACATCTGCCTTTCGAAGAGAACATTGCTCTTGCAAAGAAGGTTGTTGACTACGCACACCAGTTCGATGTTACAGTCGAGGCTGAGCTTGGCGTTCTTGCCGGTGTTGAGGATGAGGTTTCAGCCGCTGAATCACACTATACCAAGCCCGAAGAGGTCATCGAATTCGCTACCCGCACAGGCTGCGACTCACTGGCCATCTCAATAGGTACATCACACGGTGCACACAAGTTTACTCCTGCACAGTGCACACTGGTGAACGGTGTCCTGGTTCCGCCTCCATTGGCATTTGACGTTCTGCACGAGATTGAAAAGAAGCTCCCCGGCTTCCCGATTGTTCTGCACGGCTCATCATCAGTTCCTATGGACGAGGTCAACACAATCAACCAGTTCGGCGGCCATCTGGAAGCAGCTATCGGTATTCCTGAAGAGCAGCTCCGTGAGGCTTCAAAGAGCGCTGTCTGCAAGATCAATATTGACTCTGACTCACGTCTGGCCATGACCGCTGCCATCCGCAAGCATCTGGCAGAGCATCCTGGTGACTTTGATCCACGCCAGTACCTGAAGCCCGCCCGCGAGAACATGAAGAAGATGTACATCCACAAGATTGTGAACGTACTCGGTTCAGACGGCAAGCTCCTGGAGCAGTAATTTCCGAATAAGATTGCGGTAGCAGGACGAATCTACCGCAACTTGATAAGATCCGGCAGGTCAGTTTTCTGGCCTGCCGTTGTTTTTTCTGAACAGAAGACATACATTTGTAGGAAATAGAAAAGACTTATGAAAAAGGTATTCCATTTCGTCTTGCTGGTGCTGTTTGCATCGGCCTGCTCCGGCAAACCATATAAGGTTACTGACAATGGCGTGATTGTGAATGTGGCGCAGCCGCATGAGGGTGGGGCGCGTAAGGTCAGACTCCAGGTCATTGCCGATGGAATTGTCCGCGTTACTGAAACTGCCGGCAAGGGATTCTCTGACATGGAAAGCCTGATGGTTATTCCGCTTGAAGGAAAGGCCGGACAGCCTGCCTTTTCGGTCAATGCCGATGGTGACAGCTGCGTGCTGCTTACAATGCCGTCTCTTACGGCAAGGGTCCGCATTGCCGACGGTACGGTATCCTTTACCGATGCTGAGGGTCATGCCATTACCGGACAGGTGCAGCCAACGGAATTCACACCCGTTGAGGTTGATGGCACACATGGATATTCCACATTGAGCCGCTTCTCGACGGTGGAGGGCGAGGGACTGTACGGTCTGGGCCAGCACCAGTCCGATGAATGGAACTACCGCGGCCTGAACGAGGACCTTTACCAGTACAACACCAAAATCAGCATTCCGTTCGTGATATCGTCCAGGAATTACGGTATACTCTGGGATACGTATTCGCACAGCCGTTTCGGCAATCCCGAGGATTTCATGCAGCTGAACCGTGTGTTCCGGCTCTATGACAGGGATGGCCAGCCGGGGCATCTGACAGGGTCATATGTCCAGTCTCCAAGATTCCCGCTTCGTGGCGGAACTGATAAACTGCCGGTGCAGGTCCGTAATGAGGATTCCCTGTTCTATGCCAATTCCGAGATGATAAAGCTGCTCCCGCCATTGGGCCCCAGCGTTGATTATGAGGGATATATCGAGGCTCCTGAAAGCGGCAGCTATCAGTTCCTGCTTTACTATGCCGGCTATGTGAAGGTCTGGGTGAATGACAGTCTTGTGGTACCTGAGCGCTGGCGCACTGCCTGGAATCCAAACTCCTACAAGTTCTTTGCCGAATTGGAGAAGGACCGCCGGTATAAGCTGAAAGTGGAGTGGAGGCCCGATGGCAGCACATCGTATTTCGGCCTCAGGGCATATCCGCCGGCTAATCCGTCAGTTCAGAATGATATACGCTTCTGGACTGAAATGGTTCCTGAGCAGGACTGGTATTTCATATCGTCACAGGACATGGATGGGGTCATAAGCGGTCTGCGCACCCTGACGGGCAAGGCCACGGTCATGCCCAAGTGGGCCATGGGCTTCTGGCAGAGCCGCGAGCACTACAGGACCCAGGACGAGATAGTTTCAACGCTGAAGGAGTTCCGCGACCGACACATAGGCATAGACAACATTGTCCAGGACTGGAACTACTGGCCTGAGGATGCCTGGGGATCGCATGAGTTCGATGCGGCCCGCTATTCGGACCCGGCAAAGATGGTTCAGGATATCCATGACATGAACGCTCACGTCATGATATCGGTCTGGCCGAAGTTCTACATGACCACTGAACATTACAAGGAATTCGATGCCAATGGATGGATGTACACAAGGGCGGTTGAGGACAGCATACGCGACTGGGTGGGCCGCGGCTACATAGGCTCGTTCTATGACGCATACAGCGAAGGGGCACGCAAGCTGTTCTGGAACCAGATGGAGGACCACCTTTACAAATACGGCTTTGACGCATGGTGGATGGATGCCAGCGAACCCAACATACGCGACTGTGTGCCTCTGGAGTACCAGAAACAGCTTACCGGTCCTACGGCACTCGGACCGTCAACGCAGTATTTCATGGCGTATGCACTGATGAATGCCCGTGCCATCTGGGAGGGATTGCGTGAGGCCGATGCCGACACCCGCGTGTTCCAGCTGACCAGAAACGGGTACGCGGGCATGCAGCGATATGCCGCAGCATCGTGGAGCGGTGATATTGGAGCCCGATGGGAGGACATGAGGTCGCAGATTACAGCCGGCATGAACTATTCTCTGTGCGGCAATCCGTACTGGACCATGGACATAGGCGGATTCTGCGTCGAGAACCGCTATCAGAATGCACAGCGCATGTATGAAAGGTCAGGCTGGGCAGACAGCGATCTTGAGCAGTGGCGCGAACTGCAGACCCGCTGGTATCAGTTCGGGACATTTGTGCCACTGTACCGCGCACACGGTCCTTTCCCGCTTCGTGAAGTGTTCAACATTGCCCCGGAAGACAGCCCTGCCTACAATTCCATTGTGGAGTACAACCGCCTGCGCTACCGTCTCATGCCGTACATCTATTCGCTGGCCGGAGCCGCCTGGCTGCAGGACTACACCATAATGCGCGGTCTGGTCATGGACTATGCATCGGACCCCATGGCGCTGGACATATCGGACCAGTACATGTTCGGCCCGTCGCTCATGATCTGTCCGGTTTATGAATACAATGCCCGCGAGCGCAAGGTCTATCTGCCGTCAGGGCAGTGCTGGTACGATTTCAATTCGAACCGTATCCATGAGGGCGGGCAGACCATAGTGGCCGATGCCCCCTACGAAAAGATGCCCATGTTCGTTCCGGCAGGAGCAATGCTTGTCTATGGACCCGATGTGGAGTATGCCGATCAGAATCCGGCAGTACGCCTGACTGTGCATGTCTATGCCGGAAAGGACGGCAGTTTCACTCTGTATGAGGATGACGGCGTGACGTATGCATACGAGCAGGGCGGTTATTCGCTGATTCCATTCGCCTATGATGACGGTTCCCGGACTCTGACCATAGGTGAGCGGGTGGGGACATACGAAGGAATGATTGATGACCGTCAGATCGATGTGATACTGCATTCCTCCGATGCGGACAAGACCTTGTATTCGGTCAGCTATTCAGGTGCGGCCGTTGTGATTGGCCTGAAATGATTCGGTCTCACCCGAAAATCAGTGTGGGGCTGATTTCATTTTGAATACATGTTTTGCATGACGGAAGGGTGCTGTGCGGACTACCGCTCCATGGCCTGCTCCTGCGGTCTTCCAGGCTGAAACGCGGAACTCGCGGCTTCGCCGCTCAGACAGCCGCGTTTCTTCACGCCTGAAAGCCCTTGTCGCCAATCGGCCATTCCACGGAAAGTCCGCACAGCACCCTTCCGTCATGCAAAAATGCCGTGGGCACGAAGTATGGTAATCCCCACTAAAACCGCACCCACGTATTTTTGTCATCTCATGACCAGTCGGTTGAAAGCTGGTGGCCATCGGCATTCCTGTTGACTTTGACTCAAGTCAACATTGTGCTTTTCTTGACTGGAACAGGCTGTTGGAATAAAACCGGCCAACAATAAAAAGCTGTTTTTGAAATCTCTTTTGCAGAATGACGGAAATTGCATAATTTTGCAGAAACAAACATGCTTATTTCATTATGTCAACGCTTATTGTATCGGTAGAAGACGCTGCAATGCTTACCAAGATCAAGGCCGCTATTGAACAACTTCGTGGAGTTGCGAGTGTGACCGATGGCGAGTCGTATGATGCGACAGATTGTGATGCATATCGTGAGGCGATGGAAGATGTGAAGGCTGGGAGAGTTTTCAAGGCTTCCAGCGTGGAAGATCTGTTCAAGCAGGCTTTGGCATAGCATGTATAGCATCAATTTTACCAATAGATTCAAGAAGGACCTGAAACTTTGTCAAAAGCGAGGTTTGGATTTGTCGCATATTCAGAAAGCTATCAGTATTCTTGCAGAAACCGGATCTCTTCCTGCACAATATCGTTCCCACATTCTCAGTGGAAAATATAACAGGCAATGGGAATGTCACATTGAACCGGACTGGCTGATGGTATGGGAACAGAATGACAAAGAACTGTATTTGTTGTTCCTCTATACTGGCACCCATTCAGATTTGTTCAAATAGTATTTTTCCTATCTATGCTCGCGATAGGATAATAGAACTGTGATAAAATTAAAAAAGTCCGCTCTTATTGAACGGACTTTTTTAATTCTGGAACTTGACGTAATTCATTGACTGTCTGCACTCTGTATATATCGAGTTGTTCCAGAAAGTCAAAGATATAACAAATGAAGCTATTCACAATAAGGATTATTCCGTTGTGAAAACATCTAAGTTCGGGCCGCTTTGCGGCTCGTCTTTTTGTTTTTTAGATGTTATATCGTCATGAGTGTTATGAATAATTATCTTCTGCTGGTTGGTCATAATCTGTATATTCCATATTATTGGATTATTCCACTTCCGTAAGGCCTTTCAGACGGAGTCTTATGAGTGATGGGGTGGTGGCTTGCTCCTGTATGGGAAAACCGCCAAGACCTGTTTCAAGTTCGTTTGGCTTTATTATTTCTTCGTAGTATTGGTGGTAATGGGCATCATCTATTACATGCATGGTGTGCAGGCGGTGGATTGTTGCGGCAATGCTTATACCGTATAAATTCCGGATGGCTATGAATTCATCAATATGGATATCGGAGCGTGATGTTCCGATGCGGCGGAATACGCATTCCTGCGGTAAAAGCATTGTACTGGCAAAACTGTTGCACAGACGCTCTGTATCAGGATATTTCAGTGTGACCTTGTATGGAAACTGCGGCAGGGAATTCTGGTATGCCTGGAACTCGTCATCGGACATCGGCTTGAACTTCATGGTCAGATGGGCAAGTTCATGCAGGGCTGTAAAACGTTTGCGTTCAGTTGTCTTGTTCTTGCGGGTGTTTATTATTATAATAGGTGTGCGGCTGTTTATGTAGGTCGATACTCCATCGACATTGTCGTCGTCAATATTGGTTTCAATAATGTGGATTCCGTATGACTGCAGCAGTTCATATACTGAAAATATGGGCTGATTGCCTATGTACCATTTCTTCCTTATGGTTTGGGCGGCGGTTTCCAGATCGGGGTAATTACGGACTATGAATCCTTTCAGAGGGTTCCTGAAAGGAATCTGTTCTGGTATATTGGAATTCAAATCCATATAATTCTGGATTTCGGCAACTACCTGTGCCTCAATTTCCTGACGTTTGCGTATTGGAGTACCCTCATTGAATCTGAATTCCAGCTTGCCTATTGCAAAGGAGCTCTCGCAGAAGAATTCAATGGGGACGTTACAGGCATCGGCAATGGCCGACAGAGTCTGCTGTGACGGCTGCATAAGGCCGCGTTCAATTTTTGATATTGCCATTTTGCTGACTGCTCGGTCGCCCATCCGTGCTACCAACTGGTCCATAGACAGGCATCTTAGCAGACGGGCGGTTCTGATTCTGTTTGGAATGATGTTACTCATGCATTTTTCCGAATTACAGTTTACAAATATATTGGTTATTCTGAAATGTGTAAACAATAATGCTATTTTTTTGCCTTCGTGTATTGCTATGTTTGTACTGAAACTATTTTTAACGATTACTTAATTTGATAAAAATTTGAATTCATGGATTATTTGACTAAATTTGCCAATTAGTATAAAAGCTTCGAACGATATTTCTATTTTTATTATGAAAAAGTATTTGATGGGCTATGACATAGGCAGTTCTTCAGTGAAGGCCAGTCTTGTGTCAATCGAGACCGGAAAGAGTGTTGCTCAGGCATTCTATCCTGATTCAGAGGCTCCGATCAAGGCCGTGAAGCCGGGTTGGGCCGAGCAGGAACCTGACGACTGGTGGTCATATCTTAAGAACGTTACGGCAAAGGTCATGGAGATGTCAGGTGCCAAGGGCAATGACATTGAGGCCATAGGTATTTCATATCAGATGCACGGTCTGGTGTGCGTTGACAAGAGCGGCAAGGCCCTGCGTCCTGCAATCATATGGTGTGACTCCCGTGCAGTGCCTTACGGCGAAAAGGCTTTCCGCGAGCTTGGAAACGGCAAGTGCCTGTCGAATCTGCTTAACTCACCGGGCAACTTCACCGCTTCAAAGCTGGCTTGGGTCAAGGAGAACGAACCTGAGATCTTTGCAAAGATCGACAAGATAATGCTGCCGGGTGACTATATTGCCATGCGTCTTACCGGTACCACCTGCACAACCGTTTCAGGTCTGTCAGAGGGTATGATGTGGGACTTCAAGGAGAATGACGTTGCCGATTTCCTTCTGGAATACTATGGCATTCCAAGATCATTCATCCCTGAAATCCGTCCTACATTCTCAGAACAGGGCCGCATTTCCCTGGCTGCAGCCAAGGAACTTGGCATCGAAGCCGGAACACCTGTAACATACCGTGCCGGTGACCAGCCCAACAACGCTCTGTCACTGAATGTGTTCAATCCTGGTGAGATTGCAGCTACAGCCGGAACTTCGGGCGTTGTATATGGTGTGAACGGATCGGTCAACTTTGATCCGCAGTCACGCGTGAACACTTTCGCACACGTTAACCATACCAACAAGCAGACCCGTCTTGGCGTGCTGCTCTGCATTAACGGAACAGGTATCCTGAATGCATGGACACGCCGCAACATCATGCTTGAAGGCCTGTCATACGGCGATATGAACAAGATTGCCCAGGAAATGCCAATCGGCTGCGACGGCATCAGCGTGCTGCCTTTCGGCAATGGTGCGGAGCGCGTTCTGCAGAACCGCAACATCGGCTGCAGTATTCACGGCTTCAACTTCAACACACACAGCCGCAATCATCTGGCACGTGCCGTGCAGGAGGGTATAGTATTCTCTTTCAAATACGGTATGGACATCATGGTCGGCATGGGCATGGAGATCTCAAAGATCCATGCAGGCAACGCCAACATGTTCCTGAATCCTGTATTCCGCGAGACTCTGGCCGGCATTACCGGTGCAACCATCGAACTCTATGACACTGACGGCTCAGTCGGTGCAGCAAAGGGTGCAGGTATGGGCGCAGGTATCTACCGCAACAATGACGAGGCATTCTCAACCCTTGAGAAGCTCAATGTCATCGAGCCCGATATGACCAAGGTGGCACAGTATGAGGAGGCATATACACGCTGGAAGAAGATTCTGGGCATGTATCTGAACGAATTCTAATTATTTTCTTTTTATCAATAACTTAACTTAATTATGGCAAAAGAATTTTTTCCGGAACTGAAGAAGATCCAGTTCGAAGGTAAGGACAGCAAGAACCCGATGGCTTTCCATTACTATGATGAGAACAAGGTTATCATGGGCAAGACCATGAAGGATTGGCTGCGTTTCGCTATGGCTTGGTGGCACACTCTCTGCGCAGAAGGTGCTGACCAGTTCGGCGGTGGTACAAAGACATTCCCCTGGACCGATGCTGATCCTCTGCAGATGGCAAAGAACAAGGTTGATGCTGGTTTCGAATTCATGCAGAAGCTTGGCATCCCTTATTTCTGCTTCCACGATGTTGACCTGATTTCTGAAGGTTCAAACGTAGCAGAATATGAGAAGAACATGAAGGCTATCGTTGCCTACATCAAGGAGAAGCAGAAAGAGACCGGCGCAAAGCTGCTGTGGTCAACTGCCAACGTATTCGGCAACAAGCGCTATATGAACGGTGCTTCAACAAATCCTGATTTCGACGTAGTTGCACGCGCTATCGTTCAGATCAAGAACGCTATCGATGCAGGTATCGAACTGGGTGCTGAGAACTATGTATTCTGGGGCGGCCGCGAAGGTTACATGTCACTGCTGAACACAGACCAGAAGCGTGAAAAGGAACACATGGCTACCATGCTGGGTATGGCTCGTGACTATGCACGTTCAAAGGGCTTCAAGGGCACATTCCTGATCGAACCTAAACCATGCGAGCCTTCAAAGCACCAGTATGATGTTGACACTGAGACCGTTATCGGCTTCCTCAAGGCTCATGGTCTTGACAAGGACTTCAAGGTCAACATTGAAGTGAACCACGCTACTCTGGCTGGCCACACATTCGAGCACGAACTTGCATGCGCAGTTGACGCAGGTATGCTGGGTTCAATCGATGCCAACCGCGGTGACTATCAGAACGGCTGGGATACCGACCAGTTCCCGATTGACAACTATGAGCTGACTCAGGCTTGGATGGAAATCATCCGTAACGGTGGTCTGGGCACAGGTGGCACCAACTTCGACGCCAAGACACGTCGTAACTCAACAGACCTCGAGGACATTGCCATCGCTCACATCAGCGGTATGGATGCAATGGCCCGCGCTCTGGAATGCGCTGCCAAGCTGCTTGAGGAATCACCTTACAAGGCAATGAAGGCTGCCCGTTACGCTTCATTCGACAGCGGTATCGGTAAGGACTTCGAAGATGGCAAGCTTACTCTCGAGCAGGCTTACGAGTATGGCAAGAAGGTTGACGAGCCAAAGCAGACCAGCGGCAAGCAGGAACTGTACGAGGCTATCGTTGCCATGTACGCATAATCCGACATATCGGACAAATAAAGTGGGGGACCGGCTTTTCCAAGTCGGTCCCTCTTGTTTCCAAGTCGGTCCCTCTTGTTTCCAAGTCGGTCCCTCTTGTTTCCAAGTCGGTCCCTCTTGTTTCGAAGTCGGTCCTTCTTGTTTCGAAGTCGGTCCTTCTTGTTTCGAAGTCGGTCCTTCTTGTTTCCAAGTCGGTCCTTCTTGTTTTGTGATTGCCTCCACGTCCGAGTTTTCAAGGTTTTGGATGGTGGATGCAGGCGTGGCGGGTTAAACGCTCCATGGCCTGCTCCAGCGGCCTTTCAGGCTGAAACGCGGAACTCGCGGCTCCGCCGCTCAGACAGCCGCGTTTCTTCACGCCTGAAAACCCTTGTCGCTTGACGGCCATTCCACGATACACCCGCCACGCCTGCATCCACCATCCAAAAATGTCGCGGGAAAACAACCGAAACCGAAGACACCACGCATAGCACTCCCTGGCCTTTTGCCAAAACTGGGTGCATGGAATCACGTCTTTGTGGCAACGGAGCGCACCCATTGGCCTGAAAATGCGGCTTGGGTGCCATGATGGTGCTTTGCTGGCCTGTATTTCGCACCCATTTTTGGCAGATCGCCAAGCATCGTACCCGCGACATTTTGGCTCAGCCGAAATAATATGGAGACATAAGTGACAGAAGCCACCGACACAAACACCATCCATAGATAATTACTTAGTACATTCCCTGCTTTCTCAATGATAGGGATGGATTTGGGCCTACAGCATGGCTTTCCTCCCTATCGTGCATGAAGAAATACGTTATTCCGCTATACGACCCATATGATAGGGATGGAATCAGGCCTGCAGTATGGCTTTCCTCCCTATCGTGCATGAAGAAATGCGCTATTCCGCCGTACATCCCATATGATAGGGATGGAATCGGGCCTGCAGCATGGCTTTCCTCCCTATCGTGCACGCAGATATGCGCTATTCCGCCATACACCCCATATGATAGGGATGGAATTGGGCCTGCAGCATGGCTTTCCTCCCTATCATGTATGAAGAAATGCGCTATTCCGCTATACACCCCATATGATAGGGATGGAATCGGGCCTGCAGCATGGCTTTCCTCCCTATCATGCATGAAGAAATGCGCTATTCCGCTATACGACCCATATGATAGGGATGGAATCGGGCCTGCAGTATGGCTTTCCTCCCTATCATGCATGAAGAAATACGCTATTCCGCCATACGACCCATATGATAGGGATGGAATCGGGCCTGCAGCATGGTTTTCCTCCCTATCGTGCACGCAGATATGCGCTATTCTGCCATACACCCCATATGATAGGGATGGAATCAGGCCCCAAGCATGGCTTTCCTCCCTATCGTGCATGAAGAAATGCGATATTCCGCTATACGACCCATATGATAGGGATGAAATCGGGGCCCAAGCATGGTTTTCTTCCCTATCGTGCATGAAGAAATGCGCTATTCCGCTATACAATCCATATGATAGGGATGGAATCGGGCCTGCAGTATGGCTTTCCTCCCTATCATGCATGAAGAAATACGCTATTCCGCCATACGACCCATATGATAGGGATGGAATCGGGCCTGCAGCATGGTTTTCCTCCCTATCGTGCACGCAGATATGCGCTATTCTGCCATACACCCCATATGATAGGGATGGAATCAGGCCCCAAGCATGGCTTTCCTCCCTATCGTGCATGAAGAAATGCGATATTCCGCTATACGACCCATATGATAGGGATGAAATCGGGGCCCAAGCATGGTTTTCTTCCCTATCGTGCATGAAGAAATGCGCTATTCCGCCATACAATCCATATGATAGGGATGGAATTGGGCCTGCAGCATGGCTTTCCTCCCTATCGTCCATCGGAAAGTGTTGTGATCAGAGCGCTTGCAGCAATCCCCACTAAATTTTGAATGGGTTGTTAATTAAAGTTAAGGGATTAAATAAAACTATCGCGAATCGTCGGACTATTGAGCGTAGTCATTATATTTGTTCAGATAATTTTGGGATCCGAATCTCTAATTGCATTCTTTGTTATCAGATATGAAAAGATTAAGTGAAAGGGAAGAGTACCTTATGGACCTGTTCTGGAATTACGGTCCTATGACTGTCAATGAGATTCTTGAACGCATTCCTGAACCGAGACCGCATGTGAACACGGTATCAACGCAAGTCAGGCTGCTTGAGGCCAACGGCTTTCTGGGGCATGAGAAAGAGGGAGGTGCTTTCAGGTATCATGCCCTGATCGAGCGCCGTGAATATGGCGGCACTTTCATAGGGCGCCTTGTCGACAGGTGTTTCGGCCACACGTATATTGATGCTGTTTCGGCCCTTGTCGATGACAAGAAGATTTCGGTCGATGAACTGAAGGACCTGATTCGGAAAATAGAGGAAAGAAAAGGTAACAGATAATTTCATAGCATGGAGGCATTCCTTGTCTATCTGGTAAAGGTGGCAATCCTGACTGCGGTATTCTGCATTCTGTACCGTTTGCTGCTGTCAAGACTGACCTTCCATGGCTTCAACAGAGTCGTGCTGATCTGCGTGTCCCTGCTGGCGTTCGTGCTGCCGCTCATCCATCTGCCGAACAGGGGACAGGTACCGTTCGCGTGGAATTCCAACGCGAACGGTACCTGTCCCCTGTTCGGCCTGTTCTGCTGGCTGTATGCCGCCGGATTCCTGGTGCTTCTGGTCAGAAAGGTCCTGTCTGTTTCAGATGTCGCGAAGATTATCCGTGACGGCAGGTATGCCACCCGTAGGGAAGGGTGCGATGTGATAGAATCTGACAGCGTGATGCAGCCGTTCAACTGGATGAAGTTCGTGGTCATGCCGCATGAATGGCTGAGGGCCGAAAGTGCCGAGGTGTGGAGACATGAAAGCCAACATGCCCGGAAGGGACATTCCCTGGACCTGATTCTTGCTGACATTATCTGCATTGTGCAGTGGTTCAATCCGTTCGTGATACTGCTCAGGAAGGATTTTGAACTGATACATGAATTCGAGGCAGACAAGGCCGTGATTGACAGTGGGGTCGATGCCGATGAGTATAAGCTGATGCTGATAAAGGCTGTGGCATCAAACCGGAAACTGAGTCCGGCAAGCTGGCTCATGCAGTCAGGACTGAAGAAGCGCATAGACATGATGGATGCGCAGCCATCGGCATGGCTGAAAAGACTGCGCGTGCTGTGGATGGTGGCGGTGTCGGCCGTCTTCCTTATGGGCAATTCGGTACAGGCCAATGTCGCGCCCAAGGCCGGAGGACGCATAAGCGGACATATTCATGATTCAAGGGGAAAGGTCATCAGGACAAAGGTGACTGTTACCGAGAGGGATATTGTAAGGCGCGGACTGCACTTCACATCAATGGACAATGCAGACGGCTATTTTGAACTGTTCCAGATTGATGACCCAAGTGACAGCCTCTTCATCGAGGCTGACGGTTATCGGACACTTATACTGCCTCTGGACCGTTCCACATATGACATAACCATGGTTCCGATAAAATGATTATATGAGGCGTTTCCTGAAATATGCAATCATGTGTCTGGCCGGGCTGACGTGTCCGGTTATTGGAGCGTATGCCGATACTGACGACAGTCACATGATTCCCAGTGAATACAAGGTCACTTCGAGCCGCTGGGGACACCGTATCTGCTGGGGATACCGCTATGATTCCTCTTTCTCCGAGGGGTTCGAACTGCAGTGCATCTGCAACAATGAAGACAACACATTCCGTGTGGAACTGCTCGTTGAGAACCAGGACAGACCGTATGTACTTCCCGTAGACGAGGATCTGGCCTATACCGTATTCCTGCTTTTCGAGTCGGTGGTATATTCGGCTACATGGCTGCCCGATGCTGACGACATCGCGGCCCGTATTGACACTCTGAAACAAAGCAGCAATCCGTCTTTTGCATCGCTTCAGGGTATTGACAGCGAACATCATTATTTCTATAACGGATTCCATGCAGTGGAATGCCGCAGCCCGCGTGAAGGGAACAATGCCAGGATGATTGAAGTGTGCAAGCTGCTTTACAATGCTGTCGCACACAAGGATGCGGGCATAATCAGGAATAAGCTTGTCATGGTGACGGAACTGACTGATTCGTATCTGAAGCAGATACCGGAACCGTTCAGGGAGTATTTCTTCCTTCTGCGTAAGAACAGACCGAAGACATGGTGGAGATTTGTGGATTAATGGAATGGTAAAACTACAGGATAATATGAAGAGATTCCGCTTGCTGTTGCTGATGCTGCCCATGTTGTTGTCCGTCAGGGCGGCGGCTGACAACAACGCTCTCATGCGTTTTGCCGGCAACATACATCAGTTCAATGAAATATTCCCTCAGGAAAAGGTCTATCTGCAGTTTGACAATACTGCATATTTCCAGGGCGAGACCATCTGGTTCAAGGCATTCGTTGTCCGGGCCACGAACTTGAACCGTGCTCCGTCAACTGTGCTGTATGTGGATCTGCTGTCTCCGAACGGTGTGCTGCTCCAGCATCAGAAGGTCAAGATTTCGGCAGGACAGGCTGACGGATGCATTGAGCTTATAGATGGCCAGACTGACCAGGCCAGGAAACTGCGTGGTGCACAGCCTTATCCCAGCGGTTATTATGAGATTCGTGCCTATACCCAGTACATGGTCAACTTTGATGAAGGGATTGTATTCTCGCGCGTATTCCCTGTCTACAGGACTCCAGTCGAGGAGGGTGACTATTCCAATCCGGTCATAGCGCCACAGTCGACAATCGAGAACCAGAACAGGCCTGAGGCCGAACGTCTGCGCGATGTCAATGTCCGGTTCTTCCCCGAGGGCGGTCATGCCATACGCGGACTGGAATGCCGTATGGCGGTAAAGGCCACCGATGCCGAAGGCCGAGGTATACAGGGACATCTGTCACTGACCTGCGAAGACGGATTTCAAGTGGAGGCTGAGACAGGCCATGAAGGGATGGGAACGTTTGTATATCATCCGGGTAAGGGCAATACAAGTGCCAGATTCACGTACGGTGGAAAGGACTACAAGGTGGTTCTGCCGGCTTCGCAGGCGGCTGGGTATTCGTTGAGCGTGGATAACGTGAAGAATGCCGGTCAGGTCGATGTGTGTCTGGCCCGTTCGGGTATACGTCATGAACTGAGCATCGGCATTACAGTGACCTGCCGTGGCGAACTGGTCATGTTCAAGGAAATACAGATGCATGATGGCGATAACCGTCTTTCGTTCAGTACACAGGACTGGCCGGTGGGGGTGTGCCGTATGGTTGTCTTTACGGAACGCGGTGAGGTGCTCGCATCACGCAGCTTTTTCAACGGCAATACCAAATATGTGCCGCCTGTCATAAGCGTCAAGACAGACAGGAAGCAGTACGGTCCTTTTGAAAAGATGCAGCTTGCCTTTGACCTGCGTGACAGCAATGGCAATCCGTTCCGTGACCGTTTCTGCCTGTCGGTGCGCGATGCTGCCGACTACGGAACCCGCTATTCGGACAATCTTCTGACAGACATGCTGCTGTCATCGGACCTTAAGGGATTCATCCATAATCCGTCATATTACTTTGAGTCCGATGATATGGAGCATCGTAGGAATCTGGACTGGCTGTGCATGATTCATGGATGGGAACGCTATGATTGGGAATACATGAGTGACAACCGCATTTTCCATGAGCAGAAGCGTATGGAGGACAGCCTTAGCCTGAACGGATGGATAATGAGCAACACCTTGGGCAAGGACCGCAGTCTGGAAAATGTCAGAATCATGGTGGCAATAGCGCCACATGATGGCAGTAATGTGGAACTGGGGCAGGTGGTGACAGGGCCGGATGGATATTTCGGCTTCAACATGCAGGATTTCTACGGCAAGGCCGATCTGACCATGCGCATATCGTCAGGCAGTGACTCCCGCCTTGAACCCAGGGCTAAGATACGCCTTGACCGTGCCATTCTGCCAAAGCTTCGGGCTTACAGGGCCGAAGAACTTCTGCCGGTGTGGGCATCGGATTTCAGAACGAATGCCACAGGTTCGACAGCCAACGGATTTCCCACCATCGTGAACGAGTCTCAGGGTGTCGCGCTGCCTGCGGTCGATATAGAAGGCAAGCGCATGTACGTTGATTATTTCACATTCCGTTCGTTCGATGTCGAGAAGGATGTCGAGGACGAACTGGATATGGGCAACTATACTACCGATGTCATGGGATATCTCATAGATAAGGGCTATGTCCTTTCCTGTCCGGCACCACATCTCGTGTGGGTCCAGTTGGCGAACGGCTCATATATGAATTCCGATGAATACCTGTATTACACTGCGATGCAGGATCTTTCGGTGGGAGTGTCCGATCAGGGATACCGTGATGTTCAGGAAATGTGGCTTCCCACGAAAATGCCAAGCAGCAAGATCAACGGCCACAATGCCATCTGGTATGTCCATGATGACAAGCGCAGTTACAAGACCGGCGATTTTGAAGTACCGTGGTTCATTGACACTCAGGACATTGAAGGCATTCTGGTATTTGACGAGCTGATGGATTTTCCGGACATAGCAAGGCATACACCGCTGTCGGAACTCAATATGAATGACTATTCCGTATCATATCCCAGCAGGTCAGCTCTCAGGGATAATGTACTGGTTGACATCAAGTTGAAAGACGCCTCACAACGTTTGTCAAAAAGTGACAAGCGCAATCTTGGGAAGCGTATCACAACACTTACAGGACTGGCCCGCAGCCATGAGTTCTACAGTCCGTCATATCCGGACGGCCCCATTCCGGGCGATGTCGATTACCGCCGTACGCTGTACTGGAATCCCAATGTGATTACTGACAGCCTGGGCCATGCTCAGGTCGAGTTCTACAACAATTCATACAGTACCGGATTCAACGTAAGCGGTGCCGGCATGACGGCCAGTGGCAGCCCGTATGTGCTGGATGTGAATTTCTGACCACCTATGCTCATGTACCATTCAATAAAGAAACTCCTCATACTAGTATTGTCTCCATTCATGCTGTTCACATTGTCATGCTCCAATCGTGACCTGGAATATGTGGAAAAGGTAATGGAAGGCAATCCTGTCATGGCCGATTCCATTCTGAACACCATACCGGTGCCGGAAAGCTTACGCAGTCTGGCTCTGTATTCACTCCTGAAGACACAGATTGACTACAAGCTGTACCGCACATTCAATACTGACAGCATTATCCGTATAGCCACAGACTTCTATGGAACAAGCCGCAAAAGCTATCGTGCGGCAATGGCATGGTACAGTCTTGGCTGTGTGGCAGGCGAAATGAATGATGGTGTCACTGCAGCCGGAGCATATCAGAAAGCCATATCGCTTTTCCCCGACACCCTTGTCCGCTACTATGCCCTGGCCGAGCAGAATCTTGGCAACATCTATGTGAATTTCGGAATGTATGACGAAGCATTGACAACACTCCAATCCTGCAGACACAATGCCGTCCGGCTCGATGATTCGGCCGCAATCGTATTCTGTGACATGAATATAGCCCAAGTGAAACTCGAAAACAAGGATTTTGAAGGCGCCAGGGCACTATTCAATGAAATCAAGGATTTCTCCTATACGCCGGGAACGCATTGTGGCTGTTATTTCAAATTGGCACAGATACTGATTGTCCATGACGGGAATTACCGGAAGGCGCTTGAATACATTGATCATGTCATTGATAGCATTGATTCCGTAACCGACTATGGTGCATACCTTTCAATAAAAGCCGATGCATACTGCGGCTTGGGCATGACAGACTCGGCTACATACTACTACAACCTTTCACTGGAAAACACATCAGATCCGTATACCTGCTGCTGCTCCTACCGCGAACTGGCCGAACTCCATTCCATATCAGGCAACAATGAACTGGCCCGATACTGCACCGTCCGTGCCAATGAATGGGCAGATTCCATTATATATCTGGATAAGGACATGCAGGCATTCCGTTCAATGCTCGAGCAGTCCGAAATGTCACACCAGTTCAGAATCAGGAAACTGGTATCGGTCTTCATTCCACTGCTGGCAATTGCCTGCATTGTGTTCTTGACCGTATACCGTCGCAGGAAGAAAGCGTTTGCCACTGAAATAGGCAAACTGTCCAGCGAACTGGAAACCCAGGTCAAGACCCGTCTCAAAGAGAATGTGGGAACAATGGAAGACTTCTGTTCCAATTACTATGACTGTCAGGAACAGAATGAAAGAATCAAGTCACAACGCATAAAATCACTGGTCAGCGATACCATAGCCAACATCACCCTTAAGGAAAACGTGGAAAAACTGACCTTTCTGTTGAACCGCAGCTACAACGGCATAATGGACCGCATCAGTTCATGCGGTGTCAGTCTGTCAGAAAACGACATTGCCATAATAATGTTCTCCATTGCCGGTTGCTCGGTACGTTCAATCAGCGTCCTGACCGGTATTATTGTAAAGACAGTATACCAGAAACGCGCCCGTATCCTGGAGCGCATTGGCAAGTCTGATCCGGCTCTGAAGGAAGAGATTGAAAAGCTCATCAAAAGCAAATAGGGTATTACAATTTGGTGAGCAATCCCGCGGGATTCACTCACGCAATGGGAATACGTTCCCTCGCGGTGAGCAATCCCGCGGGATTTACGCACGGGACAGCCATTTGAGACACCGCGGTGAGTGGATTGCCGCGTTTCGCTCACGGAATGGGAATACGCTCCCTCGCGGTGAGCAATCCCGCGGGTTTCACGCACGGGACAGCCATTTGGAGACCGCGGTGAGTGGATGGCCCCGATTCGCTCACGGAATGGAAATACGTTCCCTCGCGGTGAGCAATCCCGCGGGATTCACGCACGGGACAGCCATTTGGAGAGCCGCGGTGAGTGGATTGCCGCGTTTCACTCACGCAATGGAAATACGTTCCCTCGCGGTGAGCAATCCCGCGGGATTCACTCACGGGATAGCCATTTGGAGAGCCGCGGTGAGTGGAAGGCCCCGTTTCGCTCACGGAATGGGAATACGTTTCCTCGCGGTGAGCAATCCCGCGGGATTCACTCACGGGATAGCCATTTGAGACACC
>JAKSIU010000039.1 GCA_024398615.1 Bacteroidaceae bacterium
GTGGTCGTATGGCGGTGTTTCCTCTGACGATAGGGACGGAAAGGGTGTTCCCGCTACGATTCCTTCCCTATCGTGCAGGGTGGCGGTCCGAAATGGGGTGACGGTCCGAAATGGGGTGACGGTCCTGGATGGGGACTATTCCTCGTCCGGGTTGACCAGTTCGTAATCCATCTGCTTCTTTTCCAGATTGCATCTTGCCACGCGGACCTGGATGTGGTCGCCAAGGCGGTAGCGCTTGCGGGTCTGCTGGCCTATCAGGCAGTAGTCCTTCTCGTCGAACTCAAAATAGTCGCCTCCAAGGGAGCGCATCGGAATCAGACCTTCGCACTTGTTCTCTATGATTTCCGCGTAGATGCCCCATTCGGTGACTCCGCTTATCACGGCTTCGTAGGTCAGGCCCAGACGGTCCTGCATGTATTCCACCTGCTTGTACTTGATGCTGGCGCGCTCGGCCTGCTCGGCCAGCTGTTCGCGGTTGGAGCAGTGTTCGCAGTTCTCCTCGCACTTGACCTGGTTGACGCTGCGTCCTCCTGCCAGATATCTGGTCAGAAGCCGATGCACCATGAGGTCAGGATAACGGCGTATAGGCGATGTGAAATGCGTGTAGTACTGGAATGCCAGTCCGTAGTGTCCTATGTTTTCAGTCGTGTAGCAGGCCTTCTGCATGGAACGTATTGACAGGGTCTCGATAAGCTCCTGTTCGCGTTTTCCCTTGACATCGGCCAGGAGCCGGTTCATGGATTTGGCCATTTCAACGGGTGTTCCGGTCGACTTGACCTTATAGCCGAACTTTGCCACGAACTGCTGCAGGTTTGCCATGCGCTCGGGATCCGGTTCGTCATGGACACGATAGACAAAGGTCTTGGGCGTGATGCCGGGTTTGGTCCTGCCAATCGTTTCGGCAACTATGCGGTTGGCCAGAAGCATGAATTCCTCAATCAGCTTGTTGGCGTCCTTTGATTCCTTGAAGAATACACTGAGCGGATGTCCTGTCTCATCAATGTCGAAACGGACCTCGATACGGTCAAATGACAGGGCACCATCGGCAAAGCGCTTTTCGCGCAGAATCTTTGCCAGACGGTCCAGAGTCATGATTTCGCGGCACATCTCATCGCCTGGAAGACTCTCCTTGCCGCCCTGCTGTTCACGCTCGATTATTGCCTGGACCTCTTCGTATGTGAAGCGGCGGTTGCTGTTTATCACCGAACGGACAATGCGTGAGTTCCTGACCACACCGGCATCGGTCATCTCAACGACAACCGAATACGTGAGCTTGTCCTCGTCCTGACGCAGAGAACACAGGTTGTTGCACAGCTTTTCGGGCAGCATGGGAATGGTGCGGTCCACCAGATAGACCGATGTACCGCGCTTGAATGCCTCCTTGTCAATTATTCCGCCCTCTTTCACGTAATGGCTCACGTCTGCAATGTGGATGCCGATTTCCCAGAGACCCTTCTTTACCGGTCTTATGGACAGGGCGTCGTCATAGTCCTTGGCATCGCGCGGGTCAATGGTGAAGGTCGTCACCTGACGGAAATCCTCGCGGCCTTCAAGGTCCTGTGGGGTGATTTCCGATGGAATGGCATCGGCCTCCTGCTCTATGTTCTCGGGGTATGAATATGGCAGGCCGTATTCGGCAAGTATGGCATGCATTTCAGTATCGTTCTCCCCTGCATCGCCAAGTATGTCAATGACCTTGCCAACCGGATTGCGTTCAGCGGCATCGGGCCATTCCACCACCTTCACAACGGCCTTCTGTCCGTTGCGGCCCTTCTTCAGATTGGCTGCAGGGATGAAAATGTCATAGTCATTCTTGTCGGGGGTCAGCAGATAGGCGAACTTGCCCTTGACCTGCAGCGTACCGACAAACGTGTCCTTTGCGCGTTTCAGAATCTCCGTTACCTCAGCTTCGGGTTCGGCATGGGGACGGCGGGCGAACAGGGCCGCGCGTACGTGGTCGCCGTTCATGGCACCGCCGCTGTTGCGTTCGGCAACGGCAATGGCCAGGCTTCCGTCATCAGGAATCAGATAGTTTCGGCCACCCGAACGGCGCTGGATGGTACCTTCTATTATTGTCTTCTTCTGCTTGAGCTGGAACTGTCCGTCCTTTTCGGTCAGCAGTCCGTCTTCAAGCAGATCCACGACCACATCCAGACACATGCTGCGCATGGGATGTGTCTTGAGCCTGAGCTCGTCATAGAGTCTTTTTACGCTTATTGACCTGTCCTGGTTGTCCTGAAACCATTCCAGAACGATCTGTGACATACTCTTGCGGTTCAGTTTCACACCGCCATTGTACTTCTTTCCCATAGTCGGCTGTATTGATTATCCACAAATATAAGTGAATCAGCCGTTCATTCTTTCACAAATCCGATGCTTTTTTCAAATGTTCTCTTTGAAAATGTCCTCGGGACTGATTTCAAGCAGGTTCATGCGGCGCAGTATGTCAGGGAGTTCCTTTTCCATAAACTCCTTGCGCATATCGGAAAGGGCAATCAGTCTTGCCCCTTCAGCCACGAAATATCCTATGCCGCGCTGGTTGTAGATGATGCCTTCACCGGTAAGCTTTTCGTAGCTGCGCATGGCGGTGTTCGGGTTGACACCAAGCTCTGCACCCAGTTCCCGGACAGAAAGTATGCGGTCACCTTCCTTAAGCTCTCCGCTTACGATCTTTTCAGATATGCTGTCGGCAATCTGCAGATATATTGATTTGTTCTGATTGAATTCCATAGCGGCCGTGAGTTAGTGTTTCATGTTTTTCAGCCTGAACCAGATGCCGGTGAGAAGTCCTACTATCCACAGGATATCATTGATTGTATCTATAAGTACCAGATGGTTCAATGCCCAGAACTGTCCCGGAAGAATTTCAATCAGATCATCAATGCCTGTCACGCCTGTCATTTCCATCTTCTCGATCATTTCGGCTGTCAGATGACTGCCCCTGGTTATCAGTGGAGTGGCGATCATGCTCAGTACAATTGATATGACTATCAGACAGCCAATGGTTTTTGACACCTTTGACTTCTTGAATGTTATGGCTCCAAGGAGAAAAGCCAAGGAGATGCTCATCATATCGTCAATGTACATCCAGGGCTTGACAAGTGACTCAGAATGCTTGATGAACTGACTCATTTCATTCCAGTCTATTGTGGTTCCCATGTGCAGCAGTCTTTCCCTTATATTGTGGAAAAACGACAGCAGTGTGGCATCGGAACTGGCTAGTGTGGGGTCTATTGCGCATACCAGAAAATCCAGTGCAAGATAAATGTCCAGGAAAAGCACAGGGACCAGAATGCAGCATATGATGAGCATTGACAGATATTTTTCAAGCCTTGATGCTGGAATCAATATGAATGCTGTGCCTTCCTTCTTGTCAGTAAGACTGCCGTACAGTTTGGAAGGGGCTGTAATGCAGGTTATTATGAAAAACAGCAGGAACAGCAGGATTCTTGAAGTCAGTCCGGAACTTTCCCATTGACCCGATGTCAGGACATTGAGGACTCCTGTAATCACTGCAATGGTTATGGGCATTGAAGACATCACCAGCAGGGACAGCCCGTAGTTCGAGCATGCCTCTGTAACATCGGTTTTGAAGTACCGCGCGAAACGCTTGAAATTGAATATGTCGGTATTCATAGTTGCACAAGTTTATTGTTTGAACATTTCCCTGATTGTTTCCTTGTTCTTCATGACTGTGTTGAACAGGGCCTCAATGTTGACTTTGCTTTCCGTGCCGGAAACATTCGGGGTAACCTGAATGCATCCGCCCGGAATCAGTTCGGAATACAGCGCATCGGGATCTATCTGGGTTCCGTAGTCGAAATACAGTTTTTCCGATATCTGTGCGGTTGACGCATTCAGAAGCACGCTCTTGCGGTCCAGAATGATTATCGGGTCGATAATGGCTTCAAGGTCGCGCGCCTGGTGTGTCGAAATGACTATGGTCGCGGTTTCGAAGGTGTATTTGCTTATGGCTTTCCTGAACTGGGCCTTGGAAGGAATGTCCAGACCGTTTGTGGGCTCATCCATGAACAGGTAGTCCGTGTTGCAGGCAAGGGCGAAACTTATGTATGCCTTTTTAAGCTGGCCCAGTGACATCTGGTCCATGCGCTGGTTGGCATCGGTTTCAAAGACATCCATGATTCCGGAGAATTTTTCCAGGCTGAATTTCTCCCAGTACTGTCCCATATCACGGGCGAAAGCCATTGCGCTGCGGCGTTTGGGCAGGACCTCATCGGGCAGGTAGAATATTGATGACAGCAGGGACGGTTCGCGTTTGAAAGGGTTTCTGCCGTCAATTTCAACTGTTCCGTTCATGGCTGGTTTCAGGCCTGACAGAATGGTGAGCAGTGTTGTCTTGCCCACACCGTTCTCGCCCAGCAGACCGTAAATGCGTCCCTCTTCAAGATTGAGGGTGATGTCCTTGAGCACTACGTTGTTTCCGTAGTTGAATCCAAGTTGATTGATTCGTATCATTGTGTATTACTTTACTAAGACACTGCAAATATAGGCCATATTCCAATATGTGTGCCTGCATTCACAACTTTTAACGTATTGACGAATCGTTTTGTGTGCCGGGTTTACTGCTTGGCGGCCTTGATTATGCTGGCTGTCATGTTGGCCCAGGAGTACTTCTTCTTTTCGTCACGCAGGCCTTCGGTGAACTGGTCTCTTCTGTCATTCTCAAAGAAATCAACCAGTTTGTCGGCTATGGATTCCGAGTCGGGATTCACCACATAGCCCGCCTTGCCATCGGGCACAATCTCGGGCAGGCCGCCAACGCGTGTCACCAGCATGGGTTTCTCAAAATGGTAGGCTATCTGCGATATGCCGCTCTGTGTGGCCGATTTGTACGGCTGGACAACTATGTCGGCTGCACCGAAATAGTAGCGGACCTCGGCACTTGGAACAAAGTCGCTGTGCCAGACAATCTCACCTTCAAGTCCAAGCTTTTTCTCCAGTTCAAGGTATTTTGCGCTGTCACCGTAGAACTCACCGGCAACAATGAGCTTTACTCCCATCTGGCGGAAGCGGCTGTCGGCGTATGCTTCAAGGAGCAGGTCAAGTCCCTTGTAGTCACGTATAAGCCCGAAGAACAGCATGTATCGGGTGGCAGGGTCCAGCTTCAGGAAATCTATGGATTCCTCACGTGTGGCGTGGGCTCCGAAGCTGTCATACAGCGGATGGCGGCAGAACGTGCGGGGCTTGACCGTATCGAACAGGCTGATATCGGCCAGCACCGATTCCGACAGGGCTGTGAATCCATCGACCGATTTTGTGAAATAGCGTGCCAGTACCTTGTCTCCGGGCTTGTGTTCGTGGGGAATCATGTTGTGCAGGATGGCAATGCAGCGGGTACCGCCCTTGCGGGCAATTCTTGCCACCGTACCCAACGACGGTCCCATGAATGGCATCCAGAACGGTACTATGAGTATGTCAGGGTGCTCTTTGCGTACCTGACGGCCCACCGATATCCAGTTCAGCGGATTGACTGAACTGAGCTTGCGCGTTATGTCCAGTAATTCGGGCGCAGGGTCGGGCGAGTACTGGGTCTTGCCGGGGAACAGGAATGACGGATACTGCAGCGTGAATGTCCAGATTTTCACCTCATGTCCTTCATTGATGAACTGATGCGCCAGACGTTCGTTGAAATCGGCCATTCCTCCACGGTACGGATAGGCGGTGCCAAGAATCATTATCTTCATATCGGTCAGTCTTTTTTGTTTTGTCCAATCATGTATTCCAGCAGTCCAAGGTCACTTGCGTATGTCAGTTTCATGTTGCTGCGGCTTCCGCGTA
Organism: Bacteroidaceae bacterium; assembly: GCA_024398615.1. Lineage (GTDB taxonomy): Bacteria > Bacteroidota > Bacteroidia > Bacteroidales > Bacteroidaceae > Colenecus. The sequence continues at coordinate 5,800 of JAKSIU010000039.1, forward strand.
CAATTCCCACCTTTTCATGGGGAAGATAGCGCAATACGGTACCGCAGTCATCGGTGGCCTTGAACCCGGGGGCGGCCAGGGCAATGCGGTATGCCTCCTGGATGGTATGCTGCCGGAAACACTGGGGTGTCTGCATCTGCCACATGAGACTGCGGTCCGGTACAGACTGCATGTGCATTCCTTCGCTGTCACACTGGACCACCGTATCGGCTGCCGGTATGGCAACGTCAACGCAGTTGCAGGTCTTCATGGCCTCCAGACAGTCCGATATGATATCGGCCGATACAAGCGGTCTGGCAGCATCGTGGAACAGCATGACGGTGTCCGGTTGCCCTGCATAGGCGCGTACGGCTGCAAGACTGGAGTCATAACGCTCGCGCCCGCCTTCAAGAATCTGCAGGGGCTTGCTCCAGCCGTTATCCGCGGCAATCTGCCTTACCCTGTCAAAGTACAGGGCCGATGTCACAATGACCAGCTCATCAATCCCCGCATGGTCATGGAAAGTCTGGACAGAATGTTCCAGGACTGTCTTTCCGTCAAGCATGAGAAACTGCTTGGGAACAGCGAGTCCCGTTCTGGAACCGCTTCCAGCTGCAAGTATAACCGCTACCGTCTTTTCCATATCGGTATCAAAAATACATCATTAGTCTGATTTTCCAAAACAGAACCGGCGGAAAGCCCCATTGCCTTCCGCCGGTTTTCATTTCAGGTCAAAAAATACCGATTGGCAACTTTACTTGACCAGTATCTTTTCAACAACGGTGCTGCCGTTTCCAAGTGCGGTCTTGCGTATTGCAATCTGACCGGCCTTAGAAGCGTCAATCATACGGCCGTCAATACCGTAGTATCTGGTCTGTACGCTTGTTGCAGGTGTGTCAACGAATGTGGCAATGGCATCCAGCTCGGCCTTGATACCGGCAGCTGCGCCTGCATAGTCAACACCCTCGACCGGACATTCGATAATCAGTCCTACACCGGCAAAGTGTACGTTTCCTGAACCAGATGCGCTGCTGAGCTTGTATTTGAGCTGCAGTTCGTTGCCGTTGATCTGGATGCTGTCGAACTTGTATGATGTAACTGCGTTCTTCTTTGACAGGGTTTCGTCATACAGTTTCTCTCCGTCAACATATACCGTGAACTTCGAGTTCGACACGTTGTTCAGGTTGAAGTCAGCCTTTGCCTGGTAGAATGCTGCCGGCAGGCTGTTCAGCGGGTCAGTGATGATTTCGCAGGTTGTGCTCACTGCGGTGTACAGACCGGCTACGAATGTGTGTGCCTCCTTCTTCCAGTCGAAGGTCTTGTTGCCCGGATAAACGGAACCGCTGCTGTAATTGACGGTCCAGTTCGGGAATACGGTGGACACGTCTCTGCCGCGGGCAATTCTTGAGAAGTCGTCCTTGTCCTCCATATCTGCGGCACCCTCGGCAACTGCATAGAGGTAATAGTTCGGGATGAGTGCGGTTGCATCAATGCCTTCAAGAGTGCTGCCTTCCGAGAACTTCTTGTTTATCATGTACTTGGCAGCTGTCTCAAGCAGACTTTCAAGCTTGGAGTCACCGTCCTGCAATGCATCGATTTCGGCCTGGATGTCTTCCTTCTGTCCGTTGAAGTCCCATTCCAGCTGTTCGTTCAGGGCGAACAGAGCCTTGATCCTGCGGGTCATGGCATCGATGTACTGGACCTTGAAGACGTAATTGTTATAGCCGTTGCAGATGGCCTCGTACATCTGTGCCAGTTCCTCGTCGGTCGGGGTGACCAGATCGGCATCCTTGTACTGGTCATAAACGCTCTGCATCTGGGCGAATTCGTCAAATCCGGTCTGTGATGTGCTGTCATTCAACTGTTCATTGATCTGGGCAAGCTTTTCAGCGAACAGTTCCATGTTGTCCAGACGTGCGTCAATGGCATCAATGCCGTCATCGAATGACTGGATGATTTCAGTCAGTCTGGCATTGGTGGCCGATGCTGCAGTGAAGTCAAAGCCTGCATTGTCATCATACAGCTGCTGCAAAGCCTTGACTGTCGTCAGATTCTTGTTTTCAGAACCTTCAAACTCGGCCAGCTTGTCTGCAACCTCACCGTAGTGCTTGATGTAGCGGTCAACGGTGTCCATGCGCAGCTTCATTGTTTCAGCTCCTTCATTCAGAATGCTTACGGTCTCGTTGTACTTGCTGGGAGCTGTGCTCTGCCAGCCTTCGTAGCTGTCGATCAGCTTGCCGAAATCATCAAATACGGGACCCTGGTACTTGACATCGGCCTTTGCAAGAGCCTGTCTTGCCTTGGCGCTTGCCATTGCTCCATTGAATGCCGATACGTATGGTGCCGAGATGCTGGCAACCGGCTTGATGGTAATGTCACTGACCACAGGACCGACATTGGCCTTTACATTGTCGACTGTGAAGTCGAATACATAGTCGGCTTCTTCGGTAATCTCGAAGATGAAGGAATAGGAATCATAGTTGGTTGGCCATTTCTTGCTGTCCCACTGGCTCTCAGGATGTATGCAGGTTGGTGTGAACTCGCTGATCACGGTCTTGCCGTTCACAGTCTTGTCGCTTCCTGCCATGCCCTTGATATCGGCCTCAATGTCTTCTTCGCTCTTGCCTGCGATTGAATATTTGAAGAATGACAGAACGGTCCTGGCTGTTGCATCACGTGTGCCGCAGATGAATGAGATAGAATACTTGCCGGGCTTGATATGGATAGGTTCGACAAGACCCAGATATACATTGCCGTTGGTGTCCTTGCCCTTGTGTCGTGCTGACATGAACATGCCGCAGTCATAGCCGTTGGGATTCGGGTCGGTAAGGTACAGCCAGTTGCCGCGTCCGTCATTGCCCGTGCCGTCTCCGAACACGAAGCCGTCCTTGTCATTCCAGATGACCATGCTTGTAGGGATAGGACGGTTTGTTGCGGTGACTTCACTTGACCAGTTGGTCTTGAGAACGGCCTCGTCACTGGGATTCAGATCGAACTTGCCGAATTCCCATGTGAATGAAATGTTGTCGCTGTATTCTGTGTGGGCACCCTTGATGTTCAGAATCTCGAACAGGTATTCACCATCAAGATTGCCTGTAGCCGATGCGGGACGCTGGAATGTGGTGTATGTCGGGGTGGATTCCTTTACGGTCCAAATTTCCTTGACACCGCTCTTGGTGACACGCATGTAAGCCAGTGTTGAAGATTCTCCCGCATTGTTATATGCAAGCTGCTTGGAGAAATTGAACGTGAGTTCATCTATATCTCCTTCAAGACCGAATGAACCGTCTTCATATGGCATGGACTGTATGACAGGAGGGAGATTTTTAAGCGAGTTGACACCTATTCCGATGTAGGGGTTCATGGTCGATATCTCGTTGTTGAAATCAGGCAGTGGCTTGCCTGCCTTGATCCATTCAATATCGTTTGCCTTCGGGAACAGCTTGCCGTCATAATGCAGGCACAGTTCTGCGCTGTCAACAGGGTTCTTGAAACTTACAAGAACGGAATCGTAGCCCTCGAATTCGTTGGCGTATTCAACTCCGCTGTCATCTTTGAACGGTTGTGTCCACATGTACATGTAGCCGTCTCCATGATATTCGGCCGATTCAATCTCGACTTCATACCATTCCTGGCTGTCATGGTCAAGACCCCATACGGTGAAGTATTTGCCGGGCAGTCTTACGGCGTCAATGTTCTTGACGGCTTTCTCCTGGGCGCAGATCTTGTCCATATCGGTGTCGTATCCGAAGTCTACGCGAAGCATATCCTTATAGTGCTCGACACCGCCTATCCACGACTTGGTCAGTGACAGGTTGTCAACGCTGTATATTGTCGAGTCCGTAGAGAATGCCAGACGCAGGTAATAGTGGTTCGGCTGGACAACATACTTGAGCGCTTTATCGGGGCTGTTGACAGGATCCGGCGTCCAGCTCCAGAAATCTGCCCAACTGCTGTTGTAACTGCCGGCATACATATAACGCTGTGCAATGGAATCGGTTGTGAAATACGCCATGAATGTCACTCTGTTCCAACCCTTTTCAAATTTAGTGGTTTCAAATTCAAATGAGTTGTTGTACATGTAGTTGGCCGCATCGCTCTGATAGCCCATTGACAGAGGGCTGTTGCACCTTGAGGTGCCGCGTCTCAAGTCGGCACGGAATGTCGGGACTGACGAACCCAGCGATTCGACTTTAAGGAGCATGGAAATGCGGTACGAGGTCATCTCCTCAATTGGAACACCACGTACATCAAGGTTACGGCGGTAATTGGGCTGGACACCGTTGGTGGCTCCGTTGCTCAAACCGGCATAGTACTTCAGATACTGCTGGCCGCCATCGGCTCCAAACAAGTCAAAGTCATTCTGTCTTGAGGGATCGTCCTTGTCATTTGGAAAGCTGAAGTCATCTTCAGAAAAATCTTCCGGTTCACCGCCTGTGTCCACTATGTCATACAGGTACAGAGTGGTGTCCCTTACAATCGGATAGATGCTCAGAGAACCGACCGTTGAAGCTGAAGGGGATGTCTGGGTGTCGTAGTACGACATTCCTACAATCGAGTCTGAAGGATCGGTTGACCATGACTCATAACTTTTTTCAAAGTCCTGGTAATAAATCACTTTGGAGTCCTGGTCGGTACGGACCGGCCCATCAGGCTGGTCTTGGGCCAGGATTGGCATTGACATTATTGCCGCCAATGTCAGGAAATAAATCTTTTTTCTCATAATAATTGGTGTATGGTTTTGGTGTATGTTGTCTGCTGATGGAAAATATGCAAGAGTATGTCACAAATATACTCTTTCTATTCAAGAAACAATAATGAAGTTCAAAAAATTTTGTCATTGTCGTTTTCGGAAGGATTCTCCGCTGATGGTGGAAGGGTGCGGCGTGGCTTTGGGTAATCAAAACCATAAAAGAACAGGCGGAAAGCTTTTCGCGCCTTCCGCCTGTTTCTGGTTCGGATCAGTTACTGTCCTTATGGAATATTACTTGACCAGTATTTTCTCGACTGCTGCCTTTCCGTTTCCAAGAGTGGTTCTGCGTATTGCAATCTGACCTGCCTTAGGAGCGTCAATCATACGTCCGTCCAGACCGAAGTACTGTGACTGTGCGGCTGATGCCGGACCGTCAACGAAGGTGACAATGGCATCAAGTTCGGTCTTCAGCTCTGTTGCTGCTTCATCGTATGCCACTCCTTCAACCGGTCCGTCAATGGCCAGGCCCACACCTGTAAAGTGTACGTTGTTGGAACCTGATGCCCCGCTCAGCTTGTACTTGAGAGCCATTGTGGCATTGTTGACCAGGATGCTGTCATACGAGTATGTTGTAGCGCCTGATTTCTTTGAAAGTGTCTTGTCAATCACCTTCTCTCCGTCAACGTAGATTGTGAACTTGGAGTTGGACACGTTGTTTGTGCCGAAGTTGGCGCTTACCTTGTAGTATGCGGCCGGCAGAGTGGTCAGGTCATCACCCTGCATTTCGCAGGTTGTGTTGACCTCGGTGAACAGACCTGCTATGAAGGTATGTGCATCCCTGCTCCAGTCAAGCTTCTCATTGCCGGGATATACAGAACCGCTGCTGTAGTTGACTGTCCAGTACGGGAATACTGAAGTCACGTCCTTGCTGCGTACAATTCTGTAGAAGTCGTCCTTGGGCTCCATGTCGGCTGCACCTTCTGCTGCAGCGTATGTGAAGTAGTTGGGGATGAGGGCAGAAACGTCAGTGCCTTCAAGAGTCTTGCCTTCCGAGAATGACTTGAGAATCATGTATTTTGCGGCTGTCTCAAGCATGGCCTCAAGCTGTTCGTCATTGTCCTGGAGGGCTTCGACTGTAGCCTGGATGTCATCCTTCTGACCGTTGAAGTCCCAGCCCAGCAGGTCATCAAGGGCATACAGTTCCTTTATTCTGCGTGTCATGGCCTCAATGTACTGGATCTTGAAGGTGTAGCCGTTGTAGCCGTCGCAGATAGCGTCATACATCTGTGCCAGCTCCTCATCGGTCGGGGTTACCAGATCGGCATCCTTGTACTGGTCATAGACATTCTGCATCTGTGCGAATTCGTCAAATCCTGTTTGTGATGTCGAGTCATTAAGTTGGTTATTGATCTGTGTCAGCTTTGCTGTGAACAGTTCCATGTTGGCAAGACGTGCGTCAACGGCATCGATTCCGTCATCGAATGACTGTATGATTTCAGTCAGTCTGTCGTTGGTGGCGCTTGTGTCAGTGAAGTCAAACCCCGCATTGTCATTGTAGAGCTGCTGCAGTGCCTGGACGGTCTTCAGGTTGCTGTTCTCAGTTCCGTCAAATTCGGCAAGCTTGTCAGCAACCATACCGTAATGTTCGTTGAACAGGTCAACCTTATCAATGCGCAGTTCCATAGTCTTGATGCCTGAACTCAGAATGCTGACAGTTTCGTTGTATTTGCTGGGCGCAGTGTTCTGCCATCCCTCATAGCTTTCAATCAGTTTGCTGAATTCGTCAAACTGTGCGCCCTGATACTTTACATCGGCCTTTGCCTGAGCCTGTCTTGCCTTGGCGTTCTCCAATGCCTTGTTGAAGGCCGATACGTACGGAGCCGAAATGCTGGCAATCGGCTTGATGGTGACGTCACTGATGACTGGTCCGTAGTTGCCCTTGACATTTTCGATTGTGAAGTCAAAGACATAGTCGCTTTCTTCTGTAATCTCGAAGTTGAAGGAATAGGAGTCGTAATTGTCAGGCCACTTCTTGCTGTCCCACTGGCTTTCCGGATGAATCTGTGTCGGGGTGAATTCAGCGATCAGGGTCTTGCCGTTCACGGTCTTGTCGCTGCCCACCATGCCTGTGATGTCGGCCTCGATGTCCTCTTCGCTCTTGCCCATGATGGAATACTTGAAGTATGACAGGATGGTCTTGGCAGTCTTGTCACGTGTGCCGCATATGAACGATATCGAGTACTTGCCGGGTTTTACGTGGATGGGGTCCACAAGGCCCATGTAAACGTTGCCGTTGGTGTTCTTGCCCTTGTTGCGTGCCGACATGAACATGCCGCAGTCATAGCCGGCCGGATTGGGATTGGTCAGGTACAGCCAGTTTCCGCGGCTGCTGTCATTTGTGCCGTCACCGAATACGAATCCGTCCTTGTCATTCCAGACCACAAGGCTGGTGGGGATAGGACGGCCGGTCTCGCTGACTTCGCTTGACCAGTTGGTCTTGAGAACGACCTCATCGCTTGGATTCAGGTCAAAGTTTCCGAATTCCCAGGTAAAGGAAATGTTGTCGCTGTAGTTGGTGTTCAGACCCTTGATGTTCAGAATCTCGAACAGGTACTCTCCGTCAAGGTTTCCGGTGGTCGATGCGGGACGCTGGAATGTGACGTATGTTGTTGTGGCTTCCTTGACGGTCCAGATTTCCTTGACGCCGCTCTTTGTCACTCGCAGGAATGCCTTGGTTGACTGCTCGCCAATATTGTCATAGTCAAGCTGCTTTGAGAAGTTGAAGGTAAGTTCCCTGACTGATCCGTCAAGACCGAATGAACCGTCCTCCCACGGCATGGACTGGATAACCGGTGGCAGATTCTTGAGGGAAGATACATTTTCACCGATATGGGGGTTCATGGTGGAAATTTCATTTGTGAAGTCAGGCAGTTTCTTGCCGTCTTTGATCCATTCCACGTCAAGGGCTTTCGGGAACAGTTCTCCGTCATAATGCAGGCACAGCTTTTCATTGTCAACGGGGTTGCGGAATGAAACCAGTACGGAGTCGTAGCCTTCGAATTCGTTGGGGTATTCAATGCCATTTTCAACAAACGGCTTGGTCCACATGTACATGTAGCCGTCGGCATGGTATTCGGCCGATGCAATCTCAACGTCAAACCATTCCTGAGTGTCATGGTCAAGGCCCCAGACTTCAAAATAATTGCCGGGAACTTCAACGGCGTCAATGTTGCTTTCGGCCTTTTCCTTTGCACAGATCTGGTCCATGTCGGTATCATAACCGAAGTCCACGCGCATGATGTCCTTATAGTGTTCAACACCTCCTATCCATGATTTGGTAAGGGAGAGGTTGTCAAGGTAATAATTTGTCGAATCGCTTACGAATGACAGACGCACAAAGAACTTGTCCGGCTGGACAACATACTGGAGGGTCTTGTCCTCATTGGGATTCGGTTTCCATGCCCAGTTGCTGGCCCATCCGCTGTTGTATTTACCCGAGTACATGAAGCGTTCGGCAGCTTCGTCACCCAGATAGTAGGTCATGAACGTGATTTTGTTCCAGCCCTCAATGAAGCTGCTGGTTTCAAAAGCGAATTCATTGTCGTAAAGATAGTTGTCAGGGTCGTCATCATAACCCATCGAGAACGAACAGTCGCTGTTGGAGCCGCCGCGCATGAGGTCTGCATAGAATTTTGTGGACGATGAACCCAGTTCCTCAACCTTCAGATACATGGTTATGCGGTATGAAGACTCGTCTTCAATTGGAAGATTGCGGATAAGCAGGTTTCGGCGGTAATTGGGAAGGTTGCCGCTTGACTGGGTCTCCTTGGAACCCAGATAGTCTCCGGCATGGTATTTGAAGTAGTACTGTCCTGCGTCAATGCCATACTGCTCAAGCGCCTTCTGTCTGGAGAAGTCACCGTCAGGATCCATGAGGATGGCAAATTCGTCCTCGTCATAGCCTCCGGCTGCAACATCATCGGCACTACCCATCTTGACGCCATTGTAGAGAAGCATCGTGGTGTCTCTGACAGTGGGGTAAAGCGGAGTTGTAAGCACCGAATAGGCATCCGGCTTGGACTGAGTGTCATAGTAGGTCATGCCTATAATGGAATCAACCGGAGTGGTTGACCATGTTTCGTAGTCTTCTTCAAATCCCTGGAAGAAGATTTCTTTGGCGTCATTGGCGGTACGTACGGGACCGTCAGGCAGGTCCTGCGCCAGAATGGGCATCGAGGCTATTGCCGCCAATGTCAAGAAGTAAAGTTTTTTTCTCATAATTATTGGTGTATGAAGTTGTTGGGTTTTGCGCAACAGGCAATGGCAGCGCCTGAAAAGGTGCTCCGGCATATGTGAGCGATGTCACAAAAATAACAATGCGATTTCCTGCCGTGGTGGCGGAAGCATATGGGAAAAACATGTCCGGTAACGTGTTTAGTCAAGGACAAATATAGCGTTTCAATTCAGAAAATGTTCCTGAAAGGCTAAAAAATCGTCTATGTTTCCGAAATGTAATGGAGTCAGGGCTGGCGGTCTCCGGTTTCCCGGTCGAAAATGGAATTGAAAATGACATGCAGTTCGCTGCTGTTTTCCATAAGTTGCCGCAACTCTTCAAGTCCTGCGGCATTCGGCGATTCGGGTATCCAGAGTTTCATGTATCCGCTGCGGCCGTATTTTTCCTCAAGATGTTCAACGGTCCGATGCCACTGCTGTTCGCGGCTCATTTCAGGAAAGTTCCTGAGTCCGAACTGGACTGTCCTGCGGATTACGGTTTCAGGAATGATCTGACGGTCGGCTTCGGCCACTATCATGCCGTAGATGCTTCTTGGTGGAACAGAAGATGAAGCTCTGTGGTCTTCGGCCGCCTGGGCTATGATTTCAATCTGCTCCCGGCTGAACCACTTGTCCAGTTGTGCCATTTCCCTTATTATGCGGCCGGATTCCAGATGGTGTGTCCTGCGGTCAGCTGTCAGGCCAAGGTCATGGCAGGCGGCCGCAACGGCAACCATTCTGCGGTCAACATCATAATGCGATGCCAGTTCTAGAGCCGTGTGCAGGACGTGCAGGGCATGGTCACGACGGTGTCCCCTGTCAAACGCATCGTAGCAGGGAATCACCGATTCTTCAATCCATTTCAGGATTTCGTCCATCAGCACACCTGACTGCCCGGCTTGACCGGCTTCTGGACAGCAGTTACCGCCAGGGTACCGTCGGCATCAAGCGCGCTCAGAATCATGCCCTGGCTTTCAATGCCGCGAATCTTGCGGGGGGCAAGGTTGGCAATGAAGCAGACCTGCTTTCCGACAAGCTCCTCGGGCTTGTACCACTGTGCTATGCCTGACAGTATGGTGCGGCCGCCCAGACCGTCATCGATCCTGAACTGGAGCAGTTTGTCGGCTTTTGGAACCTTGCAGCATTCCAGAACGGTGCCTACCCTGATGTCCAGCTTTTCGAATTCGCTGAATTCAATGTCGGGCTTTATCGGGTCGGCCGGCTTTTCGGCAGCGGCCTTCTTCTCATTCTCTTCCTTGGTCTTGAGGAGCTTCTGGATCTGGGCTTCGATGACTTCATCCTCAATCTTCTCGAACAGCAGTTCCGGCTTGCCGAGCCTGTGTCCGGCAGGCAGAAGGTCAATCGAACCCAGACGGTTCCACTGGACGCTGTCAAGGCCTATCATGCCACGTAGTTTCTCACTTGAGAACGGCAGGAACGGCTCGAATGCTATGGACAGGTTGGCGCAGAGCTGCAGGGCAATGTTCAGGATGGTCCTGACACGTTCCATATCGGTCTTTGCCAGCTTCCACGGTTCGGTGTCGGCCAGATACTTGTTGCCTATGCGGGCCAGGTTCATGGCTTCTTTCTGTGCCTCGCGGAACTTGAAGTTTTCGAGCAGCGATTCCAGCTGGGTCTTGACATCGGCAAACTCCTTCAGGGTATCCTTGTCATAATCGGTCAGCTGGCCGCATGCGGGAACAGTTCCGTCAAAGTATTTCTGGGTCAGGACCAGAGCGCGGTTCACGAAATTGCCGTAGATGGCCACCAGCTCATTGTTGTTGCGTGCCTGGAAATCCTTCCATGTGAAATTGTTGTCCTTGGTCTCGGGGGCGTTGGCGGTCAGTACGTAACGCAGCACATCGGCCTTTCCGGGGAAATCCTCAAGGTATTCGTGCACCCATACGGCCCAGTTGCGTGAGGTCGAGATCTTGTCGTCCTCGAGGTTCAGGAACTCGTTGCTTGGGACGTTGTCGGGCAGGATGTAACTGCCTTCGGCCTTCAGCATTGACGGGAACACAATGCAGTGGAATACAATGTTGTCCTTGCCTATGAAATGGACAAGACGTGTGTCCTGGTCCTTCCACCATGTCTCCCAGCTGCCGCGCTCCGGATGTGCATCGCAGAATTCCTTGGTGTTGGAGATGTATCCTATGGGTGCGTCGAACCACACGTACAGCACCTTGCCTTCAGCGCCTTCAACAGGAACGGGAATGCCCCAGTCAAGGTCACGGCTCACGGCACGCGGCTGCAGACCCATGTCGAGCCAGCTCTTGCACTGTCCGTATACGTTGGGACGCCATTCCTTATGTCCCTCGAGAATCCATTTCTCTAGCCACTCCTGATACTGCTCCAGAGGCAGATACCAGTGTGTGGTCTCCTTCATGACCGGCTTGCTGCCGCTGACGGTGCTGGTCGGGTTGATGAGTTCGGTCGGTGAAAGCGATGTGCCGCACTTCTCGCACTGGTCTCCGTATGCCTTCTCGTAGTGGCAGTGGGGGCATTCGCCGGTGATGTATCTGTCAGCCAGGAACATGTGGGCTTCTTCGTCATAGTACTGCTCGCTGGTCTTCTGGATGAACTTGCCGTTGTCGTACAGCTTGCGGAAGAAGTCCGATGCCAGCTTGCTGTGTGTATCGCTGCTGGTGCGGCCGTAGATGTCGTACGATATGCCCATACCCTTGAAGGTGTCCTTCATCTGGTAGTGGTAGCGGTCAATGATGTCCTGCGGTGTCACGCCTTCCTTCTTGGCGCGTATTGTGATAGGCACACCATGTTCGTCACTTCCGCCTATGAACATCACGTCCTTACCCATAAGACGCTGATAGCGTACATAAATGTCAGCCGGGACATAGGCGCCGGCAAGATGACCGATGTGCAACGGGCCGTTGGCGTATGGCAGGGCCGATGTTACCAGAATTCTCTTGTATTCCTTCATATTGTATTTGGCAATTGTTTGTTCTTTCGTGCAAAAGTACACAAAAATATGAAGTTTGGCGTTCAATAGCGGTTATAGATTCTCTCATGCGCTGCCAGTTGGCTGTCTTTGGCGGTGGAGCGGTAACCGCTCCGCCTTTGGCGGTGGATTGGAAACCGCCACGGCTTTGGCGGTGGGACGGAAGCCGCCACACCTTTGGCGGTGGATCGGAAACCGCCACGGCCGGTATGGTGGGGATGTGACGGGCCTTGCGCTCCGTGACCGGCGTGCGCGTCACTGCGGCCGGGTCCGCGGAACTCGCTCCGCTCAGACAGCCGCGGCCCTTTCCGGCCTCCGTTCCTTCACGCTTTTCCGGTCACTTCACGATGGCCCGACACATTCCCCGCCACACCGTCCTTTGGGTGGCGGTTCCCGTTCCACCGAATGCTACCTTCCGGCCTGGAGCATGACGGCGGTGAAGGCAGCGGTCGGCGAACCATTTCATTCCCGTGAGGAAACCATTTCACAGGAAACCAGTGAGCCGACATTTAGGCTCAGTCGAAAAAATATGGAGACATGAGTGACAGAAGCCACCGACACACCGTCGTATAGATAAGTATTTCCCCTGCTTTCTCAATGATAGGGATGGAATCGGTCCTGTGGCATGGTTTCCTTCCCTATCGTGCATGCAGAAATGCGCTATTCCGCCATACTACCCATATGATAGGGATGGAATCGGTCCTG
>JAKSIU010000004.1 GCA_024398615.1 Bacteroidaceae bacterium
AGTCAGGTCTGAGCGCCACTGCGCTGCCTATCACCGACGGGTTGTTCAGTACTGTCTGCCTGGTGATATAGAACAGATGTTCCGGATTGTCCACTGTCTCGTGTGCAACCCAGGCGACATTTGTTGCCGCCACCTCTGCCCTTCCAAGATTCTTCTCTATTTCAAGCACGGTTGACTGCAGCGCATTCTCCACAGAACGTTCTGAAACACCACCTATTATAATATGCGAGAAGACGGCCGTAAGAAACAGCGCAGTTACCAGCAGCAGTGTGACACGTGCAATTATGCTGTTACTGAGTCTTCGTGCAAAAGAACTCCTGTTGGTTTTCATTTCACAAAATCTTTATATTCAATCTTACGGTCAATCATTCCGCTGTTGTACAAGTCACTTACAATACCGTCAAAGACATCTTCCGATACGGGAGCATAGTCAGCCGTACCGTTCGTTTGATGATTGTTCTGCAGCTCGAGATACTCGTCCAACATCATTTTTTCCAGGAGTCCGTTTGTAACGACATGTGCCTCGTCGGAGTATTTCTTCGTTATTCTCAAGGCTTCTTCGCGGTTCTCCCGTACCCAGTTCCACCCCCGTTGTGAAGCGTAGACGAACTTGCGGACCGTCTCCTCGTTCTCTTTGAAGAACTCCTCACTCACATAAAGGCCGTCTTCCGGAATGTCATATCCGAGTTCGGAAAATCTGATCACATTCCCATCGGGAATTTCTCCTGTAGCAAGCAGGATTCTGATATATTCGCTGTAGCAGAAACAGAGCATGGCATCAACTGCACCATATACGTACAGGTTTATTCCGTTCACGAACGAAATCCAGTCCACATCAACTTTCTCGCGCGATGATACTATTTCGCATATTTCTGAGAACCCCATCTTCCATCGGCCGACCTTTTTATCTTTCAGATCGGAAAATTTGGATATCGGAGTGTGTGAGACACAGCAAAGTCCCGTGTTTTGGGTCAACTGCATGACATTGACTATCGGATTTCCCTTGCTGCGTTCCACCAGCGCCTGAAGCATCTGCATTCCGACAATCTGCGCCCTTCCGGAGGCAAGCATATCCTGAGCCGTCCCGGTAGAGTTCATGCCCATATGCACAATGTTAACGTCAAGTCCCTCGTCGGCATAGAATCCGTTTTCGTATGCGGCATAGTAGCCCGCGAACTGTGCCTGCGGAATCCATTGCGGCACAAAGGTTATTTTTTCTGCCGAAGTACGGACGGACACCGTAATCAGAAACAATACGGCCACAAATGCAATACGTTTCATATCAAACGGTCTTTTTTGTCATGACAAGTACATTCATACCGTCCGTATATGAATACGACATCCCGTCCATCATCTGTTTGCACAGGAATATGCCCAGTCCGCCGATAGGCCTGTCCTCGGCCGAAAGCGTAATATCGGGATCTTCAGCCGCAAGCGGGTCGAACCTGACACCGGCATCCTTGAAAGACAATTTCAGCACACCTTCGTCAAGCGATGTGGCAACCTCAAGAAATCCGTTGCCGCCGGTGTATGCATAACTCACAATGTTTTCCACCACTTCCTCTATACAGAGACGCAGTTTGAACTGCAACGACTCATCCGCCGGCATATCCTCAGACTGCATCAACGCCTCGATTATTTCGGCTGTCCTGCCTGCAAGAGGCTCAAATCTCGCTGTCATATATCACACGTTTATTTATTTAATTACAACATTATGGTTTTCCGTCCCGGACACGAAGTCCGGAACCGCTCCGTTAAATCACATTTTTCAGTAATACTTGTAGAAAAGCGCTATGGATTCCATTCCGGCGCGGAACTGGCTGAGCAGGAAGCTCTCATTGGGTGAATGAATGGTATCCCTCTCCAGTCCGAATCCCATCAGCAGCGGATCAATACCGAGTTCCTTCTGTATTTCAGCAAGAATGGCGATGCTTCCACCACCGCGGCTCGGCACAGGTTCCATACCGTAGACTTCGGCCATGGCCCTCGAGGCCGCCCGATAGGCATCGGAAGATATGGGTATCAGGAAACCGTCACCACCCTCACACGGTGTAACCTCCACCCTGACACAGGCCGGAGCTATGCGCCGTATGTGTTCGGCGAACATTTCTGTAATCTCCTCCGAACGCTGGTCCGGAACAAGTCTCATGGAAACCTTGGCATAAGCCTCCGAAGGCAGCACCGTCTTTGCTCCGGTACCCGTATAACCGCCCCATATTCCGCAGACATCCAGCGAAGGCCGTATTCCTGTACGCTCCAATGTCGTATATCCCGATTCGCCCCTTACCTCACGTATTCCGAGAAAGTCCTTGTACTCGTCCATATCGAACGGAGCCCGCGCAAGCATCGCACGTTCTTCCGAATCCAGTTCCACCACCCTGTCATAGAAGCCGGGTACGGTTATCCTGCCATCGCCGTCCACAAGCGACGATATCATTCCGCACAGCACATTTATCGGATTGGCCACAGCACCGCCGTAATGTCCGGAATGCAGATCCTTGTTCGGTCCGGTCACCTTTATCTCAAGATATGCAAGTCCGCGCATACCGCAATTTATGGAAGGGACCTTGTCGGAAATCATTGTCGTATCCGATACCAGACAGACATCAGCCTTCAGCAGATCACGGTTACTGCGGATGAATTCAGGAAGCGACGGGCTGCCAATCTCCTCCTCACCTTCGAACAGGAACTTCACATTGTGGTGAAGCAGATTGTTCCGGTAAAGATACTCGAATGCCTTTATGTGCATGAACAGCTGCCCCTTGTCATCATTCGCGCCCCTGCACCATATTGCCCCGTCGTGTATTTCCGGTTCAAACGGATCAGAATTCCATCGGTCCAGAGGTTCGGGCGGCTGCACATCGTAATGACCGTAGACCAGAACCGTCTTCAGGCTCGGATTGACCATCCTGCACCCATACACCACAGGATTGCCGGATGTGTCCATTACCGATGCCGTTTCAGCACCGGCTGCAATAAGAAGGTCTCTGAGACGCCGGGCGCATGCATACATATCCTCACGGTGTTCCGGCACAGCACTGATAGAAGGTATTCTCAACAACGAGAACAGTTCATCCAGTATACGGTCATTGTTTTCCTCTATATATCTTTTCATATCCTTACCTTATGCCATTCGTTTGTAAATCATCCGTTCTGCCGACAGAAACCAGCTGTTCGGTGGTCTGAAGGCGCATATCGCCGTCATATGTGTCATGCCTTATCATCCCATATCCGGGGCAGTACCAGGTATATGCCGTCGTGGACCTGTTATATACCGGAGCATGTTCCTCCTTGTGTTCTGCAACCACAACACATCCGAACCGTCCGGCAGGCGTTTCTATCGTCTCGGTACGCAGCACCCGTCTTTCAGTGACGGAAACCGTATATGTCATACCCAGAAGATGTGCCGTGGAATGTGCATCAGGCAGCACATCACCAGGCTTCAGACCGGCCGGAAGTACAGTAATCCCACCGTCCGACTTCAATGCAGCCTTCGGGAACATATTGTGAAGCACCGCCCCGAGCGTCTCCGCAAGGTTCATATTCACATTGCCGTCTGATATTTCCACACGGAGTCTTACCGGACCACCGTACAGACGCTTTCCTCCAGGGCGTCTGAAATCCGATTCATAACGGACTGCGGTATGCAGCGAATCAATCCGGTCCACCTCAAGCACAGTCATTCTGTGCAGCCACTTCAATTTGCCGTCAGACACATATCTGCGTTCATAGTCCAATACAGTACCCGCTTCGGTACAGAAGAACGGCAAGGAGCGGGCGTATGTCCGGGTTACGGAAACGGAGCACAGCACAACGGCAAGGAACGCCGTTAGGCCCGCCTTACGCACCTGTGCTGCAATTATGCGGAATTTCAGGACATCACTTTCGATTTTCATCGCCGGCTCCGACACCGGGCTGGGACACAGCCCGGCTATTCACTTCAAAAATAATGCAACTCCCAGTATTATGCAACAAAGTGCACCGAAAACGAACATCGTATGCCAATCTTTCAGCCCACAGGCCGGACGGGAAACACGGTTGAAAACTATTTTCCTGATTTCTTTGCAGTTTTAAATAAAAAAATACACCATTTCTTTTGCAACTTTTCACATTTGTTCTAATTTTGTCGCGAGACAATGATTTAATCTATAAATAAACTCATTAGCTACTTACATTATGGAAGAAATTTTGAAAAAGGCTGCCGAGCTCTATGCAGCATTTGAGATTGATGCCAACGCTCAGCTCGAGAAAGGTAACAAGGCTGCCGGCACACGTGCCCGCAAAGCATCTTTGGAACTTGAGAAACTTATGAAGGAGTTCCGCAAGGTTTCCATCAGCGCATCCAAGTGACAAGAGATTCGTACTTATAGAAAAGAGAAGGCCGCAAGCCTTCTCTTTTTTTGTCTCGTTCCCGAAAATGATGTATGTTTGCAGTTGTGTATTAACCATCCACCGCTATGAAAAGAACTTTATTGACACTTGCAGTTGTTCTCTTTGCCGCAGCAGCCGGCGCACAGAGCGTTTCCGATCCGAAATACGGTTCCGGATGCGTACCGGAACGCGACGGCAGGGTAATCTTTGAACGTACAATCGCTACAACAGGCTTGTCATCGGCCGAAATCATGGAAAATGCGACAAGATGGGCAAAAGGCAGGTTTGTCGAACCGATAGTGCTGTCAGCCGACATCAGGGAGGGCAAAGGACCCGATGATGCCGTCACCGTGAATGCCAGGGAGAATATCATTTTCAAGAAATCCCCGTTTGAAACCGATATGGCGAAAATGGATTACAGTTTCGAATTCAGAGTTTCGGACGGAAGATGTCTGATGACCGTCACAGACATCTCTTACACATACGAAGACGAGCGCGAAGGCGGAGGTTTCGAGTACACGGCCGAAGAGTGGATTACCGACAAGGAGGCCTTCAACAAAAAGTTCACGAAGCTCCGCAAGGCAACTGGCAAGTTCCGCGTCAAGACCATTGACCTGGTGGACACACTTGCCAAAGAACTGGAATCAGCCCTGAACTGACCTGCAGATGGCGAAAGAGCTCTATTCACGGCTCGGTCTTGACGAAAACGCGACCGAGTCAGAAATACGTTCCGCATACGAACGGCTGAGTTCCGCATGCAGCTCCGGAAATGGCCTCACCGATGCCGGCTCCACGGAAAGGTACCGGCTCCTGACCGAAGCGTACGAAGTGCTTTCCGATATGGACCGGCGCGCAGCTTACGACATCTGCGGTAAGGACCGGAAGCAAAGGAACCGGAAGAGAACTGCCGGGAACGGTCCGTCCTCAATGGTCAGGGCCCGCAGCATACTCAACACAGTGTTTCTGTGCGGTGCCGTCATTTCGACGGTACTGTTCGTCACTTACCTGTCCGGAAGCAATCCGATGCCATTCTACATTGCCTGCGGCATATCACTTGTAATCAAGATTGCGGAATACATCATACGGCTGATCCAGTAAGACTGCACACACATCAAGATGAACCCGCTGAGAGCCAAGATTGCCATACCGCTACTTTCCGTGCTGTTTCTGTCGTATCCGGCACAGGCACAGCAGCTCGTTTCACAGAATCAGGACGGGTTCGAAAGCAACCTGTACGAAGGCAACCTCAACGCATTGCCCGAACGGGATTCGACGGTAGTACAGCGTGAAGTGCCGAAGGATTATGTCCGCTGGAAAATGGACCCGTACACCGGGCTGAAGGATACCGTCGGCAACGACACGGTACAATACCTTTTTCAGAACCAGCACAAGACCGAAGGAAAGCTTTCGACATACAACCACCTCGGGAATATGGGGTCGCCCAGAATATCAAGGCTCTTCAGCGAAAGGGACGGGCGCCGCAGATTCGTGTTCGACCGTCCGTACAGCCTCTTCATAAAGGATCCGGGGGATTTCCTTTTCACGGACACCAAGACACCGCATCTGAACATAACCTATTTCAACGGCGGCAACAAGCGTACCGGTGAGGACCACATAAACGGTTACTTTGCAGCCAATTTCGGAAAACTTACCGGTATCGGTCTCAATATGGACTACCTGTTCGGACGCGGACGCTACCAAAACCAGGGCACATCGATGTTCGACACAAGAGTCTATGCCTACTACCACGGTGACAACTGGTCTCTGCACGCAAGTTTCAACACGGACCAGATAAAAATGGAAGAGAACGGAGGCATCACGGACGACCGCTACATTACAAGTCCCGAAATGATGTCGGAGGGAAGGAAACAGTACCAGCCTGAAGAGATTCCGGTCAGACTTTCACGGAACTGGAACAACCTGAAGCGCAAGCAGGCTCTTATAGTCAACACCCTCTCGCTGAACAGGCACTACGAAGTTACGGACAGTGTCGGAGACACCATAATGACAAGCACCTTCTCCAAGGAATTCGCGACCGTAAGCAATACCACCGAGTTCGGCATTCTTAAACGAAGGTTCATAACCTACAATTCCCCCAACGCATACTATCAGCACGAATGGCTCAAGAACGACTCTCTTGATTTCTTCCGCAATTTCTATGTTTCCAGCACATTGAGTTTCAATCTCAACGAAGGGTTCAGCAAATGGGCTGTTGCAGGCCTGAACGCCTATGCCAGATATGAGCTGCGCAGCTACTCCATGTCGGATACGCTGCCAGACGGAAAACGCACTGAATTTCAGAAGCGCAACAACGAATACGACATCTTTGTAGGCGGTTCCATACAGAGAGTCACCGGCAGGAATCTCAAGATAAAGGCATTTGCAGAAACTTCGGTACTGGGTGACCGGCTCGGCGACTTCACCTTGAACGGGAATCTTGAACTGCATTTCAATCTGATGAAACAGCAGGCGGCTCTTGAGGCCAGAGCCGTATTCTCCGGCACTACCCCGGACTATTTCCAGCGACATTTCCATTCACAGCACTTCTGGTGGGACAAGAGCCTCAAGAAAGAACTGACATCACGCATCGAAGGCGAAATCAGGATAGACAGATGGCGCACACGGCTGGTTGTAGGATTGAACAACCTGAACAACTACACATATTACGCCGACAATGGTGTTGCCGACGTTAACGGCAGAATACTGAGCGACATTGCAGTCATGCAGGAAGGAGCAGGTATTCAAGTCATTGATGCCACATTGCATCAGGATTTCAAACTCGGTCCGCTGCATTGGGACAACAGCGTCACATGGCAGTACACCAGCAACGGATCCATACTGCCACTTCCTCAGTTGAATGCATACAGCAACCTGTATCTGAGGTTTCTGTATGCAAAGAGGCTTCAGATAGAGTTCGGTGGCGACGTATCCTGGTTCAGCAGCTACTACGCACCGGATTACTCCCCTGCGCTCGGACAATTCCACCTGCAGAACAGCGCCAGCATGATGAAGATAGGCAACTATCCGTTCATGGATGTCTATATCAACTGCAAACTCAGCGGAGTGCGGTTCTACGCCATGTACTCACACGTCAACCAGGGAATGAACATTGAAAACGGTGCACCTTTCCTTGCACCGCACTACCCCGTCAACCCACGGATGTTCAAGATTGGTCTCAGCTGGACATTCTTCGACTGACAACACATCACCGCCGTATTCCCAGGCCTTTGAATAATTCCTTCCGATGGCTAACGGAAACTATATTTCATTATATTTGTAAAGTACAACATTAATACAGTCACACATTGCTACTATCCAAGGAAATAGCCGTATACTTGAACCTTGCAGCCTGCAAGCTGAAACTTTACACGGCATCAATGCTGAAGAAATACGGTATCGGACTCACGCCGGAACAGTTTCTCCTGATTGACCTGCTTTGGAATCAGGGAACAATGACCCAGCAGAAAGTTGCCGATACAATGCACAAAGACAAGAACTCCGTCACAAAGCTTGTTGATGCACTTGAACAGAAAGGCCTTGTCATCAGGCAGAAAGGGAGTACAGACCGCCGCGAAAACAGCCTGGTACTGACATCTAAGGCCATCAAGCTGAAAATCGTCGCCAAGGAAAAAGGCGTATCCATACTGGAAGACATGATTGAAGGAATTAGCGAAGACGAACTCCGTTCTTTTCTGAGCACACTGAACAGAATGTCATCAAATATGGACAGCCATATCGGCTGACTTCCATCGGTCACTGTCACATTGCCCTTGTTTTCCGTCCGATAAAGGCACAGAAGCCCGGGAAGAAGCGTTTGATTGGTACCATAAGCAATTCCTTCCCGCCTACAAACACCTCACGTCTGCCTTTTTCGACAGCACGTACAATCTTTCGCGCCGCTTTCCCGGCAGGAATCCCGTTTGCCTGTCCCGGATCCATCACTCCGTGTCTTTCTCCGCCCTTGACCAGAGCATTCAGCGAGATATTGGTCCTCACCCTGCCGGGGCACACCATCGTCACACGTATTCCACTGTCATGGTACTCAGCCTGCAATGTCTCAAAAAAGCCGTACAGAGCATGCTTTGCACTGCTGTATGCGCAACGGAGCGGAAATCCGAACAATCCGGCCACAGACGAAGTCACCGCAATTTTTCCGCCACCGGCAGCAGCCATCTCCGGCAGTACAGCCTGCGCCACCGCAACAGGAGCGAAATAGTCAATCTCCATTATCTTGCGCACCATCTCCATCGAAGTGTCTTCCACTGTACTCCGCTGACTGATTCCGGCATTCAGAAACAGCACGTCTATTCTGCCGTAAATCTCCATTGCACTGTGGCACAGACCGGCTATTCCATCCGGTTCGGAAAAATCATAAGGAAGTACCGAGACGCTACCCGCACCTGAATGTCTGCACTTTTCCGCAACTTCAAGAAGTCTGTCAGCTGAACGTGCCGTAAGTACAAGTCTGTATCCTTTCTTTGCGAATTCGTAGGAACACGCTTCGCCTATACCGGACGAAGCACCGGTAATCCATACCGTCTTAATCTGTCTCTCCATCACTGTCATATGGCTTTCACAACGCATCCGGAATCACTTCTGTTTTCCACTCCTTTGCCTGGCAACCACTCCCAACATCCGAAAAAGAATCTTCGGAAGCGGCTTGTTGCGGTCTCTTCTATTCAAATTGATATTCCACCCGAGTCGGGCGACTATAGGAATCCTGTGGGTCTCGACAAATTCAATCAGAGTACCGTCAGGATCCTCTATGTAAGTGAAATGTCCGGATGCCTCGCCCATATCAAAAACGCTGCCGTCCGGACAGCTGTCAACGGTAAACGGGCATCCTTTCGAAGCGCAGAACTCACCGAAGGCCTTCATTCCGCTTACATCGAAACATATCTGTATAAAGCCGGGATCCCCCCAGAATCTGCCATCGAATATTTTCCGGGGCACTCTTTCCAACGCTTGAACAAGTTCTATCGTACTGTCGCCGTATAAATCCGAGAACGCCCCGCGGCGCTGATTCCCTGTTGCAAGAATCACCCTCCGGTAGCGTTCACTTCCGCCGGACAACCCGGCCCAGTCGGAAAAGACGCCTTCCGTATCACTCAGTACCCGGCTGTAACCAAGTACTTCAGAATAGAACCTGACAGAGCGGTCCATATCCGTTACACCTATTACAGCACCGACAACTCCTCCGGTCAGACGGTGTTCTTCAATATATATGCTCTTATCCTCAACAAGTTGGAACACATTGCCATAATCATCCCTGACGTAGAGACATCCGGTGTCGTCAGGAAGAGAACAATGAATTCCATTGCTGTACTTATCGATATCACGGCATTTCACTTTTGCAGCGAATATTCCAAGGTCGCCTATCGAAACATCAAAGGGACAGGGTTCGGGTTTTCTTTTCGAATACTGCCATATTTCAAAACCACCGCCACCCTGCAGGCAGATATTGATTGCCGCATGACGTTTCTGCGGCACGCCCCCGGTATACGGGAGCATTCTCTCGGCAACAGTATCATCCTCCAATATCCTGATATCCGCACCGAAGCGGTCTATGAGCCAGTCACGGGTTCTCTTGAAATTCTCCGTCCCCACTCCAACCTGCTGAATTCCGTTGATTTGGTAAACACCCATATAGTATACGCTTTTACTTTGGCGTGCAAAAATAGTAAAAGATTATACCAATACAAAAGCGATACCCCGATATTTGACGGAACAGACAGTACTTTCTGTATGATATATCCCAAGACGACAATGCCCTGTACACTCTGGTCACGCAACCTTGTTTCCAGTGCACACGGGAGCCACCTGCAGCAATGCAAATGGCTCCCGTTGTTTTACAAATTCTACTTGTTTCTTATTTCAGCTGACTACTTCAAGTTTTCATTGACAAGCATCAGAATCATACCCCAATCGGGTCTTCCCGAACTTTCTGAAGTAGAATCCGCTCCGGCATTTTCCGGAATATGTTTCATTATAATCTGGACTGCGTCTTCATTACCTTCTGAATAATCTGACTGCGCTGTGACTCTAAATTGCATTGTCTTATTCCCTTTGCTGAGTTTGAGCTGTTTCTCTCTTTCGAGGGTTACCGTTTCCTGACTGTACTTTCCGTCTTTAAGATGGCCTGTTGCATCACCCCGGACAGTTATAGTTCCGTCTGAACCAACAGTGAACTTTTGAATCAGTCCCTCAACTGCAAAACATAAAAATCCATCGTCTTTTTCTTTGGGAACCAGCATCTCAGCTACGTATTCACCCGGTTCCAGCCTGTCAAATTCCACTTCATGGAAATATGGGTTTGCCTTGTCCCTCAACCGAACTGACACAGGTTCGTGCAGTACGGAACCGGTAAGAACGGGTGCGCCTTCTTCCCATTCCTCGGAAGTGACTGCCGGGAATACCACCTGGAACGGAGTATTGACCCAGTCTCCGTGACGGTCAAAGTCCTGATCCACAGGCACGCCCTCGTAGCGGATAGGTTCCAATACTCGGCCATTGGCAAGTGTAAGTTTGTAGTCGCTGCTTATGTGGCCGGGATATGAGTGGGCGTTGCGTATGAAAGCTTCGCAGTAGATTGTAGTCTCGGTGTCGGTAAAGTCCACACGCTCTACACTGAACACGTCCCTGATGCCCGGGTCTTCTCCCACGTGCGTAGTTTTGAGAACGTATTCCGGACCTTGCTGATATTTCACCACCCTTACACCTTCAAAGATGTCTATGTCCGGAACGACCTGCAGTTTGGTGATGGTGTTCGTAGGGTTGCTCTCATAGAAGTTGATGGTCTTGACATCTTTGGGAATGGGCGGGAAATGCAGGGTCTGGTAATAGTATGCGAAAGTAGGACTCCAGAAATATGTCGATTCAAAGCCTTCCATACCCTCGCTGCGGGTCTGCTTGTAGCGTACTCCACCAGCCTCAATCTCACAGTCGGAGAATCCTATGACCCACTGGTAGGAGCCTTGATCGATACGGGTAATCAGAATCAGTTCGTCAGGTCCGTTTATGACATCGGTGATTTCGTGCCACTCATCGCCGGCAAAGAACTTGGGTTTCTCAACGCGCAATCCCTTGTCGTAGTAGGCCGATGTGTGGTTTTCGTGCATTTTCATTACTGCATCTTTGGCAGCGATATTGCCGAATTCCTTCTCGAAACTGTAATTTTTCGGGACAATGGTTGTCAGGTTGAACATGCAGCGCAGGCCGCCATAGGCTTCACCGTCAAATTGCAGATCACCGACAATTGACACCTGATCCAGTCCGCGTTTCCATACAGCCTTGGCAATCTTATCGGCTTCTCTTGTAGTCATTGTCTTAGGATATATGGCAAGTCCGTGTCCGTCAAACAGGTCAATCCACTTCATCACTTCATCAAGGCTCCCGGTTACTGACGGATTGACAACTTTAATATAATTGCTGTTCCTTGATATCAGTGAAAGATGGACATTCGTCTTCTGATTGCAGTTCACCTCAAAGCGGAACCGGCCGTCACCGAGGTCGTAGATTGCGGGGGTGCGGTATTCCGGCATTGTCATCTCAGTGAGCATCTCATCGTTGTTGGCAATGCTGACGTGTATGCCCTTGTCGGCAAGACTGCGTGCCAGCGGATACGCATCGTTGAGGTCTTCTATGGTGGGCACATAGCGCAGGGTCATACGTGTTGTCTTGACCGGTTTGTAATTGGCCAGGTAGTCTGCTACTTCGGTAGTCTTCATACTGGCTTCAACGCCATCGACCGTGTGGACTTTGGCCATGCCGTTTTCATACACCCAGGTCTTGCCGTCCTGGAACGGCTCCCAATGGAAATTCTGGTCCTGGGCACTGGCGAAAGACGAGTTGACAACCGTGAACGCTGCTGCAACAATCGGTATGAACAGGGCTCTGAGCCTGTTCCAGCGGTTTGATTCATTTCTTTGCATCATATCTATTCTTTTTTTAAGGTTGGTCTGTCTCAGCCAGCTTGTCATGGCGAATCCGCGGTTCTCGGCAACGGCATTCACCAGCATCAGCTTGTACTGGCGTGCATCGGCCCCGGAGTCAATGACGGCACGGTCTGCCTGGAATTCGTGAAGTAGCTCCATCTCCTTGTACAGCAGCATCATTGCAGGGTTGAACCACTGGAACAGCTGCATCAGGTCAATAATGAGAAGGTCTATGGAGTGAGCCTTGCGTGCGTGTGAGAGTTCATGTTTCCACACCGCCTGGTTTTCCTTTTCAATCCAGTCATGGGGCATCATTATGAAGTTCATCCAGTTCATGGGCTGCGATATGCCATTGCTCTCAATCAGGTCGCATTCGTCCTGACGGTCCTGATAGCGGCCTTCGCGTATCAGCCTGCGTATGGATAGGATTGACAATACCTTCTTGAACAATAGCCAGACAAAGCCCGTGCACCATAGCACAAAAAGGCCGATTGTTGCTACACGTGACCAGTTGACCGGCTTTCTGCTGACTGCCGGTTCAATGGATGACCCGGCTGTCTCATCGGCCATTGCTGCGGAATTGTCTTCGGTCAGCACATTGCCTGCTGTGAGGGTATTGCCTGCCATCCCAGCTTCAGCCGGGACTGTAGCGGCCGTGGCAAATACGGGGAAGACCTTTCTGACCTCACTGGTAAGCTGCTCGTTCTCAATGTGACAAGCGGGCAGTATGAATGACAGGGCGCATATGAGCAGCAGTGTCATGCGGTTGAAACTGTGGAATGTCTGCTTGCCAAGCAGCCAT
Organism: Bacteroidaceae bacterium; assembly: GCA_024398615.1. GTDB lineage: Bacteria > Bacteroidota > Bacteroidia > Bacteroidales > Bacteroidaceae > Colenecus. The sequence goes on from JAKSIU010000004.1 coordinate 13,108, forward strand.
TTATACAGAAGGTACAATACGGCTGCCAGGACAGCCACCTTCAATTGGTAAATCAGGAAGGTCTCCATGACTGCATATAATAAAGGTTACTTTTCGGAATCAATCAGATCAATCAGTTCGCGCAGTTCGTCAACCGTTATCTTGTCGTCCTTGACAAGGGCCGATACTGCCTTGATGTACGAGTTCTTAAGGCAGCGCATAAGCGGATTCCCGTTGAATTCGTTGTTGTAGTCCTGCCACTCGATCTTGTAGAAGTAGCGGTATCCGGTTCCCTCCTTGCGGTGGTCCAGGAATCCGTTGCTTTCCAGCAGCCGCACCTGGGTCGATACCGTGTTGATGTGCGGCCTGGGCTCGGGCATCAACTCCCTGATCTCACTCGTGGTCATGGCTCCGTTCTTCCAGAACAGTTCCATGATTTCCAGTTCTTTCTTACTTAATTTCTTCATGTTCTTATTGCAATAAAACTATAGTTCATTCATAGTTGACGCTGCAAACATACAACAAAAATCCAATAGTCAAACTATAATTCAACTATTTATTTGTTTTTAACAGTTTTGGGGATTTTCAGGAAATGGAAGCGTCAATCGTAATGCTGTCGATTCTCAGTCTGAATGTTGCTGCAGGTGCATGTACGGTCACTTCGTCACCGGCTTTCTTGCCGAGCAATGCCTGACCCATCGGGGATTTCAGGGAAATCTTGCCTTCCTTGAGATTCATTTCGTGCGGGCTGACAATGGTGTAGGTCAGTTTGGCATCGGTATCCAGATTGGTAAGTACAACCTTACTCAGAAGAGTGACCTTGTCGCCTGGAAGGATTTTGGGATCAATGACTCTGGAAAACTTCAGGACGTTCTGCAGGAATTTGATTCTTCCAATCATCTTGGACTGGGCTCTCCTGGCGGCATGGTACTCATAGTTCTCGCTGAGGTCTCCCTGCGCGCGTGCCTCGGAAATGGCATCCTTGATTTTGGGAAACTCAACGTTTATGAGGTTGTCAAGCTCGGCCGCAATCTCGTCATAACGTTCCTTTGACAGATATTCCATTTTTAAACTGATGTCAGACCCGCAAATGTAGCAATTTTTACTGAATAGCTGGATTTTGATTTATCTTTGCTTTCTGATGACAGCCATTGTATATGATGGAAAAGGGGTGTGACATTCTTCTGTTCGGGACTATGGGCAACACAGGTCCGGCGGTCAGGGATTCTCTGACAGGGCACGGATTCAGTGTCCGGCTGGTGGACTTTGCCCAGAACACCTTGCGTGATGAGCCGGGATACAGGCGGGAACTGCTTAAGACACTGGCCTGTTTCCAGCCGCGGATGGTTATCCCCATCGGCAACCAGACTGCTATGGCCCGTCTGAAACCGGGTCTGCCAAGTGACATATTGATACCTGTTTCCGATGCGGCTGTCGTCGAACTGCTGGACAGTAAGGTCCGATGCAGCCGGATGGTAGCCGGATTAGGTGTTCTGCAGCCGCGTATGTTCTCGTCGGCTTCTGAAGTCGGGACGTTTCCTGTCATTTTCAAACGCGACCGTTCATTCGGAGGGTCGGGCGTTATGCGTCCGCGCAGCCGTGAGGCACTGCAGCGTCTTATGGAGCATGAGCCGCAGAATCCCTTTCTCATTGAAGAACTGATAGAAGGACAGGATTACAGTGTGGATGCAGTCCGATGGGACGGTTTCTTCCGGGCATCCTGCTACCGTTCGCTTGCAAACCGCGGGCAGGGTCCGTCAACACAGCGCGAAGCGGTAATTCGTGAGGACCTGTGCGTGATTGCACGTCAGATTCTGGACCATGTGGATTACAGGGGCGTATGTGGTATGGATTTCAGAATAAATTCCGATGGAAAGGCCTATTTCCTTGAATGCAATCCGCGTTTCACGGGCGGGATAGAGACCCAGATAGCTGCCGGTTTTGACATACCGTATGTGCTGGTCAGCTGCTGTATCGGCCTGAACGGGCTACAGCGATGACTGAAAATATGACAAGTGCCATTCCCAGCCAGAATGACCATCCCACTTCACGGGCTTCGTCAAAAAGGACGGCTGCGAAGATGATGCTGTAGACCGGTTCCAGATTGTACGTGACATTGACGGTGAATGCTGACAGGCGGCGTAATGCGATTATCTGGAACAGGAACGGAATGATTGTCAGTACGGAGCCCAGAATAATCAGCCACCAGATGTCCATTCCCTGTGGTGTCGGGATGGATGTCTGTCGCAGCAGGGACAGAAGCGGAACGCAGACTGAAAGAATGATCAGACTGCCGGCAAGTTCCCACATGAGCATTGTGGCGCTGTCCTGTCCGGTCAGCTTGCCTGTCCTGATATTGAAAATGGCGAACAGCGAATATACGGCAGCTGAAAACAGGCCCCACAGTATGCCGGTACGGTACCGGATGTCAATGCTGAATATGAGCAGTATTCCTGCAATTGCAATGAAACTGAGCAGCACTTCCTTTACCGAGAATTTCCTTGCCCCGAATATCGGGTTGAAGAGTGTGGTGAAGAAGCATGAGGTGGCAATGCAGGCTACTCCTACCGATACGTTTGATGACTTGATGCTTTCATAGAAGGCGACCCAATGGATGGCCAGCAGCACTCCGCATCCCAGAATCGGCCACAGTTGTGATACGGGAACCTTTTTGAGACGTCCGCTCACGGCAAGAACCGCTACCATGCAGGGGACGCTTACCATGACCCGGTACCAGACAAGCGGCAGCCCGTCAAGACTGATAAGACGGCCGAACACTCCGGTCCACCCGGCAAGAAGGACTGCCAGGTGAAGCATCACGAGTGTGTGTGACCTCTGTCCGGACATGGATGCGAACTGTTACAGCAGCGGCAACAGAGAGGTAAGTCTTGTGCTGTTTGAACCCTTGACCAGAATGGTCTTTCCTGACAGCGGGCTTGAGGACAGATGCTCCTGCAGCTTCTCCACATTTTCAAACAGGCTGACCTGTTTCAGGGAGTCTGTATCCTGCATGGCCCTGAAGGCCGATGCAAACTCGTTTCCGACAAGAAAGACCTGGCTGAAACTGTCGTTGGAAAGGATGATTTCCAGAATGTTGCAGTGAGCAGCGGCACTGCTTTCGCCAAGTTCGCGCATGTCGCCCAGAATAAGCACTTTGTCCGGTGCATCCATAAGGCTGAAGTTGTCAAGTGCGGCCCTCATGCTTGAGGGGTTGGCGTTGTAGGCATCGACTACAAGACGGTTGCGGTCGGTTACGGTAAGCTGTGAACGGTTGTTTGACGGAACGTAGTTGCTGACGGCTTCCGATGCGGACTGTTCGCTTACTCCGAAATGCAGTCCCACGCTGATGGCGGCCAGTGCGTTGTTCAGGTTGTATGCACCTATCAGATGGGTCTTGACAGTGTGCCACTGACCGTCTTTTTCCCGCCATTCGAATTCAAGATAAGGTGTGCAGCCCAGCAGACGGCCTTCGACAAGGAGGTCTTCATTCGGAGTCCCCTGTGTGGAAACCTGACCGTAGCCTACGGTCGGTAGGTCACGGGCCATTCCGGTGAGGTCTGCATCGGCCCTGTTCACGAAAGCGAAACCGCCATGGGCGCGGAGCCAGTCGTACAGCTCGCCTTTGGTCTTCTTCACACCTTCGAACGATCCGAATCCAAGCAGATGGGCCATTCCGACATTGGTGATGAGTCCGCAGTCGGGCTGGCTGATGTGGACAAGCTCGTCAATGTCGCCCGGATGGCTGGCACCCATTTCAATTATGGCGTACTCATGCGAACTGTCCATTCCCAGAATGGTCAGCGGTACGCCTATGGAGTTGTTCAGATTACCTGCCGTGCACAAGGTACGGAAGGTGCTTGACATGACGGCATTGCACAGTTCCTTGGTGGTGGTCTTGCCGTTGGTGCCCGTTATTCCTATTACCGGAGTGCCCAGAACCCTGCGGTGATGGGCCGCCAGCTGCTGGAGCGTCTTGAGCGAGTCCTCGACAAGAATCATACGGCTGTCACCGGCATCGTAGAGAGTGGGGTTGTCCATGACAGCGTATCTGCAGCCCTGTTCCAGAGCGGCTTTGGCATATTCATTACCGTCGAAACGTTCTCCTTTCAGCGCAAGGAACATGAGTCCGGGACCGCACTTGCGGCTGTCGGTAGTCAGTCCGGTGCATTCAAGAAATCTGCTATAAATGTCCTGTATTTCCATATTGGCGCAAAAATAATGTAAATTTGCACTTGATGAACAGTCTGGAGGGTGACATAAGCAAAAGGCAGGAAAAGTACGAGCTGATGACGGCAACTCCGGTACCGCGTCTGATTGTACGTTTTGCCGTCCCTACCATCATCAGCATGATGGTGACAGCCCTTTACAATATGGCCGATGCCTATTTCGTGGGCAATATCTCGACACAGGCGGTGGCAGGCGTGGGCGTTGCCTTCGCATTCCAAGCCCTGATACAGGCTGTAGGCTTTTTCTTCGGGTCGGGTGCCGGTACGTACATTTCAAGGGCTCTTGGCTCAAAAGATTCGGATGGTGCTGAAAGGATGGCATCGACCGGATTCTTCACTCCTCTTATACTAGGTACTTTCATCGCTGCCATCGGACTGGTCTTCCTTCCCGGTCTGGCCCGTGTCCTGGGTGCCACTTCCGATATAGTTCCAAGTGCCTGTGACTATCTGCGCTGGCTTCTGGTGGCCATGCCGTTTATGGTATCGCAGATGTCACTGAACAACCAGCTGCGCATGCAGGGTGGGGCATGGTTCGCCATGATAGGCATAACAAGCGGATGTATCCTGAACGTCATTCTGGACCCGGTTTTCATTTTCACATTCGGTCTGGGGGTAAGCGGAGCATCACTGGCAACTCTGGTCTGCCAGGTCTTCTCGTGGTGTATCCTGCTTTGGGGAACCACACGCAAGGGCAATGTACACATCAGGTTCCGGAATTTCACTCCGACATGGAACATGATGAAGGAAATCACTTACGGGGGCCTTCCGTCACTGATGCGTCAGGCGCTTGGAAGCCTTTCCACAATATGCGTGAACTGGGCCGCTGCCAAATATGCCGCACCGGGTGCTGAGGCATCGGCCATTGCTGCATTTGCTGTCGTTTCCAGAGTCATGATCTGTGCCATGTCGCTTATCCTGGGACTTGGTCAGGGATTCCAGCCGGTGGTGGGCTTCAACTGGGGTGCCAGGAAGTATGACAGGGTACGCAAGGCATATCTGTTCACCATGAAGACCACGTTCCTGCTCATACTGGCAATGTCTGTTCTGGGATATCTCTTTGCCCCGCAGATTGTGGCTTTCTTCCGCAGTGAGGATCCGGAGCTTATAGAAATGGGCGCAAGGATACTCCGCTGGCAGTGTCTGGCCTTTGTCTTTGTCAGTGTGACCACACCTACCAATATGCTGCTGCAGAATATAAGACGTACCGTTCCTGCAACCATACTGGCAATGAGCCGGCAGGGCATATTCTTCTATCCGGCCATTCTGATTGTGCCGCGGATATGGGGAATGGAGGGATTGATGGCCACTCTTGCCGTGGCTGATACCTGCACCTTCATGCTGGCCTTGCCGTTCTGCATAGCCATTCTGAAAGAACTGCGGGAACGCCAGGAATCTGTCACGAAAGCTCAGTCTTCAACATAAAGACTGGTGAATGTGAACTTTCCGACATCAAACAGACCTTTGTCGGTAATCTTCAGTTCGGGAATTGGAGGAAGTGCCATGAAAGACATGGTCATGAAGGGTGCTGCATATTGACAGCCTATTTCATGGGCTATGTTCTTGAGTTCTACATGGCGGTCACCGACCTTCTCCGGCCTTTCTGTTGACATCAGTCCGGCCACTGGCAGTTCCAGCACATGGGCCTGTCCGTCTTTAACCACACATAACCCTCCCTTGCAGCGTATCAGTGCATTGATGGCAATAACCATATCATGGTCCGATGTGCCTATGCAGACTATGTTGTGGCTGTCATGGGCAATGGTCGATGCAAGTGCACCGCTCTTCAGACCGAAACCGCTTATGAAACCTGTTGCCGGTTTTGCCTTCTCCTCATACCTGTTCAGAACGGCAATCTTCAGTACGTCATGCCCGACATCGGACCGGATGAGACCGTCAGTCACTTTGGGCGTAATGATTTTCTCTTTGGTGAAGAGAGACTCTTCGGTGGAGACCATGATTCTGATTTTATGGCCTGAATCAGGTACCTCAAGATCCTGTTCCGATATCTCCGCCGCTTTGAAACAGTTGGGAACGGTAAGGTCGGGACCGGAATGGTCAATCTGCAGGTCATCAGTACAATGGCTGCCGGCAAATACCGTGTATCCGTCTATTATGGTTTCAAGAACCTTGAAGTCCGTCAGGTCCTGGACCTTGATGAAATTTGCAGGATCGCCTTTCTGGAGCAGTCCTGTGCCGGTGCGGAAATGCCTGACCGGAGTCATGCATGCAGTTTCCAGTATCCGCCACAGATCGTAGCCGGCACGTACACACCTGGAGGCCAACTGGTTGATACAGCCGTGATAGAACTCATCGGGATACTTGTCATCAGTGCAGAACATTGTCAGACCGCGACTGGCATCATCGGCCAGCAGAGGCATGAGCTCGTCAAGATTGCAGGCGGCGCTGCCCTCACGGATCTGTACTTTCATTCCAATGCGTGTGCGTTCCAGGGCAATGTCCAGACGGTCAACCTCATGGTCGCACGAGAGTCCGTTGTTGAACATGAGTCTGGCCTTTTCACCGGTAATTCCAGGACCATGGCCGTCAATGAGCTTGCCGGCATCGGTGGCACATTTTATTTTTGCCAGCACTTCGGGATCTCCATACTGCATACCCACAAAGTTCATCATTTCCCCAAGGCCATAGAATTCTGGACGGTTGATGAGTTTGGCAATGTCCTTGCTGGTGATGGTCGCACCGTTGGTTTCATTTGTGGTGCATGGCACGCACGATGGTATACCGAACAGGAAATGGAATCTGACTTTCTTCCCGTTTGCAACCATGTATTCAACACCCGGAACACCCAGGACATTGGCTATTTCGTGAGGGTCGCAGATGGCTGCAACCGCTCCCTGATGTACTGCGACTCTGGCAAAGTTCTCGGGAATCAGCAGAGTTGATTCTATGTGGACGTGAGAATCAATGAAACCGGGCATGATGAAAGCGGCATCGGTTTCTGAACCGATTCCGCATTCTATGATATCGGCAATCCGTCCGTCTTCAACCAGCACCTTGCCGTCAAAGATCCTTCGTCCCGGAATGTCGACTATGTGTCCGGCGTGTTCCTGCATTGGAATCAGAATTTGGCCTTCTTGGATGCCTTGATGGTCTTGCCTGCGGTCTTCAGCAATGCCTTGGAAGGAACTGCCTTGGCCTGGTCGAGAGGCAACAGATACCAGTCAACGGTCCAGGTCAGTGATGAGCCTGCTGCCACCTCCTTGTATGCGCCCTGGCTTTCCAGTTCGATGTAGGTCTTGCCTGCGTTTACATAGACCTGGATTTCAGCTTCGCCTGGAGCAGGGTCGGCAGGAGTGATGTCAGCGAACTTCTTGATCATGAGCATGCCGTTTGCTGCATATCCCAACCATCCCTTGCCGTCAGAATTGATCTTGCGGTTGGCGCGTGTCTGCTCGAAATTGTACCATGAGGCGCCAGCTTCGCCCTTGAACGGAATAAGTTCACCCTGGGCTGCCTCGATCTGTTCTACCGGAGAGTCGAAGAAAATCAGGCCTGTCTCATCGGAAATGACTCGTGAGATTTCCCAAGGGGCAACCTTGCGGGCTTCTTCGCCCATATTCTTTATGGTGTATTCCACCCGGATCAGCTTGCCGTTTTTGGCAGGCATGAATTTCTTTTCAATTATGAACGGCAGCTTCTTGGCCTGTTTGCTGGTGAGTGTCAGTACGTTGCCTTCAAGATTCGTCTCATAGGCGGCACGGTCGAACTCAGTTACAGGCGGCCAGTTCCATTCGGCCTGAGGGGCTGTCCAGAATGTGCTTCCGTACTGATTCTGCATGCGCAGCTGTGAGAGCATTTCGTTGTCGCCAAGCTTGTAGGAGATGACTTTGCCACCTTCACCGGCATTGACGGTCATTGTAACGTCTCCTGCCTTGATCAGATATTTGCCTTCTTCAGTTGAAGGGCTGATTGTCTGTGCCTTGATGGCACCTGCAGCGGCCATCATCATGAATGCCGATGCGAATAATGCGATTTTTCTCATTTTATGGTCTTATTTTACTGTATTGACTGAGTGTTTCTGCAAAGATAGGAAGATTTGCAGCAATACGTCAAATAAGATCATGAGATTAATGAATGCTGATGGATGACGCTCCGCTGGTTTTCACGTTGTTCGTGCAGCGTCCGCTGATATCAAGATTCGATGCACCGGAAACGGATCCGCTGACAGCACCTCCATCGCTTGAAAAACTTGCACTGCTGGCACCTGAGATGCTGACTCTGGAATTCAGCACATCAATGTCTCCTTTAAGTCTGGAAGCTCCTGAAAGTTTGAGCTTCATCTGCTTGGCGTTTCCATCCATGCGCATGCTGCTGGCTCCTGTGCAGTCAAGATCAAGTTCTGCAGCCCGGACATCGGCCTTCATTGAACTTGCTCCACTGAGATTGATTCTGATATTCTGGCCGGAAATGGGGGCACTTGATTCAAAGGAACTGGCTCCTGAAACAGTTATGTCGACATTGTTCCCGGAAATCGGAACATCGGTCTTGAACCTGCTTGCGCTGCCAAGTCTTACTGACTCCAGATTTTTACTGGCGGGAAGTAACACTTCAGCATGGGCATTTTTGAATATCTGATAATTTTTTCCATGGTCTTCGAACCAAAGATTCAAAACACCATTCCTGCTTTCACAACAAAGGAAACCGATGTATTGTTCAGGAGCATTCACTGTCATTTCAGTTACTGATTCAGAACATGTGACTTCTATTGCTCCAGTCACTACAAGACTGTTGAACCCTGGCTTGAAGTCCATTACCTTTTCAGATTGTGCACAGGCGCTGTTTAATGTGAGAGTGAAAAGTGCCGCAAGAAATGTCGATGTCAAATGTCTGTTCATATTTTTTCTTCAGTTGATACAACAGTATGACGTTGATTTCTTGAAAACGTTAAGTCTGGCATCTGGATATTATCTGAAAATTTTGGTAAATTCGCGGCTGTATATGCCGAAGGTGATGGGAATATTGAACGTGACTCCTGATTCCTTCTTCAGCGGGTCACGGATTCAGGATGCTGACAGTCTGGCTGCCCGTGTGGAACAGATCTGTCGCGAAGGTGCCCATGCCATTGACATAGGTGCATGCTCCACACGTCCCGGAGCCCAGCCGGTTTCATCGGATTTGGAAAAGGAACGTCTTGCATGGGCGCTGCCCGTTGTCAGGGAGGTCAACCAAGGCCGATGCCTTATTTCTGTGGATACTTTCCGTCCTGAAATAGCGGAATGGTGCATTCGGGAATTCGGTGCGGATATGATCAATGACGTGAGTGGGGGAAGTGAGAAGATGTATCGTATGGTGGCTGAAACCGGTGTCTTGTACGTGCTGACCGCTGCAGACAGCATACCGGACGGAACTGACGTGATTTCCGCTGAATTGTCATTTTTCCGTTCACGCCTCGGGATGCTTGGAGACTGTGGCGTACAGGTGGCGGAACAGGTGATTCTTGACCCCGGGTTCTGCTTTGGAAAGACACTTGACGGGAACTGGATGCTGCTGTCGGAAATGGACAGCCTCAGAACTCTGGAATTGCCTGTCCTGGTCGGCGTGTCACGCAAATCAATGGCCTGGAAGCTGCTGGACATAACTCCCGATGACTGTCTGCCAGCTACAATAGCAATGAATATGGCTGCTCTGGAACGTGGTGCAGAATGGATACGTGTGCATGACGTTAAAGAAGGTGTGGAAACAGTGAGGATTTTTGAGAAACTCCAATATATATCATAAGGAATATGCAGGAATATATAGAATCATTCGGAATAATGGACGCCATAGACATTCTGTGCGTGGTCCTTATCCTGTATTATCTGTACAGAACAATGAAAAGGACCGGCTCCCTGAACATGTTTCTTGGCATACTGGTTTTCCTGGTCGTGTGGGTGATAGTATCACAGGTGCTCAGAATGAAACTGCTTGGGGCTGTGATGGACAAGCTGGTTGATGTGGGCGTGATAGCGATCATTGTCCTGTTTGCCGATGACATACGCCGTTTCTTCCGCAATCTGGGAACATCGGCCCGGGGGCACAGGGTAATTTCCTGGCTGTTCCGCAATCATCGCAAGGGTAAAGGCATCAGTTACGGACCTATTGTCCAGGCATCGTACAATATGAGTTCACAGAAGGTCGGCGCGCTTATGGTAATAGGGTCCAGAGAAGAACTTCAGGATATCATTTCAACGGGAGAAACCATTGATGCCCGCTTGAGCCAGCGTCTTATAGAGAATATCTTCTTCAAGAACACTCCGCTGCATGACGGTGCCATGATGATTGTCGGTGACCGTATTGAAGCTGCTGCCTGTGTGCTTCCGCTTTCTGACAGGACTGACCTGCCCAAGCAGTTCGGACTGCGTCACCGTTCTGCCATGGGCATTTCTGAAAGGTCACAGGCGGTTGCGGTTGTGGTATCTGAAGAGACCGGAGGCATTTCGGTCTTCCATAGGGGACAGTTTGTGACCGGTCTTGATGCTGCCGGTCTTGATGCTTACCTGAAGGAACATATTGGCTGAATATGACATTCCGGATGGTGACATACTGTCAGTAGGATGTGTCATTTTGGATGCGTGTCATGAAATGGCACGCTTTTGGCATTCTGTCTGACTGCAAAAAGAAAACTTGAAACTTAAAAACATATTTAATCATGACAATCAGACCATTGGCAGACAGAGTTCTGGTTCTTCCCGCAGAAGCTGAGGTGAAGACGGCAAGTGGAATCATCATTCCTGATACGGCAAAGGAAAAACCCCTGAAGGGCGAGGTTATAGCATGTGGCGAAGGTACCAAGGACGAGAAGATGATTCTCAAGAAGGGCGATAGCGTGCTGTACGGCAAGTATTCCGGCACAGAACTTGAGATTGAGGGAAAGAAATATCTTATCATGCGTCAGAGTGATGTTCTGGCAGTTGTAGAATAAAATAAGGATATACAGTTATGGCAGCAAAAGACATTAAATTCAATACCGATGCCCGCGATCTTCTCAAGCAGGGCGTTGACGAGTTGGCTAATGCAGTAAAGGTTACACTGGGACCGAAGGGCCGCAATGTGATCATCGAGAAGAAGTTCGGCGCACCCCAGGTCACCAAGGACGGTGTGACCGTTGCCAAGGAAATAGAACTGGCTGATCCGTTCATGAACACCGGCGCCCAGATGGTCAAGAGCGTTGCTTCAAAGACCGGTGAGGATGCAGGTGACGGAACCACAACCGCTACCGTTCTTGCCCAGAGCATTGTTTCCGTAGGCCTTAAGAACGTTACCGCAGGTGCCAATCCAATGGACCTGAAGCGTGGTATCGACAAGGCTGTTGCAGCAGTAGTCGAGAACATCAAGTCACAGGCCGAGGCAGTCGGCAACGACTTCGACAAGATCCAGCAGGTTGCAACAATCAGTGCCAACAACGATTCTGAAATCGGTGCACACATTGCCGAAGCAATGAAGAAGGTTTCAAAGGACGGTGTGATCACAATTGAGGAAGCCAAGGGACGTGAGACATACATTGACGTGGTTGAGGGAATGCAGTTCGACCGCGGCTATCTGTCATCGTACTTTGTCACTGACACTGAAAAGATGAACTGTGTCATGGAGAATCCTCTGATCCTTATCCACGACAAGAAGATATCGAACCTCAAGGACCTGCTCCCAATTCTGGAACCGGCCGTTCAGAGCGGACGTCCTTTGCTTATCATTGCCGAAGACGTTGACTCTGAAGCTCTGACCACACTTGTAGTAAACCGTCTGCGTTCAGGCCTGAAGATTGCCGCCGTCAAGGCTCCCGGCTTTGGTGACCGTCGCAAGGAAATGCTTGAGGATATTGCCGTTCTCACCGGAGGTTTCGTTGTCAGCGAGGAGCGTGGCGTGAAACTGGAACAGGCAACTATGGATATGCTTGGTACGGCCGAGAAGATTACCATTACCAAGGACAACACCACAATTGTGAACGGTAAGGGCGACAAGGATAAGATTGCTGATCGTGTGGCTCAGATCAAGGCTCAGATCAAGACCACTACAAGTGATTATGACAAGGAGAAGCTGCAGGAACGTCTGGCCAAGCTGTCAGGCGGTGTGGCTGTCATCAAGGTCGGTGCTCCGAGTGAGGTTGAAATGAAGGAAAAGAAGGACCGTGTTGACGATGCATTGTGCGCTACCCGTGCTGCAATTGAAGAAGGTATCGTGGCAGGCGGTGGTGTTGCATACATCCGCTCGATCAAGGCTCTGGACAAGCTCAAGGGCGAGACACCCGACGAACAGACCGGTATCCAGATTGTACGTCGTGCCATCGAGGAACCTCTCCGTCAGATCGTGTTCAATGCCGGCAAGGAAGGTGCAGTCGTGGTCCAGAAGGTTGCCGACGGCAAGGGTGATTTCGGTTACAATGCCCGTATGGACCGTTATGAGGATCTCAAGAAGGCAGGCGTGGTCGATCCGGCCAAGGTTACCCGTGTGGCTCTTGAAAATGCTGCTTCAATTGCAGGCATGTTCCTGACTACCGAATGTGTCATTGTCGAGAAGAAGGAAGACAAGCCTCTGCCTCCAATGAACCCTGGTATGGGCGGCATGGACGGAATGATGTAATCATCCTGATATACTGTAATAAAAACCGGTCCTGCGCGGCCGGTTTTTTTCGTTTTTATTCCTAACTTTGAAGCGTTATGATAAAACTTGCAATACTTGCATCGGCCAACGGAACAAATGCGCAGGCAATCATTGAAGCTGTGCGTGACGGACGTCTGGATGCCGATGTCCGTGTGGTGCTAACAAACAAGGAGGATGCAGGGGTGATAGCCCGTGCGGAAAAGTTTGGCATACCCGTTGAAATCGTTCCTTCAAAGGGACATAGGAACCGTGCCGAATATGATGCTCTTGTGGTTGCGGCACTGGAGAAATACCAGGTCGATACAATTGCTTTGGCCGGCTGGATGAGAATTTTGAGTGAAGTGTTCATTGATGCCTACCAGGGACGTATCCTGAATCTGCATCCGGCTCTGCTTCCAAGTTTCAAGGGCGCTACGGCCATAGATGACGCATACCGTTCAGGAGTCCGGATTACCGGTTGCTCCATACATCTGGTTACCCTTGAACTCGATGCCGGTCCGGTGATACTCCAGGCTGCTGTCCCGGTCAAGGGAACGGTGGAGGAACTTGAGGCGCAGATACACCGTATGGAACATAGAATATTTCCACAGGCGCTGCAGTGGTATGCAGAGGGCAGGGTTATGCTTGAAGACCATAAGGTAACTGTTGCTCCTCCAAAGGGAAAGGTCAGGAAGATTGATTTTATTGAGGGGTGTCTGGTCTCACCGGCCCTGGAAGAAAAACTGTAGGATTATGAGTAAGGAACAATGTCCGTCCCCGCACAACGCTGCGGTATACGGTGATATAGCCAAAACGGTTCTCATGTGCGGTGATCCGCTGCGTGCAAAGTTCATTGCCGACACTTATCTGTCAGATGTGAAACAGTATAACGTGATACGCGGCATGTATGGCTTTACTGGAAAATATAAGGGAAAAACCGTGTCTGTTCAGGGGCATGGCATGGGAATACCGTCAATCGGAATCTATTCATACGAGTTGTTCAACTTCTATGATGTTGAAAGGATAATCAGAATAGGAACTGCCGGAGCATTGACAGAAGACCTGAATCTGGGTGATCTGCTGTTCGCTCAGGGGGCTTGTACTGATTCCAACTACGGTCATCAGTTCAATTTCCCTGCCCAGTTCGCACCCATAGCCGATTTCGGCATGCTTGAAACCGCAGTCCGCATTGCGCGGGAGAAACAGTTCCCCTTCCAGGTGGGCAACATATATTCAGCCGATGTCTTTTATGACGAGTCAAACAGTCAGGAACGCTGGGGCAGATTCGGAGTGAAAGGTGTCGAGATGGAAGCGGCAGGTCTTTACATCAATGCAGCTGCTGCTGGAAAAAAGGCTCTGACCATCTGTACGATTTCAGACCAGTTGGTCAGAAAGGAGTATGCGACAGTGGAACAGCGCCAGAAAAATTTCACCAATATGATGGAGGTCGCTCTTGAAACAGCTTTAACTTACTGATATGAAGAAATGTACATTTTTGCTGGCCGCACTTTTCATGCTGGCATTTTCTGCCTGTGATAAAAAAGAAGAATATGCATATCCGGCACAATTTGGAAAGATATTTGCAACTCAGGATGTGATCTATCCCGGTGACACGGTGATCCTTCAGGTTGAAGTCATTGATCCCGGCCATCGTATCTACAAGGGTGAATATACCTGGAAGAACGATGCAGGATTCAAGGAAACCGTCAAGACTCTTGCTGCTGGCAATGACAAGACCATATTGGCTCCTCCACAGGTGAAATGGGTACCGAAAAGATCCGGTAAATACAAATTCTCAATGGAGGCCCTGTTCCGTTATTCCATGCCGGATATCAACGGCCAGATGGTAAGTGGAGCAGCGGCAAAGCCGGCAACCTCAACCATAACCGTTATCCCCAGACCAAAGGAATAGAATCCGGACGGAAATGCGGAATGTTCTTGGACGTATCAGTCAGGCCTTGCAGAATCTGTATGACAGGTCTGAACTTGATGTCATATCCAAAGCCCTATGTATGGAACTGCTTGGGGTAGGCGAATCGGACTACTGGCTTAAGAGTGAACTGCCTTCGGATAAGGCAAGAGACGAACTTCTTGACAGCGCTTTGGAACGTCTTGCAAAAGGTGAACCGCTTCAATACGTTTTGGGTACGGCTCCTTTTCTCGGTATGGATTTCAAGGTAGGACCTGGGGTGCTGATACCGCGGCCTGAGACTGCACAGCTGGTGGAGTGGGTCGAGAGTATCTGTACCGGAAGACGTGGCAGAATGCTGGACATCGGTACGGGAAGCGGCTGCATAGCCGTATCGCTGGCTGTCCGTCTGCGCAGCTGGGAGGTTGATGCCTGGGACATCAGTCCTGTTGCTCTGGAGACGGCATCGTACAATGCAAAGGCAAACGATGCAGATGTTTCGTTCTCATTGCATGATATTCTGAACGAGCAGGGTTCGGACTGTGAATATGACGTGATTGTGAGTAACCCGCCGTATGTCCTTGACAGGGAAAGACAGGAGATGCAGAAGACAGTTCTGGACTATGAACCTTCCCTTGCCCTGTTTGTTTCGGACAACGATCCGCTTGTGTTTTACCGCTCCATTGCACGTTTCGGACAGAACGCTCTTAAATGCGGTGGCCGTCTTTTCTTTGAGATCAATCCGATAACTGCTGATGCTCTCGCCGGATCTTTGGATGGTATGGGGTACGCTGACATTGAAATCAAAAATGATATTTTCGGCAAACGGCGCATGATGGGCGCTTGCTGGCCGGGCGAAAAACAGAGTTGAAGTGATGGGGATAAGTGAATGGGATTTCGAAACCGGGTTGGTCCGCTCGCAGGCCTATTGTGCCGGTGCCGAGCACTGTGAATGGGAGGTCCGCAATCTTCTGGAACGTCACGGATTGTCTGCTGATGACCGGGACAGGATTCTGGAGCGCCTCAAGGCCCAGGCTTTCGTTGATGACAGCCGTTATGCCCGGTCGTTCGTCAGTGACAAGTTGAGATTTGACCACTGGGGCCGCAGAAAGATCATCATGGCATTGAAGCTCAAGCATGTTGAGTCCGATGTGATTGCTGCTGCGATAGAAGGCATCGACATGGAAGTTTACATGGAGGTCCTTGAAAAACTCACCCTTGACTGCTTCAGAAGGACAAAGGCGGCCGATGAACGCACACGCAACGTCAAAACCGTCCGGAGCATGGCGGCAAAAGGATTTGAGCCGTCCCTGGTAGCGCGTATACTGAATGACTGTGAGATTGTTGACAATGATTGATAATTAGAATATGGGACTGTTCAGATCACTATATGATTTCTTCATGCCGCGTTACTGCAAGGTCTGTGGAGAAAGACTGACTGTCGGAGAGGAACATGTGTGTATGGGATGTTATGCCAGAATGCCGTTCATTGAATGGGACGGTCAGGGCGAACTGAGTCCGGCGGAACGGATTCTTGCGGCTGAACCCGGGTTCGTTCGTGCGGCATCGGTCATGCAGTATGAGAAGGAGAGCAATTACAGGAAGATCATTTATCATCTCAAGTATCACGGACATCCGGATGTAGGTGTCTGGCTGTCGGAAATAGGCGCTCAGAGGTTGAATGACAAGGGATTCTTTGAAGGAATAGATCTTATTGTTCCGGTACCGCTGTCCAAACGCAAACGTCGTCATCGTGGATATAACCAATGTTCATATGTAGCATTCGGCATAAGGAAGGTTACCGGACTTCCTGTATTTGAGGATATTCTTACACGTGAACGCGGAAAATCCAGACAGGCCGGTCTGGGACGTTTCCAGCGCTGGAAAAATGCAAGCGGACTATACAATGTGGCCCGTCCCGAATGTCTGAACGGCAAGCATCTGCTTCTGGTCGATGATGTCATGACAACGGGTGCGACCCTGTGTTCAGTAATGTCGGCCATTCATGAGTCCGTTCCCGATGCCAAAGTGAGTGTCTTTACACTTGCTATTGCCGGACAATGATTCCAGGTATCGTATTATTGATTATCTTTACCCCATGAATCTTCTGGAAAAGGTACAACATATCAGAATCGCCGATTTTGCATATGACCTGCCCGATGACAGGATCGCAAAATTCCCACTGCCGGAAAGGGACAGTTCCAAGCTTCTCATTTATCGGCATGGCGATATCTCTCAAGATACTTTCCGTTCGATTACCGGCTATTTGCCGGAAGGTGCGCTAATGGTGTTCAATAACACACGTGTCATTCAGGCACGTCTGCATTTCCGCAAACAGGCGACCGGAGGACCGAAATCACAGGGGGCACTTATAGAGGTTTTCCTTCTTGAACCTGCCATTCCATCGGACTATCAGGTGAACTTTACCTGTTCGGACCATTGCAGTTGGTATTGTATGATCGGTAATCTGAAACGTTGGAAGGATGATACTCCTGTACTTTCGCAGACTATCCGGCATGAAGGAAACGAGTATGTGCTCACTGCCAGACGCGGGCCTCAACACGGTAGCGGATACCGTGTGGATTTCGAATGGACAGGCGGCATGAGTTTCGCACAGCTGTTGGAAAGCGTTGGCGAGATACCCATTCCTCCTTATCTGAACCGTGAATCTCAGGAAAGTGACCGTCAGACATATCAGACTGTCTATTCCAAGATAAAAGGTAGTGTGGCTGCCCCGACAGCGGGACTTCATTTTACGGAAAGGGTACTTGCGGACATTGAAGCACACGGAATTGAACGTGAGGAGGTGACGCTCCACGTCGGTGCAGGAACGTTCCGCCCTGTCAAGACCAGCGAGATAAGCGGACACGAGATGCATACGGAATTCATTTCCGTCAGGCGCACCACCATTGAACGTCTCATAGCACATGGGGGAAAGGCCATCGCTGTCGGAACAACATCGGTCCGTACACTTGAAAGCCTGTATTACATAGGCGTTTTTCTGAGCACCCATCCCGATGCGACACCCGAGGACATGCAGGTCGAGCAGTGGACTCCATACGAGACCAGTCCCTCAATGAGCAGTGTCGAGGCTCTTGAAAGCATTGTCCGGTATCTGGACAATCATGGTTTGGATGCTTTGAAAACGAGCACACGTATTATTATAGCTCCAGGATATGAATACCATATTGTCAGTACTATGGTGACGAATTTCCATCAGCCTCAGAGTACTCTCCTGCTGTTGGTGTCTGCATTCCTGAAGGGTGACTGGAAGCGTATTTACGATTATGCGCTGGCAAACGGATTCCGTTTCCTGAGTTATGGTGATTCATCAATTCTTATTCCCTGATTCAGACCATGGCAACATATAAGGAGCATTTTGAAGAGTCGCTGGATCTGCTGAAAAGACTTATTGCACAGCCGTCTCCCAGTCGCAGCGAACAGGCTGTTTCCGGACTTGTCCTGGCCGACCTGCGTGCACACGGATATGAGCCGACACAGATAGGACTGAACCTTATGGCTCGGGGGCATCATTACAATCCGTCAAAGCCCAATCTGCTGCTTAACAGTCACATGGATACCGTCAAGCCTGTTCAGGGATGGCAGACGGACCCTTTCACGCCTCTTGTTGAAGACGGTCGTCTGATAGGACTGGGCAGCAATGATGCCGGCGCAAGTCTTGTGTCACTCCTGCATACGTTTTATCTTCTTGATTCATACAGTCAGAAATACAATCCGATATTTCTTGCGACAGCGCAGGAGGAAGTTAACGGCGACGGTGGCATGAAGATGGTACTCACCCATCTGCCCGAGATTGAGGTGGCTCTGATAGGTGAGCCTACCGGCATGCAACCGGCAATTGCTGAAAAGGGTCTTATGGTCCTTGACTTTACGGTAGAGGGCAAGGCCGGCCATGCTGCGCGTGCAGAAGGAATCAATGCACTTTATCGTGCCATGGATGTGATTTCAATGCTTCGTGATTTCAGATTCGAGCAGGATTCCCCGTTCCTTGGGCCGGTCAGGATGACAGTTACCATGGTACATGCCGGAACCCAGCATAATGTGATTCCCGATACCTGCACATTTACTGCCGATGTACGCAGCAACGAGCTGTATTCCAACAGCCGCATTTTTGAAATGGTCGGAGCAAGTCTTCCGGAATGGTGTCATATGCGGGCCCGTTCCTTCAACCTGAATTCTTCCCGGCTGGATCCCGGGCATCCGATAGTCAGGAAGGCCGTGTCACTTGGACTTGAACCGTACGGATCACCAACATTGTCAGATCAGGCGGTGCTGTCATGCCCTTCATTCAAGATGGGCCCGGGAGATTCGGCGCGTTCACATACTGCAGGTGAATACATTCGTCTTGAAGAACTTGAAGCTGCCGTCCCCGCTTATATGGCTCTTCTTGACGGACTTGAAATATAATTGGACGTAAGCATCAGTTTCTCGATATGGACAACATTACAGCAACAGGAATCAAAAGCATTGAAATCAAATCGCTTTGGGGTCGCAAACACATTCTCTGGAATCTGCGTCCCGATGTCAATATTCTGAGCGGTGTGAACGGTACAGGCAAGAGTACTATTCTGAACAGGACCGTCGCTGCCTTGGACTTTATTTCTGGAGAGTCCGATGAACCGGTTCCCGAGGTCACGATCGAATTTGAACCGGCCGGGGCAAATGCATTCAGCTATGATGTGATCCGCAGTATTGACCGTCCTATGATGCATTCCACATTGCTTGAGAAGATGTCTGACAGCAATGTCGTGTCGGAACTTGACTGGCAGCTGTACAAACTGCAGCGCCGTTACCTTGACTATCAGGTCAATATAGGAAACCGTACAATACAGCTGCTTACTCAGGGTACTCCCGAGAGCATGGCCGAGGCACAGCATGTTTCCATGCCAAGGGTCCAGTTCATGGATTGTATGGACGAACTGTTCCAGGATACAGGCAAGAAGATTGTCCGTACAAGCAACGAGATATGTTTCGACCAGTTTGGAATGACTCTGCTTCCATACAGCCTGTCATCGGGCGAAAAGCAGTTGCTGGTCATTATGCTGACAATGCTTGTCCAGGATATGAAGCCGTGTATCCTGCTCATGGATGAACCTGAGATATCGCTGCACATTGAGTGGCAGCAGCAGCTCCTGAACCGTGTACGTCAGCTGAATCCCAACGCTCAGATAATCATGACAACACATTCTCCGGCTCTCATCATGGACGGCTGGATGGATTGCGTATGTGATGTCGATGAAATAACAGTCCGATGAACAAGCTGCTGGACAACGTCAATTCCAAGTATCTGGAGGCGGCTGACCGTCTGCTTCCGGGCAGTCGTCGCGGACGTATCATAGCTTACGTGGAGAGTTATGACGATGTGTCCTTCTGGCGTGTGCTGCTTGATGAGTTTGAGACTCCTGAACATTATTTCCAGATATTGCTGCCAACCAAGAGCGGACTGACTAAAGGCAAGAAACCTGCATTGAGTTCCTGTCTGGGGCAGAACAGTCTGGGAACTCACATGATTGCATGCGTGGACAGCGACTATGACTGGCTGCTGGATGACATAACCGAAACTTCACGGCAGATCAACAATAATCCATACGTCATCCAGACCTATACTTATGCCATTGAAAATTATCAGTGTTGGGCCCGCAGCCTGCATCAGATTTGTGTGCAGTGTACGCTGAATGACCGTGAACCGCTTGACATGGAGGCGTTTATGGAGATGTATTCAAAGGCTGTTTGGCCGCTTTTTGTCTGGAACGTGTGGTTCTACCGCAGCCGTCGCCATTCGGAATACAGCATGCAGGATCTGAATATGGACATCCGCCTTGGAAAGGTGGATATAAAGCATCCTGTCAAGATACTGCAGTCTCTTGCCGACCGTTGTGCACGCAAGGTGAGAAACTTTGAACAGGAAATGCCCGATGCCGCCGAAAAGGTGGAGGAACTTATGAAACAGCTTGTCTTCAAGGGAGTTACTCCGCAGAACTGCTATCTGTTCATTCAGGGGCATCACCTGGTCGAGAATGTCATAATGAAAGTTCTTGATCCCATCTGTACCAGTCTTCGTCAGGAACGTGAGAATGACATACGTCACATGGCCCGCCATGAGCAGCAGTACCAGAACGAACTGAGTGCGTACCGTCACAGCCAGATGGATATTCAGGAGGCCTTGAGAAAGAATACACATTACCGTGACTGCCCCATGTATGCCATGATGCAGAAGGATCTCAGAGACCTGTTAGTATCGTTTCCAGAACGAGGGGGAGAACAGAAGAAGAACGGCAAAGACCTCAAGTCGGCCGACCAGCATGAGCAGGGTTGAGAACCATTTTCCAATGGCCGGCATATTATCCCACGGAATGTTGCATCCGTGATATCCTATTGTCAGTCCTACGTTGCTCAGGCATGAGATGGATGTTCCGTAAGCATCGGTAATGTCAAGTCCGATGGCAATGTAGAAGAACCATCCGAAGAAAACCAAGGCCAGGAAGAAGATGAAGAACGTAAGTACGCTCTGACGTGCCTGCGGGGAAATGACTTTGCCGTTTACGCGGACAGGCAGTACGGCATTGGGATGCAGTATGCGGTTAACTTCATTCCTCATTGATTTGGCCAGAATGGCAATTCTGATGGACTTGATACCTCCCGATGTCGATCCGCCGCAACCGCCTGCATACATGCACAGACCTAGAATCATCCAGATGAATGGAGGCCATGTGGTATAGTCCGTTATGGTGAATCCGGTCGTGGTGATGATTGAGACTACATGGAAAATCGCATTCCGTATGGAATCACCGGCATTGTTCGGCGTTCCTAAAAACAGTCCTGTTCCGACAATCAGGGAAAAGACCAGGATTATTGACAGATACCATCGGAATTCAGTGTCTGTGAAGATTTTCGAAATCCGTCCCTTGAATGCCACGAAGAAAATGAGGCCGTAATTGATTCCAGACAGGAACATGAACAGCGTGATTACATATTCTATGGTGGGCGAAGCGTAATATGCAATGCTGGCGTTCCTGGTCGAGAATCCTCCTGTCGCTGCGGTACAGAGGGCATGGTTCACGCTGTCGAACAGCCCCATTCCACATAGCTTCAGACAGGCAGCGCAGCTTGCGGTAATGAGCAGATAGACTGTGAGAATCCAGCGGCCGCTTACACTGATTCTGGGATGAAGCTTGTTTCTTGCCGGTCCGGTTGCTTCGGCGGCGAACAGCTGGACTTCGCCAACGCCGAAGATAGGTAGCACGGCTACTGTAAAGAACACGATACCCAGACCGCCTATCCATTGGGTCAGACTGCGCCAGAACAGAAGTCCGTGAGGAATGATTTCAACATCGGGTATTATGGTCGAACCCGTTGTGGAGAAGCCGGACATGGTCTCGAAATAGGCATCGGTAAAGGACGGAATGTATCTGGACAGGAAATACGGCATGCAGCCGAATACTGAGAAGACCACCCAGGTGATGGCAACGACAATGTAGCCGTCCCTTCGTGTCATGATGTTTTCCTCATGACGTGCCTTCTTTCCGAAAAGCAGCAGGCCCATGCCTGCCACACCGGCAATGAGGGCCGATGCCATGAACGCGAAAAGGTCGTCCTCGCGCATGAATAATGGCATAAGACCGCACAGGAGCATCAGCCCTGCTTCAATCAGAAGAAGGACTCCTATTATGCGGCTTATGATCTTGGGATGTATCAATTGAAATACCTTTCTATGGTTTTAATCATTCCTTCAAGGCAGAAGACCACGACATGGTCTCCACTCTGTATCTGTGTCGTGCCGGTTACCAGAATGGCTTCACCATTACGGATGAGTCCGCCTATTGTTACCCCCTTTGGCAGGGAGATGTCCTTGATGGGATAGCGTGTGATACGGGCTCCCTCCATGACATTGAATTCAGCTACATCGGCATTGGCGAACGTAAGGCACTTGACATTCGTGACATCGGCATCCAGCATCATCTGGTAGATGTGGCTGGCTGCAATCTTCTTCTTGTTGATTACGGTGCCGATGTCGAGGCGTTCGGCCATGTTTATGTAGTCGATATTCTCAACTTCAGCGATGGTCTTGGTCACTCCGAATCTTTTTGCAGCCAGGCAGGCCAGAATGTTGGTTTCGGAATTGTCAGTCAGGGCGACAAACGCTTCTGTATGCGAGATGCCCTCACTCTGAAGGAGACTCGGGTCGCGTCCGTCACCGTTGATTATCATCACGCGGCTGTCAACCAGTTCTGTGAGACGATGGCATCGTGCCAGGTCGCTCTCGATTATCTTGAGGTTGATGTAGTCCGGCACCAGCTGGGCGGCACGTACCGCTATGCGGCTTCCTCCCATAATGATGACATCACGTATGTCGGGGAGTTCCTGCTTTCCGGCTATGCGTCGAATGTGGGCGATATGTTTCTTCATGGTCATGAAATAGACAAGGTCGCCTGCCAGGATGCTGTCATTTCCATTGGGGATGATAGTGTTTTCCTCGCGCATTATGGCAACAATATGGAACGGCTGGTCAGGTCCAAGTGAGTTCAGCGGACGGTTCAGGATTTCCGCGCCCTCGCGAATCTTCACGCCCATCATGACCAGTGCTCCACCTGCAAATTCCCACCACTGGCGAATCCAGCTGACTTTCATTCCGGCTACGATGTCCCTGGCAGCAAGCATCTCCGGGTAGATGAGAGAGTCTATTCCGGTCTTTTGGAACAGTTCCATGTTCCTGGCCTGCAGATATTCGTAGTTATCGACTCTGGCCAGAGTCTTTTTTGCACCCAGGGAATGGGCCAGCTGACATGCTACAATATTGCGGCTTTCGTCGGGTGTGACGGCAACGAACAGGTCGGCACTGCCGGCCCCGGCCTCTTTCAATCCCATTATGGAAACCGGCGATTCCTGTATTGTAAGCAGGTCAAAACTGGATCCCATCTGACTCAGTCTGTCTTCGCTGTCGTCCAGAAGGGTAATGTCCTGGTTTTCTCCTGAAAGCAATTTTGCCAGATGAGTGCCTACATTGCCGGCTCCTGCTATGACTATCTTCATGGTTGAATATTGTTAGTTAGACTTTCAAGCGCATCAATGACGGCTTCCTTGTCGATCCTGCAGATCTGCAGCAGCTGTGGGGTGCTGCCATGCTCGATGAACCGGTCGGGGAGTCCCAGACGGATCATGCGTGGAGTAAAACCGTTGTCTGTCATGTATTCTGAAACTGCAGAACCAAGTCCGCCTGTGACGCATCCGTTTTCAATGGTTATGACATTTCTGAAGTTGCGGGCTACACTATCCAGAATGTCAGTGTCAATTGGCTTGAGGAAACGCATGTCATAAAGGGCGGCGGATGTTCCGCCATTATGCTTTCCTTCCCATTCCGAGATGGCTTCCATTGCAATGTTTCCTATTGGTCCGATGGACAGAATGGCCACATCGGTTCCTTCCTTCATTTTTCGTCCTGTTCCAACCACCACCGGTTCCATCGGCCTGTGCCAGTCTGCAAGCACACCGCGGCCGCGGGGATATCGGATTACAAACGGTCCCTGTTCCGGCAGTTGTGCCGTGTACATGAGATTCCTCAGTTCCGATTCATCAAATGGCGATGAGATGGTCAGATTTGGTATGGGACGCAGAAATGCAAGATCGAAAGCGCCATGATGGGTGGGGCCGTCTTCGCCTACAAGTCCGGCGCGGTCAAGGCATATCACGGCATTCAGCTTCTGGATGGCTATGTCATGAATCACGTTGTCGTAGGCGCGCTGCATGAATGACGAGTAGATGTTGCAGAACGGAAGCATGCCCTCGGCTGCAAGACCGCCGGCGAATGTCACGGCGTGTCCTTCGGCTATTCCAACGTCGAAACAGCGATCGGGGAATTCCTTCATGGGGATATCCATGCTGCAACCTAATGGCATTGCCGGAGTTATGCCGACAATACGGCTGTTCTCCTTCATGAGCTCAAGCAGTGTGTTCCCGAACACGTCCTGGAACAACGGCGGCTGGCCGGCCGCGTTTCTCTGCAGACGCTGTCCGGTATCCTTGTCGAACAGACCTGGAGCATGCCAGATCTCGGAATCGGTTTCAGCAGGTTTGTAGCCTTTCCCCTTTACCGTGATGATATGGAGCAGCTTGGGCCCGCGCATGTTCTTGATGTTGCTCAAGATCCGTACGAGATTCTGCACGTTGTGTCCGTCAACAGGTCCGAAATAGCGCACATCCATTCCTTCAAACACATTGCTCTGGTGGGACCATTTGATTTTGAGACGGTTGTTGCGCCGTATGATCTTGCGGCGTCTCTCCTCGTTCATCAGCCCAAGACGGTACAATACCCGCGAAGCAAGATAGCGGAAAGTGTTGTAAGGACGTGAGGTCTGCAGATGTGTCAGGTAACTGCGCATGCCACCGACACTCTTCGAGATGCTCATGTTGTTGTCATTCAGAATGATGAGCAGGTCATTGCTGTTGCTGGAGGCATTGTTCAGACCTTCGAATGCCAGTCCGCCGCTCATGGCACCGTCGCCAATCACTGCAACAGTACGTCTTTCGGGATGGCTGCTGCGACCTATCGCTACGGCCATACCCAAGGCAGCCGAGATGGAGTTCGATGCGTGTCCTGAGGTGAAACTGTCATACGGACTTTCGTCGGGCGACGGGAAGGGTTTGAGACCACCCAATTTGCGGTTGGTGTGGAAACGTTCCTTCCTGCCGGTAAGTATCTTGTGCGCGTATGCCTGGTGACCGACATCCCAGACAATGCGGTCCTGCGGAGTGTTGAAGACGTAGTGGAGTGCTACGGTCAGTTCTACGGTGCCGAGACTCGAACCGAAATGTCCGGGGTTGGTGGACAGTTCGTCAATGATCATCTGTCTCAGTTCGGAACACAGTTGCGGTAACTGGCCTGTATCCAGTTTCTTCAGATCATCGGGGGAACCGATGCCGTCAAGCAGCTTTTTCCCGTTAATGTTGTCCATTGTTCTTCAGCTCCAGTCCAAACGGACCGCAAAGATACTAACTTTGTTCAAAAGTGGGCTCAGTCAATCTGTATGGGCTTGTATTTGGGAACGAGCAGTTTCATTACCGTCCATCCAATCAGATAGGCCACTGCACAGATGCAGAAGACTATCATGTAGCCGGCTTCCTTGCCTTCAAACCCCATGAATGTAAAGGCTGAACCCATGGCTGCGCTCTTTGTGAACAGCATGCCGGCGCCCTTGTTGATCATGAATGATGCCAGACCGCCCATTGTGGTTCCGACTCCGGTAATGGTACCGATTGTCGATTTGGGGAACATGTCTCCGATGGTGGAATACAGGTTGGCCGACCATGCCTGATGTCCTGCACCGGCAAGTCCGATGATGATTGCGGGGAACCATGCGCTGTACTGTCCAAGCGGCTGCGCGAACAGTGCCAGCAATGGGAAAAATGCGAAAATGAGCATGGCTTTCATGCGGCCGGGGTAAGGATCCATGCCTTTCTTCTCGACGAAATATTTAGGCAGGTATCCGCCGCCTATGCTGACTACCGTTACAATCAGATAAAGAACGAAAATCAGCATGATGGCCTCTTTGGAATCGGAACGGTATCCGTACTGGTCTGAAAAATATGCAGGGGCCCAGAACAGGAAGAACCACCAGACTCCATCGGTGAAGAACTTGCCGCAGATGAATGCCCATGTCTGACGGAAGGTGAAGCACTTGAAGAACGGTATGCTCTTCTCTTTCTTTGCTTCAAGTGCTGAAGCTGCTGCTTCGGCTGCTTCCTGGGCATCATCCTGATGGATATATTCCAGTTCGGCTGTGTTCACGCGCCTTGACTTTTCAGGGCTCTCATAAAGCAGGAACCAGAACAGCATCCAGACAAAGCCAAGGGCACCGATGATGATGAATGCCATTTCCCATCCCCATCTGGAGGCAAGCAGAGGAATTGTGGCAGGTGCCACCAGGGCTCCGACTGATGCACCGGCGTTGAAGATGGATGTTGCAAATGCACGGTCCTTCTTCGGGAAGTATTCGGCGGTGACTTTGATGGCTGCCGGGAAGTTGCCCGATTCACCAAGTGCCAGAACCATACGGCAGAAAATGAAGAGATAGACCGATGCGGTGGTGATTACCAGACCGAAGGCATTGCCGAACTTGATGGCGGCCCATCCGCAGGCGGCATGGAGGCATGCACCGATTGACCAGATGAAGATTGCCCACATATAACCCTTTCTTGTTCCGAGCCAGTCAATGAACTTTCCTGCGAAAAGGCAGGCTATGGCATAGAAGATCGAGAAGAAACCTGTAATGGTTCCATACTGGCTGTCAGTCCACGAGAAGTCCTGTGAAATGAAATCCTTCCAGGTCAGTGACAGAACCTGACGGTCCATGTAATTGATTGTTGTCGCAAAGAACAGAAGAGCTACCATAACCCAGCGGAAGTTGGTCATGGCTGTACTTTTCATCTTATTCGGAGTGCTCATAAATAATATGATTTAATTGGTTGATTTCAGTTCAAAACTCCCAAAGATATACATTATAATATAAATAATGGCTAACTTTGGGTGATTTTACGGAACTACAGACAGCAATGACCTATTCAATTGATGATATCAGTCAGATAATCAATGCTGAGAGGCATGGATTATGTCAGGCAACGATAACAACCCTTCTTACAGACAGCCGTTCGTTGTGCTTTCCTCAGGAAAGCCTTTTCTTTGCACTCCAGGGGCCCAGGCGTGACGGACATGAATATATAGGAGAACTGTACGGACATGGTGTGAGGAATTTTGTCGTCAGCCGCTTGCCAGAGCCGATGGATTCATTTCCTGAATGCAATTTCCTTCTTGTCCGCGATACACTTCAGGCACTGCAGACTCTTGCCGCGTTCCATCGGGCCAGATTCAGCGTACCGGTAGTTGGAATCACAGGCAGCAATGGAAAGACTGTCATAAAGGAATGGCTGTACCAGCTGTTGGAGCCGGACCGCCATGTCACCCGCTCTCCGCGCAGCTATAATTCGCAGATCGGAGTTCCGCTTTCGGCCTGGCTTATGAACGAACAGACGCAGCTGGGCATATTCGAGGCCGGCATTTCCCGCAAGGATGAGATGCCAAGGCTGTGGAAAGTCATTACA
Source organism: Bacteroidaceae bacterium (assembly GCA_024398615.1). Taxonomy (GTDB): domain Bacteria; phylum Bacteroidota; class Bacteroidia; order Bacteroidales; family Bacteroidaceae; genus Colenecus. The sequence continues at coordinate 40,909 of JAKSIU010000004.1, forward strand.
CCTACAATAGGCGTCATCTCGAACATAGGTCAGGCGCATCAGGAGAACTTCTCGTCCCTCCAGGAGAAGTGCATCGAAAAGCTGAAACTGTTCCGTGGCTGTGATGTCATCATATATGACGGAGACAACACCCTGATTCAGGATTGCGTGAACAAGACAGTGGTTACCGCACGTGAAATAGCATGGTCACGGAAGAACCAGGAGAAACCACTGTTCATTTCGAAAATTGAACGTGGACAGAATTCCACTCTTGTGGAGTATCGTTTCATAGGGCTGGTTGGAAGCTATACGATTCCATTCACCGATGATGCTTCGATTGAGAACTCCCTGAACTGTCTTGCCGTGTGCCTGTATCTGATGATGACGCCGGATACTATCGCCAGACGTATGGCCACTCTGGAGCCTTTGGCCATGAGACTTGAGGTCAAGGATGGAAAGAACGGCTGCATAGTCGTTAATGACAGTTATAGCAATGACGTCTCATCGCTTGGAATAGCTCTGGATTTCATGGCACGCCGTGCGGAAGGAAAAAAATCCGGACGTACATTGATATTGTCTGACATACTTCAGTCCGGATTGTCGAATTCGGAACTGTACAGACGCGTGGCGCAGCTTATTGAGGGCCGTGGAATAGACAAGCTCATTGCCATAGGCACGGAAATAATGCAGTCCCAGAAACGGTTTGCGGTCCGTGAGAAACATTTCTTTGAGACCACTCAGGAATTTCTGAAGTCCGATATACCCGATTCCCTGCGTGATGAAATGGTGCTGGTCAAGGGAGCCCGGGTGTTCCGTTTCGAACAGATTGTGGAGCGGCTTGAGCTGAAGGTCCATGAAACCATTCTCGAAGTCAATCTTCACGGTATTGCTGAAAATCTGGAACGTTACCGTTCAATGCTGTCGCCTGATACGCGCATGGTGTGCATGGTCAAGGCATCGGCATACGGGGCCGGAGCCATCGAGGTGGCGCGTACGCTGCAGGACAGAAAAGTCGATTATCTGGCGGTCGCCGTAGCCGATGAGGGCTGCGAACTGCGGCGTGCCGGAATCAATACGGGAATAATGGTGATGAATCCTGAAAGGACATCCTTCAATACCCTTTTTGACTGGAAACTTGAACCGGAGGTATATAGCTTCGGTCTGCTTGAGGCGTTGATTCATGCAGCTGAACGTCGTGGCATTACCGGCTTCCCGATACATATCAAGATTGATACGGGAATGCATCGTCTGGGCTTCCAGCCATCGGATATGGAGCGGCTTGTGAAACGTCTGGAAAGTCAGAACTCACTGGTTCCCTATTCTGTCTTCTCACATTTTGTGGGCAGTGATTCCAGTGGTTTTGACGATTTCACACATACTCAGGCCGCCCTTTTCAAACAGGCTGCCGATGAACTGCAGGCCGGCTTCGAACATCACATTATCCGTCATATCTGCAATTCGGCCGGCATTGAGCGATTCCCGCAGTATCATAACGATATGGTAAGACTCGGACTCGGACTGTACGGTATAAGTCCACTTGACAACAGTCCTCTTTCCAATGTGTTCACCCTTAAAACTACCATTCTGCAGATCCGTACTCTTGAACCTTCCGAGACAGTCGGATACAGCCGTCGTGGCGTGTTGAAGCGTACGTCCAGGATAGCAGCCATACCTATCGGATACGCCGATGGACTGGACCGTCATCTTGGCAACGGGCATGCGTATTGTCTTGTGGGCGGGCAGAAGGCATGGTATGTCGGGAATATCTGTATGGATGTCTGTATGATTGATGTTACCGGAATTGATTGCCAGGAAGGTGACAAGGTTGAGATTTTCGGTCCGAATCTGCCGGTCAGCATGCTGTCTGATGAACTGGGAACAATACCATATGAGATCATTTCAACAATCTCCACACGAGTGAAAAGAATCTATTACACTGAATAAATATTTGTACTGGATTTCTAAAACGGAAAACTTTTTAATGTAAGAAAAAACGCAAACAATTGAATTTTAGGGTTATACATTGTTAAAACGGAAAACTCTTCAAATTCGGTTGATAACTTTATTTCTAATTTTTCTTTATCGTCTGCAAATTTGTTGATACATTTGCTCCGCTTTCCCGCTACAGGCGGGCAAGATTATTTTTGTGGAGCTGACAAACAACAAATAACAAAAAAATAATGGCAGACGGCAAACAGACTTATTCGTTTGATGAAGCGTTCAAGGCTTCGGTTGAATACTTTGGCGGCGACGAACTGGCTGCGAAAGTATGGGTTAACAAGTATGCGGTAAAGGATTCGTTCGGCAACATTTATGAGAAGACTCCCGATGACATGCATTGGAGAATTGCCAACGAGATTTCACGGGTAGAGGCAAAGTACGCCAATCCTCTGGATGCTCAGAGAATCCATGACCTGCTTGAAGGTTTCAAGTACATTGTTCCTCAGGGAAGTCCGATGACAGGTATAGGCAACAATTATCAGATTGCCTCCCTTTCCAACTGTTTCGTGATCGGCAATGAGGGTTCATCGGACTCTTATGGTGCAATCATGAAAACCGACGAGGAGCAGGTCCAGCTCATGAAACGTCGTGGTGGAGTGGGACATGATCTGTCGCACATCCGTCCGAAAGGTTCTCCCGTCAAGAATTCTGCTCTTACATCAACCGGTCTGGTGCCCTTTATGGAGCGTTTCTCCAATTCGACCCGTGAAGTCGCTCAGGATGGCCGTCGCGGTGCGCTTATGCTGAGCGTTTCCATCAAGCACCCGGATTCGGAATCGTTCATTGATGCCAAGATGACCAGTGGCAAGGTTACCGGTGCCAACGTGTCGGTAAAGATCGATGATGCATTCATGCAGGCTGCTGTTGAAGGCAAACCATATATGCAGACCTATCCCATAGATTCAGATCAGCCTAAGTATACACGTGAGGTGGATGCCCAGGAACTTTGGAAGAAGATTGTCCACAACGCCTGGAAGAGTGCAGAACCGGGCGTGTTGTTCTGGGATACCATACTTAGGGAATCAGTGCCTGACTGCTATGCCGATCTTGGCTTCCGTACTGTCAGCACCAACCCCTGTGGTGAAATACCGCTTTGTCCCTATGACAGTTGCCGTCTTCTGGCCATAAACCTTTATTCTTATGTGAAGAATCCATTCACGCCTGAGGCAAGTTTCGATTTCGACCTGTTCCGCCAGCATGTGGCAGTAGCCCAGCGTATTATGGATGACATCATTGATCTGGAAATCGAAAAGATTGAAATGATCCAGGCCAAGATAGCAAGCGATCCGGAAAACGATGAGACAAAATATACTGAAAAACGTCTGTGGGAGAAGATAATGCGCAAGAGCCTTATGGGCCGTCGTACAGGTGTCGGCATTACCGGCGAAGGCGACATGCTGGCTGCTATGGGACTGCGCTATGGTACAGATGAAGCTACTCAGTTTGCAGAAAGTGTCCAGCGTACTCTTGCCCTTGCCGCATACCGTTCTTCAGTAGACATGGCCCGTGAACGTGGCGCATTTGAGGTCTTTGACTGGAAGCGTGAAAAGGACAATCCCTTCATCATGCGTATCAAGGAGGCCGATGGACAGCTTTATCAGGACATGAAGAAGTACGGACGTCGTAATATTGCATGTCTGACCATTGCTCCGACCGGTACTGTAAGTCTCATGACCCAGACTACTTCAGGACTGGAGCCTGTGTTCATGCCGGTTTACAAGCGTCGTCGCAAAGTCAACCGCGATGATGAGAACGCCAACGTCACTTTCACCGATGAAAACGGCGATTCCTTTGAGGAATTCGTTGTGTTCCACCATAAGTTCGTGGATTGGATGAAGGCTAATGGAATCGATCCCGCCCAGAACTTCACACAGGAACAGATTGACGAGCTTGTTGCCCGTTCCCCATATTACAAGGCAACAGCCCAGGATGTTGACTGGCTCAATAAGGTGCGCATGCAGGGTCGTCTGCAGAAGTGGGTTGACCATTCAATCAGCGTTACCATCAATCTTCCAGCCGATGTGACGGAAGAACTTGTCGGCCAGCTGTATGTAGAGGCATGGAAGAGTGGCTGTAAGGGATGTACTGTATATCGTGAAGGTTCACGTGATGGAGTTCTTGTTGACCTGAAGGGAGAGAAGAAGGATGCTTCAAAGGATCCGTCCAAGAAAGATGCCAAGGAACCCCTTATGGCTCCAGGCGACTGCCATCCCCGTGAAGTCGTTGAAACCCGTCCGCGTATTCTAGAGGCCGATGTTGTCCGCTTCCAGAACAATAAGGAGAAATGGGTGGCCTTTGTCGGTCTGCTCAATGGCCGTCCATACGAAATCTTTACCGGTTTTCAGGATGATGAGGAAGGTATTGCTCTTCCAAAGACCGTGGAACGTGGTCTTATCATCAAAAACATCGATGAAAACGGCAATAAGCGTTATGATTTCCAGTTTGTGAACAAACGTGGATATAAGGTGACAATTGAAGGTCTGAGCGAAAAGTTCGATAAGGAATATTGGAATTATGCCAAGCTTATTTCAGGCGTGCTCCGTTATCAGATGCCTATTGACCTGTGTATGAAACTTATTGCATCCCTGGATCTGGGCAGTGAGAACATCAATAACTGGAAGAATGGTGTTGAGCGTGCATTGAAGAAATACGTTCAGGACGGCACTGCTGTTTCAGGTGAAAAGTGTTCCGTATGCGGTTCTGAATCCCTTGTCTATCAGGAGGGATGTCTGATATGTAAAAACTGCGGATCTTCACGCTGCGGGTAATATGCGCATCTCTGATCAGAAAATATCACTTTGCGGTCTGCGGTTCTACGCCTATCATGGTGTGGAACCGCAGGAGCGCATTGTAGGCGCATGGTATAATGTCGATCTGATTTTGAATGTCAAGGTTGATGCCTCTCTCGAATCAGACAATCTGTCTCATACCGTGAATTATGCTCAAGCCTCAAGAATAATAGCAAGTGAAATGGAGATACCTCACGCTCTTATCGAGTCGTTGACCTGGTCTATTGTCCAAAGACTGATGGATGAACTGGAACTTGTAACCGGTTTGGAAATCAAGGTATCGAAATTGAATCCTCCAGTTTGTGCACCTTGTGAGAGTGCATCATTCTCTCTTGTTGTCAGCAGAGATTGATCAGCAGCGGAGACTGCTTTCAATGTTTTCTATATCGGCCCTGAAACTCTTGTCCACCTGAATCTGGTCGCGTACGGCACCGAATGCGTGAAGAACGGTTGCATGATCGCGTTTACCTATGCGTGCTCCAATCTTTGAAGTCGACATGTCCAGATATTTGTTGGCGAGGAACATGCTAATCTGCCTGGCTTGTACAACCTCATGCTTGCGTGATTTTGATTGAATCAGATCGGGGCTGAGATTGTAGTAATCGCAGACTTTGCTTATGATGTTGTCAATGGTGACGGGTTTACGTTCATAGCTTTGCGATTTTTCAAGCACGCGTCTTGCCAGATCAAGGTCAATGTCTTTTCCGTAGATGGTAGAATGGGCCATTATGGCAACAATCACACCTTCCAGATCCCTGACATTATCAGTGACGTTTTCTGCAATGTAATTGATTACCGTTTGAGGAAAATCCAATCCTTCCCTTCTCGTCTTTTCCTTGAGAATGTCTACTCTCAGCTCAAAGTCAGGTCTTTCCAATTCTGCAACAAGCCCCCATTTGAATCTGGTCACAAGCCTTTCTTCAAGATCCTTCATGTCTTTTGGCGGACGGTCACTTGTCATTATTATCTGCTTGTGGTTGAGGTGCAGGTGGTTGAATATGTGGAAGAATGTGTTCTGGGTCTTTGCCTGGCCAGCCATTTCCTGCATGTCATCTATAATCAGGACATCTATGGTCTGATAGAAATGGATGAAGTCGTTGATGGTGTTGTTCCTGACCGAATCCACATATTGGACCATGAAGAGATGTGCCGATACGTACAGGACTCTAAGTTCCGGATGCAGTTCACGAACCTTCATGCCGATGGCATTCACAAGGTGGGTCTTGCCAACTCCCGATGCGCCATAAAGGAACATGGGATTGAATGCTGTGCCAGCCGGATTGAGTGCGATGGTTTCGGCTGCAGTTCTTGCAAGTCTGTTGCTGCTTCCCTCAACAAAATTATCAAAACGATACTTGTTGTCAAGATTGGGATTCAGGTCCTGAACCAAAGGTGCATTGGATTGATCCGGTGCTTTATTGTCAGCTGATTCGGTTTTCCTGATATCTGTATTTGTAAGGTTTTGTGAACTCTCATTCCTTGACAGCCCGTTTTCCTTATCTGTAACAATCCGATATGAAAGCTGGACTCCACGTCCGAATATCTTGGTTAGCGCTGCTTTGATTACACCCAGGCAGTTCTGCTCCAGATATTCATATACGAAACCGCTTGGAACCTGGATTGTCAGCTCGCCGTTTTCAAATGAAATGGGTACGATTACAGTGAACCATGCATCGAAAACACTTTCCGATACATTGTCCCGGATGAACCCGAGGCACTGCTCCCATTTTGAATTCAGCTCTGCTGTTGACATCTTGAAAGGTGCTGATTATTCTGTCAGCGATGCAAAATTGGGAATCTTATTTCAAATGGCAAAATGCCAAAAGTCAGGCTATTTTTCAGGCATTTGTAATCAACTGATAATGAAATACTTCCGTTATCTTTACAATTGTGTTGAAAACTGCATGTTGCATTTTACTAAATGCTTGCAAATGAGAATGATAGCCTGTTGATAACTTCTTTGGAAATATTATATACAAGGTCCTGAATTGCGTTTTGACAAGTTCCTAACCGCTTTTTTAAAAGCGATATGTTAATTGTCAATGACCGGTAATAATTAGACGAAATCTAAATTAAGGAGCCTTGGATAATAAGACAGAGCAGAGAAGTGATACTATTTCGCAGTTACTCTTTTGCCGTTCTTGAACTGAACCAGAAAGGCATCGGGAAACCGGGACTTTACGCTTTTCAGATATTCCGTAACCTTCTTCTTGTCTGTATCATCTCCACACGTATATTTGAACAGCCCTCCTTCTTCGTAGCAGGAGCAGTTCTTCAGACCGGCAATACGATTGTCGTTGGTCGGAAGCTTCTTTTCGGATGTCATGAACTGAATCTTCCATACAATCTCATCGCTGCTTGTAGTGTTGGTATAATTTACTTTATCAGACTGGCTGTCCTTGCTGGTGCCATATTGCACGGATTTTGATTCAAGTTCCCTGTGATAGGAAAGATAGTCTTCAAAAGCCTTTTCAAGACTTTCTGCCATTTTTGTCACTCCCTGGCTTGATGTGAGGTACCGGCACTCTTCCTGATTGGAGATGAATCCGAGTTCGACCAGTATGCTTGGCATACTGTTCTTCCAAAGGACAAGATATCCGGCCTGGTGAACTCCCCGATTGGGACGTGATGCATATGTGGCCATACGCTTCTGCGCGAATTCGGCCATTTTGAGACTTTCCTTCTGATGCTCGTTCTGCATGAATTCAAAAATGATCATGCTTTCGGGGCTGTTGGGGTCATAACCTTCGTAATGCGCTTCATAATCAGCCTCAAGCATGATGGCACTGTTTTCGGCCAGTGCCACATTCAGATTTGCTGAAGTCCGGTTTTCTTCTACGCCCAGAAGATATGTTTCAGCGCCTCTTGCGCTTTTGTTGTTATTGGCATTGGTGTGGATGGAAATGAACATGTCGGCGTCGGCCTCATTCGCAATCTCGGCGCGACGGTAGAGCTCAACGAACACATCGGTCTTTCTGGTATAGATGACCCGGACGTTACTGCATTTCTTTTCAATCAGTTCTCCCATTTTCAGGGCTACTGCCAGGTTGATTGTCTTTTCCTGATTCTTGCCGTTGACTGCTCCAGGATCTTTTCCGCCATGTCCGGCATCTATTACCAGTACAAACTCGTTGCCGTTTCCCGGTGCTGAAAAAACATTCAAGCCAATCAGCAGAGCTAATGTTATGATAGCAAGTTTCTTCATATGAATCAGTGCAGGTACATTTCTTCATCATCATTGTTACGGATCTCAGATGCCCCTGTGTGTCCGTCTACCCGGTAGTCGGTTGTTATGAGTTCACCCTGTTCGTTCGTTTCACGTTTGGATTCGAATGCTGCTGGGGCAGCATCGTTTTCCGATATGAAACGGGCAAATTCCTTTGCACTTATCGTGATGGGTTCTGTCATGAACTCGGGTATGTTGAAAGCGAAAAGATGGCTGCGGTTGAATTCCGGATCCTTCTGCGGAAGCGCAAAAGGCTTGGAAAAATTGCCATTCTCATCTATATGACTGAAGTAGAGACGGGTGTGTACACCATCTTCGCGACGGGTGCTGAACATGACCCATTTGCTGTTGCTTGACCACACGTGATAGCTTTCTGCATACTGGCTGTTGATCTCGTCAATACGGCGTGCTGTGCCCTTTTTGAAATCGAACAGGAACAGGTCCGATGCTATCTGGTCAAGCGGAAAAATGCCGTGAGTGCTTATGCATGTCATCATGTAGCGGCCGTCGGGTGACAGGCGTGGCCATGTCATGCTGCTGTCGGCTGCAACTGCATCATATACCAGATAGTGCGGTCCCCATGTGCGTGTGTCCGGGTCAAAAGGTTTGGCGTACAGATTGAAGTGCAGCTGTTCCCGATCCAGAAAGATCTGACTTTTGCGTTGAGGTCCGAACGGGGCCTCGTAGTGTGCCGAAACATAGTACAGAGTGCGTCCGTCGGCTGACCATCCAGGGAAACATTCAAGTTCGCTCGAATCGGTCTCTATTGGACTGACTGCGTTTTCGCGTATGTTATAGAGGACAATGTCATTCTCTTCGTCTATTACTTCAAGCTTGTCATGACTCATGGCATGGACCGACTGATGGGTCTTGTTGTTTGAATATGCAATGTAGTCATGTGTGGGATGCCAGGACGGATATACACCGGCTGACATGGTCGAGTCAGTTTTCATGTTGACTTTGCGCAGTTCATTGTCGAAATACAGAACCGTTCCACCCTTGAACTGACGTACATGGAACTGCATCTTGGATGCGCTGTAGTTGCCGCAGTGATGGCAGTTTATGCAGGTTCCGTTCTCGTTGTCCTGAACCATGGTGTTGGAGAAAAATGTCTTTTCCTGGAAGCATGTGATGTCACGCTGGCAAAGGTCCAGTATTTCGTAGGCTTCAACCGCAACCGGAATACGACGGTAGGTTATGTATCGGTCTATCGGGTCATCGCTCAATGACATCGTGAATGGAGTCAGTGCGGTCCACTTGTCATTGTTCTTTGTGTAGACCTGAACGAAAATTGAATTACCCTGACCGTTTGCAAGCTCTGACCATTCCTTCTTGCCCATAGTGACTTTTTGTCCCTTCTTCTCAACTGATACGCTGCCGTTCGTGAGAACGGTGAAATAGGCATCGGCTTCATTGTCTATCATGAAGTTGGTTGGGGCAATGTTGCGGGGAATGACCACATCGCTGTAGTCGGGGAATATGCGGGGACTTTCATCTGAACTGACAGCATTGTTGCCAGGCTGTCCTGAACATGCAGCGGCAACCAGAGCGGCGATAATATATAAGGTGTTTCTTTTCATAACCTGAATCAGAATGTCTTGAGACCGCGGACAAAATAGTAGTAATAGTAGAACGTCTTGCCGAAATTGAGCCACATGGGGAATGAAGCTTCCTTCTCACTGCGGAAACTGGAATTCATTGTATATTTCTGAAATGACTCATAACTGTCAGTGACGGATTTGTCAATTGGAATTCCCATGTCATCTTTTTCCAGACTGCTGTACAGCAGAATGGCTTCCTGTACGTTTTGGGGGAATTGGAGTTCGTCTGCCGTATCAATGTACTGTGAGAGGGCTTTCCAGAACAGTTCTATGTTTTGGGAACGCATTGCCCAGAATAGTGCAACCTTGTCGAACTGATGGGTTGACTGGACATCCCGATCATTGGCGAAATGGCTCATCAGATATGTTTCAATTTTTACGCGGTCATTTGACATGCGGTCATTGAAGCACATCAGTGGAAGTATATCCCTGTAAGGTGCTGTGTCTGATATGGCGTCACGATTGCCCGAAAGTATGCGTTGCTTTTTACTCCAATCGCGGAAGAACAGTGTCTTGTCCAGCTTGTCCAGGTATCTGGTGGCAAATTCGGTTTCATTCATTATGATTGCGTACATTGCCATGTATTTGAGCGTGCCGAAACACCAGCCATGCTCAACCTGATCCTCAAGACACCAGCGGTATTCCAGATTGGTCAGCCCGTAATTCAGATACAGCTGCCTGCCGGCCTGAAAGACCATCGGTATTTGAGTCCTTGATTTTTGTGGATGGGCACCATCACGTAAGGCAAAAGCCTGGTCCAATGCCTTGTCCTGCTTTATGAATGCCAGGTCACGCAGCATGACCATCAGACGGGTGGGCTCAAAGAAGCTGTCGTCATATTCATCAAGAATGTTTTCATATACATCCTTGTCTTTAACACCTGCAAGTTCCTTCTGACGCGTTTCGTAAGCCTTCTTCTCTTTGTCTATGTGTCGTATGGATGCTTTGAAATATATGTCAGATATTTTTTTCCAATCATAGTTGTCTGCGGCAATTGACATCTCCAGTTCGGTTCTGAAATTTTCATCTTTAAACCAGAACAGTACCGTAGCTGCAACAGATAATGCAATAACGACCGCGTTTGCCAAGTTCGGATGTTTTCCATTGCCAACTGTATTCGCAAACAGACTGCACAATGATGCCATTGCGATTGAATAAGTCATGAGAATCCATAAAGGCAGACGTATCCAGACTGTCCATTCGTCATCGGATATGGATGGCAGTCCCATATACCAGCTGTCTGCCAGACGATATCTTGTGAACAGACCATACAGAATAAAAGGTGTGACTATACAGAGGATTACGGAAACGATGGGGACGGTTATTCTCAATGCTCCGGTCGGCGCTTCTGTCCGTCCACTTTTAATGGGCTCCGACGCCAGACCAATGCCGGCGGCAACTGTTCCTGCAAGTGCAAAGACTCCTGCAAGAATGTAGCCTGCAAAGGCCGAAATCGCCAGGATTGATATCCGTTGCCATAATTTTGGGGCTTTCCAGGTGGCAGCCATAATGGCAAGCATGAGAAGATAGCCTAAAGTTGGTGCAAAGAAATAATCCTGACTTCTCATAATGAAAATTCCATAGCCAAGTGACATGTTGGCAATGATCAGCAGAGCGACAGGGATTACGGCCAGTCCGGCAAATTTTTCTGGCAGTCCGAAAATGCGGATGGTCAGGAATCCGGCCAGGACCAGTAATGATACCCAAAGCAGAGCTCCAAACCAGGGAATATACAGGAACTGAGTGAAGAATGAACCGACCCAGCCCAGGAAACCTCCTGGAATGGTAAATGCTTCCTTTAAGAATGTCCAGTCAAAAAGAAACAGTGAAAGGTCACATGTCTTGAATAGGAAAGATTTACTTGCAAAGGCAAGGATGGCCCATAGAATAATGGCTGCTGATACAATCGGTACGGCTTTCTTCATGTATGTTGACATACCTACTTTTATTTTGTTAAGAAACAAATACTCCGTAAAGGTAGCCATTTCCTTAAAAATGGACAAATGTTTTGCGTATTGCTTGATTTTGAGGTACATTCGCACTCAGGTAACCAATTGCAAAATCATACTAATTCATGCGGATATGAAAAAAAGTTCTCTTATGTTGGGGCTGCTGCTCGCAGCATCATCCATGTCTTCTGCTCAGGAATGGCTTGACCCTAATGTCAATCATGTGAACAGTCTGGCTCCTGTGGCCGATTTCTTTGCTTATGAAAGTACAGCTCTTGCACAGGGCGGCGACAAGGCGGCATCGGACCGCTACATGTCACTTGAGGGTCAGTGGCGTTTCAATTTTGTGAGGAACTATTATGACCGTCCTCTTGGCTTCTATGAAAAGGAGTTCGATGACAGCCAGTGGGTGGATTTCCCGGTACCGGGTCTGTTCGAACTGAACGGATACGGCGACAGAATATACACGAACGTGACATATCCGTGGAACAACGAACATCGTGTCGATCCTCCATATATCGGTGAACGTGAGAATTATGTCGGCTCATACCGCCGTTCGTTCAGAATCCCTGCTGACTGGAAAGGTCAGAGCGTGATCATGCATGTCGGTTCGGCCACATCCAATCTGCGTCTGTGGGTTAACGGCCAGTATGTGGGTTACAGCGAGGACAGCAAGATGGAGGCGGAGTTTGACATAACCGATTTCGTCGAATTCGGACGTGACAACCTGATAGCCATGCAGGTCATGCGCTGGTGCGATGGCAGCTATCTGGAAGATCAGGACTTCTGGCGTTTCACCGGCATAGCCCGTGAGGTCTATCTGTACAGCCGTCCTGAGCGTCATATCCAGGATTATGGTATCATTACGAAGCTAGATGACAAGTATCGTAATGCCAAACTTGAACTGAATCTGCGTCTTGAAGGCCAGCAGCCTGGTGGACTTGAACTGCGCCTGCTTGATGCTGAAGGGAATCAGGTCCTTAAATCACAGAACATCTTCCGTGAGGGTGGAACCACAATGAGACTCTCCTTCGACGTTACCAATCCAAAGAAGTGGACTGCCGAGACTCCATACCTCTATACGCTTGAAATGAATCTCATTGACAACAGCGGAAAGACCATTGAGTGCGTAGATCAGAAAGTGGGCTTCAGAAGCGTGGAAATCAAAAACCGCCAGCTGCTGGTGAACGGACAGCCGGTCCTCATCAAGGGTGCTGACCGCCATGAAATGGATCCTGTCGGAGGATACGTGGTACCTCTGAGCCGCATGATTGAGGACATCAGAATAATGAAGGAAATGAACATCAATGCAGTTCGTACAAGCCATTATCCTGATGATCCGCGCTGGTACGATTTATGCGATGAATACGGCATTTATCTGGTCGCAGAGGCCAATGTCGAGGGACATGGAATGATGTACGGCCGCAGCCAGCTGGCAAAGAATCCGGATTACGCGCTGACTCATATGGAGCGTAATCAGTCAAACGTCATCACATATCGTAACCATCCTTCAATCATTGTCTGGTCCATGGGAAATGAGACCGGCGACGGCCAGAATTTCATTGACTGCTACAAATGGATCAAGGATTATGACAAGACACGTCCGGTGCAGTATGAAGGTGCCACCAATTCTCCGGATCATTGTGATATAGCCTGTCCCATGTATGCCGACTATGGTGCAATGGAACGTCATGAACGTGGCAATGACCCGCGTCCGTTCATTGAGTGTGAATACGCTCATGCAATGGGCAACTCCGAGGGCGGATTCAAGGAATATTGGGATGTCATACGTGCGAACCGCAGTGTTCAGGGCGGTTTCATCTGGGATTTTGTCGATCAGGCCGTTTATGGCGAGAATGCTGACGGTGAGGTCATTTTCCAGTATGGCGGTGATGAAGGCCGATATCCCACATCGGACCAGAACTTCAATTGTAACGGTCTGATAGCTCCTGACCGTCGTTGGAATCCGCATGCATATGAAGTGGCCTACCAGTATCAGAACGTATGGGTCGAACCCGTGGCTCTGGCAAAGGGAGAGGTTGAAATCTACAACGAGAACTTCTTTGTTGACCTTTCCGATTATGAATTGCGTTGGAGCGTACTGTATGACGGCGTGTCACAGGGAGTCCAGAGAGAAAAACTTCCGTACATAGGTCCTCAGGAACGCAGGAATGTAACATATCCCAAGCTGGCCAAAGCGCTGAAAAGAGCTCCCAAGGATAAGGAGATACTGGTCAATTTCGAGATTTGCCTTATCCAGCCTACAGCTCTGCTCAAGGCCGGTCATGCAGTGGCATACCGCCAGCTGGCATATCGGGACTACAAGTTCTTTGACATGAAGGATTTTGGAACAGGTCTGGACGGCATGGAACCGGTCAAGATGGATGAGGCTGTTGCATACGTTACACTTGAGGCCGCCGGAATGAAATACACTTTCAACAAGAACAGCGGCTGGATAGACTATATTGACATGGACGGACGCCAGATAAGTGAGAACGGTTTCCAGCTCAAGAGCGATTTCTGGCGTGCTGCTACTGACAATGACTTCGGGGCAAGTCTGCAGCGCAACCTTGCTGCTTGGAAAAATCCGGACATGCGCAGGACTTCGTTCGAATGCGGGCTCCAGGACGGAGCCGCAATGGTATTCGTGAAATATGAAATTGCCGCGCTTGAATGCGGTCTGGAAATGACATACGTCCTGACTCCTGACGGCAAGATGAAGGTCACCCAGTCACTGCTGACACATGCCACTCAGGACAACCGCCGTATGCCGGATATGCTCCGTTTCGGTATGACCATGGTCATGAACCGCAATTTTGAAAAACTTGAATACTATGCCCGCGGACCTGTCGAAAACTACAGCGACCGTAACAGCTCCCAGTCTTTGGGATTGTTCAGCGAAAAGGTCAGCGACCAGTACTATCCTTACATCAGGCCTCAGGAAACAGGTAATAAGACCGATGTCCGCTACTGGAAAGTTCTTGACAATAACGGTTGCGGACTTGAGTTCTACAGTGACATACCTCTCAGCATGTCCACACTTAATTACCTGACTTCCGATCTGGATGAGACTCCGGCCAAGCGCAACCTTCATGCCGGTGACGTGAAGCCGCGTAATCTTGCAGTGGTTCATATTGACCAGGCGCAGTACGGTCTTGCCTGCGTGAACAGCTGGGGCGCAACACCGCTTGACCAGTACAAACTGCATTACGGTGACCGCAGCTATTCGTTCGTGATCAGTCCTGTCCGTGCAAAGTGACCGGAATGACTGAAATGATCGGCCCGGAGCAGGCCGGAAACATATGGGAACCCGTCATCGGGCGGTATTACAGTGATAACCGCCCGCTGATGGAACTGCTCATTACCCATAGCACGCTGGTGGCACGGAAGGCGACTGCAATTGCCCTTTCGCATCCGGAACTGGAGGCCGATGCCCTTTTCACATACCAGGCGGCCATGCTCCATGACATAGGGATATTCAAGACCGATGCCGCGCCGATACACTGTTTCGGCCCGCATCCGTATATCTGTCACGGCTATCTTGGAGCTGATATTCTCAGAAATGAGGGACTTCCAAGGCATGCTCTTGTTGCCGAACGTCATACCGGAACCGGGCTCACACTGGAACAGATAATCGGCAGGAACATGCCAATCCCGCACAGGGAAATGGTACCGGTCAGCATAGAGGAACAGCTGGTTTGCTTTGCCGACAAGTTCTTCTCCAAAACCCGTCCCACCCAGGAAAAAACGGTGGAGCAGGCAATTGCCAGCCTGGAGAAGTTCGGCCAGGAAGGTGTGGCGAAGTTCCGAGTCTGGTGCGATCGTTTTCTTTAATTGGGCATTTTCACTGTGCTCATGGAGGTATTTTGCCATTTATTGTATAATTTTGCGCGCGAATTATGAAAATGGCAAATTGGCTCAAACGGATTCAGCCGGCAATCAATATGCCGGTCCTGTTGGCGCTGACTCTTTTTCTCTCAAACTGTTCTGTAGGAAGAAGAGTGGAGGGCAGTGGCACTGCAGGCCTGCCATCCGACAGTGTCATAGAGTCCGACAGTGTCATAGAGTCCGACGTCATTCCTTTGGAGCCCGTTATACCCGATTCCCTGGTGACAGGTGAAGCGCAGCCTGTCCAGCCTGAAGCTCCTGTTCTTCCGGATAGCACCGAATCAGTTTTACAGGACAGTACTCTGCTTGAAATTCAGACACCCGACAGTCTGGCATTTGACAGTCTGGCACTTGACAGCCTGGCATCGGACAGTCTGGTGCTTGACAGCATTGCTTCTGACAGTCTGGTTCCTGACAGCCTGCTTCAGTCCGGCATTCGAGTGAAGGATGCTCTTGATGACCCTGTAATCTACGAGTCCAAGGATTCCATGACCTGGATAAGAGGAGGGTATGCATCGCTTTTCGGTGAAGGTAAAGTCAATTATCAGAATATTGAACTGACAGCTGCGGTCATCAGAATGCAGGTCGACAGCAGCCTGGTCTATGCAGACGGAGTGCAGGACAGCACGGGCGAGTGGATTGGCGCTCCGGTCTTCAATGATGGCAATACCCCATACAATTCCAACCATCTGAGCTACAATTTCAAGTCGGAAAAGGGCTATATCAATGAAATCATTACCCAACAGGGTGAGGGCTACATGACCAGCAGTCAGGCAAAGAAAGGCCCTGATGGCGAGTATTTCATTGAAGACGGCATCTACACCACCTGTGAAAATCAGGATGATCCGCATTTCAACATCCGCATTACCCGTGCCAAGGTCAGACCGGGTCGTGACGTGGTTTTCGGCCCTTCGTATTTAGAGGTCATGGGCGTTCCGCTTCCGCTGTTCCTGCCTTTCGGATTCTTCCCGTTTACGGAAAGCGATTATGCTTCGGGCATTATCATGCCAAGCTACGGTGATGAAATGGAACGTGGCTTCTATCTCAAGGATGGCGGTTATTACTTCGCTTTTTCCGATTTCTTTGACCTGAAGGTCCTGGGTGAGGTCTTCACCAAAGGTTCGTGGGGCGTATCGGCCGAAACACGCTATAAGAAACGCTACAAGTTTACCGGTAATGTCTACGTGAGTTCGCTTACGACAAAACTGGGTGACAAAGGTCTTCCTGACTTTTCCGTATCCAAGGATTTCAAGGTGCGGTGGACGCATAGCCAGGATTCAAAGGCCAATCCGTTGCAGAACTTCTCCGCCAGCGTCAACTATGCCACCCAGAGTTACGAAACGTCGAATCTGACAAGCCTTTACAACCCCTCACTGAGGTCCCAGAGCACCAGAACTTCAAGTGTCAGCTATTCACGCAATTTCCCTGACATCGGCCTTTCGCTTTCCTCATCCATGAACCTTTCGCAGAACATGCGTGATTCCACCTTGTCGGTGTCACTTCCTTCGCTGAACCTTTCACTGCAGCGCGTTTATCCCTTCAAGAAAAAGAAGGCCGCCGGTTCCGAGAAGTGGTACGAAAAGATATCATTCACATATTCAGGCTCCCTCTCGAACAGCATTACCTGCAAGGAGGACGAACTCTTGCACAAGAATCTTCTCACAGACTGGAAAAACGGCATGAAGCACTCCATTCCTGTCAGCGCGACATTCCAGATACTGAATAACATCAACGTGACTCCCTCATTCAACTATTCGTCACGCTGGTATTCGTATAAGGTCAACCAACGTTGGGATGATATGCTCGGCATGGCGGTGCGTGATACGGTCTATGGCTTCAACCGCGTGTATGACTACAACATGAGCGTCAGTGCCAATACGAAACTGTATGGAATGTATCTGCCTACAGATCTTTGGAAAAGGTTGTTCTCTGACAGGCTTGTCGCGGTGCGCCATGTGTTCACTCCGACAGTCAGCTACAGCATGACCCCTGATTTCGGTGCGGCACGCTTCGGATACTACGACACCTATGTCTATACCGACAAGAACGGTGAAGTCCGTACCGTAGAGTATTCGCCCTACCAGAGCGGAATGTATGGCGTTCCTGGGAAGGGCAGATCGGGAAGCGTTTCGCTCAGTGTGGACAACAATCTTGAAATGAAGGTACATCCGTCAGGCGATTCCATACAGACCAAGGTCGTCTCGCTGATTGACCAGCTGGGCGCTTCGATTTCGTATAATATGGCGGCGAAGACAAAGCCGTGGAGCAACCTGAGCACCAGGATCCGTCTCAAATTCGGAAAGAGCTATACCTTTAATCTGAATGCGGTCTTTGCCACATACGCCTATGAGTTCAATGACCAGGGAAAGGTCGTTGTGGGTGACCGTACCGAATGGTCCTACGGAAGGTTCGGACGTTTCCAGGGAATGAGCCAGAATTTCTCCTACACATTCAACAACAATACTCTCAATGATCTGAGCGAGAGATGGCATAAACTGACATCCATGTTCTCCGGTTCGGAGTCCGATGACGGGGAATCAGACGAAGATTCCGGTTTGGCCGAAAGCCAGGACCGCCGTCCGGCATCATCTTCCAGATCGCGTTCCGGTGCTTCATCGTCAGGCAAGACTCAGGCAAAGACCGATGAGGACGGATACGTGGAATATTCTCTTCCATGGTCGTTGTCGCTTTCATACGGCATCAGCATGAAGGAAGATACCAAGGCCGAAATCAATCCAAAGCGGATGCGCTATCCATGGGGATTCACCCACAGCCTGAATATGTCCGGCAATCTGAAACTTACCAATAAGTGGAACTTCAATTTCTCGTCCGGATGGGATTTCGTCTATCATGACTTTACAATGACAACAATGAACTTCTCCCGTGACCTGCATTGCTTCAACATGTCGTGCAGTATGGTTCTGAAGCCGTATGTTTCATATAACTTCACCGTTCGTGCCACATCCAGCATGCTTTCCGACCTGCTCAAGGTCAAAAAACGCAGCAGCCAGAACAGCTATGTGAACTGGTATGACAATTGACCGATGATTAATGCCACAATACTATGAGCTATCTTATCATTCCTGAACACTACAGCCCGAAACTGTCAATGAGACAGACTGAACAGGGAATCAAACTGATCAAGGATTTTTTCCAGCAGAACCTGTCAACCGGACTGCAGCTCCGCCGTGTCACGGCACCATTGTTCGTGCTGCAGGGAATGGGAATCAATGATGATCTGAGCGGTGTCGAACGCGCAGTCACTTTTCCAATCAAGGACCTTGGCGATGCAAAAGCCGAAGTTGTCCATTCGCTGGCCAAATGGAAGCGTCTTACACTCGCGGAATACGAAATCCCGGCTGGATATGGAATCTATACCGACATGAATGCCATAAGGGCCGATGAGAGCCTGGGCAATCTGCATTCACTGTATGTTGACCAGTGGGATTGGGAACGTACCATTACAGATGATGACAGGAATGTGACCTTCCTGAAACGTATTGTCCGTAAAATATATTCGGCAATGCTCAGGACTGAATATCTCATATGGGAGACATATCCGCAGCTCGAGCCTTTCCTGGCGCGTGAAGTCCATTTCATCCATTCTGAGGAACTGTTGCGTGAATATCCGGGACTTTCCGCCAAACAGCGTGAGGATGAGGTGACCAGAAAATATGGCGCGGTTTTCATAATGGGAATAGGAGCCAGGCTTTCCGATGGCCAGCCTCATGATCTCCGAGCTCCCGACTATGACGACTGGAGCACCCCGAATGAAGACGGTTTCATTGGACTTAACGGTGATCTTCTTGTCTGGAACCCCATTTTGAACCGCTCCATGGAACTGTCATCAATGGGTATCCGTGTCAATGCCGGGTCCATGCTGCGCCAGTTGGACATCTGCGGGCAGCAGCAACGGAAGGATCTGTATTTCCACAGAAAGCTTCTGGCTGGTGAATTGCCTCTTTCAATTGGAGGAGGAATAGGTCAGTCGCGTCTCTGCATGCTATTCCTGCAGAAGGCGCATATAGGCGAAATCCAGGCCAGCATCTGGCCGGAGGACCAGCGTGCAAGATGCAGCGAGGCCGGCATCCAAATCATCTGATTCTTGTGGCAGCATATGGAAGTCAGAATCGAACCGGGTTGGAAAAGACTGCTGCAGAGCGAATTCGACAAGCCATACTTCTCTGATCTGGCGGCGTTTGTACGCTCTGAATATTCAAACCGGACAATTTATCCACCGGCAGGCAAGATATTCAATGCCTTCGACCTTTGTCCGTTCGAACGTGTCAAGGTGGTCATTCTGGGTCAGGACCCGTATCACGAGCCCGGCCAGGCCCATGGCCTCTGCTTTTCTGTCCAACCCGGAGTCCTGTTCCCGCCTTCGCTCAGAAACATTTTCAAGGAGATAAGTCAGGATATTGGAACACCTTGCCCCCAAAGCGGAGATCTGACGCGTTGGGCCAGTCAGGGGGTCCTTCTGCTTAATGCGGTTCTTACCGTAAGGGCCGGTCAGGCAGCATCGCATCAGGGCCGAGGTTGGGAAACCTTTACCGATGCCGTAATCCGTTGCGTCAGTCAGAACCGTGATCATGTGGTCTTCATTCTTTGGGGCGGATATGCCCGTAAGAAAGTTCCTTTGATAGATTCATCCCGCCATCTGATTCTTGAATCCGCCCATCCGTCACCGCTGTCGGCTTACAACGGGTTCTTCGGAAACCGTCATTTCTCGAGGACAAACGAATGGTTGGTGTCCAAAGGTTTGACTCCGATTGAATGGTAATTATATTATTATGGTGTTTTGTTTGTATCAATCGGAAATTATACATATTTTTGTACCCAAAATAAGTTAGGAATACTTTAATTACATCAAATTATGAAAAAGATTTTTGCAGCTCTGTCATTGGTTATGATGACATCAGGCATGTTCGCTCAGGACAAGTTCTACACTGACTGGTACATGCAGCTTCAGGGTGGCGTAGGTCACACTGTAGGTGAAACGGAATGGACAAATCTCCTTTCACCGGCAGCATCCCTCTCATTGGGTTATCAGGCAACTCCGACCTTCGGTCTTCGTCTCAATGCCAACGGTTGGGAAGGTATGGGCTATTCGAACATCAAGTTTGACAGCTACAAGTACAACTTCGGCCAGCTTGCTCTGGATGCAACATTTGACCTTTGCAACCTCATTGGCGGTTACAAGTCACGTGCCATCAATCCTTACCTCTTTGCAGGTATCGGTGGTAACTACCGGTTCAACAACGGTGCTTCTCTTGACATGCTTCCCGCTGAGAACTATTATTGGGAAGATCCTACCATCAGCCTTGCAGGTCGTGCAGGTGCCGGTATCGATTTCCGCGTAGCACCTTATGTTACAATCGGTCTCGAAGTTCTGGACAACATGCTTTCTGACCACTTCAATTCAAAGGTTGGAGATAACCTGGATAATCATTGGAATGCTCTTCTCGGCCTCAAGTTCTCACTTGGTTCAGCCAAGAAGCAGGCTGCTGCCGATGCTGCTGCCGCTGCTGCCGCTGCTGCCGCTGCGAAGGAAGCTGCACGTCTGGAAGCTGAAAAGAAGGCTCAGGAAGAGGCTGCCCGCCAGAAGGCTGAGCAGGAACGCGCTCAGGCTGCACGTGAGGCCCAGGCTGCACGTGAGGCTCAGGAAAAGGCTGCTGCCGAACAGCGTGCCAAGGACCGTGCTGTTACAGAAAACGTCCTCTTCAAGCTTGACCGCTGGAACATCCGCAAGACCGAGGATGAGAAGATTGACCACGTTCTTGAGGTTCTCAACAAGTATCCTGAGGCAGTTGTCGGAATTACCGGCTATGCTGATCATTGGACTGGTACTCCGAAGTGGAATATGACACTTTCAGAGAGACGTGCCAACGCTGTTGCCAAGAGACTCATTGAGGCTGGCATTGATGAATCACGTATTACAAAGGATTGGAAGGGCAGTGAGGAGAATCCGTTCGAGACTCCGGAACTGAACCGTGTTTCAGTAATCGTTACCAAGTAAGGACATAGTCCGTTACGGTATATTTTGGAGCTGGCCATTTATTTGACTGGCTCCATTTTTTTTATGTCTATATCTATGAAATATGCCTCTTGATTTTTGCTTTAAATTTGACGGTTTATCCTATCATAATTGCAATTTAGCAAAAAATAACAATTGTTTAATTAGTTTTTATTGCTATTTTGAGACAAGGAAAATGCTTGGTGATTGGGGTGCTGCAGTGAAATAAAATACGTTAGAACTATATTCAGACTGAAAAAAATGCATTTTTAGCGTTGCAGGAATGAAAATTATGTATACCTTTGTGGCAAATTGATTGCTTTACTATGCTATGTTTAATCCTAAAAACGAAAAAAAG
Source organism: Bacteroidaceae bacterium (assembly GCA_024398615.1). Lineage (GTDB taxonomy): Bacteria > Bacteroidota > Bacteroidia > Bacteroidales > Bacteroidaceae > Colenecus. Next base: position 62,713 of record JAKSIU010000004.1, read on the forward strand.
TAAGAAAAAAGGAAAAGAATAAATAAAAAAAATCTGTGTTAAATTATTAATCTTCAATCATTTCATTAATTTATTTATGAAAAAAAATTTCAAAGTAGCATTTGTAGGCGCCATTGGCGCAATGCTGATGCTTGCAGGATGTGCGAAGGATTATTCTTCAGACATCTCAACTCTGGACGACAGAGTAGCTGCTATTGAAGGTTCAGTAGCAGGCCTCAAGGCCCAGATTGATGCAGGCGCTGTGATCACCAACGTGGAAAAGACCGCGAAGGGTGTTGTTGTTACTCTGTCAGACAAGAGTACATTCGAAATCACCAACGGCATTAACGGTGCCAACGGTAAGGACGGTTCAGTTATCGCAATCAACGATGAAGGTTACTGGACAATTGACGGTGAGTCAACAGGTCTGAAGGCTCAGGGTCCTAAGGGCGACAAGGGCGACCAGGGTATCCAGGGCGAAAAGGGTGACAAGGGCGACCAGGGCATCCAGGGTGAAAAGGGCGACAAGGGCGACCAGGGCATCCAGGGTCCTAAGGGCGACAAGGGTGACAAGGGCGACAAGGGCGACCAGGGTCCTAAGGGCGACAAGGGCGACAAGGGTGACAAGGGCGACCAGGGCGACCAGGGCATCCAGGGTCCTAAGGGCGACAAGGGCGACCAGGGTCCTCAGGGCAAGCAGGGCCTTCAGGGCAAGCAGGGTCCTCAGGGCGAACAGGGTCCTAAGGGCGACAAGGGCGACAAGGGTGACAAGGGCGCTAAGGGCGAAACCGGCGCAACTGGTAACTATTGGAAGCCAGATGTTGAGAAGAACCAGTGGATTGAATTCACTTGCGACGGCGTAGCTACTGGCAAGACCATCGACAAGCTTCTCCCGGCCAACACCATTACTGCAGTCGTTGAAGACGGAATCGTTACTTTCTACAATGTAGGTGGCGCACCTGACGGCAAGATTTCATTCAGCACATATAAGGATATGGAAAGCCTTGAATTCGTTGCTGACTATCTCTTCGACGGTAAGGCACTGGTAGCTATCGACTACCTTTTCATGGCTCCTTCAAATCCTCAGATGAAAGCTGCTCTTACTCCTGCTGCACCAAAGGTAATTGCTTCTACCGGAACAGAGGTTAATTTCCTCATCAATCCTGCTGAAGTTAAGCCTGCAACTGATCTGTATGCTTCAGTTCTGAATGATTCAGTTTATACATTCGATTGGAAGACCAAAGCTGACAACAGCATTCTCGGTAAGCTCAACTCGCCAATCTACGTTAAGGATCAGCCAGTACAGAACGGCAACATCATCACTGCCAAGCTGTTTGCAAACGGTATGCTTGGTCTGCCGTATTATTCAGACATCGAAGATTTCTTCTATTATAATGATGAGGAACTTGCTGAAGAACTTAAGGCTGGTACTGTCACCAAGAATCAGATGATTGCTCTCCAGCTCCAGTATGACGATGAGACTTTCGTATCAGACTATGCTTATGTAATTGCTAAGGATGTCATTAGTAAGTATGACATCATACATCTGGATGGTGATCCTGAAGAATTCTGCTTCTACCGCACTGATAAGTTGGCCGATGGAGCAGAGGGTGTAGATGTACCTGTTGATACTGCTTTGAACCCAATGCTGTCTCCGTCTCTCTATTGGAACGGTTCTCTTGACCTTCTTGAGTATGTTGACCTTCTTGCTACACCGAACAACCGTGAGGAACTTGCTGATAGAATCGGTAACTTTGACATTGATGCAGATGTTACTTACAGCTTCTCTCTTGAAAAGTATATGGGTGCCGATGGTTACACTAATCAGGCTGAATTCGTTAACCTGAAGGGAAGTGTCATGACTGTTAAGGACAATTATAAAGGTGTCAACCAGTCATCAGCTATCAACCGTACTCCTGTTGTCAAGGTTATTGCAAAGCTTGATGATATTGAAGTTGCTTCAGCTTACATCAAGGTTGTCATCACCGATAAGGAAATTGAGGTTGCTGATTCAAGGAAGTATCACTGGAACTACATGAATGAGTTCGACGATATGGATTCAGTTCTCTGCGTTGATCCTATCAATCCGGCTTCTGCAACCAAGACCGCAACCTTCACATATGAGTGGCTCCAGGATCAAAAGGCTGCTTCTTCAGAGGGCAATGTTGACAAGGGTAAACTTGAAATCACTTGGAAGGAAATCAACGAAGAAGTTCTCGCTGCTGGTCTTGATATGTCATTTGAAACATTCAAGAAGGTATACAACCTGAACGATCTTTATACTCTGACCGCTAAAGAACCGGCTGCAAAGAGTCCTATTTGGGAATATGAAGAGCTTGTATTGCCGGAAGGCATTTCATACACTCGTGAAAGTCCGGAAGATTGGGCTACTTCAACCAATGTTCTGAGTCTCAAGGTCGACAAGAATGTCAAGGCTCCTCTGGATACCATTATTCCAGTTGTTTACAAGCTCAACGAAGGCTACAGCAACTACCAGTATCCGTATGTTGCATTCTTCTTCCACATCATCGTTTCAGAGCCTGTTCCACACAAGCATCCGTTCGCACTGCTTGAAATGGAACTCAACCACGACTACCTGCTTGGTAACGTTGATACCAGAATGAAAACTCCTGCTACTCCGGAACCTGCCAAGAACTATGCACCTGCAACTGACGACTTCACAAAGTATGCAGAGGTAGTTATCAAGGGTAATAGCGCTGACTCCACTGCTTCTTCACTGCTTGAGCACTTCGAGAAGTATAACTTCCAGCTTGACGATGATTGCGAAGAGTCAACTCTGAGCTTCCTGATCAAGAACTATGTTAAGTCTGAGTTCCAGTTCCAGGATCCTAATGAGGAAGGTTATAAGATTGAAACTATCACTGAAAAGGATGGTAAGGAGTATTCAAAGATTACTTTGACATTCGCTGAACTGCAGGATATTACAGATGGTGTGCTTGTATCACCTGTCATCAAGTATGTTGGTGAAACAACTTACTTCACTGAATCAGTCGATGTTCTCCTTGAACTTGAAGAGACTTGCGCTGACAAGTTTGTCACCAAACCTGCTTCAATGAAGGCATACTACTATGTACGTTACGGTTCAGTTCCTTTCACTGTTAACATCAAGCCTATCAAGCTCGGTACATTCGAATTCGAACCGGATTCAGTTCTGATTGATACTCTTGTTGAAGTTCTCGATGTAAACAAGAAGCAGTTGTTCCAGTATAATGAAGCCGCTGGCAAACTTGTTCCGACTACCTATGCTCAGGAGAACTATGGTATCGGTGCAGACGAATACTTCACAATTGCAATCGATGAGACTCTGAAGACCAAGGGTGCTCCGTTCATCTTCCCGTACGAGGGTAATGAAATGGAAACATTCTTCGACAACCTGAATCCTGGCGTTGATGAAGAAGATGAGTATAATAATCTGGTTATCTGGGAGAACGATGGTACTGACCTTAAGAATGACAAGTTCTGTCAGCTCGGTTTGGTTTACACCATTGGTAACTCAGCTCCTGCACAGATTAAGGCTGAGGTGATTGTATACTCAACAGAGCACACAAAAGTGTGGATCAAGAAGTAATTCTAAAAAATCAATTCAATTGATTAACTATTAATAAAATGGAGAGAGATGGTCTTCTGTCTCTCTCCATTTTTAAATTTAAATCATCAATTATGAAGCAGACATTTCCCTCTATTTTTTTATTGGCAAGTGTTTTATTCGCATGTTCCGATAACATTGAATTCAATTCTGTAGATTCAAGTTCCAACGATTCAGTGATTACCAGTTTTTCTGCTATCTATGATCTGCATGATTCCAGAGCTCTAATTGATGATGCAAGCGGTCACCTTACATGGCAGAATGGTGATTCCATTTCTATTTTCAGTGCTGAAAACTCAAATCCGAGTCGTTTTATTACTGAAAGCAATATGGATACCGCTACTTTTAAAGGCAGCATTGCTGAGTCTTCAAAATATGTTGGATTGTATCCGCATAATCCCAATTCATCATTTAACGCAAAATCTTCAACTGTAAGGACATTATTGAAAGTCCAGCAAAATGCAGTTGAAAAATCATTTGATCCATCATCCTTTCTGACTGTAGGTGTTGCAAAGCAACAGCAGATTTCATTCAGGAATGTATGTGGTGGTATTCGCTTTACTGTATCAAAAGAAGGAATTACCCGCGTTGTATTCTCAACTCTTGACACAAAGCAATATTTGTCAGGAACCGTTGACATTACCGTTTCAGAATTAAACGTTCCAGTTGCAACAGTAGTTGAGAAACAAAGTAATTCAGTTGAACTTCTTTGCCCGGACGGATTCAAAACAAATACACATTATTATATTACTACCCTTCCAGTTGTTTTGAACCAGGGTTTCAAGTTCACTTTCTATAAGGATGACAATACCTCATGGTCAACCGAATGCAATCAACCGGTAGAAATCAAGCGTTCAGTCTTTTCTACTGTAAACAATGCAGATGACCAGCAATATATAAGCAAGATAAAAGTCCCCGTTGACCTTTCAGTTGATGAAACTGCAAACTGTTACATTATCAGCGAAGCAGGATATTATAAATTCAGGCCAACCAAAGGTAATACAATTTCCTTGATATCCGGAATACAGTCGGTTGGAATAGTATGGGAAACGGCCAATACAACTGATCGTATTTCTGAAAAGTCCATTATCAAGTCCGTCAGTTACAGGCCTGATGGTTATATTTATTTTGAGACTCCTGATGAGTTGAAGGACGGAAACGCCCTGATTGCAGCATACAATGGTGACATTGTCCAGTGGAGTTGGCATATATGGTGCTGCAAGGACTATGATCCCGATGCAACTTCACAAAGATATAAGGATTTTGGCCGTTCCGCATACCTTCAGGCAAGGGTTATGATGGACCGCAATCTAGGTGCTCTTTCAAATTCTGTTACTGATGCTCTCTCCAATGGACTCATGTATCAGTGGGGTAGAAAGGACCCGTTCATGGGAGGAGCCTTAAGAGCCAAGACAAGTAGGGAGAAGATGTATTCGACACATCCTTCAAAAACTGTCAACAATTGGGAAACAACAATCGACAGGAATTATCCTACGCATAATCCCAATACATATATCTGTGCGCATGTAGGTGATGCCTATTCCGGTGATTGGTTGAGTGGAAGCAAATACGATAATCTTTGGACCGTGTATTCAAGCAAGAAATCACAGAATGACCCTTGTCCTCCTGGTTGGAGAATCCCTACGGGAGGTCGTACTGAATACAATCCGTGGACCATTACCAAATTAAGAGACGGTCTTGAGGATTTTGAAATAGACAAGACAAATCTTGGCACATATATAGAATTGAATGATGGAGATAAGGCGTGGTATCCTTGTAACGGGTATTTGTCCGCCGAAAATTCTGAACTGAAAATGATGGGTCAGGCTGCTTATTACTGGTCAGCTACACCATGGTCGGATAATGTCTTCACTTTCAGAATTTTTATTGATTCCACTAATGGGGTCTACAGAGCAAAATCGTATGAGGATGGCAAGGTCCGTTCTGAAGGCCACTCGGTAAGGTGTATTAAAGACATTTAATTGACAGTCAATATGAAGAACAAGATATTTCTTTCAGTTTTGGGCTTGGCTCTTCTGCTGGGTTCCTGTATTGTTGATGAAGAATCTATACGTGTAGAATCTGTAACTGTTACTCCAACCAGTCTGAATATGGCTATTGGTGAAAAGGCTACCATTGCTGCAACCGTTTTGCCGGTCGATGCGGACAACAAGTCGATTTTATGGTCAAGTTCTCATGAGGATGTTGCCACAGTTTCGTCAACAGGTCAGATATCGGCTCTTGGAGTCGGTCATACGGTAATAATGGCTAGGGCTGCAGACAATGGTTGTTCCGCAATTTGCGAGGTTGAGGTCTATCCTCATTCCATTCCGTTGGAAAGTATCAGCATCAAGGAAAAACTGTTGTCAATGTATGTAATGGATATAGATACCATAGAATACTTTCTCTATCCTAAAATATCCACTGTAAACGATTTGTCATGGAGTAGTTCCGACAATTCTGTTGTCATGGTTATGGACAGTGTGTTGATGGCGCGCAGTGAAGGCGAGGCAACAATATATCTGTCAGCGGCAGCAGGCAGCATTATTGACAGCTGTAAGGTTACCGTAAATCCGTTGTTGTTCCCTTTGCAGTCCATCAGTCTATCAAGAGATACATTGAATCTGATTGTCAAACAGTCTGATACTTTGTGCTGTATCCTTGCCCCTGAGTATACCACCGAAAAGGTCAATTGGACAAGCAGTAACAATGACGTTGCAATAGTTGGAAATGGCGTTGTAACTGGTCTCAATCCGGGCAGTACAACCATATATGCCATGGGCGCATTGGAAACTGTCATTGACAGTTGTATTGTCATTGTATCGGATAAGGTAATCAAGCTTGAATCATTAACCCTGAATGCTGAAAGCATAAGCATTCATCCCCATGAATCCGATACTCTGATTTGCAACCTGTTCCCTAAGAATACGACTGAATACAAGTTGAAATGGATCAGTTCAAATCCTGAAGTGGCTGTGGTGAACCATGGCGTTGTTACTGCTCTTGTTGAAGGCTTGACTACTATCTATGCCAGTAGTGTCGATGGCAATATTGTTGACAGTTGTTCCGTAACAGTAGCCCCCCATACTACTCCACTTGTCAAATTGGATCTTTCCAAACACGAACTGACATTGTCTGAAAAGGAGTCAGCTACTTTGGCATGCATTCTTATGCCTTCTAATACCACTGACACCCAAGTTGAATGGACTAGTGAAGACAGTACTGTTGCCATTGTCAGTGGAGGTGTCGTGACCGCATTGAGTGAAGGTAGCACCAGAATTTATGCCCGTGGTGCAGGGGGCAGCATTGAAGACTATTGTTCCGTTACCGTAATATGCAAGGTTACCGGTGTCGCACTGTTCAATCATGAGCAGACATGCGAATCCGGAAGTACTCTGAAACTGAGCGCGAAAGTCTACCCATCCAGAGCTTCGAACCAGAAAGTCAAGTGGACATCCTGCAATCCGGATGTTGCAACTGTTGACAATCTGGGCAAAGTAACTGCTCTGAAGGCCGATACCGTTACAATTACTGTGACAACCGATGATGGAGGGTTCCAGGACAAGTGCGTTCTTACCATAGTGAACCCTGTATCCGGTTTGAACTTGAAGGATCACAGCATAACCATGTTCATGAATAGGGAAGAGGACCTGACGCCTTTAATAGCGGAAGCAGGCATTTCCGGCGTAAAGATTAACTGGGTCAGCGACAATCCTTCAGTTGCCGATGTAAAGGATGGCAAGGTTAAAGCTTTCAATGTAGGAACTGCCAGAATAGTAGCAGTAACTAGTGACGGCAGTAATGTGATTATATGCAATGTCAGCGTGTTCGAGCCTGTTTTCGGCGTATACTTGAATCTTCCGGATACGGTGTCCCTCTACATCGGAAACCAGCAGACAACGGAACCGACAGTGCTTCCTCAGGAGGCACCCAACAAGAAACTTGTATGGAATAGTTCTGATCCAACCGTAGCTAAAGTCAATGATGATGGAACCATTACGGCAGTAGGCAAGGGTTATGCAGTTGTCTATGCATCAGCATTTGTTGATGACAATGTCAGAGACAGTGTTGTGGTACATGTGATGCAGCACGTTGAAGGAGTGAAGTTGGAACCGATTGTTGCATCGGTATATGAAGGTGAGACCATTGCCTTGAAATCAACGGTCTTGCCAGTCGATGCTGATGACCGTCAACTTTCTTATGAATCGGACAAGAAGGAAGTTGCCGATGTAGATCAAGACGGTACGGTTCATGGTATCAGTGCAGGATCAGCTACAATTACTGTAAAAACGCACGAAGGAGAAAAAACTGCACAGTGCCAGGTTACAGTGCTTTGCCATCTGGATAGCATTTCGTTTGCTGAGCCTGAAATTGCAGGCTTTGTCAATGAAAGGATAATGGTATCGGATATTCAACCTCTCTTCCATCCGGAAAGGGCAACCGATAACCCAGGCTTGGAGTGGAAATCATCCAAGCAATTCATTGCAATGCTTGTTCCAGATCCTGAGGGATTGTACATAAAGTTGCTCGCAAAGGGTGAAGCCACTATAACAGCTACTTCTGTCGACGATCCGGATATACACGCATCATTTACATTGACTGTTTTGGAGCGTTCCGAGTCTTTGACCTTGACTCCTACGAGTACTGAACTTTATGAAGATGAAACTGTCAAACTGAAGGCTACGGTAAAACCGTATGACAGTCCCAGTCTTGTAAAATGGAGTTCAGACAATGAGTCTGTGGCAACGGTTTCCGACGATGGTACTGTTACGGCCGTTTCAGGTGGTACGGCTGTCATTAGAGCGGAGGCAACTGACAACCAGGATCATTATGCAGAATGCACAATCACTGTGATGAGCCATGCGACGGGTGTCAAAATAACAAAACAGTCCAATATCAGTCTTGGTGGTACTTTCCAGTTTGAAGCGGAGGTGACGCCTGCGGATGCCGGAAACAAGAACGTAACCTGGAGCAGTTCCGATCCGAGTGTTGTCAGCATCAATGCAAAGACAGGATTGGCAAAGGCGGAAAAGTACAGCGAAGAGCCTGTTACAATAACAGCAACTACCGAAGATGGTAATCATCCAGCATCGTGTCAGGTATTGGTCATACCGTATATTGACGGCATGGACCTGTATTTCAATGGTGAACGAGTCTCCACAGGTGCAACTCTGGTATGGTATACTGGAGATGGCCCTCTTCCACTTGAAGCCAAAGTCTTCCCTGAAGGCATGAATGACAATGTCACATGGACCTCGAGCAAGAAAGTAATAGAACCGGTCAACGGAAAGTTGTCAGTATTGTCCTCTGGAACCAATATCGAACTTACTGCCGTCAGTGAGGGTATGAAGAGTGACGGCAGTCATGCCACTGCATCAGTCATTGTGAATGTGTACAATCACATCAAGACCGTCAGTCTTGACAAGACTGAATTGAAATTGTATCCGGGTGGTACTCAGGTTCTGAAACTGGAATTTGATCCAACCTTTGTGAACAAGAATGTGATATGGGAATCAGATAACGAGTCTGTAGCAACCGTCAATGCCGATGGTACCGTTACGGCAATAAGCACTGGAAGTGCCGTTGTTACCTTGACAACAGAAGACGGAAAGAAAACCGCTACCTGCAACGTAAAAGTGTTGGATCCGGTAACACAGATTACAGGCATCTCATTCTCAAAAGAGTCATTGGATTTGGAAGAAGGAATTGATGCATTCCTGTTCCCAGACAAGCAGTTTTTCATAACTCCATTAGATGCTACAATCAAGGAACTTCATTGGGAAGTTCCTGCAGACCAGTCTGTTGCTCGAATACTGCTTGACGATAATACCTTAACCACTTCATTGGACACTGACGGACGGGTGAATATCAAAGCTATTGGACCAGGATCTACAGCTCTGACGGTTACAGCCATCAAAGATGGGTCAAATATATCCGCTACATTGCTCATAAATGTCAAGGCTCCGCAAAAGGTTGAGTCGATTTCTATATCTCCTGCTTCATTGACAGTGATTAAAGGCAAATCGGAAACGATATCCGTCACGGTATCTCCCAGTGATGCTAAGAATAAGGGTATAGACTGGTCTTGGGATTCCAATGTTGTTTCAGTATCAGGAACAGACAACTCGGCCACAATCACAGGCTTGAAGGCAGGGAAGACAACCATTACGGCTACTGCCAAGGATGGCAGCAATAAGCAAGCTACTTGTTCTGTCGAGGTTATCGAGGAAGTGTTGGTTGAATCACTCCGTTTTATCAAAGAAGATGGTTCAACGGCTAGGCAGATGACCATATACAGTGGCGATATTGTGCCTATCTGTGATGTTGAAATTTTGCCCAAGAATGCAACCAATAAGGTGCTTGACTATAGTGCGGTATCTGGAATCATAACGTTCAGCAGCAGCGAAAGATTGATTACCGCTATAAGAGCCGGTACAACTAAAATCACTGTCGGAACAACTGATGGAAGTGAAGTGTATACTTCCATACAGATACAGGTTAAAGACCGTCCGGTTGAAAGCATTACAATGCCGGCTACAGCCTTTGTGCAGCCGGGTGCGATATTTACCTTGACTCCGACCATTGAACCGTTCAATGCTACAAAAAAGACTGTTACATGGTCGACATCTGACAAGTCAGTCGCTACTGTTTCCAATGGTGTCGTCACCGGAGTAGCCAATGGTACCGCAACAATCACTTGTACGGCAACTGACGGAAGTGGCAAAAAGGCCGAATGTGTAGTGACCGTTGCAAATGTCAGCACCAATGAGGATGTCGGGTTTGACGACTGGAACTGATTGATTTAATGTGATTGCCTATGGCAAAAAAGATACAGACACGCTTGCGTGTCGAGAAATGTGAACATATTGCTGGAAACGCCATATTGCTTGGCGTTTCCAGTGATGTTTCTCTACCTGAGATAAAGGCGGGGCAGTTCGCCCAACTTTCGGCTCCGGGAGTATTTCTGAAACATCCGTTCTCCATACATGATGTTGACCTTTCACAGGGTCGGCTGGATTTCCTTATTCAGGTGGTAGGTCCGGCAACCAGAGCGCTGGAGTCACTTGTTGAAGGCGATGAGATTGATGCTCTTCTTCCACTTGGCAACGGTTTCCGGACGGATGGCAGTTTCTGCAATGCGCTGCTTGTGGGTGGTGGCGTTGGAACAGCACCTCTGTTTCTGCTGGGCAGACAGTTGAAGGAACAGGGCAGGAACTTCTCTTTTCTTCTTGGCGCGCGTTCTGACCGCCAACTGCTCCGTATGGAACAGTTTGAAGGCCTCGGGACTGTACATGTGGCAACTCAGGATGGGTCTATGGGAGAAAAGGGACTGGTAACCGAGCACAGCATTCTTGAAGGCGGCCGGTTTGACCGCATTTTCTGCTGCGGGCCTACACCTATGATGAAGGCTGTTGCCGCTTATGCCGCCAGTCATGACATCCCTTGCCAGGTGTCATTGGAACACAGCATGGCCTGCGGCATTGGAGCATGTCTCTGCTGCGTTGAGGATACTGTTGACGGAAATGTTTGCGTTTGCCGGGAAGGTCCGGTTTTTGACACAAGGAAACTGAAATGGCAGATCTGACTACACATATAGGCCGTCTGGAACTGAAGAATCCGGTCATGACGGCATCGGGGACTTTCGGCTATGGACTGGAGTACTCTGATTTCATGGACATTTCGTCAATTGGCGGAATCATTGTAAAAGGAACTACACTGAATCCCCGTCAGGGCAATCCCTATCCCCGTATGGCTGTGACTCCTATGGGCATGCTGAATGCAGTGGGGCTGCAGAACAAGGGCGTGGATTATTTTGTCAGTGACATCTATCCCAAAATCAAGGATATTGACACGAACATGATTGTCAACGTGTCAGGTGCATCGGTGCAGGATTATGTCGAAACGGCTTCAAGAATCAATGAGCTGGAGCGTATTCCGGCCATTGAACTGAATATTTCCTGTCCGAATGTCAAGCAGGGCGGAATGGCTTTCGGCGTTGATCCCAAGAGCGCGGCCCAGGTTGTAGAGGCCGTCCGTAAGGCTTATTCCAAGACTCTCATTGTCAAGCTGTCACCTAATGTCACCAGCATTACTGACATTGCTCTTGCTGTGGAAGCTGCCGGAGCTGACAGTGTTTCATTGATAAACACCATGCTTGGCATGGCCATTAATGCAGAGACACGCCGTCCGGTCCTTTCAACGGTGACAGGCGGCTTGAGCGGTCCGGCAGTCAAGCCGGTAGCTCTGCGAATGGTGTGGCAGGTGGCGAATGCGGTCAGAATTCCGGTCATCGGACTTGGCGGCATAAGCAGTGCGACCGATGCTGTGGAGTTCCTTCTTGCAGGTGCAAGTGCCATTCAGATTGGTACCGCCAATTTTGCCGATCCATCACTGGCTGTCAAGGTCGCAGCTGGAATAGACGAATATCTGGAACGTCATTCCATGTCATCGGTCAGGGAACTGATCGGTACTCTCATAATCTGAATACGGTTAATGGGAAAATACAGTCCTGACATACTCGTGTTCCGTCCCAACTTGAAGAAAGTGGTCTGGGGTGGCGGCCGTATCACTGACTGGAAGGGACTTCCACATCAGGATTCGATAGGCGAGAGCTGGGAGGTCAGTGCTGTACCCGGCAACGAAAGCGTGGTGGATGGAGGTCCTTTTGACGGAATGCCTCTTTCCAGGGTAGTTGAACTGATGCCCGATGAAATCCTGGGGCGTGCTGTGGCAAGGAAGTATGCCAACCGGATGCCTTTGCTGGTGAAGTTCATTGATGCAGACAAGGATCTGAGCATTCAGGTCCATCCATCGGACCAGATGGCAAGACGTGTGCATGGCGAGAACGGAAACGGCAAGACCGAGATGTGGTATGTGATTGATGCTGGGCCCGGAGCTCATCTGTATGCCGGATTCAAGCGGGAACTTACTCCTCAGGATTATGCCCGTATGGTGGCCGATGGTACAATCTGTGAGGCGCTGGCAAGACACGAAGTCCATAAGGGAGACGTTTTCTATATTCCCGCAGGTCGTGTGCATGCGATATGCGGAGGAGTGCTGCTGGCCGAAGTGCAGCAGTCATCGGACTATACGTACAGGATATACGACTATGGCAGGCCTGGTCTGGACGGCAGACCCCGCGAACTGCATACGGAACTGGCCGCTCAGGCACTTGACTTTAAGGTGCTGGACGAATACAGAACCATCTACAGCCAGAATCCCGGCAGTGCCAACCGTGTTGTCGAGAGCCCCTATTTCAGTGTGAGGGTTACGCAGTTCAACGGCACTTTCCACCGAAACCTTAAGAAGTATGACAGTTTCATAATCTGCATGTGCATTCAGGGAGACTGCACCTTGAGGCTCAGGGATACGGGTTCGCAGATTCTGCTGAAGGAGGGTTCAACCTGTCTGGTGCCGGCTTCAGTTGCCGATTATGACATTACGGCATGTGGCAGTGAAAGCAGGGTGCTGGATGCTTTTATAGATAATATGGACCGCAGTCTGACGGGTATGGTGACCCGTTTCCTGCATATTTCCAATGCTTGACTTTTATGAATAATCATGTTGTGATAATGGCTGGCGGCATAGGAAGCCGTTTCTGGCCGCTCAGTGTCCCCCAGTATCCGAAGCAGTTCATAGATATTCTGGGCTGTGGCAAGACACTTATCCAGATGACAGTCGACCGTTTCCAGGGTATCTGTCCAATGGAGAATTTCTGGGTCGTGACAAATGAGAAATATGTCGATATTGTCCGTGCCCAGCTGCCTGAGATACCTGTAGGGCATATCCTGGCTGAACCGTCGGCCCGCAATACCGCGCCCTGCATTGCCTGGGCCTGCCGGATGATTCATGAGTCCGATGCCAGTGCCAATGTGGTGGTGACACCGTCCGATGCCATTGTGATGGATGTTCCCGAATTCCGCCGCGTGATATCCGGTGCGTTGGATTTCACTGCCGACAGCGATGCCATTGTCACAATAGGCATAAGACCTTCCCGTCCGGAAACCGGATATGGATATGTGGAATGCGCCCAGTCGGCATGTCCTGGAAGTGAAATACGCAAAGTGTTGGCTTTCAAAGAGAAACCATGCGCACAAGTGGCCGCCGAATATGTCAGCAAGGGCAATTACCTTTGGAATGCCGGCATTTTTGTCTGGAATGTGAAGACCATTTCGGAAAGCATACGCAGATACGAGCCGCAGATTGCCGGAATAATGGACCTTATTGCCCAGGGCGGGAATGTGCAGGAACTTTTCCCGCAATGCAATAAGATATCGATTGACTATGCAGTGATGGAACCGGCTTCATTGGCCGGAAATGTCTATACTTTCCCTGCCGATTTCGGCTGGAGTGACCTCGGCAACTGGGCTTCGCTTTATGACCGCCTGGATCATGATGCCCATGGCAATGCTGCTGTTGGAAATGTGCATCTTTATGAATGCAGTGACTGCGTGGTGCATACCGCATCGGCCACCAAGGTGGTTCTCCAGGGCCTTGACGGTTATATTGTATCGGAAAAGGACGGCCAGATTCTGGTATGCCGCCGCAGCGAGGAACAGCGTATCAGGGATTTTTCACAGAACTGAGAAAAAACTTTCCGGGAATCTGTAACATCCTGCCTTTTTCCATGATTATGAATAAAGGCACAATGTTATGGATAGAATATTCTTTACCGCCGATCTCCATTTCGGAGACAGGGAAGCGCTGAGGTTCCTCGTTGACAGACCATTTTCGCGGACCCGCAATATTGTGGAACATGACCGATGGCTTGCTGACCTTTGGTGCAGTACGGTACGTTCCAATGATACGGTCTATATACTGGGAGATATCTGTTCCTATTCTGAACATGAAGCCGGAAGGCTTCTGAACAGTCTTCCCGGGCATAAGATTCTGATTTGGGGCAATCATGATTCGGTCATGCAGAACATGAGAGACCGTTTCGTTACCTGCGGGCAACTGTTTGACAAGAAGTTCAGCCGTACATGCTGTCCGGATCTGGAGTTCCCGTTAAGACTGGCCATGTGCCATTATCCGCTGCTCACATGGAAGGCCAAGCCGCAGGGCGCAGTCATGATTCACGGACACTGCCACGGACGGCTTGACGGGATAAATGGAATGAGTCCTGATCTCAGATGGGATATCGGCATTGATTCGTCTCTTTCAAGGAAGATAGGCCGGGAGAACGGTTACGGATTCGCTCTGGTTGATATGGCTTCTCTCTATAGGGCTGTAGTTGAAAAGATTGGAGGCGGGGATTTGAGAAGGTATGTATGTGAGAGCTATCGGCAGGATTGTCCTCCGGAACTGTTCTCGGCTCTCATGAGTACTGATTGCTGAACAGATGACTCGGGGTGTTCCGGATCGTGGAGCATGTGACCTGCATCCTGGCTGAGACGGTTTCTGAGCTGTTCTATTTCTGCCGATTGTGGCAATTCCGCAATGCACCGGTCATAATACCTGGTCAGACAGTCATACATACGGTTGGAATTGCGGATAAGATTATTTCTTATGGCGATTGTTGCGGCATCAGTGGGCGGCATTGATTTGGAATGCTGCGTTTCCATGGTATGGCGTAGACGGTCTTTCTGGCGTTTGGTGCTGACACGATAGTTGGAGTGGGTGATACCGATAGCCTTCGCCATGGGTGCCTGAGGTATGGCCTTGTCAGGTTCGAGTACGGTGAGCAGCCATCTCAAGATGATAAAACGTCCCAGCGGGTCGCTTTGGCTGATACAGATGGCAATGGCGTCGCATAGTTCGTGCCGTTTTCCTTCATTTTCATTATCCAGCATGTTGTCCGGAAGCAGTCCGGCGCTTTGAATCTGGAAGTCAGTGTCGTCAAGCGATAATGTGGAACTCCCTGTTCCCATGGTCTGACGCAGACGTATTCTGTAGGCCGATGTCACCCACTTGTACAGCGATGAACTGTGTTCTACGCGCAGTAACAGAGAGAAGGGCGGCAGCCCCGCATCACTCATGTGCTTCGGACCATGGTACAGAAATAGCAGGAAGTCATCAATCGTGTCTTCAAAGCTCTGCATGCCCGACTTGAGCGTCCGGTTGTAAATGTTACGCAAAGGTTCTGCCAGTGTTACTGACAGCATGTGATGAATTGCTTCGACATCGGCTTCCTGAGCCGCAATGAGGTATGTGGCCTGATTCATGTCTTTCATGGTGTCTTGCGGTGTGTCTTTCTATGTGTCAGTCTGAAAAGTCGGTATCGAAATTGATTTCAGCCCTGTATCCGGGCAGGATGGCGGAGACATCGGTCTCCATTGCCTGCCGCAGTGCCGTCCGGTCCCCGCTGCTGAAGTCCAGCAGTACGTCAAAGGAAACGTAGCGTTCCTTCTCGTTGATGAGAAGTCCGTGGAAACCTATTGCACCCTGATGTGAAAGCATGGCCTCACGGATGCGGCTGCCAAGCTGGAACAGTTCGTCATTGTCATTATGGACTGCGTATATGCCGACTGTCAGCATGACGCTGAATCTGTTGTAGACAGTATGCTGGATGGTGCTGGTCAGGAGGTGGATGTCACGGGCCGATAGGGTGTCGGGAATCTCAACGTGGATTGAACCTATGGCCTTGTCGGGGCCGTAGTCGTGCAGAATCAGGTCGTATGCCCCAAGCACTCCGGGAATTTCGCGTACGGTCTGTTTGATGGATTTTGTGATTTCGCTGTCAGGACGGCGGCCAATGACTTGGCTTACAGGCGAAGACAGCATTTCAATGCCGGCCTTGATGATCATTATGGCAATGCCTGTGCCAAGCCAGCCGTCAAGATTGATGCCCCAGACCATCATGACAATGGCGCCGAGAAGGGTGGCACATGAAATGATGGAGTCGAACATGGCATCGGTTCCCGAGGCGACAAGTGCGTCACTATTGAACTTGAGTCCCTGAGCCTTGACATAGCGTCCGAGTATCAGTTTCGTCACGATGGCGGCCGAAATGACGATGAGTGCCGCTGTTCCGAATTCAGGATCCGAAGGTTTGATGATTTTGCCTACGGATTCAATGAGCGATGTCACGCCTGTCACGAGAATCAGCAGGCTGATGATGATGGCGCTGAAATATTCCACGCGTCCCATGCCGAAAGGATGCCGGGCATTTGGCTTGCGGTGTGCCAGCTTTACACCGGCTATGGTGATGACCGATGAAAGTGCGTCTGTCAGGTTGTTTACGGCATCGAGGACAATGGCAATGGAGCCCGATATGAATCCGACTGCAGCCTTGAATCCTGAAAGGAGTACGTTCGTGATTATTCCTATTACACTGGTGCGGGCTATCTGCTTTGAACGCTGCGCCTTGTCTTCCTGTGTGATGTGATTGTCATGTTCCATATGGTAATGATTGTGTGACCCCGGTGGGACTCAAACCCACGACCTGCAGAACCGGAATCTGACGCTCTATTCAACTGAGCTACGGGGCCATTCTTTCCGTTGGGTTGCAAAGGTAAGTGATTTTTGGATTATGGGACACGAAATTCGTCAACTTTACACTAACTTTGCAAAGGAATATTTTCTAACGATTAATTTATAATACAATAGCAATATGAAACTCAAATCAATCGCAGCAGTTCTGGCACTCTCATTCCTGACAGTGTCTTGTGGCATTCTCGGTACAGGAAACTCAGCATCAGGTTCCGTTAACGGTCAGTCATCGGGCGCAGCTCTCAAAACCCTGTACGGACAGTATAAGACAGACGGCAAGGTGGATCTTAACAATATCAACAATATTATAGCTCTCGCACAGCTGGCCAACGGCATTCAGGGCCTTAACGGAGTTGACGACAAGAGCCAGTTCTATACCGATTTTGCCGAGGGCCTGATTCTGGGCTCAGGCAATCTGGTTACCGAAAAGACCTCATCGCCTGTCACAGGTGCTCTGAAGTCACTTGTCGGTGGAACGGACCTCAGCTCGATCATGTCGGCCGGTGTCGCTGCTGCCGCCCAGTCAAAGAAGGCACAGAAGGCAAAGGCTCAGACTCAGGAGACTGTAGGAAATGTTGCCGGTGCAATCAGCGAACTGTCAGAAAAGACTGCAGGCGTGGCCAGCACCCTTTCATCACTTAACAGTATTTTCGGTCTGGTAAAGTAAGGAACTATGGAATTAAGCGATCAGGAACAGTTCCGCAGGGAGAGTCTTAAGGAGCTGCGTGCAATGGGCATTGACCCGTATCCCGCAGCGATGTTCCCTACCGATGCACTGGCTGCCGAGGTTAAGGAGAATTTCAAGGATGATGAGGAGCAGCTTCGTCAGGTCCGTATGGCCGGCCGTCTCATGAGCCGCCGTGTCATGGGCAAGGCGTCGTTCATGGAACTGATGGATTCAAGCGGCAGGATCCAGGTCTATGTGACCCGTGATGATATCTGCCCCGAGGACGATGCTGAAAAGGTCATGTATAACAAGGTGTTCAAGAAACTGCTTGATATAGGCGATTTTGTCGGCATTGAGGGTTTTGTGTTCCGCACCCAGATGGGCGAAATTACTGTTCATGCAAAGAAACTGACACTCCTTTCCAAGTCTCTGCGCCCGCTTCCGATAGTCAAGTATAAGGATGGTGTGGCCTATGACAAGTTTGAGGATCCGGACCTCAGATACCGTCAGCGCTACGTTGACCTGGTAGTCAATGAGGGTGTGAAGGAGACTTTCCTGAAGCGTACAAAGGTTATCAGAACGCTTCGCTCGGTTCTTGATGAGAACGGATATACCGAGGTCGAGACTCCAATACTGCAGTCAATTCCCGGTGGCGCAAGCGCACGTCCGTTCATCACACATCATAACACCCTTGACATAGATCTGTATTGCCGCATAGCAACGGAACTTTATCTGAAGCGTCTCATCGTGGGCGGTTTCGAGGGTGTCTATGAGATTGGCAAGAACTTCCGTAACGAGGGTATGGACCGCAACCACAATCCGGAATTCACCTGTATGGAACTTTACGTTGCCTACAAGGATTACAACTGGATGATGGATTTCACCGAGAAGCTTCTTGAAAAGATCGCAATAGCAACCAACGGTACTACAAAGGTACAGATTGGAGACCATGAGGTTGATTTCAAGGCCCCGTACCGTCGTCTGCCTATCCTTGATGCCATTAAGGAAAAGACCGGATATGATCTGGACGGCATGAGTGAGGACGAGATGCGTGAAGTGGCAAAGAAGTGTGGAGTCGAGGTGACTCCTGCCATGGGCAAGGGCAAACTCATTGATGAGATATTCGGCGAGACCTGCGAGGGTACTTTCATACAGCCTACCTTCATTACCGATTATCCGGTCGAGATGTCTCCACTCACCAAGATGCACCGTTCAAAGCCGGGCCTGACAGAACGTTTTGAACTGATGGTAAACGGTAAGGAACTGGCCAACGCATACAGCGAGCTCAACGACCCGATTGATCAGTACGAGCGTTTCCAGGATCAGCTGCGTCTCAGCCAGAAGGGTGATGACGAGGCAATGTTCATTGACCAGGATTTTGTCCGTGCTCTGGAATACGGTATGCCTCCAACCAGTGGTATCGGTATAGGAATTGACCGTCTTGTCATGCTCATGACCGGTCAGACTACCATTCAGGAGGTGCTGTTCTTCCCGCAGATGAAACCTGAAAGCAAGGATTGAATACCTGCATTTAACGGCGATGGCTATACCTAAGGGAAAAGTGGCAGTGATGGGCGGAGGCAGTTGGGCGACTGCCATTGCCAAGATACTGCTGTCCACAGAAGATTCGATCAACTGGTTCATCCGCCGTGATGACAGGATTGCCGATTTCCAGCGCCTGGGACATAATCCGGCGTATCTGTCAAGCGTGCAGTTTGACATGAAGCAGATTAATCTTTCAAGTGACATAAACAAGGTGGTTGAGGAATCGGATATTCTGGTGTTCGTGACTCCGTCACCTTATTTCAAGTCACACATGAAGAAACTCAAGGTCAAACTCCGGGACAAGTTCATTGTGTCGGCCATCAAGGGTATAGTGCCGGAAGACAATCTGCTCATGTCAGACTACTTCCACCGTTTCTATGGCGTTCCGGTTGAGAACATTGCGGTTGTCGCAGGTCCATGTCATGCCGAGGAAGTTGCCATGGAGCGGCTTTCATACCTGACGATTGGCTGCCATGACATTGACAATGCCCAGGAAATTGCCCGCAAGTTCACCAATTCCTACGTCAAGACCTCGGTTTCAACTGATGTGGCCGGAATCGAGTTCTCATCGGTCCTTAAGAACGTATATGCCATTGCAGCGGGAATCTGTCATGGTTTGAAATACGGTGACAATTTCCAGGCGGTACTCATGTCGAATGCCATCCATGAGATGAACAGTTTTCTGGCAACGGCAAGGCCAATGCCACAGCGCGCCGTGAATGATTCCGCCTATCTTGGCGATCTTCTGGTTACCGGATATTCGAATTTCAGCCGTAACCGCGTGTTCGGTACCATGATAGGAAAGGGCTATTCGGTGAAATCGGCCCAGATGGAAATGGAAATGACAGCCGAGGGCTACTATGGTACCCGATGCATGAAGGAGATAAATGAGCATTATAGAGTCAACATGCCTATACTGGATGCCATGTACAATATCCTGTATGAACATATTTCGCCTGTTATCGAGATAAAACTGCTTACTGATTCGTTTAAATGATACGTCTATGATTAAAGTTGACATTTCACAGATTCTGGGCTTTGTGCCTGAAAATGAGGTTATGGCTTTTGAGCCTCAGGTCAAGGATGCCATAAGCAAACTTGAAAATGGGACAGGAGCCGGAAATGACTATATCGGCTGGATGGATCTGGCTTCAAAGACTCCCGCCGGTCTGATTGACGAAATCATGGCCGAGGCAGCTGTACTCAGAGAAAACTGCGATACTGTGGTCGTTGCCGGAATAGGTGGAAGCTACCTTGGTGCAAGAGCGGTTATCGAGGCTTTCCAGAACAGTTTCTCGCAGCTTCGGAATGACGGACAGAATCCGACAATCCTGTTTGCCGGACATAACATTTCAGAGGATTATCTCTATGAACTGACCGAATATCTGACCGGTCGCCGTTACGGCGTGATCAACATCTCAAAGTCAGGAACCACAACTGAAACGGCTTTGGCATTCCGTCTTCTCAAGAAGAAATGTGAAGATGAGCGGGGACTTGACATGGCCCGCAAGGTCATTGTTGCGATTACCGATGCAAAGAAGGGTGCCGCACGTCGTCTGGCCGATGAACAGGGATACCGTTCATTTGTGATTCCGGATAATGTGGGAGGACGTTATTCGGTCCTGACTCCTGTCGGACTGCTTCCCATTGCAGTGGCCGGATATGACATTGCCGCTCTTGTCCGTGGTGCCGCCGATATGGAAAGCCTGACTGCCGGGTCAGTACCTTTTGCCCAGAATCCGTCAGCCCTGTATGCAAGCGCCCGCAATGCGTTGTACCGTAACGGCAAGAAGATAGAGATTCTGGTCAACTTCCAGCCCAAGCTGCATTTCTTCAGCGAGTGGTGGAAACAGCTGTACGGAGAATCTGAAGGTAAGGACGGCAAGGGCATATATCCGTCATCGGTTGATTTCTCGACCGATCTGCATTCCATGGGACAGTGGATCCAGCAGGGTGAACGCAGCATCTTTGAAACGGTCATTTCAGTTGACAGTGTAAGTCATTCGCTGCTGGTTCCTGAGGATGGTGACAATCTTGACGGCCTGAACTATCTTGCCGGCAAACATGTGGACCAGGTTAACAAGATGGCAGAACTGGGTACTCGTCTGGCTCATGTCGATGGCGGTGTCCCGAACATCAGAATAACAGTTCCCAAACTTGATGAGTACTGGCTTGGACAGTTGATTTACTTCTTTGAGAAGGCTTGCGGCATAAGCGGATATCTGCTTGGCGTCAACCCGTTCAACCAGCCGGGTGTCGAGGCATATAAGAAGAATATGTTCGCCCTGCTTGGGAAACCGGGTTTTGAAGAGGAATCAAAAGCTATCCTGGCGCGCATCTGATGGGTTCTGACAAATTCAGTCTGAAGGGAAAAAGCGCCGTCCTGTTTGACATGGACGGCGTTTTGTATGACTCCATGCCTCATCACGCAAAGGCCTGGAGCAAGACATTCAGTGATTTCGGAATGCATATGGATCTGACTCAGGTCTATATGAATGAGGGGTGTACCGGTAGCTATACCATTTCCCGTGTCAGTCTGGCGCAGCGAGGATATGATGCTACTCCCGAAGAGGTGGAACGTATCTATGCCCATAAGGCTGAACTGTTCCGCTCAATGCCGGAGGTTGAAATCATGCCTGGCGCTCTTGACCTGATGCATAGAGTGCGCGATTGCGGAATGAAGATCCTGATTGTCACAGGCTCGGGTCAGAAAGCGCTTATTGACAGAGTGCTGCGGGATTTTGACGAGTTCATGGTACGTGAGCGCATGGTCACATCGTTTGATGTAAGCCGTGGGAAACCATTTCCAGACCCTTATCTGAAAGGACTTGAGATTGCCGGAGTTGATGCCTCACAGGCCGTTGTTGTGGAAAATGCCCCGTTAGGCATTCAGGCAGGCGTAGCTGCCGGGATAGATACCATAGCAGTAAACACAGGGCCTCTTCCTGACAGTGTCCTGCTGGAAGAAAAGCCCTGCGCACTTTTCCATTCAATCCGTGAACTTGCTGACTGCTGGGACAGCTTACTTTGAGCAGCTGCCGCAGTCTCCCTGACAACTGCAGTCTCCTTGACCGCAATGTCCTCCGCATCCGCTACATTTCGGGTGCAGAATGGCGTCAATTTCCTCCTGTGTGGCAGGACGTGATTCCAGAACAGTACCGCGGAACGTGAGGTCTTCGCCTGCGAGCGGATGGTTCAGGTCAACGGTAACCTTATCATCACTTATTGCGGTTACTGTGGCATTGAAAGTCTGACTGCCATCGCTCAGAGGAATGACAGCTCCAAGTTTGACATGCTGGCTGTCGAACTTTCCGTCAACAAGGAAAATGCCCTTGTCAAGTTCAATCACATTCTCCTTTTCATATTGTCCGTATGCCTGATCCGATGGTATGCTGAATTCGAATTTCTCTCCCGGGACCAATCCTATGACATTGCTTTCAAAGAGGTCAAGGGCATAACCTATGCCGGTGATGAACTGGAAAGGCCTTTCCTTGGGGGCGCTTTCATACTTGTACAGTTTGCCGTTCTCGTCTTTCAGCATGAGGTCGTAACTCAAGCTGATGAATTTGTTGTCCATATATTGTCAATTTGTTTTGATTGTTATTCGAAAATGTCATCAAGCGGCCTTTCACTGCAGGCGTTCGGCATTTCACTTCCTGTAATCAGAGAAATGGTGGGGGCCAGTCTGAGGGCCGATACCGGTTCGTTGCTGTGGTATTTCCGTATGCCGTATCCATATAGAATGATGGGGAAGGTATCCGGCATGTTTCTGGATGATAACGTGTGGTCTTGAATTTCATCCACAATGTTCCATCCGGGAAGTGCTTTGAGAATAATGTCTCCGCTGAAAGACGGATTCATGGAATTACGCAGCTGTGCGGTTTCGCTGTCAGGCAGTACGGACATCAGGTCACGCAATAGTATGACATTGCTTACTCCGCTGGCCTGCGTCAGGAGGTCAATGCTGCTGTCAAGGATGTCGCCAATATCAAGACCCTTGTCTTCAATGGCTTTCCGGTCAAGGAAAATCTGGTTGTGATAATATGCTTTGGCTAGAGTTGGACAGTCATACTTTGCAGTGAGGTACAGATTCAGAAGGGCCGTCAGACGTTCCATGCTGACCGTCCCGTTAGGAATCCTTGTGCCCTGCAGACTTGCAGCGTATTGCTTCCTGTTGCCGGCCGATGTCAGGAAGAACAGCACATTCTCGCTGCCGGCCTTTAAAGTGGCATCGCTTATGAGACGGGCAATCTCCTGGTCTAGACGCAGATAGATATCCTGCTGTTCGTGGGACCAGAAGTCCGTTGACTGCTGTCTGAAATTGCCTGCATACATGGAAAGGAGCAGGAGGTCAGGATTCTGGTCAAGCCCCAGCCCCATGGCATCAATGGCCTTCAGCGCCATGTCGGAAACGCGCGTGTTTGCAATGGGTGATGTCCGGTAATCAGCTCCGTTGTCACTCCTGATGCTGTATGAAAAGGCCTTGGGAATGTCAAGGACAGACTTATGGCTGAATGCTTCAACGGGAACCAAGGGCTCCCAAGTGTTATTCTTGCGGTCCGATGCCACCTGCTGCACCCAGGCAGGAAGTCCTCCGTAATAGTCCGATGTGCACCATGAGCAGTCCTGAGGGTTCATCCAAAGAGCCACATCGGCTTCATGTCCTCCGGCAAACACCGCAGCCTCACGTTCAATTGCGATGGAACAGATTTTTGATTTGCCGCCCGAAGACAGTTTGATGCAGTCTGCCAGATTGCTGGACATGAGTCTTGCGGGCGATGTGAACTGGTCCGTCCCGGATCCCATGTAGTTGGAGTCATCGGCCAGAAATGCCGGCATCATGTTCTTGCGGATCATCCAGCGGGATGCAACGATTCCGTTCATGTACGGAACAGTCCCGGACAGAATGGCTGCTGTGCCGGAAGCCAGATCCGGATCCTGAAAGTCAAGTCCAGCATTGTCCAGACAGTATCCCTGGTCCATGAGTTTAAGGAATCCGTCACTTCTGAGAATTGGCTTGAGCCGGTTCAGACATTCCATGTCAAACTGATCCAGGACAATTCCAACAACCAGTTTCGGAGCATGCTGGATGGTCTGGGCACTGGCTGGCAGACATGCCGGTAATGCAAGACAGAGTGCTGCAATGGCTTTGCCTTTCCTGTTCTTTCTTCTTGGAACGTGCGGCGTTACGGACAGATTGAACAGGGTAGTGCTCAATGCTCTGATGGCGAAAGTTGCGGAAAGAACGGTTACGGCCGGTTCAATGTACTGAGGAATGATATGCGAACATGCGGCAAATGTGGCTGTTACAATGAATTCGGCAGGGAAGAACCATGAGAAATGTCCTTTCCTTATTCTGTGGACAGCAAAGGGCAACAGGAGAAGCGGCAGGGGATTCAGAATGATGATCAGCCAGTTCGTGTCGACAGCCGGGTGCTCCGAAAGGAAAAACAGAAAGGCAATGATGAGACCGGCCAGTCCCTGAATGCTGAAAAGGATAATGTCATAAAGCAGGAAACGGCGGTTGCGGTACCATCCCAACAGTGAAATGAAGACCGTGATCAGCAAAGCGAGCCACATGGTCTGCAGGGGAGTCAGGAGGCATCGGCCAAAATCCACGGAATGGTCCGGACTGACTATTCTCACCGGTTCCGATACCAGGGTTCTGACCGTGTCGGTTGAATCGGTGACGACCCTTATCTGTGCCTTTGAAGCCAGATCCTTGAGCAGGAGCGGGGCAAACGCTTCCTGACGGTACTTGAGCTGACGGTCAGCCTCGGCTCCGACTACCAGATCCACTGCAAACTGGCTCCATGGCTTCACTGCGGTATGCCGGGTAAGTATGCTCCTGAAAGACTGGCCGTCAGTTGGAGCGGGGTATGTGACTTTGCCGTTTATGCTCTGCTCGATCTTGTCAATGGCCATGGTGGCACAGTTGCCGTACAGGAAATTATAGCGATAGACGCGGTTCTCGGGGAGACTGTTCTCTATGAGCAGATTGTAAAGACGGGAGTTCTCATCCGGTGACAGATTGAGCTCCTGCTCCCAGATTGCCGATCCGCGTTCGTCGTATTCCTCCATGAAACCGCTCATACGCTGGGCTCCCAGAAGGTAATCGGTCTTGCCCAGACAGAAACGCCAGATGAAATGAGGTGTGTTGAAGTCGAACAGACCATAGTTGAAAACAACGTCCTGTCCTTTTGTGAAATCCTGTACTCTGATGGCCGTATGGCCGTAAAGCTCATATATTGCAGCACCCGGTTCACATGTGATGAGGCTGATGCGCAGGCTGTCGCGCTGGGCACGTGCAGGGCAAGCCATGATGAGGGCGGCCAGCAGGGACAGTAATATCTTCTTCATAGTCATTCTTTGTTGGATTGTGCAAAGTTAATTATTTTTGCGACGGTCTATGAAACTGCTGCTTGATTTTGGAAATACAAGGATGAAAGCCGCATGCCGCAGGAACGGTATGCTGGAGCAGCTTTACTCCGGTCCCGTTTCAAGGGAACAACTGGAGCGGTCGCTATACGGATTGGACATAGAGGGCGGTATGTACTGCACTGTGCGTGACATTCCGGACGATATGGCCCAATGGCTTGAAGCGCACCGGATTGTCCGTCTTGAATATGGTATTCCGGTTCCTTTGTCCATGAAGTACCGCTCACCGCAGACTTTGGGGATGGACCGTCTGGCGGCAGCAGTCGGCGCGTGGGCTGCAAGTCCGGGACGGAACCTGCTGGTCATTGATGCCGGTACCGCAATTACCTGTGATTTCGTGAGTGCTGACGGGGCGTATGTGGGCGGTAACATTGCACCTGGCGTGAAACTCCGTCTGGAGAGCCTTCATGAACACACCGGCAGACTTCCACTGGTCGATGCCGGCTCCGGCGATTGCCCGATGTTCGGATACGATACGGAAACGGCAATCCGCAGCGGGGTAGTGAATGGCATCCGGCTTGAAATTGAAGGAATCATTCGGAAAACCCGCGAGTCATATTCGTCTGTTTTGGTTTTTTTAACCGGAGGCGATGCCTATTTTTTTGAAATGACGGGTAAATGTGATATTTTTGCAGACGCTGACCTGGTAATGAAAGGTTTGGACAGCATATTGGAATTCAATGAAAACAAGACCGAATAAGCTGCGTTTTACGGTAATGGTTGTGGCTCTGCTGCTGCAGACGGCCTTTTCATATGCCCAGACCGGCATAAATTCGCCTTATTCCATGTATGGCATCGGAACTCTTTCCGACAGATCCAACGGAATGATGCGTTCCATGGGAGGCATAGGAACCGGATTCAGACAGAGAAACATAATCAATCTCAAGAATCCTGCCTCATATTCCACAGTCGATACCCTGACCTTTCTGGCCGATGCCGGTTTTTCTTTACTGAACGGCAATTTTGAAGAGAACGGTGCACGTGTGAACGCCCGCAATGCTGCTGTGGACTATCTGGCAATGCAGTTCCGTGTACAGCCTAAAATAGGCATGACACTTGCTTTCCTGCCGTTCTCGAAAGTAGGATACAGCTTCTCGTCGGAAAGTCTGGTCCGCCGTGATTCCGATGGCGAAATCATGTCAACGGGTGTCACATACGGAGAAGGCGGTCTGAGACAGTTCATGGCCGGACTTGGATGGAGACCTGCCGAATGGCTGTCTGTAGGAGCCGATGTCTCATACATCAAGGGTGATCTGACACGACAGTTCTCTACATCGTTCTCGTCAGGGAGCGTCACTTCAAGAACCAGAACCTATACAGCCGATTTCTCTTCGGCAATGTATGATTTCGGTATTCAGGGAACCATCAAATCAGGCAAGGACCGTCTGGTTATAGGCGCCACATATTCACCGGCAACTGATTTCAATTCGGACTGTACCATTGCCGATGTACATACTGTTGCCGATACGGCATCAATCGAGGATGCATTCCATCTGCCTGACAGGCTTTCCGTAGGATTGAGCTATTCAAGCAGGAACTGGACGGCCGGAGCCGATGTGTCTTTGGAAAAGTGGTCCGATGCACGTTTCTTCGGCGAATCTTATGGTCGTGACCGTTTTGCTGTACAGGCCGGCCTCAGTCTGATACCGGAACCGGACAGCAAGAAACTGTTCAGACGTACATCGTATCAGGCCGGTCTCAAGTTCTCACAACCCTACTATAATATAGGTGACAATCCGGGACCTCTGGAGTTCGGGGCTACAGCCGGTTTCAGCCTGCCGGTCACATCGGCCTACAACAGTATGGCTTACATTCATGTCTCCGGCCAGTATTCAAGGGTGCAGCCGCAGTTTGACGGTTCGGTATGTGAAAACTACATAGGATTGAGCATCGGTGTCACTTTCATGGAACGCTGGTTCATGAAGTGGATGGTCGAATGATTTAACAATTGACGTTTTTTTCTATCATAACAGTGAATCAGGTTTTGAAATAATACATATAATTATGAAAAAGATAGCTTTAGTTGCTCTTGCAGTTCTTTCGGCAAGCGGCGTTTATGCACAGAAGGGAGTCGAGGACGGCTCACGTTATGGACAGGGTGAAGACAGCATCAATACCTTGAGGTATATGAGCATCTACACCGAGTATGTGAAGACTGAAAACTACAAGGACGCCTATGAACAGGGGTGGAAGGAAGTCTTCAGGGATGCTCCTCTGGCATCAGTCTCCACTTACACCAATGGTGTCAAGATCCTTCATGCTCTTTACAAGGCAGAAACCGATGCTGAACTCAAGGCCAAGTATTCACAGGAACTGATGGATGTCTATGAGCAGAGAATCAAGTATCTGGACAAACTGAATCTCCAGCAGAAGACTCCGACCAGTGAAGGTGAAATCATGGGTTCTTATGCTCACGATTATCTTTCCTACAATCCGAAACCGACTGTAGCAAAGGCATACGAACTGCTCCGCAAGGCTGTGGATCTGTCAAAGGGCGCAACGCAGTACTATGTTCTTGATGACCTTATGAGAATCTCTGCCCAGCGTTTCAAGGCAAAGAAAGATAATGAGGAATACCGTGAGGCTCTCATGCAGGACTATCTTGACTGCTCACAGTATATTGACGAGTTCATCCTGACCCAGACCAACGAGAAGGTTCTGGAGCAGAGCGCCAAGACAAAGGATAACATTGATGCCAACTTCGTCAACAGCGGTGCTGCAGACTGCGAGACTCTTCAGGATATCTATGGTCCGAAGATTGAGGCCAACAAGAGCGATGTCGAATACCTGAACAAGGTTGTAAGACTTATGTCAATATTTGACTGCCGGTCATCAGACGCATATTTCCAGGCTGCCGAGTATGCTCACCAGCTGTCTCCTTCAGTTCAGACTGCAAAGAGCCTGGGAGCTCTGTATCTCCAGCAGCGTGATGATGCCACAAAGGCAATCGAATATTATGAGCAGGCTGTTGAACTTGAGGAGAACAAGCTCGCCAAGGCTGACATTTACCAGACTATGGCATCGATATGGCTGTCAAAGGAAAATTATGACAAGAGTCGCTCATGCGCAAACAAGGCCATTGCCAACAACCCGAACAAGGGTGCTGCATACATTCTGCTGGCACAGCTATATGCCATCAAGCATCATTGGAATAATGAACCCGCTCTGGACCAGTGCGCATACTTCGCTGTTCTGGATAAGCTGGAGCAGGCCAGAAGAGTTGATTCAAGCGTAGCCGATAAGGCCAACGAACTGATCCGTGAATATTCAAAGCAGTGCCCGAAACCTGAAGACCTGTTCATGTTCTCACTCAAGGAAGGTCAGAAGCTGGAAATCAAGGGCTGGATCAACGAGACAACTACGATAAGATGATTTCGGATACAGGTTTGAGACCCGTGTCAGAGTTCAAACGCATGGCAACCGTCCTGATGGCGGTTGTCTTGCCGTTTCTATGCCATTCCTGCTCCGGCCATGGCAAACAGTTCGGTGCGGCAATAACGAACCGCGATTCGGCCAGTGTCATGACAACTGTAGGCGTGGATATGCTTATATCGGAAGATGGTCGCTTGAAGTACCATGTGACAGCCCCGGAATGGATGGTGTTCGATCAGATGAAACCTCCTTATTACAGTTTGGAAAAAGGCATTCATCTTGAGATCTATAATGAGAATATGGAAGTGGAGGCGACACTTGTTGCTGATACGGCATACTATTTGAATAACTCGAAACTATGGGAATTGAAGGGGCATGTCCACTCCCAGAATATGAATGGAGACGAGTTTGATACACCCCACATGTACGTTAACAACAGGTCCGACAAGGTATATTCCGATGATTCCATAACCATCCGTCAGCCCAACAGGATGCTGAAGGGAGTGGGGTTCGAATCAAACGGCAACATGACCGAATATTTTATCCGGCACAGTCAGGGAGTCTTCCCGATTGAGGATGTCCAGCCGGATTCCATACCGTCGGCGGAGGAGGAGCCGACCGAAGAATCGGATACGGAGTCGGAAGAGTGATAAAGGGGATTCAAATTATCCCCTTCTTTTTTTTATAATATAACAAAATTAAGTACTTTTGTGCGCTAAAAATCCGATTGGGGATTTTTTATTTGGATAGAAAACAAATAAACAACACAATAGAAATGGCAACATTACAGAAAATCAGAAGCAAAGGACCACTGCTCCTTATCGTTATCGGCCTTGCTATGCTGGCCTTCATTCTTGGCGATGCATGGAAGATTATCCGTCCGAATCAGGGCGTTCAGTACGTAGGATCAATAGCCGGTCAGAAAATTTCCGCTATGGATTTCCAGGACGAGCTTGAAAACTACACTGAGGTGGTGAAGTTCGGTATGGGAACCAATGATCTCACTGAGGAAATGAACAATTCCCTCAAGGATGAGGTCTGGAGTTCCATGGTACGCAATACCATCATCAACAACGAGGCAGAGAAACTGGGCCTGACTGTTACTGATGCTGAAGTCCGCGCCGTCATAGAGGAGGGTACAGATCCAAATCTTCAGAATACTCCGTTCTCAGATGCACAGGGTAATTTCGATGCTGACAATCTCAAGAGTTTCATAGCAGGTTATGAGTCTCTCGACCGCGAGTCTGTTCCTGCAGAGCAGATGCGTTATTATGACAGCATGTACAAGTTCTGGCTTTTCATTGAGAAGGAAATCAAGAGCTCGTTGCTTTACCAGAAGTATTCTGCACTTGTCGGTTCAGCAGCCGTTGCCAATCCCGTTTCCATCAAGGATTCATACGAAAGCCGTATCAAGCGTGCCGATGTTCTGATGGCTTCACTGTCCTTCTCATCACTGGCCGATGCAGACGTTACGGTTTCTGCCCAGGATCTCAAGAATGTGTATGCGGAGAACAAGGAAAGCCTTTATAATTATGCTGAGACCCGTGACATTTACTACATTGACACGGAGATCCTGCCAAGTCAGGCCGATCGTGACGCCCTTCTTCAGGAGATGGTCGAGCTTACTGAACAGCTTCAGGAAACCGATGAGGACTATGCTTCATTCCTGCGCCGTGCACAGTCACGCCAGACCTACAGCGAGGTAGCACGTTCACTGGGATACCTTCCATTGGCTGTTGCCGAGAATCTTGATTCAGTCAACGAGGCAGGCATTTTCGGTCCTGTTTATGACGAATATACTGACAGCTATACCTCATTCAAGCTTATCGGTAAGGAACAGGGCTATGATTCAATCCAGTACAGCATCATTCAGGTTGTTGCTGAAAATGAGCAGGAGTCAGACCGCCTGGCAGACAGCATCTATACTGCAGTCAAGGGTGGAGCCGATTTCGCTGAAATAGCTCAGGTCTATGGCCAGAGCGGTATTGAACAGTGGATTACTTCAGCTCAGTATGAGCCGGCAGCAATCAATGGTGACAATGCCAAGTATCTGAATGCCATCAACGGCATGAAGAAGGGCGAGGTTGCAAATGTCAAGATTTCACAGGGCAATCTCATTATCAAGGTTACAGATGTACGCAACATTGTTGACAAGTATAACGTTGCCGCAATCCAGCGTCCGGTTGAATTCAGCGAGGAAACCAGCAACAAGGCATACACTGATCTGAGCCTCTTTGTAGCACAGAACGCCACACTTGACTCACTCAAGGCCAATGCTGAAGATTCCAACTACCGTCTTCTCTTCTATCCTGCTTTCTCAAGCAGCAGCAACAATGTAGCCGGTGTGGCAAAGTCACATGAGGCACTGCGTTGGGCTTTCGATGCAAAGGAAGGCGAAGTGTCACGTATATATGAAGTAGGTGCAGCCAATGATCATCTGCTTGTTGTTGCTGTAAGCAAGATCAATCCTGCAGGATACACTTCAATTGAGAATGCTCAGACGGCTCTTGCATCAAAGGTCATCAACAGCAAGAAGGCTCAGCTTCTTCTTGACAAGCTTGCAGGCGTAAAGAGCATTGACGAGGCAAAGTCAATCGAGGGCATCAGAATTGATACAGTCCAGTTCTGCAACTTCACGAACGATGCATACATTGCTTCAACAATGACCAATGAACCAAGTCTTGGACCAAGTGTAATCAATCTTGCCCAGAACGTACTCTCAGCTCCTGTCGTAGGTGAGAATTGCGTATTCGTCGCTGAAAAGATTACCGATGATTCATATTCTGCAGCAATTGATGAGACAGCTGAAAAGGAACGTCTTGAAACAATTGCCGGCGGCCGTCTCGCACAGTCTATCCTGCAGGAACTTTACATGCAGGCTAAGGTTGAAGATACACGTTACAGAATTTTCTGATAACAGGTTACAGTACGATAATGAAAAGCGGCTCCGTTTTCGGGGCCGCTTTTCATTTATGGTGGCTCAGTCGAAATTTAGTGGGGAGTGCAGATGTCATTTTTGAATGCAGGTTTTGGATGCTGGAAGGGTGGCTGTGCGGACTGCCGCTCCATGGCCTGCTCCTGCGGCTTTTCAGGCTGAAGCGCGGAACTCGCGGCTTTGCCGCTCAGACAGCCGCGTTTCTTCACGCCTGAAAGGCCTTGTAGCTTATCGGCCATTCCACGGAAAGTCCGCATAGCCACCCTTCCAGCATCCAAAAATGTCGCGGGTACAATTGTATACACAGCCATAGCGGTATTCAGATGGCTAGCCATCCTGGTAGCAAACTTGGCAATAGTAATATCGGGAGCTTTGCCCCACTGTTTTTCGACTGAGCCAAAGTGTGGGGACTGACGCTGACACACAAGATAGGCACTCCACCTATGATAGGGAGAGAATCCGCAATGAGGGGCTATCCATAGGCCATCTGTTCCCTATCGTGTATGAAAAATACGTTTCTTTGTGGGCATATTGCCAAACTTGCAGTCAGAAAGTTCCTGAGGCCGATTTCTTGCAGGTTTGGCATCAATACAGCCCCAAAAGCCGCTTTTCGTTGCCAAACTTGCAGAAAAACTGTGCTACAAGCTTTCTGGTTGCAGGATTGGCAAGTAGGGACTTCCAGCTGTAATGTTGGCAGAGTACCTGCATGTGTCTCCCGCCACGTCTGCATCCAACATCCAAAACCTTGAAAGCTCAGGCGTGCAATAATTCTTGGAACGTCCTTATACTTTTTCGGGTGAGCCTTTATGGTTCGTCCAAAAACAATAATCCCCCGAAGGCAGATTATGATATGCCGACGGGGGATTGTCCTGTTATCAGTTGTTCTCAGGACGGAGCTTGCGTACAACAGCTCCGGTCTGCCACATCTCGCTTTCGCGCAGTGCCTTGAGCTCCTGCTCAAGTCCTTCACGGTAATCGGGCTTTGAGTTGGCATCAATGGAAATCTGAGCTTCGTTGCCGCAGCGTACACTTGCGTACAGCTTCTCGACAACCGGCTTGATGGCATCGTGGAACGGAACCATCCAGTCAAGGGCACCGCGCTGTGCAGTGGTTGAGCAGTTGGCGTACATCCAGTCCATGCCCTTTGCTGCAAACAGCGGCATAAGAGACTGTGTCAGTTCTTCTACGGTTTCATTGAAGGCTTCTGAAGGAGTGTGTCCGTTCTCACGAAGCACTTCGTACTGGGCAAGCAGAAGACCCTGGATAGCTCCCATCAGAGAACCGCGCTCGCCGGTAAGGTCCGATGTGGCCTCGCGGATGAATGTGGTTTCGAACAGGTAACCGGATCCGATACCGATACCGAATGCCAGAACCTTTTCAAGGGCCTTGCCTGAAGCGTCCTGATAGATGGCGTATGAACTGTTCAGACCGCGTCCTTCAAGGAACATGGTACGCAGTGATGTTCCTGAACCCTTTGGAGCAACCATGATGACATCGATGTCCTTTGGTGGAACCACGCCTGTGCGGTCATTCCATGTGATTGCGAATCCGTGTGAGAAATACAGAGTCTTGCCTGCTGTCAGATAAGGCTTGATTACAGGCCACTGCTGCATCTGGGCCGCATCGGACAGAAGCATGCAGATGATTGTACCCTTCTGGGCTGCTTCTTCAATTGAGAACAGGGTCTTTCCGGGAACCCATCCGTCGGCGATGGCCTTTTCAAAGGTCTTGCCCTGACGCTGGCCGACAATGACGTTGAAACCGTTGTCGCGCAGGTTGCATGCCTGTCCCGGTCCCTGAACACCGTAGCCGATGACAGCGATTGTCTCGTTCTTCAACACTTCCCTTGCCTTTTCAAGCGGGAACTCTTCACGTGTCATGACTTCCTCAATGACACCGCCGAAATTCATTTTCATAATGTTTTGTGTTATTTGGTTACAAGTTCTTTATTCCATATTGGCTGGAAATCTTTTCCAGATACTCGTTTACATGTTCTATTCTTGCTCTTGTTATGGCAATACGTCCCGAACTGACAAACTGCAGCATGCCGCCCTGGGCTGTCAGTTCTTCGTTAAGTGCCATGATGTCGTGTGTGCTGCCGGTCTTCTCGATTACGGAGAAGGTCTGATTGACTTCAATCAGTTTGGCTCCGTATTTGCGGATTATGTCGTTCATGGCGGGGCTGTCAATCAGGACCGATGTAACGACCTTGTACAGGGCAACTTCCTGCATGAATATCTCATCGTCAGTGAAATAGCGGCACTGAAGCACATCGACTTTCTTCTCGATCTGGCTTACAATCTTTTCAATTGTGTCCTTGTCACTCCATGCGGTTATGGTGTAACGGTGTATACCTTGAATTGACGATGCTGAAACGTTGAGGCTCTCGATGTTGACCTGACGTCGGGTAAATACTGCCGTGACCTGATTCAGAACACCGGCAATGTTCTCAGAGTGTACTATCAGCGTGTATAATGTCTTTTCCATCATCTCCATTTCTCATCAATGGTAAATATCATATGGTCAACCGGTTCATGACCGGGAATCATGGGCATTACATTCTCCTCATCAAGGACTATCGTCTCAAGTATGAATGCTCCGGGAGCCGCTATCATGTCCGATATGGCCTGTGCAAGTTCACGGCGGTCCATTACGCGGCGGAACGGGATTCCGTATGCACCGGCAATCATACTGATGTCAGGACTTGTCATGTGAGTGCATGAATACCGGCTTTCGAACATCATCTGCTGCCACTGGCGTACGTTGCCCAGATAACTGTTGTTCATTACGATTATCTTGACCGGAGCTCCGGTTTCCATGATAGTGCCCAGCTCCTGCATGTTCATCTGGAATCCTCCGTCTCCCTGGAACGAGAATACCATGCGCTCCTGATCGCCGAAGGTGGCGCCTATTGCGGCCGGCAGCGAGAATCCCATGGTTCCAAGTCCGCCCGAAGTGATTATGCTGCGTGGAACCGAGTACTTGAAATAACGGGCTGCGAACATCTGGTTCAGTCCGACATCGGTTACAAGCGCGGCATCGGACGGAGCCTGCATGGCTATGGCATTTACGACCTCACCCATGAGAAGGGGACCT
This sequence comes from Bacteroidaceae bacterium, assembly GCA_024398615.1. Taxonomy (GTDB): domain Bacteria; phylum Bacteroidota; class Bacteroidia; order Bacteroidales; family Bacteroidaceae; genus Colenecus. The sequence continues at coordinate 97,783 of JAKSIU010000004.1, forward strand.
TCGCCCGGATTGATGGCATGGTCAATGACCTTTTCATGTTCTTTCTGTGCCAATGGCTTGAATTCTTTAATCCACTCCTTGTGACAGGTCCTGGATATGCGTTCCGTTATGAGCGCGAGAGTGCGGCGGCAGTCTCCAAGGACTGTAACATCGGGCTTTACGTTCTTTCCGAATTCCGACTTGTCTATGTCCAGATGTATGATCTTTGCCTGACGGGCATAACTGTCGACTGCGCTGGTTACCCTGTCGTCAAAACGCATGCCCACAGCAATGAGAAGGTCACAGCGGTTGGTCATGACGTTCGGGGCAAGATTACCGTGCATGCCCAGCATACCCATGTTCAACGGATGGCCGGACGGCAGTGCCGACAGTCCCAACAGGGTGCGTGCGGCAGGTGCATCGGCTTTTTCTATGAATGCCTTGAGTTCATTTTCGGCATTACCCAGTTCAACTCCGTGCCCGACAAGAACCAGAGGCCTTGTGCTGCAGTCAATCAGTCTGGCTGCTGCTTCAATTTCACTCATGTCCGGTTCGGGTGACGGTATGTAGCTGCGTACGAAATCGATCTTTTCAGGGCTGTAATCAACGGTCTCGTTCTGGGCGGTCTTTGTGAAGTCAAGCACAACCGGACCGGGACGGCCGGACTGGGCAATGTAGAAGGCTCTTGCAACAGCCCAGGAAATGTCTTGGGCGCGTCTTATCTGGTAACTCCATTTGGTTATAGGCTGGGTTACACCTACAAGGTCAATTTCCTGGAATGCGTCCGTTCCAAGCGCATCGGTTCCGACCTGTCCTGCAATGACTACTATTGGGGTGCTGTCCAGCATGGCATCGCTGATTCCAGTCAATGTGTTGGTGGCTCCGGGACCGCTGGTGACAATTGCTACACCCGGTTTGCCGGAAATGCGTGCGTAACCCTGGGCTGCGTGTGTGGCGCCCTGCTCGTGGCGCACCAGAATCTGTTTCAGATCAGATTGGTGGGAGAACAGTGAGTCGAATACCCTGATTATGTTTCCTCCGGGATATACGAACGCTGTGTCAACGCCCTGGTTGAGCAATGATTGGATAAGTGCCTCTGCGCCTGTAATTATGTTCGCCATGTAATTATTCTATTATTCTGATTCCACCCTTGTCGGCCGAACTGACCATGTTGGCATACGCCTTGAGACTCTTGGGTACCACGCGCTTGCGGGTAAGCGGACGCATGGGTCTTGCCTCCAGTTCACTGTCGCTCAGACGGACATTGATGCTGCGTGCTGGAATGTCAATGTCTATGATATCTCCGTCAACGACCTTGCCTATGGCTCCACCGCTGGCTGCCTCCGGTGATATGTGACCTATGCTGAGGCCCGATGTCCCACCGCTGAAACGTCCGTCGGTGATGAGCGCGCACTGCTTGCCGAGATGGCGTGATTTGATGTATGAGGTGGGGTAGAGCATTTCCTGCATGCCAGGGCCACCCTTGGGCCCTTCGTGGGTGATGACCACTACATCGCCTGCCACGACCTTGCCGCCAAGTATGCCATCCACGGCATCCTCCTGAGAATCAAATACCTTTGCCGGTCCTGAGAACTTCCATATGCCTTCATCAACTCCTGCGGTCTTGATTACGCAGCCGTCAACGGCAATGTTGCCTTTCAGGATGGCCAGACCGCCATCTTTGGAATATGCGTGCTGAAGGTCGCGTATGCAACCCTCGCTGCGGTCAGTGTCAAGGCTGTCATACTTGCAGCCCTGTGCGCCGAGCGTGTTGCAGAAACGGTTTGCCGGGGCCGATGAATATATGCGCAGGGCTTCATCGGCCGGTGCGGACTTTTCAATGCTGTATTCGTCAGTCAGCTTTGCGTAATCCATTCCGGTAACGTTCATGGCCTTGTCACAGATGAGTCCGCCTTTCCTCAACTGCTCCATGATTCCAAGCACGCCTCCGGCACGGCCTACATCCTGAACATGATATTTCTGGGTGTTCGGGGCGACTTTGCAGAGACAGGGTACCTTTCTGGAAAGACGGTCAATGTCGTCCATTGTGAAATCCACTCCCGCTTCATTCGCTACGGCCAGCAGATGCAGTACGGTATTTGTGGAACCGCCCATTGCAATGTCCAGCGCCATGGCATTCTCAAAAGCATGTTTCCTTGCTATGTTCAGAGGAAGCAGACTGTCATCGCCCTGCTCATAATAGGCAAGGGCATTCCTGACAATCAGTCTGGCTGCATCGCGCATAAGCTGGACCCTGTTCTCATGTGTGGCAAGGATGGTTCCGTTGCCGGGAAGAGAGAATCCCAGCGCTTCAGTCAGGCAGTTCATGGAATTGGCCGTGAACATGCCGGAACAGCATCCGCATCCGGGACAGGCATTGTCTTCGAGGCTGGCCATATCGGCATCGCTGACACTGTCATCGGCTCCTTTCACCATTGCATCGATAAGGTCAACATGCTGTCCCTTCCACTCGCCTGCTTCCATGGGACCTCCGCTCACGAAAACGGTGGGTATGTTCAGACGCATGGTGGCCATGAGCATTCCCGGGGTAATCTTGTCGCAGTTGCTTATGCAGACCAGAGCATCGGCCTTATGTGCATTGACCATGTATTCCACGCTGTCGGCAATGATGTCACGTGATGGCAGTGAGTACAGCATGCCGTCATGTCCCATGGCAATGCCGTCATCAATGGCAATTGTGTTGAATTCGGCGGCATAGCAGCCAAGACGCTCGATCTCGGCCTTGACAATCTGTCCTGCTTCGTGCAGATGGGTATGTCCTGGTACGAACTGGGTGAACGAATTGGCTATTGCAATGATCGGCTTGCCGAACTGTTCCTTCTTCATGCCGTTGGCGACCCAAAGGGCGCGGGCTGCTGCCATACGCCTGCCTTCAGTACACTGGCTGCTTCTGAGTGGAATTTTCATAATTGTCTTATATTTATTAGCAAAAAAGCCCTTCTCTTTGTGGAGAAAGGCCTTATCTTGTTTTGTCTGAAGTGTACCTTACTCCTGGAATGACGGTTTGACGACCACCACACCTACGCTGTATACTGATACCACTGCTGACGGATTCATTCCAATACTATTATTAATTGACTGCAAAAATACTAATTTCTTTGAGCTTGTCAAACTTATTGGCATTATTATTGATAAGGTGCTGAAGCCGCCACTCTTTCAGCGGTGGAACGGAAGCCACCATGGCCTTTGGCGGTTTCCGCTCCACCGCTAAAGGCGTGGCGGCAGTGACTTCTGCCTGCCGCTGAAATCATTATTTGTGGTTTCGATATAATGACGTTCAAATCCGCCAGCTATCTTTGTGCCAAAGAGAAATCAGTCTCTCTTTGTTCAAATCAGTACCTATGAAAAGAAAATCTGAACATGACACACTGACATACGGCAAGTACGTGAACCTGATGAACGATGTCGCGTTCCAGTGGGTGTTCTGCCGCGAGGACAACAAGGACCTGCTCATAGCCCTGCTCAACGAGCTGATACCGGAACTTCGCATCGAGGATCTGGAGTTCTACCGGAACCGCCAGCAGTCATACGCCAAAAACCTGAAAGACAGCGTGTTCGATGTGTCGTGCATATTGTCCGACGGCACCCGAATCAATGTCGAGGTGCAGGTTCGTGCCCAGGACTGGTTCGCCGACCGCTGTCTGTACTATTCGACTTACTGCATCCAGGACCAGGTCAAGAAGGGCCAGGAGGACTACAGCCTGAAACCGGTGTACATAGTGTCGATAATTGCCTTCACCCGCCAGCATGCCCCGGATTGGGACGGCAGCATCCTGTCCAGCTACTCGTTGCGTGAAGACCGCACGCACGAGCTGATGACTGACAACCTGCATTTCGTGTTCGTTGAGCTGGCGCATTTCGACAAAAAGTGGGAAGATATTGACAATGACAAGGAAAGATTCTACTTTTGCATTCGCAGGCTGCACGAGTTGGACGTCCTTCCGGATGGTTTTGCCGAAGGCATATGGGCCAAGCTGGCCCGTCAGAGCGAGCTTGCGGCAATGGAATCAAGTGTAAAGATAAAATACATAAATGCTATGACAACCGATATAGACAGACGCGCCCAGATGAAATACGCCAAGCGCGTAGCCCGCGAAGAAGGCCTGGCAGAAGGTCGTGCAGAAGGCCTGGCAGAAGGTCGTGCAGAAGGCGCGCTTGACAAGGCGTATGAGACCGCACGTAACTTGAAGGCCGAAAACATTCCTGCCGATGTCATAGCCAAATGTACGGGTCTGACCCTTGAGCAGGTAGAGAACCTGTAAGAACCCCACTTTTTTCAGCATTCGGTGGAACGGAAACCGCCACCCAAAGGACGGTGTGGCGGGGAATGTGCCGGGCCATCGTGGGGTGACCGGAAAAGCGTGAAGGAACGGAGGCCGGAAAGGGCCGCGGCTGTCTGAGCGAAGCGAGTTCCGCGGACCCGGCCGCAGTGACGCGCACGCCGGTCACGGAACGTCAGGCCCGTCACATCCCCACCATACCGGCCGTGGCGGCTTCCGTCCCACCGCCAAAGGTGTGGCGATGGAAACAGTTTTTGTGCCGTCTTTTTCGCAATGCCTTGTCAAAACGACGGAAAAATTACTACTTTTGCAAAATTGGCACGGAAGTGGTGCTGCTGGCAGGCTTTTTGCAGCGTGTCCTGCGGCATTCAGTTGTGCCACAAGTGTAATTTGCAAAATAAATATCGACATATGGGTTTTAACGAGTTTATTGGGAAGCTGTTCGGCAACAAGGCCACACGTGATTACAAGGAAATCCAGCCTTGGGTCGAAAAGGTAAAGGCGGCTTACCCTAAGTATGAGAAAATGAGCACCGATGAGCTGCGTGCCGCATCGGCTGCCATAAGACAGAAGGTTCAGGATTTCGTGATTCCTGAAAAGAAGGAGATTGCTGAAATCAAGGCAAAGGTCGAGCAGACCGAGCTGGAGGACCGCGAGGCACTGTTCAATCAGATAGACAAGAAGGAAAAGGAGGTGCTGGACCGCTATGAGGTGGTTCTTGATGAAGTGCTTCCCGATGTTTTCTCAATAGTCAAGGAGACGGCACGCCGTTTCACTGAAAATGAGGTCGTAGAGGTTACGGCAAATGACTTTGACCGCAATCTGGCCGCACGTCATGATTTCGTGACCATTGACGGGGACAAGGCCTTGTGGCATAACCATTGGGTCGCCGGAGGCAATGACACCATATGGAACATGATCCATTATGATGTACAGTTGTTCGGCGGCACTGTCCTGCACAAGGGCAAGATCGCTGAAATGGCAACCGGTGAGGGTAAGACCCTTGTGGCAACACTTCCGGTGTTCCTGAACGCTCTTACCGGCAACGGTGTCCATGTGGTTACGGTCAATGACTATCTGGCCAAGCGTGACTCGGAATGGATGGGTCCGCTCTACATGTTCCATGGTCTGTCAGTTGACTGCATTGACAAGCATCAGCCTAATTCTGAAGCCCGTAGAAACGCATATCGTGCCGATATCACTTTCGGTACGAACAATGAATTCGGTTTTGACTATCTGCGTGACAATATGGCCGGCCGTCCGGACGAACTGGTACAGCGCGGACACAATTACGCAATCGTGGATGAGGTTGACTCGGTTCTCATTGATGATGCCCGTACACCTCTTATTATATCCGGTCCTGTCCCGAAGGGCGATGACCAGCTCTTTGAAGAACTCCGCCCACAGGTGGAGCAGCTGTATGATGCCCAGAAGAAACTGGCTACCCAGTTCCTTGCCGAGGCACGCAAACTGGTCCAGTCCGATAATCAGGATGAGGTTGCCCAGGGCTTCCTTTCACTGTTCCGCAGTTTCAAGGCACTTCCAAAGAACAAGGCCCTGATCAAGCTGCTCAGCGAACCGGGAATGAAGGTCGGCATGCAGAAGACCGAGGAAATCTACATGGAGCAGCAGAACAAGCGCATGCCTGAAGCTGTCGAGCCTCTGTATTTTGTCATTGATGAGAAGCTGAACAGTGTGGACCTTACCGACAAGGGCGTTGAACTTATCAGCGGCACGAACAAGGATCCCGAATTCTTTGTGCTTCCCGATATCGCTTCACAGCTTTCAGAACTTGAGACCCATACGGAACTGACTCCTGAAGAACGTCTTGAAAAGAAAGATGCCCTGTTGACTGACTATGCTGTCAAGAGCGAGCGTATCCATACCATCAACCAGCTGCTCAAGGCATACTGCATGTTCGAGAAGGATGTCGACTACATTGTTACCGAAGACGGCAAGGTCAAGATCGTGGACGAGCAGACAGGCCGTATCATGGAAGGGCGCCGTTGGTCAGATGGTCTGCATCAGGCTGTTGAGGCAAAGGAACGTGTTACCATTGAAGCGGCTACCCAGACATTTGCAACCATCACTCTTCAGAACTATTTCCGTATGTACCACAAGCTGGCCGGTATGACCGGTACGGCTGAAACGGAGGCAGGCGAATTCTGGGATATCTATAAACTGGATGTCGTGGTTATCCCTACGAACCGTCCCATTGCACGAATTGACCAGAATGACCGTATTTACAAGACCAAGCGTGAGAAGTATAAGGCTGTCATTCAGGAGATTGAAAATCTGGTGAAAGCCGGTCGCCCGGTTCTGGTAGGTACTACATCGGTCGAAATCAGTGAACAGTTGAGCCGCATGCTCACCATGCGCAAGATCGAGCACAACGTGCTGAATGCCAAGCTGCACCAGAAGGAAGCCGATATCGTTGCCCAGGCAGGACAGAGGAGTATCGTTACCATTGCCACCAACATGGCAGGCCGTGGTACCGATATCAAGCTTTCTCCCGAAGTAAAGGCTGCAGGCGGTCTTGCCATTATCGGTACTGAACGTCATGAGAGCCGCCGTGTTGACCGTCAGCTGAGAGGCCGTTCAGGACGTCAGGGTGACCCGGGCTCAAGTGTCTTCTTCATTTCGCTTGAAGATAATCTGATGCGTCTGTTCGGTTCGGAAAAGATTGCTCCGCTTATGGACAAGCTGGGTCTGCAGGAAGACGAGATGATTGAGAACAGCTTCATAACCAAACGTATCGAACAGGCACAGAAGAAGGTTGAGGAAAACCACTTCGGTACACGTAAGCGTCTGCTTGAGTA
>JAKSIU010000040.1 GCA_024398615.1 Bacteroidaceae bacterium
TATCCCAAAAACGCCCGTTTTACAGCATACACGAAAATAGCTGATTATATGAAGCTTAAAGTATATGAAAGGCCCATCTTGTCACCGCTGTGTCTGGTGACAAGATTACTGGATACGGCGTCATTCCTGCCGTCTCAAGATGGGAAGGCTCGGACCGCAGACCGGCATCCGGATGGTGCATGTGATTTGTCTATGTTGTGGGAATAGGAATAAAATTATGAATATGAGGACAAGCATTTTAGCAAGTTTCACGGTGGCAGCATTGGCTGCTCTTCTGCTCACTGGATGTGAGCGGAAAAAGGACATGACCGGCAGGCCGGTGGAATTCTCAGCTGAAATCTATTGCTCAGATCCATTCTCCCGTTCAGGACTGCCCCAGACCAGGGTGGCCTACGGAGTGGAGTCGGGAACATCACAGGCCATCAATTGGATGGATGGTGACATGATTACCATTTACTGCGCCAAGTGCGATGGCAAGAAGAGTGCATTGTACGGAGTACAGGACATAGAAGTGGCCAGCACAGATAACATGGACAGCTATGCCGGCATAGAGAATGCCGAGAGTGACGGTGAGGGCCTGCAGTGGGGCACCGGCCAGCACACGTTCTATGCCGTGTATCCTGGAGTGATCACGGGAGCCGGTTCGACCATTTCTGGAAAAGACGTCACCGGAAGCATCCCTGCAATCCAGACAGCCGGTACAATCAGTGGAACAGACAACAAGACCGTTTCTCCTGACATGAAGAACATGTATATGGTCTCCAAGGCAGGTACTTATGAGCCCGATGCAAGTCCCGTGACTCTGATATTCCAGCCTCTCACAACGGTCCTCGAGTTCACCGTCACCAACAAGTTCGATGATACGGGTAGCGCCATGAACGTAAGTTCCATATCCCTCATTTCGGACCATCACGCACTTGACGGAGGTTTCTCTGTGGATATGGACCAGTCCGGTCTGTACGGCCGTCCGAAGACCACGCTCGCTTACGGACTTGCCGCTACGGGACACAACAAGGTGACTCTCAACTTCAGCCCATCTGTGTCAATTGCACACGACAGGACCTTGACCTTCACCTTCTTCCTCAATCCTGGGAATACCGCTGACCAGGTGAACGATCTGACTTTCGAGATTAAGGGCACCAACGCCGGTACCAGTGCGCCATTCACCCGCCGCGCCATGCTGAAGGACAAGGACGATCATGGCGTGATCTTCGAGACCCACAAGAAGACACGCGTCACTGGAATAATGGTTCCGGAAGGGGTACAATGGACCGTCAACTACAGCGACCCGATAGTTGCCTATTGGAAGACCGGAATCGACGACGAGGATTTGCAGTTAGAACCCTAAGAATGAGAAATGAAGACAAGAGCTATTATAGCAATTTTAGCCGCAGCTCTCGTGCTGGCAGGCTGCCAGAAAGACGAGTTCGTTAGCAGGCGTGGCATGAATGACAGCCCCGTCCGGTATGTCGTGGCACTGGAGCGTCCGGTACAGAGCAGGGCCGAAACGGGCAATGGCGGCATGATGCTATCACTGACGGGAAACGGCGACAGTCTCAGCATGCCTATGGAGTGGATTGCCACCGAAGGCATAGACATATGTCCGGCATCAGACGGGACGAAGGGGACTTTAGTGAATACCACCGGCAGTGACGATGAACTGTCCGCGTATGCGGCAACAGTGGGTTCGTTTATAGTGAAGGCATACAATGGCGGCACGGAAAATGTCTCCCAGACTGTCGTCACATGGTCAGGAAGCGAATGGGAGGCAGCCGAGGAAGCAATATGGCCCAAAGGGACAAGCCTTGACTTCCTCGCATACGCCAACCTTCCCGGTTCACAGACCGCCACAATAACAAAGGATGGCGTGTCAACTGTACATACCGTACCCGCATCAGCAGCCAACCAGAAGGATATCCTTTTCGGCCATTATCAGGGTAATGGCGGCGGCACCCACACCGCCGAGATCCGCTTCGAGCATCCGCTGACTGCAGTCCGTTTCAAGTACGGCGAAATGGACGGTAATCCCACAGTCAAGAGCATCAGGCTTGATGGTGTCGCACAGACAGGTACAGCCGCCATGGCAGCAGACGGGACCATCTCGTGGAGCGGGATAGGCACACGCAATTACTCCGTTTCCCAGTCATCGGCCACCGGACTCAGCGTCAACAGCACCACCCATCTGATCGGTGAACCGTTCATCATCATCCCCCAGAACCTTAGCGCACATAGTGTTAAGGTCACCATCACATTCACAGACGAAACTGAAGTTTTTGCGACACTCAACTCGGGCGAATGGGAAGCAGGATATACCAACACCTATACTCTAGGCCTGTCAGAGACAGTGGACGTGCAGCTGACTGATCGGGTGCTGAGCGGGGTCAAGGACAATGTCGTGATAAGGAATACAGGCAATGTGAAATGCTATATCAGGGCGGCCCTTGCAGCCAACTGGTTTGATGACAACGGTATAATCGTCGCCCCCTGGTCTTATGACGCATCCAATCCGGCAGCGGCCGGATTCACTTCCCTGCCATCTGATGCCAGCGGGTCGGGAGCAAGGTGGATATACAATGCCGGTGACGGATTCTATTACTTCACTTCACCGGTGCTTCCAGGAGAGACCACTTCATCTGCTTTGTTCAATTCATTTTCATCAACTGCCGCATCACCGGTCGAAGGCTCTCATCTTGAGATGATGCTTATGGTTCAGGGCGTGGCTTATGACAGTTCCAAAATCAAGGCTTCCACAGCCTGGGGAGCAGCTGTAACCGGATATCTTTCCAAATAAACAAAGAGAAACGAGAAAGATGAAAAGATTCCTTCATATAATTCTCATCACAATTGCGGCAATTATTGCGAATGTATGTAATGTCAGTGGCCAAAGTTTTGACCGGACCCCCGGCCAGGTCAAGTTCAAATTCAACATCAAGAATGTGAACACATTGGATCCCGTACCAGGTGCGTATGTCGTAGTTCATATCAAATGCTACAACCAGAGTTCTCGCCAAATGGATAGATTGGATTTGCTCACGACTCTGCCGGCAGGAAACGATGGTGTATCTTACGGTACGGTTTCCTATACTCCAAACGCCAATCAGGGAGCATATCTCAATGGCCTCTATATATGGGCACCGGGCAGCGGTGGCAATCAATATGTGAATCAGCAGACAATAGACCTGGATCCTCTGCCTTCTTCAGATTATGGTTACGCCTTGCCGCCTCCAGTGAATGGGCGCGTCCGAAACCTTGTGTCCTGCTCCAATGCCACAAAAACCCATTCCGACTCATATGGGGGATTTGACAATTGTTATTTGAGCGGCAATTGGCTGACTCAGGGAGCGACAATTGAATTCGATGTGTTTGTCCAGGAGTTCGGGACGACAAAAACCATAAGTTTCGATACTTCCCAGATCAGCAATGCTTCTTCCTTCACTTCGATTTCAATAGAGAAAGGCAGCGTTTTCAATGTGAGCAGCATTACTGCGACTCCCGTATGCACTGATTCTGATTACGAATTTGACTACTGGTCATTAGATGGAACAACGAAATTCGAATCGGCGACCATAAGCAGCAGTCTGTTGCTGAAACCTGTGTGGAAACTGGGTCCGGACGTCCCGACTGCAAAGGGAATAATCCATTTCAAAGTCTATTTGTGGGATCATGACAAGTATTGGAAAAATCCGAAGACTTCAGGAGGCACGGTGCTGGTCAATGGTGTACCTGGACACTATTCTGCTTATGATTACAAAAACAACTCCGGATGGACGGATATACCAATCCAGGGCATGAAATTCATCCTCAAGAGTTATGATTATTACCATATCGGTGGAGTCGGTGACAGCGATAAAATCCCTGTCGGCAAGCCTGCATCGGAAGGTCTTGGATCATCGTATGTCATTACGGGTACCGACGGTTGCGGTACTTACGAAATACCCAACGAGAATCTGAAATATCTCAGGGAAAACTATATCATTGATACCGACCCGGATCAGAATCATCTGGCGAAATATGACAGAGGACTCGGTTTCGGTCTGGAGACGACGGCCTTTGACTGGGACTGGGTTGACCTTCATGGTGATCACCAGGGATCAGGCCTTGTAGGTGTAAGATATATTCTGGAAGGAGAACGTCATGACAACAATGGAAAGATCCATATCAGCGATAACAATGACAATGATGTGATTCGTATTACGAAGGACATGATAAAGAAAGGCTTTGAAATGACTTTCGTTTGTTATGTCGTGCCTTCCTGCATGGTCACGTTTGACATCAACGGTGGAACTGGAATTTCTGATTCGAATATTTTCCCATTGCAGAAATTCGACCCGGTGAACTCTATCGGTGGGCCTAATTCCTATGAATACAGAGCAACGAATCCAGGAACTCCGACCAAGGCGGGAAAAGTCTTCGCAGGTTGGTATGAAGTGTTCTATGATGAGAGCGGCAACGAGACAGGCATTGCGAGTGAACAGTTTGACTTCACACGCGTTGTTACCTATTCCATGACACTCCGTGCGAAATACAGCGAAAAGGTGTATGCCGTGCGATGGGCGCCCGATACCTGGAACTGGACATCTGAATCCGGACTGTTTGAAATTGACAGGACCTACGAAAGCGGTGCATATCCCACATTCGACAGTGCCCTGCCTACTAAGGAGCCTGTTGACCCGACTTTGCCTTACGTCTTCAAAGGATGGGACGTATACGAGGCTGGTGCCGGTAATGACAAGTCATTCGGCGGTGTGAATTACGGGAAAGTCGCTTTTATCACTCAGAACGAAATGGAGGAGATTGCCGACGGCAACAATAAGAAATACTATAAATCTCCTCGGGCAGTTGGGACGAAGGATCTTGTATACGTCGCGAACTTTCACGCCGAAACGGCCATCAAGATTGTCAAAAAAGGTCTGAAATCAGGTGACAGCTCAATATTCACAATAACTGACGGGAGCACCACTTACAGGGTAGTGCTCAAGGGTAATGGTTCTGACGTTTCCCAGACGGTAAAAGTCACGGCAGGCACATGGACTGTCTCTGAGAATTCATGGAGTTGGGCGTATACCGCACAAGCGGGCAGAAATGTAGTCGTGAACGATGGGGATATTGTGCGGGTGGAGTTCACCAATACAGCAAAGACTTCGACTCCCGGTCATGCAGAATCTTCAGTGAACAACATTTTTGGGGATTAGCACTTTTTTAGACGCTCATTGTTGTCCGTTTAGCAGCATATACAACAAGTGACATCATGATTGAAAAAAAAATTATGAAAATAATATGAGGAAAAGCGTTTTTGCAACCTTCACAGCGGCTGCCGCTGTTGCAGCTGCCCTTCTGCTCACGGGATGTGAGCGTGCAGTCAACATGACCGGCAAGCCGGTGGAGTTCTCGGCCGGGATATCGGACGGCCGTTCTGAATCAGGAACCAGAGTCGTCTACGGGGAGATAACCGGAACAGGAACAAAGTCCCAGTCGCTGGATTGGGAAATAGGCGACAAGCTGACCATCTACTGCGCCCAGTGCACAAAGGTTCAGACCGATGTCGAAAGCGCCAAGCACGTATCTGATTATGTGGTCACTGAAGTCGATCCCGACGAGACCGGATCGGACAGCTATGCCGCCATTGGGAACCCCGGTCCGGATGTCGAGGGCCTTCAGTGGGGCGACGATGTCGAGCACGTGTTCTATGCCGTATATCCAAAGACCTCAATATCAGGCAGAACAATCACCGGCACCATACCTCAGATCCAGAGTGTGAAGTCTGTAAGCGAAACGGCCAGCAAGGTGGCCGCCCCATACATGACGAGCATGTACATGGTATCCAAGACGGTTGTCCCGGCCAGCAAGGTGGGCGACGATGTCACGCTTGTGTTCCAGCCGCTGACCACTGCGCTGGAGTTCACCGTCACCAACAAGTTCGATGATACTTTTAGCGCCATGATTGTGAATTCGATATCGCTCGTTTCGACAGGTCATGCCTTGAGCGGCGGCTTTGCCGTTGACATGGATCAGAACGGATCATACGGAAGGCCCAAGACGACTCTTGCCAGCGGAACGACAGTTGCAGACAACAATACCGTCACGATAGACTTCGGTGAAGACCCCGTGACCGTAGCCTACGGCAAGACCCTGAATTTCACGTTCTTCCTGAACCCTGGCAATGATACCGAGGTCGATGATCTGACCTTCGTCATCAATGGAAGCAACGCCGGAAACAGCGAAACGTTCACCCGCCGCGCCAAGCTGGAGAACAGTAGCAAGGTAGGCATCATCATACCAACTCACCAAAAGACCATCATCAGCGGACTCATGGTTCCCGAGGGAGTGGCATGGACCGTCAACTATACCCCTACTGTAGAACAGTGGAACAACGGAGGCAACACTCCTTCCAATCCAGAACCGCTGGTTGACGACAGCCAGCCCGTTGTTACTAGCTGGGATACCGATATCGATGACGAGCTGATGCTCACTGACCCTTACAACGGTCACGAATACGTAGAGATCGGCGGAATCAAGTGGGCAACCTGCAACGTCGGAGCCAATACTCCCAAGGATTACGGATGGTACTTCTCCTGGGCAGGCACGACGGGATATGTACGCGATGGTTCAAAGTGGGTCACCGCACAGGGCGGTTCCGAACTATCCGGCGGATTCTGTTGGGCAAAAACCCCGTACAACACGGGAGGCGTTAAAACCAGTTGGAATAAGTACATTCCTACGGACAAAACAGGATTTTGGACAGGAGGAGGTTCTCCCGACAACAAGCTTTCCCTCGATCTTGAGGATGATGCGGCCCGCGCCAATTGGGGCGGTTCCTGGCGTATGCCTACTCAAGCCGATTACCAGGCATTATATGAAGCCTGCGGCGGTACAGGTCCAAGTGTGACACCGACTGAACTCCCTTCTGCCAACCCCAGCAAAGGAATCTATTCGGTAAGTAAAGCACAGACATATATCTCCGATTACACCGGAGTTGCCGGGCTTCTCTTCTGTGACGGCACAAACAAGTTGTTCTTCGTGGCTGCAGGCTATGGTGTCGACGCCAGTTTCAAAGGTGATGGCAGCGGCCGCTATTGGTTGGGAACAGTTAGCTCGACCGTTCCCAGCAGCGCATACTACTTGAGTTTCATAATGCCCGGCAAAGTCAATTGTGAGAATATCAACGACCGTTACCAAGGCTACACCGTGCGTCCCGTATCAGATTAATAATGATTTCAATAGAAAAGAATAATAACGATATGAAATTGAATATCATCAGAAATAGTGTAAAAGGTTCCGCCCTGTTTCTTGGGATGGCAATGCTCCTATGCGGCTGTCAGCGTGAAGAGTTCGCATCAATGGAGTATGCGCAGTCTGATGCTGTCGTCAGATTCAGCCCGAGCATTGCAAATACGGGAATCATCACCAGGGCACAGTCATCAGCCAGCGTTCAGCACGGCACAATTGCATCAGATGACGGTGCAGTAAGAATTCCGATGACCTACGGTACAGTTGAAGGCATTGGACATTCCATTGCCACCCGAGGCGAGCTCATCAACGAGTTCGGCCCGGGCCCGATTGCCTTCGCCACCGATGAATCCTTTGTTGTCAAGGCATGGGATGCAACGACACTGGAAAACTTCATACCCGGTTCCGCAACAGGAGCATATCAGGAGGTCACATACAGCACAGGCACCTCTCTGTGGTCTACATCACAGGAGTATCTGTGGGAAAAAGGCGAGTCCAAGACCTTCTACGCCTACTCCAACCTTCCCGCCAGCGGTGCAACCGTTGCCAATGCAAGTGCAGCCAACCAGACACTGACATACGCTGTCCCCACAACGGCATCGGCTCAGAAAGATATTCTGATGGGATGCTGCACCAGTGACGGCAAAACCGGAAATCCATTGGTAATGACCGGAACGGCCGCCATACTCTTCTCGCATCCACTGACAGCCATACAGTTCAAGCTGGGGACCGTCAGTGGTGTGACATCATTCGCTGTCAACAGCATCAGCATTGAGAACGTATATGCCTCAGGTACCGCCGTGATGACTCCGGCGACAGCAGCACAGACCGATCCCAAGGACAGGTTCACATGGACTCCGTCGGCAGCAACGACCACTGTCAGCCAGAACATCGGTACGCAGCCGACAAGCACCAGCCCTGCAATCGGTGCGGCATTCCTTCTCATTCCCCAGACATTTGCGTCAACGAGCACAGCCCGCATAAAGATATCCTGCACAATTGACGGCAAGACCGTGGACCTTTACCAAAAGCTGACAAGCGGAAGCTGGAAGGCCGGATATACAAATGAATACACTATTGGAATTGACTGCAGTGACAATGAGGCTCTGACCGGCCTGTTCTCGGTGAGCTCCACCAAAAAGGTCGTATTCTCCAAGGGTAACCTTCAGTATCAGGCAGCGACGGGGGCATGGCGTTTTGCCGAGAAGCAGTATGATGTCATCGGCAACGTCGCTGGAAACACAACATTGGATCCGTCAACACGCTCAACCCAGTCGGCATGGATAGACTTTTTCTCGTGGGGCGCAACTGGCCGAACGGATATCAATCCATTTCTTGCCCAGCCATATCTCTATAGTACTGATCCTCACGTCTTTAAGACAATTGAAACTGCCGCAGACGGTGAAACCCTTACCCGTGAGAATGGCGGAGATTGGGGAGTGTGTATGGGATCAGACTGGCGCACTCTTTCTGCCGTCGAATGGCGTTATCTGTTCGGCAACAGTACTGAACGTAGCGGCAAGTACAATTCTGCAGTTACTGTCTGTGGCCTAACGAATTGCATTGTTCTTGCGCCAGATAATTATACTGGAGAAATAGCAAATTCATATGACGTTTCCACTTGGTCAACCGCCGAGGCATCAGGTCTTGTCTGTCTTCCATCTAATGGCTCCCTTTCCAATGCTAATGATATTTTGGAGGTCATAAACGAAGGTGAAAGAAGCTTTTATTGGTCGTCTACCGGTTACCAATCCCACTACGCGTATGCCTTATGTGCCCTTGGCGGCAATTTCTTCTACGAGTACAATACAGTCCGCTGTGCATGTTTAAGTGTCCGTCTCGTCAAAGATGCCAATTGATTCATGAACTGGGGAAGTAATTAGAACTATGTAACTGAAACAGAAAATGAAAAGACAATCATTATACGTCCTTACCCTGTCAGTTGTAGCTCTGGCAGGTTGTCAGAATAACGATATTGCAGGCCTGCAGGACCTGAATGACGGAACCGTCAGATATGCAGTGAGCTTTGGAGACGCTTTGCAGACCAGGGCGGCGGTTCTTGATGCTGAAACGCCACTTGCCCTTTCGGACAAGGAAGGGAAGCTTGTGATTCCAATGGGATTTGAGGTCAGCGAAGGCATTTCACTGGAATTGGACACGGTCCTTACCAGAGGCACTCAGGTCAATACGGGCGGTGACGATTCTGCACTCGGTTCGTTTTCAGACGTGGTCAGCGGGTTCACTGTCAAAGCATACAATGGTGACGGTGTTGAAAAGCTCTTCCAGTCCGTGTCGTGGTCCGGCACTGCTTGGACTGCAACACCCGTTGCTTACTGGCCGCAGGCAACGATCCTGAACTTCCTTGCCTACGCCAACATGCCATTGGACCAGAGTGCGACAATAGCTTCGACAGGAGTATCGACAGAGCACACCGTGCCTGCCACAGCCTCACAGCAGAAAGACATTCTCTTTGGATATTATCAGGGTAATGGGGGAAACACCGGTACGGCCGAAATCCGTTTCAATCACCCGCTTACCGCTGTCAGGTTCAAGTATGGGGAAATGGATGGGAATCCCACCATCAAGAGAATCAGTCTTTCAGGTGTGGCTCCATCAGGAACAGCGACTATGATTCAGGACGGCAGCATTGCATGGAGCGAAATTGACAGCCATAACGGTATAGTGTCACAGGAGAACCTGAGCGGACTTCCAGTCAATGCCACCACATCGGTCATAGGCGAACCGTTCCTCATCATACCTCAGAATGTTGCTACACTCAACGTGAAAGTAATGGTGACGTTCACTGATGATACAGTACTGGAAGGCATCTTGAATACCGGTGCTTGGAAGGCAGGTTACACCAATACATACACTATTGGCTATAAGGATGAGTGGGAGTACCACATCGAAGGCATGACCCCGGTTACCGTTGATTTTCACGGAGGCAGTTCGGCCATGACGGTCAAGAGCTACCGCGTCAGGAAAAATGATGCCAGCCAGGTTGAATCAGCAAGCTGGAACCTCGAATATTCTACAGATGGAATCAACTGGTCAACGACCAAACCCAGCTGGCTTACATTCAATAACACATCAGGCAGCGGTGGAACATCAGGCGAGAGCCTGTCCGTAACGGTAGCCGCTCAATCAGGTGTATCGGGAGGAAGCGCTCCTGCCAAGGATGGGCACGATGTCAACCTGAGAAACGCTTCGCCAAAGGGTGGCAATAGTCTTGCCGACAGATTTGACCTGTCTTATTTCAATGTTGCCACTGGTCAGGTAACGGCAACACGCTCCACCGCCAACACTTACGTCGTCAATTCATCGGGTTACTATAAGATACCGCTCGTATATGGAAATGCCATAAAGAACGGCAGTGCAAATACAGCGGCTTATTCCGCACCTGCTCCTTCAGAGCCAGGTACATATACCCATTACTTACAGAACTTCGTCAACCATGCCGACAAGCCGATATCTGATCCATGGATCAAGAACGGTTTGAATTCCAACAACACTTCAATAGGAACCAATTTGAACGCCTGTATAGTATGGCAGGATGCCAACAATCTTGTCAGCAACGTAGCCATCAATGGCGATTATCTGACATTCGATGTCGCAAATGCTACAATCACTCAGGGAAACTGCATGGTAGCTGTCCGCAACAGCAGCAATACCATTCTCTGGAGCTGGCAGATATGGGTGACGGACGAGAATCTGGCCGAAACCAACAGGGTTACCATAAGTGGAAGGCAGTATGACTTCATGAAAGTGCTTCTCGGTTGGTACAGTACCGGTAACGCTCCTGTAACCACATATGCCGGCCGTTCCTGCTATGTCAGGGCAAACAATGGTCACGTGACATCAAATACGACCTTTGCACAGGCCGAACATGAGGATGTCGCTCTATCCACAAGAGGTTCATGTACAATGTATCAGTGGGGACGCAAGGATCCGTTCCCTGGTGGTGACGGAGAGTTCACCAACCAATTCAGAGGTCTCTACCAGAACACCTACAATGCGGAATGGTGTTCTCCGAGCAGAATCCAATTGGTTAGTGTCGGCGAAGCTATTCAGAAGCCATATTATATGAATGCCTATTATAATGTGGATAATGGATTTTTCATGGATTGGACTACCAACTGGTATACAAATCTCTGGAGTGCAATGGTACATATTTCTGATCAGAACATCAACATTAATGGTTACGATTTTGGCCAGCATAAAAGTGTAAGTACCATAAAGACAATATATGACCCGTCTCCTGTAGGTTTCACGCTTCCGAACGGCGAGGCTTATGACGGAATTGTGAGACAGGAGTCTGGTACTTATCATTATGACTCAGGTGGCCACGGTTTTTTATACGAATCAGGAACAGGAAATATTTTCTTTCCATGCTGCGGATACAGGAATATGGCTTACCTGACTCAGGTAAGTGCTACCTATTACTGGTACGATACCGATGGTTTTAGTGTCTGGTCTAACTCTCCTTCGCATGCTAATACAAGTTTTGTAATACAGTATGATCCGACTGACGGAAATTGTGCCGGCGAACGTATAACCATGAGCAATTCTAACAATTCGTACACTATGGGTGTGGCACTGATAAAAGAATAATCATGGCATTTGTGTCTATCAAACAAAATATTCAGTCAATATCATTATAAATCTATGAGGTTGATATTGTTCTAAAAAGGCACAACCAACCGAATTAAATGGAGGAGCTGATCATAATTTGTAAGTTGGTGAGGATGTCCGTCTTCGGTTCGGAAGAGGACATCCCCACTGGCATTTATCCGGCTTCTATGTGACTTTCTTGAAAAATGAAAAGACAATCATTATACGTCCTTACCCTGTCAGTTGTAGCTCTGGCAGGTTGTCAGAATAACGATATTGCAGGCCTGCAGGACCTGAATGACGGAACCGTCAGATATGCAGTGAGCTTTGGAGACGCTTTGCAGACCAGGGCGGCGGTTCTTGATGCTGAAACGCCACTTGCCCTTTCGGACAAGGAAGGGAAGCTTGTGATTCCAATGGGATTTGAGGTCAGCGAAGGCATTTCACTGGAATTGGACACGGTCCTTACCAGAGGCACTCAGGTCAATACGGGCGGTGACGATTCTGCACTCGGTTCGTTTTCAGACGTGGTCAGCGGGTTCACTGTCAAAGCATACAATGGTGACGGTGTTGAAAAGCTCTTCCAGTCCGTGTCGTGGTCCGGCACTGCTTGGACTGCAACACCCGTTGCTTACTGGCCGCAGGCAACGATCCTGAACTTCCTTGCCTACGCCAACATGCCATTGGACCAGAGTGCGACAATAGCTTCGACAGGAGTATCGACAGAGCACACCGTGCCTGCCACAGCCTCACAGCAGAAAGACATTCTCTTTGGATATTATCAGGGTAATGGGGGAAACACCGGTACGGCCGAAATCCGTTTCAATCACCCGCTTACCGCTGTCAGGTTCAAGTATGGGGAAATGGATGGGAATCCCACCATCAAGAGAATCAGTCTTTCAGGTGTGGCTCCATCAGGAACAGCGACTATGATTCAGGACGGCAGCATTGCATGGAGCGAAATTGACAGCCATAACGGTATAGTGTCACAGGAGAACCTGAGCGGACTTCCAGTCAATGCCACCACATCGGTCATAGGCGAACCGTTCCTCATCATACCTCAGAATGTTGCTACACTCAACGTGAAAGTAATGGTGACGTTCACTGATGATACAGTACTGGAAGGCATCTTGAATACCGGTGCTTGGAAGGCAGGTTACACCAATACATACACATTAGGTTACACCAATCAAGAAATTACCTACACATTTGATTTGA
Organism: Bacteroidaceae bacterium; assembly: GCA_024398615.1. Lineage (GTDB taxonomy): Bacteria > Bacteroidota > Bacteroidia > Bacteroidales > Bacteroidaceae > Colenecus. Next base: position 13,057 of record JAKSIU010000040.1, read on the forward strand.
AGAATGATAATGACTGTGCACAGTTCTTCACGAACACCACGTCATCCATGTCCAAGACAATACCTGTCATAAGCAAGAAGACAGTTGATGAAGTCTCCGCAGACCATGACTGGCTCATCGCTTCATATCAGGTTGAAGGAGAAGAAGTTGTCAATGTCAATACTACTTCTTTCAATGGTGTGGAAGGACTTACAGTCGAAAAGCAGGGTAACAATCTAAAGGTGACTTCAGCGGCAAAGCAAGCCGTCAGCCCTAATAGTCATACATACTGGATCAATGGCGCAGGTCGCGAAGATCATCTTGACTGGTCTCCTGCGGACTGGACTTCCGAGACGTCATCGAATCCTGTTGACCTATCCAGATATGATGTAGTAACCGATACCAAGAACGCTCATCAGATGACAACGGCCAACTGCTACATCATCCGTCATGCCGGCACGTACAAGTTACCTCTTGTTTACGGAAATGCCATGTCTGATGGGACAGAAAATGTACAGTCATATTATTACGAATCCACCAGCGGCAGTAACAGACTTACCAGATTTGTAAACCATTCCGGAAACGGTATAACCAGCGCGTTCATAGAAAATAATGGTGTAGACTGCATTCCGACCGCTTGCGCCATTATCTGGTATGAGGGGACGCTTGCCATCAAGAACATGACGCTAGAAGGCACATCAAATACCACATACAATTCGTCTAATGTCCGCTATCTTCAGTTTACGGTGGACAAGGACGTCATCTGTCAGAGCAATGCATTGATATGCATTTACAAAGACCTCAATGGAAACAGCAAGTATGATGACGGTGAGTGCATATGGAGCTGGCATATCTGGATGACCAATAATGCAGACATCATTGCGAATTCCGGCATTGACGTCATCAATCCAGGAGGGAAAACATACAAATTCTTCCCTCTGAACAGCATAGGATGGATTGATCCTACAATCTATTGGGAAAAAAAGGATGTCACAGTAGTGCTGAAGCAGAATAACTCCGGCAACACAGAAACTGTTGTTCTCCGCCAACCGAGAATTACCGGACAAAGCAACGGAACATACTACCAGTATGGCAGGAAGGACCCGTTAAGCAGGAACAGCTCTAACTGGAGCCATATTAATTCTAGACAGGAGATTCCTTATGGAATAAAGAATCCTAAGACTTTCATCAGCGGGAAGAATAACGAGGATGGACAAGGAAGTGACTGGTGTACCTACCACTATTATAACCTGTGGACAGGAAAAAAGAGCATACTCGGAGAATCCGAACAGGACGCAGACATGATCAAGACTATCTATGACCCGTCCCCTAAAGGGTACAAAGTACCGGCTAGCGGCGGATTCACTGGTTTTACCGCAAATGGCGCATGGAGACTTCAAATGCCTTCTGGATACTATTATTTTACGAGATTGGGAGAAAGCAATGCGGTTGACCTTAATGCACCTCTTATTTATTTCCCAGCAGTCGGATATAGGTTGAATGCTTCAGGTGTAATCAACGAGTTGGGGGCCTGTGGTGATTTCTGGGCTGCAAATCCGGGTAATTACTCTAAAAATTCTTCGGCTTTTTTCCTTGAATTCTATCTTGGTGATAATGCAGATTTATCCCATTACTATCGTTCATACGGATTCAACATACGTCCTGTAAAACAATAGTGTAATTGAGTACAACAACCTTGACTAACCTAATTTAATGGAGGAGCTTTTCATAATTTGTAAGTTGGTGAGGATGTCCGTCTTCGGTTCAGAAGAGGACATCCCCACTGGCATTAACTGGTCCGAGGTCTTCAGGGATGCCAGCGTGAACGGTGTCAGCGCCCTGTGCTATGAGGCGGTGAGGCGCCTGCCGGCAGAGCGTCAGCCGAACGTTGACCTGCTGCTACGCTGGCAGCTGTCGGCCCGGAGCATACGCGAGCAGTTCCGTTACAGACACGACGTTACCCGGTCTCTGTTTGACATTCTGAATGAAAAGGGTATAAGGACGCTTCTGCTCAGGGGCGAGACGCTGGCCTGCAACTACCCTGATCCTGAACTGCGTGAAAGCAGTCTGGTGGGCTTTACCGCGCTGACGGACACCAGGACATGCGATTCCCTGCTGTGGTCCCATGGAATAGCTGTCAGTTCACAACGGAATCTGTCATCGTTCACATACAAAGGCGTACGCTTTGAAAACTACAATCTGGATGAATCGCTGCCACTGGCCGTACGTCGCTCTGACGGCTGTCTGGAGCCGGATCCCGTCACGCAGGCTGTGCTCGTGGTCATGCACATTGCCCGGCAGGTACGCTGTTCAGACGAAAGGATCCCACTGAAGGCGCTTCTGGACCTGGCGTTGCTTCTGTGCCATTATCCGGACATCGTGGAAAGTTGGGAACCCAAGCTCAGGGAGGTGAGGCTTCACCGCTTTTCACGTGTCATGCTGTGCGCCACCGACATGCTGCTGGCGACAGACCGGCCCTCTGAACCAATGCATCGGGCCGATTCCGATCACAGCAAATGGAACCGACGCACCATGCGCCGCGCCCGTAAGTTCATAAGGATTTTCATGACCGACAACAATGTGAATGCGCGACACCTTGCCCGACATGCCTTCCTGCCGCCAAGGATATGGGAATGGCTGCGGATCATGTTTGAAAGGGATTCCGAAGACTGATGGTTCTTCAGCTCACTCCGGCAAATTATTCAAACAAATCATTTCTCCGTTTCAGTGAACTATCCCGAGTGGAGTTACTTACGGGATGTTCCACCAGATTCAGATGTGAGCGAACAGCTGTTCTGACGTGATTTCGCTATGCACGATTCCAGAATTTGCTCCGTTGGAAATTCCGTATGGCGTAATAAAGGTAATTACGGGAGCCTGCGCTATTTTCTCGTCTTCCATGAACGTCATTCTTCGCTCCCTCAGCTGTGCCGCATAATCTTTTGATATGCTGTAACGCGCACTCGCAAACTTCATCTCGACAAGGTGAATCATCCTGTCCGCACGTTTTATTACAAGGTCGATCTGTGCACCACGGATGTCTTCACCCCTCTTTGCCACGTGACGCCAGGCCGATGATTCCGTGGCCACTCCAGAAATGCCAAGAGCGTGTTTGATATGGTCAAGATGGCGAAGGCATAACTGCTCGAACGTGAAGCCCTGCCACGATTCCACACTTCTGTCCATATAGTGATGAAGCCAGTAATGGTCGTCCTTAGATTTGTTCCCGTTTATGAACTTGTAGTAAAAGATTGTGTAGAAGTCGCACATCCTGTACAGAGTAAGCTTGCTCTTGTTGTTGAACTGGGAATATGAGACAATAAAGTCGCACCGTTCCAGATTGTCCAGCATTCTTGTGAGACCACCCCCGCTGAAGCCTGTTGCCTGTTCAATCTCCGAACGGTTGAAGCCCTCCCTTTTTCCGGCAAGAAATCGGACTATGGATATGTATCGGTCTGCCTTATTGAAAAGGGCATTGTAGAGTTCATTGAATTCATCGGACAAATCACCGCCCCTTCGGAAAATCAGGTTATCCACATTTTCCGGCAGGCTGAGATTCGGTCTGAGCAGGCTAAGGTAATATGGCACGCCTCCGAAAATCATGTAGCACTGCATGATCTGATAGTCATCCCATTCAAACCCACGAGATTCAAGATAATCACGGCATTCGCTCAGATAGAACGGGCGGAGATAGATCCTGTGGGTGATTCTGTTATGAAGTCCACCTTGATTGTCTTCTATCTTTTCCTTCATCCAACTTGTAGCACTTCCGCAGGCGACAAAGACTATGTCATCGCGATTCTGTACCCAATTTGCCCAGAAGTATTCCAGTTCGTCAACGAAATCACTGCCATGCGTGTCCATCCACGGCATTTCATCGAAAAACAGCACCTTGCGGGAATCGTCGCAACTTTCAAGACATGATTCAAGCGTTAGAAAGGCATCGTGCCAGTTCGTGATTTCAGGAATGTCTGCACCATGGAAATATCTCCCAAGTGATTCCCTGAAATTCTGTAACTGCACTGACTTGGGCTTTCTGTGAGCTCCAACATAATGAAAGCTGTAATTGTCATTGAAGAAAGTCCTGACCAGAAATGTCTTGCCCACTCGGCGTCTTCCATACAGCGTGATAAATTCACATCTGTTTGAATTCACAGCCCATTCCAGTTCTTTCAGTTCACGTTCACGTCCGATTAGCTTTTCCATTCCCGATTATTTTTTATCCGTGCAAATATAAGAATATAAGGATAAAAATAGCTCCATTTTTGTCCAAATCTAACAATTTGCATCACATTTGGGAAAAATAGATCAAGTTCGTTTTGATTTTGGAGCTGCATAAACGGCATATAATCTTGCATAAAACTTGGATTTTTCGCGGTTTTTCTGTCAAAATCACGAAAAACCTGATTTCGTGCCATAATCCGTATCACTGCAAACGATTGCATATCAATTGGTTGCACTGATTTCCATGCCTATCCGAAATTGCTGAAAACCGCCATTCCAGATATGCTGTCGCTCATCCATAACACCCTGAGCATCAGTATGTTCCTTTGGTATTTCCTATATGTACCAAAAACGCCCGTTTTACAGCATACACGAAAATAGCTGATTATATGAAGCGTAA
>JAKSIU010000041.1 GCA_024398615.1 Bacteroidaceae bacterium
CACTGGGCGCAGTAGATGGTCAGCTTGTCGCCTATTTCCCAATCCAGTGACTGGGTTGTTCCTGTTCCGGTTATCTCCCCGTAGACGACTCTGGTTCCAGATTCAGGACGGCCGTCCGATATTCCGGCCGAGAATTCCACAGGCCTGCCGGTCATGTCCTTTTTCCGCTCACATCCCGTGAGCAGAAGGGCGGCCAATGCTGCCACCGTGAAGCTTGCTAAAATGCTTGTCCTCATATTCATAATTTTATTCCTATTCCCACAACATAGACAAATCACATGCCCCATCCGGATGCCGGTCTGCGGTCCAGTTCTTCCCATCTTGAGACGGCAGGAATGACACCGTATCCGGACATCTTGTCACCAGACACAGCGGTGACAACATGGGCCTTTCATATACTTTGCGTTTCATAAATCAGCTATTTTCGTGTATGCTGTAAAATGGGCGTTTTTGGGATATATGGGAAATCCAATAAGAAAATATTGATAATCAGGGACTTAAAGACGAGAAAGCCGATGTTCGGAATGGCAGTTTTCAGCGATATTGTGCAGGTGATGGAATTGACGCAACTATAAGATATTCAGTACGTTAGCGAAAGGCTGAAAAATGCGGGAAATCAGGAATTGCTGGATTTTCATGGATTTTCAGCGGAAACGATGCAATATTGTGGCGATAATTACTCCGTAACGATAATATTTATATATTTGCGGAATAATTATATCCGCTATGAAGACAGATATTATTGGCAGGGAACGTGAAATTGAAATTCTTGAAGAACTATACGACTCCGGCAAGGCCGAACTGATTGCAGTATATGGTAGAAGACGAGTTGGCAAGACATTTCTTGTCAAGAGCATGTTCATGGACCAATTGGATTATTTCGTGACAGGTAAATATCATGGTAGCAGGAAAGATGAGCTTGCGGTATTTCATGATCAGCTTGTACAATATTCCGGATTATCCTATCCGAATCCTGAAAACTGGAAGCAGGCATTCGATCAGTTGAGGCATTATATTGAAAGTCTTCAAAAGAAACGGATAGTCATCTTTATTGATGAGATGCCATGGCTTGACACCCCGAAATCCGGATTTGTAAGCGAATTTGACTCTTTTTGGAACGGCTGGGCATCTACCAGAGCGGAACTGATGATTATTATATGCGGTAGCGCCACCACATGGATGAACTCCAATGTCCTAAAGCAGAAGGGCGGGCTGCATAACAGATGTACAAGGAAGATCAAACTGTCACAGTTTTCTCTACAGGAGACAGAACTTTTCCTGAAAAGTCGGAACGTAAAGTGGAGCAGGCATCAGATTGCAGAATGCTACATGATAATGGGAGGCACGCCATATTATCTTGACATGTTAAGAAAAAACTGGAGTGTGCCCCAAAACATTGATTATCTGTTTTTCAGGCAGGATGCCGAATTGAAGGATGAATATTCAATACTTATGGACTCCCTTTTCAAGAACTCCCAGATATACAGACGTGTCATTGAGTTGCTGGCCAGACACTCAAAGGGGATGACAAGACAGGAACTGATGTCGCAACTTAAACAGAATGACGGAGGTGCATTCACGTGCGTCCTGGAAGAACTGTTGAATTGCGATTTCATCAGAAGCTATCGTGCTTTCGGCAAGACGGAAAGAGATGTGATGTACCAGTTGACAGACATGTATGTCCTGTTCTACCAGAAATTCCTTAAGAACAATGGAGGAGCGGATGAGAACTTCTGGTCGAATTCAATTGACTCACCGACGCACAGATCCTGGAGCGGATATGCCTTCGAGATACTGTGTCTGAATCACATTCCGCAGATAAAGGAGAGTCTTGGAATCCGTGGAATTCTAAGCAATGTCTGCTCGTGGTATCAGCCCAAAAACATTGAAAAGGGATTACCCGGAGGGCAGATTGACCTGCTTATTGAACGCAGGGATCAGGTGATCAATGTATGTGAGGCAAAATACTCTATGGGACCATACGCAATTACCGGAAAGTATCTTGATGAGATGCTTTCCAGAATGGAAAACTTCAGAACTGCCACCAAAACACGGTCTGCACTTCATCTGACAATGATTGTCGCATCCGGTCTGGTTCAGAACCAGTATGCCGGAAGCATCCAAAGCGTCATAACACTTGATTCGTTATTTGGCAGACCATAATCCCCGATTGCATTAGCATCCACCTACTGTATTTCAAATCCTATTCGCAAACGGGACGGACGGACAGACCATAGCAGCGGTCATATTTGCTAGGTATGGAGTAACTAGACAAAAAGTACACACAATTCGCTTCGTTGCACTCGCTGTTGTCAAATAATGTACTGAACCAGTAGTAGCCGCGAGAGTTAGAGGTTAAGAGGTGTGTGCCGTTGCAGTAACCAGCTGCGGGAAGAAAGATCCAACGATCAGTATAACCGGACATTTTGCTTTGCACCTTATACCCGGCTATACCATTGAACTCTGAGTTGCCTTTTTCATACCATGTCCAGGTGCAGTTGCCGGTGTTAAGCAATTCGTCTCGTTCGGCACTGGTCGGCATGCGCCAGTCATCGCCCCAGTTCACATGGGCAGCATCGTCTTCGAGGGCAAGGACTGTCTTTGAGTCGGTGTAGCCGTTATAGCCATAGGATGAAGCGTTGCAGTATTTGGTCAAGGTACTGGAACTTCCATTACAATATTTGTAAGTTGACCAGTTGTAGTTCTTTTTGGGTTCTGTCTCGCCCCAGGCAAAGTAGTCGCCGTATTCTTCGGGACTGTTGGCACCTACGTTGTAAGTGGCCCACTTCACGCTCAGGCCAAGATCGACGTACTCATCGCCCACCCGGGTCCACTTGCTTCCTGCTGTCGGATCTCCATTCGCATCAACTGAAAATGCCGGAAGCTTTTTGTTTGCCCTGCTGCCACTTATGGTTGTAGCCTTGGTCGCGTAACTGTATCTGGCTCCATTGTGTGTCAGATAGAAAACGAAAGTTTTTTCCGATTCCGTCTTGGACTTGGTGAAATAGAATGCTGCGCCGTCGGCGTTTTCAGTTCCACCAGCCCGTCTGCCGAACCTGTCGAATTTCATTTTCACTTCTGTCTCGCCCTCAGAACTTTCCAGCTCTATTCCGCTTCCGGCTGACAGATCCTCACAATAAAGTGAATATCCGCTGAATCCTGTCTCGATTCCCTGGACAACAATCTGATATGGTGTGTTGAATATCCAGCCGTCTATTGTTGCTTCGACCTCAGTTCCATTCATCTGATATTCCTTGCCGGTTGAAGAAACAATCATATTTCCGCTCTCATATAATGCCGTCAACTTACCTGCCGTTCCTAGATTTAATGAAGCGTCATTCTGTGCTGATACCCATTCACCGTTCGCATATGTCAGTATGACCTGCGGATCCGATGTGGCTCCATCAAACCATAGGCTTATTATGTCGTTTTCCTCCCAGCCTGTCTTTACAGCTTTTGTATCACCCTGAATTGATGATACTGATATGTTGAACGTGTACTCTCCCTTATTGTTTTCTGATTGGCTGACTTTCAAATCCTCGTCGTTGCATGAAAGGACAACTCCGGTCAACATAAGCAATACAATAGATGACTTTTTCATTTCTTTCGCTTTTTAATCGTCAGATTTCCTCTTCTTCTCTGTTCTCGCCAAACGGATTGTTAACGCTTGTACACAGAATGCCTGAGACATTCATTCTTATTTCCTTCGTTTTCAGTGGCTGATACTTTTTCCTTTCCATTGTTATTTTCATTAAATGATTATCCGCAATTATTCTTTTAGAACATCCCCATCCAACATACAAATTATGAATAACTCTTGCATCTAATTTCCATCAATCATCATATAAACAGAGGCCGAAATAAAGAGATACTCTGGGTGGAGTTTTGAAATCTTCTCATTTGATGGTCAATCAAATGAGATATCCTTAAAATCGTCGGCACCATCTTCGAATCCTTTGCTGTAATCCGTGACAGTCACATTCGAAACATCAATGGATTTCACCGACCCGGCTAAAATCTGAGATCCGACTTCAACCTCTAGATAACTCAATCCAGGCTTACTGTATTTTCTTGAAATCTTCATTTATCAGATAATCAATTATTCGGTCAAATGTTATTTTCAATTATTATTTTTCCAGATTCAAAGTCAGCCAACTGGATGTGGTAGCCGCATCTAACTGCTCAATAGTGGCAGAACCATAATAATCAGTTCCTGACGAGAAAGTATATTTCTTATAAGTCGCCTTGAAATAAACGATCGTTCCGGCAGGACAAGCAATCTCGATATTATTGTTGTAACCATTACTGGTTGTAGTAATTGGACCCATCTGAGTCGGACTGCCTGATTTAGGATCGCTGAAATAATAATAGACATTAGCACTACCCCAATTTGTTCCGCCTCGCTGTACCAGAATGGATCCTGCTGGTATATTTGCTGTAACAATGCCAGTTGGAGGATTGGTATTGAATGACAGATTGAACCTGCCACTATTGGAATTGGTCGCTGAATTCAGATCATTGACAGATGCTGAAGCAAAGTATGTTTTTTCACCGTACTCAACTGAAAAATACAGAATACTTCCAGGTATCGCATCGATAGTAAATTCATTATTACGTTTGTTGCTGTTTACGGTAAATGTTTTGGTTGCATGAGCCTGAGACGATGACTGAGGATCAGAATAGTAAACTGAAACCGTTGTACCGCTTCCGAAATCGAATGATGAGATGATACGATAAATATTCACTGAATTCGCCTCTATCGTATAGGACTGGCTACCGGCCATCCTGGCTGTCACTTCCTTCTGCGCAGTGTAATATTCATCGGCATCAATCTTGATTATGGCAGTACCTACAGCGTATGGTGAGACTGATATTGAGTTATGCAACTGGGTGACAGTCATCTCATAGATTTCATAACCATTATCATCGGAATATTTGTACTCGAGTTGGCTTTCGCTATGTGTCTTCTCCAGACCATGCATACTGACCATGACTTTCCTATCGGACGGCAATGACTCCAGGTCGAACGAGAATGTCAGATTTTCACCGACCTCTGGATTATTTTTTGAATAGGCAAGATTACTGAAGTTACTGGCAGTAAACATTGAATAACTGGTGTGATTCTGGACGAATATTGGATTTGACACATATATTTCGTCAGTATCAACCGGTTTCAATGTTTTGAAATGACAGGTAAAGAACTTGAAATCACCTTCTGGCGTTGTAACTATAGGAGTATTCAGATAATCCTCATAACTTATGGCCTTTGTAAACCAGAATGCAGGTTCGACATTATCCGGAATAGTGGATTTACCGGTAGCAACCGGAAGTTCCTCATCGTTTTCAGCAGTTATATTGGCCGACAGGCTTCTCTTTCTTGATTCAATCTGAAAATCCAGAGAGAAAACGGCTTCAGGAAGGCCGGATTCAATTCCAATCCGCAAATCCAGTTCCTGACCGGGATCATCGGGAACCTTGGCAGGTACGACTTCAAGCTTCATTTCCAGTCTCTTTCTGAGAGTGCACTTCAATGATCTTGTTATGGTCTGCCATCCACCCGTCTCAGTCCAATAATGACCAATCAGTGTCGTTACTGAAGTTTTGGCCACATCGCCAGGAATATTCGGGAAGAACTTGACACACTGATAACCGTCGGTTCCGTCTGCAGTCAGTTGCAGGCTTCTCATTACTCCATTGGCCATTCCCCATTCACCCGGATCATATTGGAACTCCAGATATGGCAGGTGATTGGCAATACGCCGTTCAAACTCTTCTCTCTGTTCCGGGTTATTGTAGTCGTACTGGTATGGAAGATTCTCGGTTAATTCAGGATGTTTGAGGTCGGGAACGAACTTGTAATACCAGAGTATGTAATCATTTTCATCGTCAACGTTACATATCACTTCCTCCGTTGAACTGACAATCAATTGGGCATCGCCATTGGAAATGTTGTTCAGCTTCTGTAAATCAAGGCTCGTGGAAATGTTTCCTCCGCTTGGCAGTCCTTCCAATGCCGCTTTAATGGAAGGTGCGCCGGAAGCTTTCACACTCTCGATATTAACACGGTAATGGAAGTTCCTAAGAATTGGGAAATACCGGTCATTCTGATCCTTCAGATCAACTTTATAATATGATTCTGTTGTACTTCCATGGAATTTACCGGCTATGATGATGTACAGAGGATCGGACTCCGGAACCTCACGTTCATAACAGAATTCGCAGACATTCTCACTTGTAGGAACTTTCAATCTGTTCACCAGTTCTGCCTCTGACAAGTCCTTATAATCTATGATGTTTGTTTCGGCTGGAGTAAAGCCCTGATAATTACCATCTTCTTCACCATCGCCAATCATGTCGGATATGGACTGCCAGTGACCGTATTCCTGCTGGAACTGACTCAGATTACGGTTATAAGGGGCTATTGAACCACGATCCGGAACATTTACCAGCATGAAACCAGTCAACAGGAAATCGCTGTCTGGAAGATCCTTATTCTTGACGACAGCGATACTGGCAAAATTCCTGACCAGATGTGCCGTACCCAATGCGTCAACCACTTCCTTATATTTGGCATACTGTCTGTCATATTCAGCAGGATTATCTGTCTTAAGGGCAATATCCGGCTCCGCATGAACGCCATTTTCAAGCACTATTCTTTCCCAATAAGCATCCTGACGGTCAGAAGCTCCGGTTTCGGATGCATTGAGATATGTACACAAAGATCCTATCACTTCTTCCTCAGAGCCATATTTCATGTTTTCCGGAGCATTTGCGATAATGTGTATTATTCTCTTTTGGTTGGTAACGGTCAGTCTCACAGAATAGGTATATGGGACGCCATTCTGCTGTGCATATGAATTAGGGATTGCTTCTGCATATTCGGCCAGCTTATATCCCTCAGCATCAAAAACAGCAAAGAAAATATTCTTTAATGCACTGGGATTATCAGAATCCCCAGGATCAACAGGAAGAAAAGACATGGCTCTGGTTTCAGGACCATCCCCAAAATCAGGCGTAAATGTAAATACAGCAGCACCTGACTCTTCGGCTACCGGCTTCAGATATTCATCCGCCGTATTCGCACATCCTGCAAACAGAACGGACAGAAAAGCTGAAAACGCAAAATATATTGACTTCCTCATAACTTTCTATCAGTTGATTTCTTTATCACCCCACACGAATGTCGTGCGTGGCAAATTAGGATCATTGGCATCCTTTTTGGTGTTGCTTGTAATGTCATGGTCGATAGGTCTCCACTTTTCATAGTCCGGATCAAGATGATCAGGAGCATCGTCAACGACAGACCAGTACCACTCATCGTAAACACATCGGGCTGCAGCATCATGATAATTGATGTCATTATAATTCCAGCCTTTACTTCCGTCTCCAACGAACCATCCACCAGCATAATAATAATAGTAAGTAGAACCATTAATGAAAATTTGCGGAATGATACCGGTTTTTGTCATAGTCATGATCAGTTTGCACTCGGCAAGAGTGGGAAGACGCCAACGGCCTGCCGGATAACCGTCTTCCTGATATGAGGCACAACGCTGGACAGCGTTTTCATAGGTTTCATTCTGACCGCTTCGACAGTTGGCTGTGTTGACGCGGAATGAAGGGGCAATGTAGTTGTCTCTTGAACGGTCATCAATTGTCGGATAGTAATGTTCAATTGTACGTGTTCCACTGCTGTATAGGTCTCTCGCATTATTAACAGGATTGTATACATTCCATTGAACTCCTGCAGAATTTGAATTTTTGTCCAGATTATCTACGGATAATTTTCTGGGGTCTCCAACAATGAATCCGGACCCAGGGTCGAACTGACTGACATTTATGATAGTGAATTGGATACTTGAGTTATCCCCACTTGAGTTGGCTCCCTTGACAACGCGCCACCCTCCGCTTTGGGCATTGTTGACATATGTGTAGCCATAGTTGGTGCTTCTTCCTCCAGAGTTTATCTGTGTATAAATATATATTGACGGATACTGTATTATACTGATATTCTCTTCGCACAAATGATCGCTGAAATCCTTATGTTTGACAGTAATGTTGATCTGATATGGAGAACAGTCCATGCCGTCTTCCAGTTTGTTGTTCAGCGGATGTTCGAACTCAAGCACGTTGCCAACGAAATGGAACCATCCGGTTGCGTCATCATTGATCCGGGTGGGACCATTGTTGGCGGAATATTTGGTATGGAATGCCGAATTGATCACAAAATCACACTGATGGGACGTTGTCAGAGGTATTGACAGCTTAGTCTGGTTTTTCAAGACATATTCCTTTTGCTGCACTACAAGGAAACGGGCCTCCTTGATTTCAGCATCAACATTGTTGGTATTCTCTTCAAAAGCATTGTTCCAATCCCGAACCACATACTGTTCATACAGATACTCCTGAACAGGGGTTGTCTTATAGAAACTGCCCAAAACCTTGAGGGTAACGGAAATATCATACCAGCTGTTGCTGGAAATGGACTTGGAGCCAAGCATGAGTTTGTAATAGCATGGTCTGATGACAGTGTTTCCTCCAACAGTTGTCTGCCATGGCAGTTCAAACAGGAAATACGGTTCATACTGGTCAGTGAACTCCCATGTCATAGGATAGGTATAGAGCGGAGCAGTACTTTGAGTCATATGAATCAGCGAATAGTATTTTGCTCCGGAAAGTACATACTGGGGCGATGTTGGACCAGCTGTGGGCAGCGCTATCTGTTCTACCAATGCAGCTCTGATTCCGTCTGGGACCTCCGCTGGCTTCACCTCCAGGTAACTGTACTCTGACGGGGTTCCGAAACGGATGGCCGCCAAGAAATAGTCTTCGGATTCCAGTCCTGTAAGTTTACTGAAATTGCCAGAGAGATTCGCACTCTTCATTCCATTGTAGAACTCCACCTTCATTCCGTCAAGCAGCGGCTGCCATACTTGATTGGTCTCCGGATCCGTATATGAGCAGGGGGCATTCACCTTGAATGATATTTTGGATGACACTCTCTTCATATTGGCAACCGCCCTGAAGGCCGTCTTTGCCGTACGGCTTTCCACCTCAACCTCATCATCGCAGAACATGACGAAACTGCTCTGGGTTTTGGACAGGTCTGAAGAGAACTGGAATTCACGCAGTTCCTCAAGTGTCGGAGCATCGGCTCCTGTACCTTCAAGAAAAGCCGATGCCTGAGCAGGCGGATTTGCTACCACGAACATTCTGCATGAATTGACTCCTGTAGGGAACAGACCATTTACAACAGTATTGGCACTGACCGGAACAGTCCACGTCTTGGTAGCATTCTGTGATTGTTCTCCGTTAAGGTTCAAGCCGAGGAAACGGCCAGAAACGTTTGCAGGCTGGTCAGTTTCACCTTCAGCAAAGAAGTAGTAATACACAGACTTGATGAGGTTTTCATTAAGACTCTGTTCGCCGTCCTTAGTCTCAGCCTTGGTAAACACTCTGGCGTCTGCTTCCGGAACTTCAACTGTAAGCGTGAAACCACAACCATTTTCCACCTCTACGGCGTTTCTGTCGCATGAGCTGCATAGTATCAGGGCAATTAATGAAGCTGTAAAATATAGTGTTCTTTTCATAGTCAAATTGGATTATTCAGAAATGAAAGTATACTTCTGAGGCCCTTGAATAAGTTCATCAATATTTATCTCGCGGCCGTCATTTGTTCTGACTGAGAAAGACAGCTGAATTTTATGGGACCCTATTCCTTTTGGATAGAGGGTCACAGTTGATGTCTTACCATCAATTGTTCCATAGTTTGAGTCGTGTTCTGGATCTGCATGGGAAGTATAGGCGGAATTGTCCAATTCAAAGTAATCCCAGTCACCTTTCTTGGATATCTGCCATGTGGCATCCAAAGGAGCATCAATCGTGAAATAGATAGTAATGGGATTTCCATTCTTGAAATAAACACGCCTGTTGGTTTCGTCAACAGTGCAGAATCCCTCTTTGAATGTCATCATTCCGGTTTCCTTCACGGAAACACCTCCGCTGTAGTCTATTGACTGCTGGTACAGATCCCATGGAAGTGCCTTGACTGTCAGCTTGAATTCCTTGTCGGTAAATGCGAGTTCTATCTCATGACGGGAACCGGCATCCCATCCTGCAGAAGAATTTTCCGGTTTGATACAAATAGGGTCTGAGGTTAAAACAGATGAGCCGGACTTGTATGTAACCACCAGAAAGGCATCGTCAAGCTCTTGTGCTGTCTGAGGCCACATCAGATGATCGGCAGACAACAATTCTTCCGAATCGGCATCAATTATCCGACTGCCTGAAAACAGAGAGGTCGGACTAGATGAGGTCCAGGTCTTGCTTTCTGACGAAGCGGCAGTGTATGAAGCAGTTGCAGTCCCGTCATTGACATTATAGGTAATGAAACCGCTTTTCCTGTTGGTCAGTCCGTAAAGCTCGACAGCCGTGATAGTAATGGAAGTGGCCGTATAATTGTGGACCTTCAGGTTAAAACAGGAGAAGAAATGATTGAGCGGAATGTCGACTCTGGAATAATCGGCATCCTTTGCCAGACGCCTGACTATACCCGAGTATGAGAAATCGAACTGGGTTGATGTCAGAAGCATTTCAGTTTCAGGTACTGATACCGTATATACTCCATGGGTTGAACTGTTCGTCAGGCTCAGAGCCGAACCGAAAAGATCGGCATCGGTCAGTCCGTCATTATCCTTTGACAGCCATGCAAAGAAATTGTGATCAACTCTTGAAGTCTTATCAGTCCCTGTTCCGCCCTTTAGCCATGAATAGCCACCGGTCGGTTCATTCTGGATTGTCCATTTATCTGAGCCTGATGTGTGGCTGACGACAGCACCATCTATGCGCTTTTCATAGCTGACAGAAGGAAGGACATCAAACAGCTTCACCTGCGCTGAACCGTCCAGTTGCCCCAGAACAGCCTTTGTTTCTGATGTCATATTGGCCGACACACTGATTCTGGGATCACCGGAATCGGGATTCAGTTGCCTGTCATCGCATGAGACGACAGCAGAACCCAGCGCTGGAACCACAAGAAATAATCTTATTATGTTATTAATCTTCATATTCCAGCTATAATTAGAAGAATAGTTTGTCATCGTAGTTATCCCATTCAACAAGACTTATGCCCACATTGATTGTGCGGCCAATGGTGGTGGCGGAAATCTTGTAACAGTAATAGAAACCGGGGTACCAGGTGTCTTTGGGTAGATTGACCTGGACCGTAATGTCACTGTCTGTTCCGGTATTTCCGAAAGTGATGCCCAATTTTGCGTTATCCAAGGAGTGAGGAATCATCATGAATGAATTCTCGCAGGTATACTTCTTGAAGGGTTGAGCCTTATCTATGTCACTCCAGCCGTCAGGCACACCATTTCCTGAGAATGAAGTGTTATAAGTCTGTCTATAGGTGACAGAACCAGCCTGACGGCTCCATGTAAACATAGGATTTGAACATTCCGGATCTTTGGAGATTTGTCCCTTTCCGTTCACGACACAGAAACCGTAACCCGGCATGCCGGAAATGCTGATATCGACCACAGTCAGAGTGGGATCGAATGTTCCATCATTCGGGCTGACGCAGAAGCACACCTTTGACAGCGCATGATTGAAATTTATATCTATTTCGTTTGAACCGCCTGTATAGGTGCGTTCTGCATAAGCGAACAGCAGATCCTTCTGATTCGAAGCGTCATTGTACGGTTTAGATGATGATGCGACAGGCATAGTATATTCGAACTTCATGGACTCGCCATCTTCCAAAGTTATGTTGCGCCGACCCTTGGCTGGCGTAGAGACTTCGGCATCGGCCGGATAACGACACCAGAATCTGGTGGGATTGCCGACCAGCCAATCATATGCCTCATAACCCTTGTCATCGTAAATGTACCAACCATCAGTAGGTTCAGCGCCTTCCCGACCAGTTTCATGACTGGTTGACGAATACAGTACGTTGTACTGACCATTACTTGTTATGTACTGGCCGGCCGACACGGTAGTCACGTTACCCTCTTCATCCTCCACGTCATAATCATTAGCGACAAACGCATCCAGCACAAAACGGCCGGTGCTCTTGAGGTTTGAAGTGGTCACTGACAGCGATCTGGTATTTACCGCCGAAACATTCACCCTGATTGCTTTGCCCGAAGATGGCTTTATAACGTCTTTCTGGCAACCATGTAAAACAAACATAGTTGCCAGTATCAGACAATACAATGGTTTAATGTATTTATTCATAAACGGTCAATGCCATTGCCGGCTATAAATCTTCAAATATGTTCGTTTTTGCCCCTTCACCATGTCTGACCACATCATTTTTGGCTGAGCCTGTAAATATGAATTCAAGGGTTTCGTTATAGGTAATCGTGCCGGAACCAACGCCATTGGTATCGGACGTATGTTCGTCATCACCTTTCTTAATGGTAGTTGTACCTTTGTCGTATGCCCAGTTCCAGCCTGTTTCCTCAATCGTATATGTACCGGGTTCCATGTCAACCAGTGTGCGGCTGACCTTGGTCGGTGTACCCGATGTCGTCCCGATCAGGACAACGTTCATGACCGCTGTCTTTTCCGAACCGATACCTCTGTACACTGTATAGATGGCACTCTCACCGGCCGAAAGACCCTCGCGGCTTATAACGATATTGGCGTTTCCGCTCTCGTAGACTGCAGTAAGAAAGACATCATCCCTGACTATCAGTTCATCGCCCGGTTCATATGTGTTCGTGCCGTCAGTCCAATGCTTGAAGACCTTGCCTTCAGGTGCTTTCCAGTCAGTGAAGAACGGTTGTATGCTTGCATTTGCATTGAACAGATATCCGTAGTCCTCGAATTCCAGGACTTCGTCTCCAGTACCATCACCGGGTTCGTAAAATATAATAAACGGTATATCCGGGGCTGAATAGTACATTGCCTTTAAACCGATATTTTCATATACCGGCTCGCTAATGTCATAGATTTTCCCATTCATAGTCCACCAGCCACCAAACACGACCCTTCCAGGGAATGGAGATACAGGCACGATTTCCATTTTTGGCCTTTCACCGGACTTGACAGAAAGATCATATGAGGTTGCACCATCAATTAATCCTCCGTTACCATCGAAAGTCACGGTGACAATCTTTTCCTCCCATTTGGCATATAACTGTAGATTGTGTGACGGCATTGTCATCGTTGAAAGATCAACTGGATTGCCTGCGCATACCGCGTTATCATACCAACCCTTGAAAACATATACTTTCTTGTTATCCGATGTGTATGAAGTGTTGTCGACAGCAAATGCTTCACCTGAGGTTGTAACAATCAGTGATTCTATGTTGCTCAGCGGCTCCTCATAGAAAACCTTACTGAACTTGCTGTTGCTGCGTACACTGACCTTGCTCGTACCCGTATGGAAGTTGACAGTATATGATTGCCTTTTGAGAAAGATTTCAAGCTGTAGTCCGGTAGTGGTGTAATTATTGAACGTGCCTTCTTTTTTATCATTGTAGACAAAGGTGACGGTATTGATAGTCCCGTCACCGTCTCTTTTGACCTCCTGGACTTGATACAGCCTGAAACCTTCATCATCGCCTTCAATAAATCTTGTAGCTGCATCGTTCCAAAGGCCAATGAAACTGTCGTACAGGGAATAATTGGCAGCCGGATTTGCTATGGCTTCGTCTGTGAGTACATCGGTACTGTTGGCGAGAGCAGCATCCAAGGTCTGCGTATAGTAATACTTGCGGAATTCATATCCTGACTCAGGGTACAGCAACATCAGAACATATAAGTTGAATCCATCGTTTACACTGTAATCCGTTTCGTTCCAGGCGGCATTATAGTTTTGAATTTCATACATATCCTCTGCTGTCACTGACCTTTCCCAGAGGCCCTCATCATAGACGTCATTCCATCCGCATTCCACGTTGTTGTATGCCGTTGTATATTCGTAGCCAATGTAATCGCAGTCGGGATCACTGGTGTCTGTCTTGAACATTGTGACAGTTCCTTCCGATAAGGAAATGGTTCCTCCATCGATGGCACGTTGGAGGGCACTTCCCAAACGTTCTCCGTTACGCATGATAACTGTTGGATGTTCGTATCTTGTGTCCCAACTCAATGTCGGAAATGACCACCCATCCCACGTGTACGTCAGAACGCCGATTGTGGGAGTGAACACAATGCGTCTGTAGAACACATTTACTGTTGCTGCTCCTGTAGGGTCAACCGTCATCGCTGAGATTGAAGCCTCAGACATGGCTTGTGCGAAACTGCCATTGGCATTGTCATAGAAATATACAGGAAATTTCGAACGGTCGTTGTCGAAATAAGTCAAGTCCTTTATGTCATTACTTGCCATATCTGCGGAAGTGAATGAGATAGTTCCTCCACTCGTTCCTGTCTTTGTTATGGTCGTTCCATAGTCATAGTCGTCAAAGGCGTGAGCCTGAGCGTCGGAAAGATCTGTACGGATTGGGTGTTCCGCTTTCTCCAGCCATACGTGAATCTTGTACTCGACATCAGTGTTGGCTGTCCATTTAGCTTTCAGCGATATCCTATGAGTGCTTGGGTCATTGATATCGGGATCCGTGATAGGCTGGTTGAAGAGATACTGCGTATCACCATTGTACCATCCTGCAAAAGTGTATCCTGTCTTGACGGGATCAGGTGACGGTTTTGTAGGCTTCTGGCCTGCATAAATGAACTGGAATGATACCGGTGTTCCACCATCGCTGTCAAAGTTGATAAATTTACCGAATGAAATTACAGGGTACAGATGAAGGTCGGATGAAAGCGCACCCGACAGTGTACTGCCGTCTGAATATATCGTTGCACCTGCCGGTGGAGTGTTTCCCAAACTGACCTGCGTGTCGCACCAGGCAGTGTTCTTATATGGCAAATCAACTTTAAAGTAAGGTACATCTGAATCAAAAGCATAACCGGAAGAAGGCTTGACACGAGTGATTATGTTGCCGTAGTCATCGTGGTATACAATACGGAAATCACTCTCCGGTTCCGCTGCCTGCAGCTTTGTTCCACAAACCGATGAGGCGGTGAGTACTGCCATAAGACAGAATGCCTTCATACATGATATCATGTTGCCCGTTTTATTCGTTTTCATTTTATTATTCCTTATAATCGTTGTTCAACAATGCTGCGGCAGCACTTCCCCATGCTTCTGCAACGCCTGCTTTCTCTTGGTCATATTTGACACCTTGAACAATGATGTTCAATTCAAGTGTGGCATCCTCGACCGGGGCATCAGGAGCTGTATATGTCGAGAAGAGCTTTGTTCCTGTCTCTACCGGATCCGGAGTGGCACCAATTACGGGATATGTGTAATAATAGTATCCGTCAGCACCGAGGGTCCAGTCTGTACCGGGAAAATCGGCAAATACGCCCTGTTCCTTGTTCCAGCCACCGACAATGTCATTATCGGAGTTCACCCAGAAGCCCACCAATGCCACACGCAGGAATGCAGCCGATGTTCCCACATTGGCAACGACAAGATTACTCTTCACATTGCCGCTCACTTGGTCATCGACACTTACAATTACCGTTGTGGTCAGATCTGTTGAAATCGTGTAGGTGTTGGTATATCCGGCTTTCCACTGACCGGCATCCAGCGTTGCCGCTACAGTCTGACCCGTTGTGAATGTTACGGTTACCGTTACATTGTTGTCACTGAGTGTCTGCGGTATGATGATGAACGGTTCGCCTATGAGCCCTGTGGTCCCGTTGACAGGAAGACCAGTTGTGGCATCACCTTCCTGGGACACGTTGTAGTCGTGAGTTCCGAATCCGCTCCACGTGATTGTTCCGTCAATATCCATGGATGCAGTGCCCGTCTTGACTATACCATCAAGTTCGATGGTCTTTATAATCAGATCATCTTCAATCTCACCGCGAATGAAACGCACTGCTGTAAGAGGATGTTCAAAACGGATTTCGGCAGTATGTGTGCTTCCGCCATCACCCTGATAATGGCCGAACAGGATATCCGTCTGGTCAGCTGCAGTTGCGGGCACTGTGTGAGCCGTTGACACGCCGTCCTTGGTTATTGTGGCGGTCTGTGAGCCCGGCAGGTTGGCGTAGGCAAAGAAACTCAGTTCTGTTGACTTGGGCCAGAATTCTGACGGGGTGGCTGTCCATGCTTCGTTGCCGGCATCCCATTCTACGGTCTGGTCGGCCATAAGTGCGCCAGCACCATCGTATGCCTTTGCTGAAAATTCATCGACTATACTCGAGAAATCTGACAGTGCCTTATTGTCGTTGCCGGTAGTATTGACAAGCTCACCTCTCGTTTCTGCAGCTGTCCATTCCATAGGAATCCTGATGCTCTCGTCAGCATCCGAAAGGAAAAGCAGTGAACTTCCAGCCCCGATCTCGCTTCGGCTCTGAGCCTGCTGACCCATGCCAACAGCGTATCTTATGGTTCCATCGTTGACGATGCGCTTGTCGACGATTTCATCATTCTGACACCCGGCCAGAACAAGAATGGCCAGAGCAAACATATATATTGATAGTCTTTTCATTTTATGTAATGTCTCGTTTGCTTTATTGTTATTCCATATCCAGATCATCTTCAATGCCGTTGTCCCAGCTGGTCACCAGAATCTGATTATAATTGATGGTCCATTTCACTCCTTCGGGAACCATGAGTCCGCTGATGCGGGTCTTCTGATGTGTCTTGAAGGTCACGCCATGGCCGTCCTTGTCCTCCAGTTTGGCGCGGCGGGTGAATGTTTCGCTGTTTCCGGCGTTGGTTCCATTGATGACGAAGGTCAGGTCATTGACCTCATCTTCTTCATTGCCAGGGTTCAGGAAGAACGTGAAGGTCAGGGTCTTGCCGTAGGCTACGGTCACGGGGTCGTCGCCGAAGTCTATCGTGACGGTATTGTCGTCTGCAACTGTCGTTCCGCTGGCAAGGGTCGTCTTGGGCCTTCCGTATGATCCGTTCTGATCCATGTCAACGGCAAAGCCGCCGCTCAAGGCATGACCTGTCGAAACGAGCGATATCGAATTCACAATCATGGCGCTAAAAGTATCATCGAACTTGTTGGTGACGGTGAACTCCAGCGCAGTGGTCAGCGGCTGGAACACAAGCGTGACATCGTCGCCCACCTTGCTGGCCGGGACAACCGTCTTGGATACCATGTACATGCTCGTCATGTATGGGGCGGCCACCTTGCTGGCCGTTTCGCTTACAGACTTCACACTCTGGATCTGAGGTATGGTGCCGGTGATTGTTCTGCCTGATATTGAGGTCTTTGGATATACGGCATAGAACACGTGCTCGACATCGTCGCCCCACTGAAGGCCCTCGACATCCGGACCGGGGTTCCCAATGGCGGCATAGCTGTCCGATCCGGTCTCGTCGGGATCGACTTCAGTGACCACATAATCAGATACGTGCTTGGCGCTTTCGACATCGGTCTGAACCTTTGTGCACTGGGCGCAGTAGATGGTCAGCTTGTCGCCTATTTCCCAATCCAGCGACTGGGACTTTGTTCCTGTTCCGGTTATCTCCCCGTAGACGACTCTGGTTCC
>JAKSIU010000042.1 GCA_024398615.1 Bacteroidaceae bacterium
GGGTGCTGTACGTTGACCTTCTGAATGCGGCAGGCAGTGAGATGAAGCAGCAGAAGTTCAAGATTGTTGACGGTCAGGCCAACGGCTATATCTGTCTTACTAATGCAAATACGGAAACCGGCAGGAAATGGAGAGGTGAAGCGAATCTTTTGAGCGGCTATTATGAGATCCGTGCCTACACGGCCTACATGCTGAACTTTCAGGATGCTGCCATATTCTCCAGAGTCTTTCCCGTAATGGAAATAACGAAAGACGACACAACTGGTGAGAATGTCTGGAAAATGCCCACCTACAATCACTTCAAATACCAGAAAAGGCCGCTGATGTCCAAGACACATGACATGGACGTGACATTCTATCCTGAAGGGGGCAATATGATAACAGGCAGACCGTGCCGTGTCGCGTTCAAGGTCACAGGCAAGGACGGCCTGGGACTGGATGCCTCAGGCGTTCTTGGCGACAGTATTCAAATAAGCACTGTCCATGACGGAATGGGCAGTTTCATGTTCACCCCATCCGGGAAAAGCAGCCGTGTGAGGTTTGAAACGGAAGACGGCATTACCGGGACCTTTGACCTTCCCGAAGCTGTACAATACGGCCATACGCTGAACATAGTCGGGCAGACAGGTGACAGCCTGAAGCTGAAAGTCATTTCTTCAATAGACCCCGCTAACCAAAAGGATTCTCTTGGTCTGGCAATCCTATGCCGCGGAAGGCTGATGTACTTTTCAACAATTCCCGTACAGCATGCAGAGAACATGTTGGATATTGATCTTGCCGGAATTCCTGAAGGCGTATGCCAGATATGTCTGTATGACAGGACCGGCAGCCCCGTCTCAACAAGGATGTTCTACCACAGGAGCAGTCAGGACATCCCTCAGATAGATGTGCGTTTTGACAAACAGGCCTATCATCCGCTTGATAAAGTAAAACTTGACATCGATATAACGTATAAGGGAAATCCATTCAAAGACAATATATGTCTCTCTGTCCGTGATGGCGACTGCCATCAGGGAGGGTATTACAATGACCTGCGGACCGACCTGCTGCTGTCATCTGACCTTCGCGGACTGGTGTGGAAGCCCGAATACTACTTTGAGTGTGATGATGCTGAACACAATGAAGCGCTGGACCTGCTGTGCATGGTGCAGGGCTGGGAGCGCTATGACTGGAAGCAGATGGCCGGAGTAGTGGAGTTCAGTGAGAAGAAACGCGTTGAAAGTGGACTCACTTTCAACGCATGGGTTCTGAACAGGAAAAGCGGTCTTGGCATTGACAGCATACCCATGAATGTAAGCTACATGCTGCCTGATTCCAGTAGCAGCCAGTTCAATGTTCTGTCAGAAGAAGGTAACATTGAACTGGATATACCGGACTTTTACGGTGATGCAGAATTGCAGCTTTGGCCTGACCGGATGCGTAGAGACCGCAAGGTAAGGAAGAATTCCGAAGTTATTTTTGACGAACTGAAACCTTCAATCCGCAGGTTGGAGCCGCAGGAGATGGAGGAATTGTGGAAACGGACGGTCAATGTGGAAAATCCGTCAGACTCCGCACTGAAATTACCGCAGGTCATCAATATCAACAATGGCATTCTGCTGCCGGAAGTGGACATCAAGGAGAAACGCATGTTCGTTGACTACGCCACGTTCCATGACTTTGACATTCATAAGGACAGGGAAGGATATAACAAGAGGAGAATTACTGTACGGGAGTACCTGATGAGTCAGGGCTATATTATTCCCGAAGATATCAATGATGTACCGATGAGGATCATAGTCGAATGCGGCCCAAATGATAATGCAGTCACTATTCCCAGTGATGTTTTTGATACCTACATGTTTTGTATAAAAAGCATTATACTGTTTGATGAACCTCTGGATGAAGAAACATGGTATAGAGCTCTGGCCAAACGTGATGGAGTTGATGTTGATAATCTCGCACCTTTTGAACTGAATGAAAATAAAGAGTTGAGATATTGTTGTATAATCACTCTTGAATATAGAGACAAAACCATTAATCTGGAAAACATACATGAATTCACACTGCCGGTACACGGCTATACCCCTCCTGCCCAGTTCTACACCCCACAGTACCCTGACGGTCCGCAGTACTATGACGTTGACTACCGCCGCACCCTGTACTGGAACCCCAATCTGCAGACCGACAAGGACGGCCATGCCGGGATAGAGTTCTACAACAACTCATACAGCACCCGCTTCAAGGTCAGTGCGAGCGGCCTGAACGGTGGAGTGCCATATTCAATGGACAAGTGATTATCATTATTGCCGCAAATGAAAAAATCCACATTCATACTATTGTTCTGTATCAGTAAGGTTTTCGCCTATGCCGGTGAGCCTCTTTCGCACTATGCCGCCAACGCATACCGCTTCAACAAGGAGTTTCCCCAGGAGAAAGTCTATCTGCATTTTGACAACACGTCCTATATGACAGGCGATACCGTATGGTTCAAGGCCTATGTCGTCAATGCGTCAGACATGACGGCTGCCAAGAGCCAGGTGCTGTACGTTGACCTTCTGAATGCTGCAGGCAGTGAGATGAAACAGCAGAAGTTCAAGATCGTTGACGGTCAGGCCAACGGCTATATCTGTCTTACTAATGCAAATACGGAAACCGGCAGGAAATGGAGAGGTGAAGCGAATCTTTTGAGCGGCTATTATGAGATCCGTGCCTACACAGCCTACATGCTGAACTTCCAGGATGCTGCCGTCTTTTCCAGAGTCTTTCCAGTAATGGAAATTACGCAAGACGACACAACTGGCGAGAATGTCTGGAAGATGCCAACATACAATCACTTCAAATACCAGAAAAGACCGCTGATGACCAAGACACATGACATGGACGTTGCCTTCTATCCCGAAGGCGGACAGCTTATAATAGGCCAACCTTGCCGTGTCGCGTTTAAGGTCACAGGCAAGGACGGTCTGGGTCTTGATGCCACCGGTGTTCTTGACGACAGCATCCGCATGAGTACGGTACATGACGGAATGGGCAGTTTCGTGTACACCCCATCAGGGAAACGCAACCGTGTGAGGTTTGAAACGGAAGACGGCATTACCGGGACCTTTGACCTTCCTAAGGCCATCCAGTACGGCCATACGCTGAACATAATTGAACAGCCAGCTGACAGTTTGAAGCTGAAAGTCATTTCCTCAACAGGACCCAGTGATATTCAAGATTCGCTTGGTTTGGCCATAATGTGCCGCGGAAGACTTATGCACTTTTCCCAGATTCCAGTATATCAGGAGCATTCAGAGAGTATACTGGAGATAGCCCTTTCCGGCATCCCTGAAGGCGTATGCCAGATATGCCTGTATGACAGGACAGGCAGTCCTGTCTCCACAAGAATGTTCTACCGCAGAGGCAAGCAGGATATCCCGCAGATAGATGTGCGTTTTGACAAGACTGGCTATCATCCACTTGACAAGGTCAGACTTGATGTTGACATAACGTACAAGGGACAGCCGTTCAGTGACAACATCTGCCTGTCGGTCCGTGATGATGACGGCCATCAGGGACCGTATTACAGTGACCTTCGCACCGACCTGCTGCTGTCATCGGACCTTCGGGGCCTGGTGTGGAAGCCCGAATACTACTTCGAGTCAGATGATACGGAACATAATGAAGCTCTTGACCTGCTGTGCATGGTGCAGGGCTGGGAACGCTATGACTGGAAGCAGATGGCCGGAGTAGTGGAGTTTAGGGAAACGAAACGTCTTGAGAACGGTCTCACCTACAATGCATGGGTTAAGGACAGGAAAAGCGGTCTTGGCATTGACAGCATCCCCCTTAATGTCAGCTACATGCTGCCGGATTCCAGCATCAGCCAGCTCAAGCTGCTGACAGAACAGGGAGGCTACATGGGACTTGACATGCCGGACTTTTACGGTGATGCAGACTTGAGCCTGTGGCCGGGCAAAATGTCATCACGCCATAAGGTCAGCAAGAAAAACTCCGAAGTGATTTTTGACGAGCTGAAACCCTCAGTCCGCAGGTGGGAGCCGCAGGAAATGGAGGAACTGTGGAAACAGATGACAAATATGGGGAATCCATCAGACTCCACATTGGAGCTGCCGCAGGTCATCAACGTCAACCATGGCATTGTGCTGCCTGAAGTGGACATCAAGGAGAAACGCATGTTCGTTGATTACGCCACTTTCCATGACTTTGACATTCATAGAGATAGAGAAGGATACAACAAAATGAACATCACTTTGCGGGAATACCTGATGAGTCAGGGCTATATTGTACACGAAGATTCGATGAAGTTAATCATAGGTCCAATTGCTCCACGTGCAACTTTTACAAGTGCTCTTGATTTCAAAATGTCTTCAATCGAAAGCGTTATGCTATTTGATGAACTTATGGATGAAGAAACACGTATTAGAGTTTTGGACAAACTTTTGGGACTAAATGTGAATGCTGATCCAAACGCACCTTATGAACCAAATGAAGATGGGGTAAGGGGTTATCTTTGTTTAATCACTCTTGAACATAAAGACAGTGAAGTCATTGACACATACAATCTGAAAAACATACAGCAGGTCAGACTGCCAGTACACGGCTATACCCCTCCTGCCCAGTTCTACACCCCACAGTACCCTGACGGCCCGCAGTACTATGACGTTGACTACCGCCGCACCCTGTACTGGAATCCCAATCTGCAGACCGACAAGGACGGCCATGCCAGGATAGAGTTCTACAACAACTCATACAGCACCCGCTTCAAGGTCAGTGCGAGCGGCCTGAACAGTGGAGTGCCATATTCAATGGACAAGTAAAAATGATTACAACATGGGAGTCATATATGCCGGTAGCATCACAATAGATCCATCCTTATGAATGCATCCAGTGATGCGTGGGTCTTGTAACCGGAGGATTTGACTTCCAGCGGGCAGATTTTTGTACCTTTTGATAGAAGGAAATCTATTTCATAATTGTGCTTTCCACTCTCGGTTGGCCAAGTATGATAAAACAATTTGTGTCCTGCTGCCCGCAGCATCTGTGCAACGACATTTCTCCCACAAGCATATACAGGCGGAAGTCCTGCAACAGTTTGCGACATACAGCATCGCCTACGGCCAGCACGGACAGAAATGCTTCCTTTATAAGAGGAACGGTCGCAACATCTTTTTTAGAGTTCCGCGAGGGTGAGATTAGCCATTTTGTCGGAATCTCACAATTTATTTGCGAAAATGTGTATGGATTCTCAGGTTTTTACCCCAACCGATGGAGCCGGGCCTGCAGCATGACTTTCCTCCCTATCGTGCACGCAGAAATGCGCTATTCCGCCATACAACCCCTACGATAGGGATGGAATCGGGCCTATAGCATGACTTTCCTCCCTATCGTGCACGCAGAAATGCGCTATTCCGCCATACAACCCCTACGATAGGGATGGAATCGGGCCTATAGCATGACTTTCCTCCCTATCGTGCACGCAGAAATGCGCTATTCCGCCATACAACCCCTACGATAGGGATGGAATCGGTCCTGCAGCATGACTTTCTTCCCTATCGTCCCCATACTTTTGCCAAGTCTGATCCGGCTCTGTAGGAAGATTTTGCAGGTGTAGAATAAAAACATCCCAACACTCATAATCAGACAAGTAAATAACGTGGATTCACAGGTCAAGAAATACACGTTGGCAGATCAGTCAGTCAAAACAAACTCAAGTATCACAGAGTTTTGCCAAATGTTATTAAAATCCTCACAAAATAACACGGAAATGACTGGGAATTGAAAAGAATTCTGTACTTTTAACGACAAGTGTCGGCTGACGGTTAGCCAATGACGCATTTGTGACGGATAAGAATGAGCAGATTCAGATACCCTGTAGATACTGACCAGTTCCAGAATATAAGAGAACAGGGACTGTTGTATGTTGACAAGACAGACATGATGTATGATCTTGCCAGCAAGTACAGATATGTCTTTCTGGCTCGTCCTCGTCGCTTTGGCAAGTCCTTGCTTTGCAACACCTTCAAGGCTTATTTCAAAGGACAGAAGGAACTGTTCGAGGGGCTGAAAGTGATGGGACTGGAGAAGGAGTGGAAAACGTACCCCGTTCTGCATTTTATCCTTAGTGGTCTGAAGGACTGTAGTATTGAAGATGCTAAAGGCAAACTGGAAACTTTCATTGGTGACTACGAATCAGTGTATGGCAGAAACGAGGCTGACAGGACACCAGGAGCCAGGTTTCGCCGTTTGATTCACAATGCAGGTGCTCAGACAGGTGAGAAAGCCGTAGTTATTCTTGACGAATACGACTCACCAATCATGAGATTGATGGGGCAACCGGAAAAACTTGATGAAATGCGCTCCATGCTGCGTGAGTTCTATCAGGTGCTGAAGGATGAAGGTGAATACCTCCGCTTTGTTTTCATCACTGGCGTGACTAAATTCTCACAGCTCAGCATCTTCTCGGAACTGAACAACCTGAATCAGATATCCCTTGACAATGAGTATTCAGGTCTTTGCGGCATCACTCAGGAAGAATTGGACGTAACGCTTCGCCCTTGTGTTGAGGAGTATGCCGAAAACCTCGGCATCACGACCGACGAAGCCTACGCATTGCTGAAGAAGAACTACGACGGCTATCATTTCTCTCCAAAGAGTAAGGATGTCTATGCACCATTCAGCTTGTTGAGGGCTCTCGACAAGGGTACGACAGACCATTACTGGTTCGAGTCAGGAACATCCAGTTCATTGTTGGAGCATCTCAAACGTTTCCCGATTACCCGTGCCCTGGACTACGATGGTGTTGAAGTGAGCGAGAACGAGTTCAGCATCCCATGTGAGGATGCCGAGACACCGATGCCTCTGCTTTATCATAGTGGTTATCTCACCATTGCATCATATGACAGACTGCTTCAGCGTTATGAACTGAAGATTCCAAATAATGAGGTTCGCAAGGGACTCATCGACTGCCTGATGCCGATTGTCCTGAAGCGCCCGGTAGCTGACAACAACAGTGTAGTGGCTGCAATCGCTAAGGCAGTCTTTGACGGCAACCTGTCAGATGCCCTCACTGCCCTTCGTTCCTACATCGCCAATATACCTTACGACATCATCACCAAGGAGGAATGGGAGGACAAGGAAAAGCGCGAGTCGTTCTACAAGCTCCTTATATATATGGTGTTCTCCCTGCTCAACTCCACCGTCGACACCGAGGTCAAGAGTATCCTTGGGCGTGCCGATGTTGTCATAAAGACCGACACAGACATCTTTGTTCTTGAACTGAAGGTCGATGACACCGTGGAGAATGCCCTCGCGCAGATTGACGGCAAGGGCTACGCCATACCATACGAGGCAGAAGGTCGGACTGTCACAAAGTGCGGAGTCAAGATTTCAAGTGAACAGCGCAACATCACTCATTGGCGCAGCGTTGACATTGAGGGTAATGTCATTGACGAACAGAACTTCACTCTAGGGACGGTATGTTTCTGACCCAGCACCTGTTATGTTTGGGACCGATGCTCAGTATTCCGTATTCAGGATTGGCCGAGAAGGATTTCAGTTCGCGCGATGCAGTGGCGACCGATGTGCCTGTCAGGTTCGCGTACTCCTGAAGGGTGATCTGACCATGTGTGTCCAGCCATTTATCCAATAGCGCATAGTGTTCGTCACCACGTCCCTTTGACCGGGCCACCTTCACCACATCGGGACGGCTCAGCTCGAAACAGGCCTCATCCTGCAGCATGGCTTTCCTCTCTATCGTCCCCATACTTTTGCCAAGTCTGATCCGGCTCTGGAGGAAGATTTTGCAGGTGTAGAATAAAAACATCCCAACGCTTCATGTAATGAATTCATAACCAGTCCGTTGCAATCGCGGCTGTAGAATTATTAGCGGGCTGGTATCTTATATGGTATCACTCTAAAGGGATAACTTTGTAATACACAAAGGCCTGTTTACGGACTGGCAAATATTTCCTGAATATTACCTCAAATGAACAAGACCACATTCATGCTATTGTTCTGCATCAGTACGGTTTTCGCATATGCCGGCAATCCTCTTTCGCACTATGCCGCCAACGCATACCGTTTTGGAAAGGAGTATCCGCAGGAGAAAGTCTATCTCCAGTTTGACAATACATCGTACTACACCGGTGAGACAATATGGTTCAAGGCGTTTGTGGTAAATGCGTCCACTCATGAAAAAGCCGGCAGCAAGGTCTTGTACGTGGACCTTTTGTCACCTGACGGCACCGTGCTCAAACAACAGAAACTGAAGATTGAAAACGGGCAGGCTGACGGTTCTTTTTCACTGTTGGACGGTTCCGTGTCACAAGCGCGTGCCAAACGTGGTATTATAAGTTATCCCAGCGGTTTCTATGAGATAAGGGCATATACCAGCTATATGCTTAACTTCAGTGAGGAAATAGTATTTTCACGCGTGTTTGCCGTATATGAGAAGCCCAAGGAGGAAGGCGGTTTCTATAATGAAACTCCCATCATAAAGCAGAAGAAGCCTGAATCATGGGAACTGCGCCCAAAGACTGAAAAACAGAGGAAAATCAACTGCACATTCTACCCGGAAGGAGGACATCTTGTTATGGGCAAGCCATGTCGTGTTGCCTTCAAGGTAACCGATGAAACCGGATTCGGGGTTGATGCAACTGGAATCATCAAGAACAATGGCCAGTCTTTCTCAACAGTCCATGACGGTATGGGATGTTTTACATTCATTCCTCAAGACTACCGTAATCAGGTTGAAATAACTGTAGGCAATAATTCCGGAACGTTCAATCTGCCAAGCCCTGAGAATATCGGGTTGGGGCTTTATGTGGATTCCAGTCGTGATGACAGCTTGTTGCTCAAGGTTGATTGTACCACCGGGTTGCCTGATTCCTGTCTGGGTATGACCTTGACATGCCGGGGCGAACTTCTGGAGTTCTGCACTTTTGACATAAGCAAACCGGTGGAGAAAACCATCAGTATGGCAGGCGCACCTGAAGGTGTTTGCCGAATCCATATATTTGACAGGTCTGGCACCATATACGCCAGCCGTTCCATATATCATCACAGCCGGGAGTTCAATGTTCCGATACTTGAGGCGGTACCTGACAGAAAGCATTACAAGCCGTTTGAAAAAGTGGCGCTTCGTTTCATTCTCAAGGATGGGAAAGGCAATCCTTTACAGAACAGTTTCTGTCTTTCAGTGCGTGATGCCAGGGGACAGGCAAATGTTTGTGCCGATGACTTGCGCACATCACTGCTGCTTTCTTCAGACCTGAAGGGGCTCATTGAAAATCCATTATGGTATTTTGAATCAGATTCTCCGGAACGCGACCAGGCTCTTGATCTTCTCATGCTTGTGCAGGGCTGGGAAAGATATGAATGGATGACTATGACCGGATTGAACGGTTTCAGCGGAACTCATCATATTGAAGAGTCACTCGTGATGAACGGTTGGGTACTGAATTCATCCGGAAAGAAAGCCATGGCGGACATCAGAATAAATGCCATATTGGCAATGCAGAGTAAGGACGAGCGGATTACCAGAAAATATTCCTGCATTACCGATACATCGGGTTATTTCAGCATAGATATAGAACCTGATTTCTATGGCAAGGCATCTTTTGGAATTCATGCCAAAGCACGCAATCGTATTATCGGACCTGATGCGCGCATCGTGTTTGAACGCTCCATGAAACCGGCTATACGTCCATATATTCAGCAGGAACTGGAATTCAGGAACAGCCGGGACGTGTTACAATCAGTTATTGTTGAGCAGCAGAAGACCGATGACGGACTTCCTGTTGTCATAAACGCCGATGATGGGATTCTTCTGTCAGACGTTGACATCATTGAAAAGCGCAAGTACATAGACTACTTTACATTTACAGCCTATGATGTCAGTACGGATGTTGAGGTTGACTTGGACAAGGGAGAATACACCACTGACATGATGGGATATCTTATTGACAAAGGTTATGCATTTTTCAACACATCGAATGACGGGATGCTGATCAACGGATTCAAGCCCTTCTTCTACATCCATGATGCCAACAGTTTCTATTATGCCGGTCCAAACGCAAATCCCGACACCAAGTATCTGAAAAGCATCCTGATTTACGATAATCTTGTATCTCTGTCTGATATACTTAAAGAATGCACACTAATGCCTAAATATATGAGAGACCTGTCAACATCTCCTTTCGTCAATTTGCACGCACTTGAGATTGACCGTGAACTTAACGAGCGATATCTGCTTATCGACATCCTGGTAAAGGAGCGCAAGGATCTTGGTAAAAAAGGCGATATCTACAACATAAACAAACGCATCACAACAATAGACGGCTACTCAATTCCATATGGCTTCTACTCACCTGAATACCCTGACGGTCCAATATTGGGTGATGTGGATTTCCGTCGGACGCTCTATTGGAATCCGAATATCATTACCGATGAAAATGGAAACGCCCAGGTTGAGTTCTATAACAATTCCATTACTGAAGATTTTGAGATCTCGGCTGCAGGTATAACATCTTCCGGTGTGCCTTACGTTCTGGATGCAGGCTTTTAGATTGGTTTATATGTAGGAAAACACATACTGTTACAGATTTTGAAATCAGTGTTATTAAATCTCATGTCCGCATGTTTTCCGGACATGGAAATAAATCGCTCCACCATTGCAGCGTTGTGCAGCAGCGTTTTGGTTGAACCCACCGAAAGGTCCATCCCCTGCTGACAAGGTCAAAGCCAAGCCTCTGTACACCTGTGACGAAACTCTCCTTTGAGAAGTATGCGTCAGCTACTATGAGCTTGCAGACCGACAGCAGCTGTCTCCTGTTGCTTGTGAGTATCCTCAGATACCATCCGGTAAGGGAGTCCGGGTCATCCATACCTTTGGTCATTTGGCTTGACGAAACAGTTCCATTTTCTCGATGAAGAATGATTGGAAAGATTTGCCTATATTTGTCTGGCTACGGAGAGCTGCTGCAATCATCTCTCTGAGCTGGGTAAGTGGTCTGATATTCATTTCGTAACTTATAGTGTGGTAACTATTAAATTGCTAAATATCAGCCATTTATCCAAATATTTCAGACGCAAATATCATATATTTATAAACTTTTTAACGAACTATTGTTATATGAGAAGGATAACAAAACTGTTGTCATTAAACCTCGCAATGATGCTACTTGTGGCAGTATCATGCTCGGATAAAAAGTCTGCGCCTGATAGCAACGAGATATTTGTTGACTTTAAGAGTGAGAGCCCTATGGTCATAAACGGTCCAGAGGACAATTTCAATTATTCAGACTATATAGATTCTGTTGTTTATGTCCCTCTGGAGACAACCGATGACTGTCTTGTAGGTGAAGTTACTGACATGCATTTTGTCAATGACCGTATATTCGTAAAGTCTGGATTATACAGTATTTTCATATTCGGCAAAGATGGAAAGTTTATTTCAAAAGTATCCCAGCGCGGCAGAGGTCACGGCGAATATACCAATATGGCTGGTTGGGATGTGAATCCGTCAAATAATGAAATC
This sequence comes from Bacteroidaceae bacterium, assembly GCA_024398615.1. GTDB lineage: Bacteria > Bacteroidota > Bacteroidia > Bacteroidales > Bacteroidaceae > Colenecus. The sequence goes on from JAKSIU010000042.1 coordinate 11,522, forward strand.
AGCATTTACTCTAATGCCGATGAAACAGTTTATGTTTATTCCATCCAAGGGAATTTCTTGAGAAGTGTCAGGCTAGGAGAAGGTATTCACCGCGATTTCTGCGTGTTACCCAACGGCAATTACATGTTCTATACACCTGATTATATGAATAATCATTATCGTGGTGTCTTGCAGACTGACCCTGAAGGTAATATTATAAATCAGCCACTTGTGTTGTCTGGCTCCGCAAGAAAATGTATTCTATTTGACAAGAACTTTGTTCACCTCAGTAATGGGCAAGTGGGGTTGATTGGACCGTTTGGATTTGACAACATATACCACATTAATACCGATACTTCAGAGATTGCCTATCATATTACCACCAATGTGAAAATTGCCCAAAGTGTGCTTGAAGATGACTCACCGGGTAGTTTTATGGAACAGGAATTGTATTGTCTGGAGAATTATTTGGAAACAGACAATCTGGTTACATTTCACATGAGCAACATGAAAGAGAAAAGCGTGGATGTAAAATATGACAAGCAGACAAGCAAAACTTTTTGCCGGTCTATGAAATGGGAAAAAGACCAACCTCAGGTATTAGGCACACATTTCCTGCCTGGTGACAAGATGCTGTGGGACGATGGCGGACGATGGGCAGATTATGGCGTGGTAATGTCAGAATACAGCGCATCTTCAATAATGCAGATGCCAGAAGAGTACCGTAATAAGATTGCTCCCGATTGCACAATGGACTCAAATCCGGTTGTCTGCCTGTACTACTACAAACAAACTTCTTTGTGATAACGATGGGCTACTACTGGTCCAGTTCACTCTATGAACAGAACCCATCAAGGGCTTATTTCATTGGAATTACCAATGGGGGCAACATAGACATGAATATCCGCACTCGCTGCACAGGTTTAACAGTGCGTCCCGTCTGCCCTTAGGATTTGTGCGGCAGTAGCGTAAAGCCAAAAAAGGGCGGCATCCATCGCGCGGCGTCTGCGCTGTATGAACCGGCAGGGGCTCCAGGTTTCTGACGCTGCCAATCCGTCCGGTCTGGGATCATAGTTTTTGACAGAGCAGATTACGAATATGAATGGTATACATAATCATAGAAATACATGTCAAAAGTATCTGATACTGCTATTTCTCATAATAACAGCAATAACATGTATCTTTCCTTTTGATGATTGTATTTGTGATGTGTAAGCGGTAATTTTGTCTCCGCAGATTTCGGAAATCGGAATTTCTGCAGTGGTGTGCAATCAGGAGTTCTGCAGTGCGGTCGCATACTATCACATTCACCAACTCAACTCAGTTGTGTCGACAGACAGATGATAATCCAGATAGAGTTTGGGGCGTATTCCAACTCCGTTTGCCCAACTCCTGACAACATTGCAACCAGAAGGCTCAGAACGCCGTTTTTACTGCAATGTTGTCAAGAAAACCAACACCACCCGAAACGTATCCTTGTTGGTAAGCTGAGAAGCAATCACTTCTGATATGTTAGGGCCGTAAATGCAGTAACTTTCAATTGATTTAATCTGAATCCAGTTCCTGCAGCATCTGAATCAGTTCACGCACATCGTCATCGGAAAGGTTATTGTCGCTTATGAAGGTGTTCAGCAGTGATTTGGCGGAACCGTCAAACAGGCTGTCCTTCAGGTTCTTCAGTGTCCAACGTGTGTATTCGCCCTTTTCTATCAGCGGGTAGAACACATGTTTCTTTCCCACCTGCCTATGCCCAAGGAAACCCTTCTGCTCCAGAATGCGCATGAACGTCTGCACGGTGGTGTATGCGGGCTTTGGCTCCGGCAGCTCCAGAAGAACGTCATCGACACTGCAATGACGCTTCTCCCAGATTATGTTCATTATGGGCTGCTCCTTATCGGTCAGTGCTTTCATTTTCATCATCAACAAAAGAAATGGTTGTCCCGGTAGGATTTTTCTTCAACATTATAGCCTTGATTCTTTTTCCATTCGGAAGCACGATGCTGCCATCCTCTTCCACTTTTGCACCCGGTATATTTTTGGCGCATTCCTCCAATGCTTCTCCCTCAATCATCGCAACAGGTATTCCATTCTCATCTTCAACATACAAGGAGTCAGCTATATATCGTGCGTCTTCACCGTCATATCGGGCAGAATTGAAACCGGTTGCGGTATCCTTGTTTATATCAACAATTTCTAACACTTCTATTTTCTGCACAGGCCCGACTGGTGGTGGAGGCGGTACCTTGGTTCCTCTCGAAAGGGCTGTTTCCATGTCGAAGATATATATATGCATAATGTCCGGGAGCGCCTTGCTGAACATCATATGGCAGCTTACGCGGTATTTCTGTCCCTGGGCCGATGTCAGTTCGACCAGATAAGGCTCACGTTCTGTGGGCACGTTCTGAATTGTATAGGTGCCATCTGGTATGATTTCCTGAATGCTGTTTGATATTTCAACTGCGCCATCGGCTGCTGCCCTGATGATTGCGGGTTGGACATGATCCTCGGAATAGACGCGTGCCGTACCTTCTTCCAGTACAGAGTTCGCAATGAAATACAGGATACCGGCCTTGTTTTCACCGTCTTTCAGCAATGCAGTGTCAAACGGTCTTGTATATAATGGGCTGTTGACCAAGTTTCTTTCGGGAAACAGTTCATGTATTTTAATCTCTCCTTCAGGCTCTGGAAGGTAGTCCGGATACCTTTTCAGTACAAACGACGGTCTTCTGACACCGTCTGCACCAAACTTCTTCGGTTCGGGAATACAGATGTTGTCCCGCCTGACATACTTCTTCATTTCATTGAGAGTCTGAAGGATCACTTCTTCGGAACTGTTGCGGTCGAATTCCAGACATGCTTTCACATCTGAATAGTCTTCATCCTGTTCGCCCCATGTTACTTTAAGTATTATGCCAATTTCATCCGTACTGTCAATAACGCGTTTGACACGTCCTGTATTGACGTAAATCCGGTCCTGGCTGTTAATCATGACTTTCATGAACTCACCTTCAAAAAAATCATCGAACCATTCGTCAGGCTTGCTGTAGTTGCCTGATGAGAGGATGGACTGGACTTCCGGGGTCAATACCGGTTCTTCCGTAACTGCCGCCTCTTGAGAGACAGTCTCAACAGAGGCCGATGATTTCTGTTTGCAGGCCGATGCCAGCAAAATTGCAAACAATGCGACGGGGAGCATGAGCAGCACACTGATACGCGCCCATGGGGAAGATTGGTTTCGGTTCATCATATTTATACGTTTTTTGGCGGAACAGTCGGCAAAGTTGCTGGTCACGAAGCTGAAACGCTGCTGCAGGGCGGCACGTATCAGGCATGACTGGTAGCGACGGCTGTCATAGCCGTTACGCAGTACGGTGTCATCGGCCTCATATTCGTGAATCTGTTTCAGACTATGTTTAAGCATCCAAGAGGCTGGGTTGAACCACTGAACTGCGCAACACAGAGAGGCTACAACCACGTCTATGGAATGGCGGCAGCGTATGTGCGCCTGCTCATGGGCTATGATCTGAGGGCCGTTATCCTCATAGTCACGGCGGCTCATGATTATGGTGCGGCGCCAGCTGGATGGCTGACAGTCAAGGTCCGATAATACCAGCCGCGTACCGTTGGCCAGCGTGCGGGGATTGCGGCGGCTTATTATTTCGGCGCGGACAATTCCCATAAGCAGACGCAGCAGGAAGAATACAGCACCGGCAAGCCAGATAACAGATGCAATCCTGCTCCAGTTAATGTGTCTGGCAGGAGCCGGAGCAACCGTTGGGGACGGAGTGTTCTCTACAGGTACCACCTCTATATATTCCGGCATGATGTATTCGACAGGCTCTGCGACATATTCCGTGATTGGAGCCAGTATGACATCGGACTGTTTTTGAGGTATTGTCACATGTACCAGCGGAAGCACAAAAGACAGTATAATTACGGAAAGAAGCACCACCCTGTTGAAACGGTGCAGGGTTGTACGGCACAGCACCAGTCTGAAGACCAGCAGCGTAAGTACCAACGTTACGGCTTGAATGACAATGTAATTCATACGCTTTGCCTGGGATTTTGAAGTTGTATCCATGGCAAATGTATGGTTCGGATGCTGATGTTCCTAACAAATTAGTAGGGAAATGCAGGATTGTCCGATTTTTAACTTTCATTATTAGTAGCAGACGGCATCTGACTGTAAACTAATCGCTTCAGATTTGTTTTGGGCCGTATAAGAAATCTGTTTGGGATACAAAGTCCCAGATACAGTAGCGATATTCTTATCACTGCCTGATGTACCCCAGTCGGACAATGTCTTCGCGGGAATGGATTTGATGTGTAAAACCGTCACGCAGCAGGTATATGTCATCGGCCAAACCTAATATCTGCTCATAAAGGTGATCTGTCACTATTATGCCCTTATGGGATTTCTGTTCCTCAATAAGCTGGCGGATTCTTGCATCGTAAACAGGCATTATGTTGGAGAACGGTTCGTCAAGGATGCAGAAATCGGCATCGGTGTTCAATATCATGACTATTTCAGCAATTCTGCAGTCTCCGCCGGACAGTTCCCTGGACTTTGAGTGGCGATAGCGTTCAAACTTTTCGTCAAATTCAATCAACTTTGCATAGTCAACGCCATTCAGTTGGAAGGCCTTGTCCATTGTCATGCCTCTTGGTATGAAATGCTCCTGAGGCAGGTATTTCACATGAAGTCCTATGTGTCCGTAGTCGGTCTTGGGCTCCCCGTTAAGTCTGATGTATTTGTTCTGCGGTCTGATTCCACCCATAATGCACTTGAAAAGACAGGATTTGCCGGTTCCATTACGGCCAAGCACTCCTGTTACATGGCCTGACTGAGCCGTGACATAGGCACTCTTCAAAACAGTGTTCTGCCCAAAATCCAGCTGTACGCTGTCAATGACCAAGGTCTTGGTTTCAGTCTGCGACATTTATTAAAAAGATGGACAATAAAGGTGAAACATAAGCCAGCATCAGTTTGAAGAACACATATTCGATTATTACCGGAATGGAATAAATCTCCAGACGACTGAGACCAAGGTTCAGATAGAAATATATGGTGCTTTTCCTGCTGAGATGATCTATCAGGTACAGAAACAGTGGAATTGACACCAGTTTGAGCAGATTCATCGGTACTATGTTTGAAGGGTCTACAGCCACACAGTAGGTTTCCACCAATGTCAGAACGCCGGCTGTGATATAATACTCACTTCCGTATCTGAAAGAAAGGCCCAGTTTCTTAATGAGTGTCATACAAAAAGACAAGTAATTTATAAAAACAAAGGTATGTAATAATTGAAGCTGAATCGGTTTGGTAAGCTGAAAAGAAATCACTTTCGGATAGAGTTTTGCCGTATGTTGAGTGAGACTTCGACTGTTTGGTGAATCATCAGGGATGGATTACAGATTCCTTCTGAATTTCACTATGCAGTCAATGCAGATTGGTGAATTTGAGGTCGTATCT
>JAKSIU010000043.1 GCA_024398615.1 Bacteroidaceae bacterium
GGCGGAATAGCGCATTTCTTCATGCATGATAGGGAGGAAAACCATGCTTGGGACCCGATTCCATCCCTATCATTGAGAAAGCAGGGAATGTACTAAGTACTTATTCTATGGACGGTGTTTGTGTCGGTGGCTTCTGTCACTTATGTCTCCATATTTTTTCGACTGAGCTACAATAGTCCCCGCGACCCCATTTTTTTTCCTCGGGAGGAAAAAATATTTTCCACGGGAGGAAAATAAATTTGCCTCGGGAGGAGCCTTATTTGTTCAGTTCTTTCAGTCTTTCAGTTGTTCTGGATTCGGGACAACCTGGGCGTAACCGTAACCGAACTGGTTTGCCCTCATTGCTGGGAATGTTTATTCCATTTGCAGTTAACTGGTATATAGTTCCTTTTTTTTAAATTGAATATAGGGTTCCAGTGGCTGGGCATCTTCGCTCGTTCGCGGAACAGATAGAACATATCAGAGAAACGTCCAATTCGGACGCTTCTCGGATCACCCGAAAATCAGTGGGAGCTGAAGGCCTTGGCTCACCCGACAATTATCATTGGCAACCACCAGTTCTCTCACTGTCTTCACATTCAGCGTTCAAAATCAGGTATCCGTATTGTCAAGATGACAAAACAAGCCCTTTTTGTCATCTCGTCTTATAAGTGGATGCGTTTTGAGTGCCAAGATAGTTACCATACTTCGTGCCGCGACATTTTTGCATGCTGGATGGTGGGGTGTGCGGACTTTCCGTGGAATGGCCGATAAGCGACAAGGCCTTTCAGGCGTGAAGAAACGCGGCTGTCTGAGCGGCGAAGCCGCGAGTTCCGCGTTTCAGCCTGAAAGGCTGCAGGAGCAGGCCATGGAGCGGCAGTCCACACACCCCACCATCCAGCATGCAAAACCTGTATTCAAAATGAGACCTGATATCAGCAATCCCCACTAAATTTCCACTGAGCCTATACAGTTCCCATAATAATAGTGATAGTGCGTCAGTCTTTTCGAGGTTTTTGGGGGATTAATCGGGCAAAAAACAGGCTCCGGAAGTCCTGGGACCTTCGGAGCCTGCTGTTTTATGCGTTTATGCGTCAGAGGAGAATCAAGCCTTTGCGGCACTCTTCTCTGCGATAGCCTTATTCATTTCATCAAGCTTCTCATCGGTGAGAGGATACTTGTAAATAAGGTAACCTACAACTATGAGAAGAACTGCAGGAATGATTGTGGTGAACCACAGGATTGCATTCTGAACAGTTGAACTATAATCGCTCAGATGTGTGTAATAGGCATTTACCGGAGCGCTGATGAATGAAGCCAGGAACACTACAATGAAAATGCCGAGCACCAGCTGGAGGCACTTGTTTGCCTTGAACTCCTGCCACATCTCACCAAATGAAACGGGCTTTTCAGGAGTTGTGGTGATATTTTCCTTACTGCTCAGGAAGCAATATGTCAGAAGAATGAAACCTACAATGGCAAAGATGCATGTAACTGTAAACCAAGCCTTTGGATCTGTAGGCAGTGCTGACTCCTCACTGGCCAGATTGAAACCGATTGCGGCCATGACCCAAGGAGTGATAAAACCGGCAAGTGAGAAACCGGCCTTGAAAGCCACACCTGCAAGAGCATTAACTGTTGCTGCAGGTCTGTTGCCTGTACGGTATTCGGCCTCGGTGATGACTTCAGGAACCAGAGCCCACATGAGTGAACCTACAAGCAGACCTACACCTGTCATGACCTTTGCAGCCTGGACAAGAGTATTGCACTTCTGGACATCGAAGAACTTGCCGATAACAAACAAAGCGATAAATCCTACAAGACCTACTGCAAGAAGCAGGTAATAAAGTCCCTTCTTGCCGAACCATTTCTTCAGGATAGGCAGAGATGGCAGAATGATGAATGCAGGGATTGTACCGATAGCCATGAACACAGCCTGATTCCAGTCAACTGCAATGCCTACGATCATTGCGAGTCCGATTGGGAAACCGGCCTGGACAATGATCTGACCGATGTTGGCGCATACCATACGGGTTGAAGTAAGGATAAGGACCTCATCGTTGTCACGGGTCATGCTGGCCATGATTGAGCCGTAAGGGATATTGACGACTGAATAGATCATGCTGAGGATTGTATAGCTGAGTGTAGCATATACAATCTTGCCGGTCATGCCCCATGTAGCTGCAGCAGGAAGCATGAGCAGACAGGCTGCAACAGTAAGAGGAATACCGCCATAAAGCAGATATGTACGGTACTTGCCCAGTTTGGGATTGTGATTATCGATGTACTTTCCAACTACAGGGCTCCAGAAACAGTCAAGGAGTCTGACTGCAAGAATAAGTCCGCTTACAAATCCGGGGTTGATTTTCAATACTGTAGTAAGATACAGCATCAGGAAACATGCAACAGTCTGGAAAATCAGGTTCTGGGCAAGGTCTCCTGAACCGAAACCGATTCTCTGGCCCCAACTCAGCTTGTAATAGCCGTTGTTTACTTCGTTTGCCATAATAAAAAGATGTGTTATTTGATTAATTGGTTAATATTCCATTCAGTTTCCAATTCGCAAACATACAAAAAATAATACTCTACACAAGCAATCACTGACCGTTTTCAAGCAGTTCAAGCGCGCGCATAAGGGTCAGGTCCAGACTCTCTATAGCACGCCAGTACCCGTTCATGCCCCATAGATTTCTGGCAATGAATGATTTGAGCTGTACGTCAAATATGGGTTTGCAATGGTCAAACTGCTCCTGATCGAACTTGACGCCGGCATCATCGGCCTTCTTTAGCATAAGGTCATATATATCCTGACCTACCTGATAATCTGCAAGATAGGCATCCAAATCCGGATAGCGGCGTTCCAGTGAACGGCGGTTCTTCTCAACATACTGAAGGCCGGTCTGCAGAACTACGCTCTTTGCTGTGATATCGCGGTAATACTGGTTGGTACGTGTGGTGTCAAGAGGAACGAACACATCGGGCATGATTCCGCCACCGCCATAGACAGTACGCTTCTCTATCATGGTGCTGTACTTGAGCGAATCGGGGAAATGGATGCTGTCCGGATTGGTCAGCTCGCCGTGGTTCAAGCGTTCCACTATGTCATGGCCGTAGTCCACATCCTTGCCATACGGTTTCTGGATGCACCGGCCCGAAGGAGTGAAATACTGGGCGACCGTAAGGCGTATCATCGAACCGTCATGGAATTCGATGGGACGCTGGACCAGACCCTTTCCGAAGCTGCGGCGGCCAACAATGGTGGCACGGTCCCAGTCCTGGAGGGCTCCGGAAACGATTTCGCTTGCGCTGGCCGAAAATTCGTCAATCAGGACCAGCAGTTTGCCGTTACGGAACTTTCCATGGCCGTCACTCACATAACCGCTCTTTGGCTGACGGCGTCCCTCGGTATAGACCACCATGCGGTCACGCTCAAGGAACTCGTTGGCAATGCCCACGGCAGCCATAAGCAGTCCGCCACCGTTACCCTGAAGATCAAGGATAAGCTGCTGCATGCCCTGTGACTGGAGTTCTGAAAGACAAGTCTCGAATTCATTGACAGTAGTGGCTCCGAAACTGGAAATGCGAATGTATCCTATGCCCGGTCTGATCATGTATCCGGCATCAACGGTAGTGACTGGAATCTTGTCGCGGACAACAGTGAACTTTAGAGTATCCGAAACGCCACGGCGCACAATTCCCAGATTCACCCTTGTTCCGCGCGGTCCGCGCAGACGCTTCATTATGGCCTCCTGTGACATCTTGACACCGGCAATTGCCGTGTCGTTGACCGACACTATGCGGTCACCGGCCAGGATACCCACCTTTTCAGACGGGCCGTCAACGATGGGTTGGACAATGAACAGAGTATCCTGAACCATGTTGAACTGGATGCCTATGCCGTCAAACGAACCTGTCAGAGTCTCCTGAGTGCTTTCGTTCTCCTTCGGGGTCAAGTAGGTGGAATGCGGGTCAAGTTCCTCAAGCATACCCACAATGGCATCCTTCACAAGCTCTTCCTCATCGACATCGTCAACGTATAGATTGGCAATGGCACTTTCAGCTACAAGCAGTTTCTGCAGGTTGGCTTCTATCGCCGACTGAGGTCCCGGCTGCTGTGGAACCGGCTGCTGGCGCTGGAACGGTGTGTTCTGACGCTGTTGTGGAATAACACGGCCAGGCTGGGCGGCCATGGCCATTGGAAAGAGCGCCATCAGCGCCACAAGATATCTGAGTCTCATTTCTGTTTCTTTCTGAATGTATCAATGACCAGACTGTCTGTGTCATACCCGAAATGCCCGAGTTCGCGGCACAGGCTGCTGGAGACATGCTGAAGCTGCGGAGTGGCGACAAGCAGTATTGTCTCGACACCCAACACCGCCAGATTGGCATCGGCCAGCGTGCGTTCCATATCGAAATCGGCTCCTGAGCGCACTCCGCGCAGAATGGCATCGGCCCCGCACTCACGTACGGCATCGGCCGTCAGACCCGAATATGAGATGACGCTTACACGCTCATTGTCCTTGTAATAAAGGCCGATGGCACTGACGCGCTCTTCAGCGCTGAACATTGGATTCTTGCCTTCATTGATGCCGACAGCGATGACCAGTTGGTCACATATGCGCAGGGCGCGTTCCACAAGGTCGGCATGTCCTGTGGTAAACGGATCGAATGTGCCGGGAAACAGCAGTTTCATTTCTCTTTTCAATTAGAATTTTTCACCTTCGTCCTCTTCGACACGGTCCTCTTCAACAACCAGATTGTCAATGATGAAGTTCTGACGTTCCATGGTGTTCTTGCCCATGTAGAACGACAGCAGCTCCTCAACCGCATCGGTCTTTTCAAGTGTCACCAGTTCGAGACGCATGTCAGAACCTATGAAGTTCTTGAATTCATCAGGCGAAATCTCACCGAGTCCTTTGAATCGGGTGATTTCGGGATTGGGCGAGAGCTTTTCTATTGCCACACGGCGCTCTTCATCGCTGTAGCAGTAGATGGTCTCGAATTCTCCCTTCTCAGTCACCACGCCCTCAACCTGATTCTGCGCCGTCTTGCGTTTCTTGCGCTTGTTGCGCACACGGAACAGCGGAGTCTGGAGAATATAGACATGCCCCTTTCTGACAAGTTCCGGGAAGAACTGCAGGAAGAACGTTATCATGAGCAGACGTATGTGCATGCCGTCAACATCGGCATCGGTAGCGACTATTATCTTGTTGTAACGCAGGTCGTCAAGACCCTCCTCAATGTTCAAAGCCGCCTGCAGCAGGTTGAACTCCTCATTCTCATAAACCACCTTTTTCGTAAGGCCGAAACAGTTCAACGGCTTGCCACGGAGCGAGAATACGGCCTGGGTGTTCACATCGCGGCTCTTGGTGATTGATCCGCTTGCCGAATCGCCCTCGGTAATGAAAATGCAGCTCTCCTCCTGACGGTCGCCACGGGCATCGTTCAGATGGATGCGGCAGTCAGCCAGCTTGCGGTTATGCAGGTTGGCCTTCTTGGCACGCTCACGGGCCTGCTTGGTTATGCCTGCAATCTCCTTGCGCTCCTTTTCGGAATCCTGTATCTTCTTGAGGATGACATTGGCAATGTCAGGCTGCTTGTGCATCAGGTCATCGACCTCCTTCTTGATGAAATCGCCCACGAACTTGTTCAGAGACTGTCCTCCGCCAGGCGTCATTGTGGTCGAGCCCAGCTTGATCTTGGTCTGGCTCTCGAACACAGGTTCCTCTACGTTGATGGCAATGGCAGCCACCAGACCGTTGCGGACATCGCATGCCTCGAAGTTCTTGCCGTAGAATTCCTTGATGGTACGGGCAATATGCTCCTTGAAGGCACTCTGATGAGTTCCGCCCTGTGAGGTATACTGTCCGTTCACGAACGAGTAGTACTCTTCACCATACTGGTTGGTATGCGTGAAGGCTATCTCTATGTCAGTTCCTTTCAGATGGATGATGGGGTACAGGCTCTGCGAGCTCATGCGCTCGTTGAGCAGATCCTCAAGGCCGCTGCGGGAGAAGAAACGCTGGCCGTTGTACATTATGGTGAGACCGGTGTTCAGATAGCTGTAGTTGCGCATCATGGTCTCAATGATGGCCGGACGGAACTGATAGCCCGTGAAAAGTGTGGCATCGGGTTCGAACATGATGGTCGTGCCGTGCTCCTGATCGCTGGCAACGGTCTCATCGGACTCCAGACGTCCCTGACAGAACCTGAGGGTACGCATCTGGCCGTCACGGCAGCTGGTCACTGAGAAATGCAGGCTCAGGGCGTTCACCGCCTTCAGACCCACACCGTTCAGACCCACACTCTTCTTGAAAGCCTTGCTGTCGAACTTGCCGCCGGTGTTGAGCACGCTCACTGCCTCAAGCAGCTTGCCAAGAGGAATGCCACGTCCGTAATCGCGCACCGTCACGCTGCCCGTCTCATTCAGGTCAATCTCAATGCGCTTTCCGGTATTCATTCGGAATTCGTCAATGCTGTTATCAACAATCTCCTTGAGAAGCACGTAGATTCCGTCATCGGCGGCACTTCCATCACCCAACTTGCCTATATACATGCCAGGACGGGTACGGATATGCTCCATATCGTCCATGTGACGAATGTTGTCCTCGTCGTAACTGACCAAAAGTTCTTCTTCGTTTTCTGCCATTATAACTTAAATATCCTTTGCAAACACCTGACGGCGTTTTGTTACCTGCGGACCATCGAACAGGTCCCAGTGATTGAGCATTTTCTGATTCGTATCCAGTTCGGGATTGCTTTCACAATTCTCGAATTTCATCTTCACGGCATTCGCCAGAACCGTGTCAATGAGTATCGCATTGAGCCCCTTGTTCTGATATTCGGGCTTGATTGCTATGCTTAACAGCTCCAGCGTCTCGGAGTGCTTCCACTTCAGAGCTTTGAGCAGATGCCACCATCCGAACGGGAACAGGCGTCCGCGTGACTTGATAAGCGCATCGGCCAATGAGCCTATGGACACTCCCACAGCCACCGGATTGTTGTCCTTGTCATGAACCAGACAGAACAGACGGTAGTCCAGAAAGCGTCCGAACTTTGCAGCTATTGATACGACCTGACGGTCCGATATGGCCGAATAACCGTAAAGAGGAGCATATGCCTCATTCATAAGCTGCAGATACTGTGACACATACATTCTGGCCATTTTCCTTATGCTACGGTCAGTAGGAGCCAGATGGAGGTCATATCGCTTAAGCACAGCCTGTGACAGACGGTGTATGCGTTCAGGCACATCGTTGTATGGAATATGCCACTCCAGCCATGTAGCTGTTGGCTCAAGTCCCAGCTTCGCAATGTGGCGAAGATAATATTCGTAATTGTAGTTGGTGACGGTAGTGGCCTTCTCATTGAAGCCGTCCACCAGCATGCCCTCGCGGTCAAAGTCCGTGAAACCGAACGGCCCTTCCAGACGGTCCATGCCACGCTCACGGCCCCACTCCATTACCGTATTGATGAGTATGGCCGATACCCTCTCATCGTCAATGAAGTCAAGCCAGCCGAATCTGACCGTCCTGTTGTTCCATGCAGCATTTGCCTTTTCGTTGATTATTGCAGCCACACGGCCCACAATCCTGCCATCCATATAAGCCAGATAGGCCTGTGCCTGACAGAATTCGTATGCTGAATTCCTGGAAGGAGTGAATGACTCCAGGACATCGGACTCCAATTCAGGTACATAATACTGTGACCCACGGTACAGTCTCTCACCGAAACGTGCGAACTGCCTCAACTGGCGGCGGTTCTGAACTGGTACAACGGTCAAATCCTTCACTGCAGTTAATGTTTAGTACATAATTTCAGCGAAGATACGGAAAAAAAAGCAAAAAGCCGTTCCCGTGCGGCAATTCAATTAGAGTGAGTCAGAAATACGCTTTTCCTTGGGACACCGGCGGTTCATCAGAGTAATGAAGGACACAGCAACTGCTGCGCACACAGCCAGTTGGATTAATGCCTGTGTCTCAGGCAGACAAACCGATTCTTCGTCCACTCCCGACAACATGAAGATGGCTGAGCAGCTGTTGTTCAGTATGTGTACGCAGATAGGAACCAGCAGGCTGCCTGTCCTGCAGTAAAGCCATCCCAGAAGCACACCTGCCGGAAAAGCGAACACCACCTGAGCCGGATTCAGATGTATGATGGCAAATATGGCGGCTGAAATCAGAATGCCTCCCCAGGTACTGCCGGTAGCCGTCTCCATTTCACGGAGAATGATGCGGCGCATCAGGACCTCCTCGGAAATCGGTCCCACAATGGCTACGGCCAGGACACCGACAACACTGTGGCACATTGCAGCAATTTCATCGGACATGAAGTCAGGAACATCAAACGGAGTAGCCAGAATCTGGACACCGTACAGGACAGAAAAACCAAGAGGCAGTGATATCAGCAGAATCTTCCAACCCGGGAACGGCCGTACAGTATCCCGCAGCTCGAAGAACCTGATTTTCCACAGGACAAGCAGTTCCAGAATCTGCGACCCAAGAAGCCCTATTGCCAGAAGCCCGGCTGTATCAACCGCCTTCCCCATAGCGTTCATACTCAGTCCGACACTATATGGAATACCGCCCAACAGCTGCATGACAAGCCAGATGAGCAGAGCGGTCAATGTCCTTGCGATTTTTCTCATATGTACATTTCCTTTACCATAAGTTCTACAGACCTGCGGTCCTCTTCAAGCTGTCCGGCAAGCTGTGCCGGCGAGTCGAATCTACGTTCCGGGCGTATGAAACTCATGAATTCCAATGTCAGTTCCCTGAAATAGATATCCCCGTCAAAATCAAGCAGGTGCGCCTCAATGGTACGTGCCTTGCCTTCAAATGTGGGACGGTATCCGATGTTCACCATAGCCGGTCGCGTCAGCCCGTCAACATGGGCTATGGCACAGTAGACGCCATCGGCCGGAATCTGCATGAATTCGCAATAGGGTCCCAGATTGGCCGTAGGGAAGCCCATCTTCCGCCCGTTCTTCAAACCGTGGATGACCTGCCCGCTAATGGTGTAGCGGTAACCCAGCATAAGTGCCGCACGTTCCACATCACCCTCTGAAAGACAGCGGCGAATACGCGAACTGCTTATCGGTGTACCTTCAAAGAGCAGAGCATCGGCCTTTATGACCTCCATGTCTATGGCGCGACCAATTGTAAGATAATCTTCAAATGTGGAATTGATATCGTGCCCGAAATGATGGTCATGCCCCACCAGAAGTGTCTGCACTCCAAGCTTCCGCTGCAGGAAATCCTGCATGAAACAGCGTGCGTCCATGGCAGCCAGTTCGCAGGTAAAATGCAGAGGGAAGCAAAGGTCTATGCCCGACTGTTCCAGCATTGCGACCTTGGTATCGGGAGCCAGCAGCAGACGCGGCCTGTAGTCCGACTGCAGGATCTGTCTGGGATGCTCAGGAAAAGTGACAGCCATGCTCTTGAGCCCACGATCCCTGGCAACCGCATTCAACTGCTCCAACAGATGCCGGTGTCCACGGTGGACTCCATCAAAGAATCCTATGGTAGCTGCAAATTTCTCCTGCTTCTGAGACATGCCGCAAAGTTAATCAAAAGAAAATTTTGCCGCAAAACTTTGCAAGTTCCGCTTTAAGCCGTACTTTTGCACTCGGAAGAGGTCCAAGCGGCATCTTTGTCGGGCTTTTAGCTCAGTTGGTTAGAGCAACAGACTCATAATCTGGAGGTCCTAGGTTCAAGCCCTAGATGGCCCACACTGAAAATCAAGCACTTACGAATCTCGTGAGTGCTTCTATTTTACTCCTGCGAAAACATTGCGAAAACAACGAAGTTGAGTTGAGCCGATTTGAGTCATTTCTGAGTGCATAAAGTGGTATGACGGAATCACTGTTTTGCATGGAAATGAACGGGATTGGATGTAATTTTGCAGGCAGATTACAAGATTGAAAACATGGAAGAAAAGTCAGAAAAGAAAAATGAAGGGAAAAAGTGCTCTGCCCTCCCAGAAAACAGATGCTCCAAATTTAGAACATATGAATTGTAAGCGTTTTGTCATCACATTATCGTTGCTATTGCAATGTTGGATTTTCACAACGGCAAATTGTGTTGGTACTGTCGTGTTTGAGCAAGGTCTTGAATTTCATATAGATTCCATTGATGCTCGCGGGGCTGAATGCAGTAGGTTGACAAATGACACCCTGCAGATAGTGAACATCCCCGATTCTGTTTTCTGGGAGGGCAGAGCCTACCCTGTCATTTCTATCGGTGATTCTGCCTTTTTCTTCTGCCATACTGTGAAGAAAGTTGTTCTGCCAGGTACCATTGAGAGCATAGGGCAGTATGCATTTGACTTATGCAGCAACTTGGATACGGTCATTATCCCTGATAATGTAAGCTATATTGGACCTTACGCATTCAAGAATTGCTTACGGTTGAAGAATGTCAGAATACCCTCTAATGTCCATGTTATCGAGACTTCCGTCTTTTATGACTGTATGAGTCTAGAAGAGATCGTTATCCCCGAAGGGGTTGATACGATACGGCAAGACGCTTTTGCCTTCTGCGGTATTCACAGTATCCACATCCCGGCAAGTGTCAGGTCTATTGGCAGTACTGATAGGCCAGTGGGTAACACGGATGTCTTCGGAAGTTGCGAAAACCTGACCAGAATCACTGTAGACAAAAGAAATCCGACCTTTGACTCCCGAGGACATTGCAATGCCATTATTGTAACTTCGTGTAACGCTTTGATCAGCGGTTGTGGAAATACAAGAATCCCGCGTACCGTCGAGTTTATTGATCAATACGCTTTCTGTTGTAGAACCAATCTGAAAAGAGTCTTCATTCCCAAAAGGACAGAAGAAATTGTCAGCACCGCATTTTGGGGATGTGACAATCTGAAGAAGATCAGGGTGTCCAAGCGCAATCCGAAATACGATTCAAGAGACAACTGCAATGCCATTATCTGCTCAGAATACGATGAAATCAGGACTGCATGCAGAACGACAGTCATTCCTGCAAGTGTTTCCAGTATTGGCTGGTGTGCGTATCCGGGTTATTCCTGGCTTTCATTTTTGGTATTGCCTGACAATATTACTGCTATTGGCGAATCATCGTTCTGCGGCTGCAAGAATCTTATTGCCATCAGCTTGCCCGACAATTTGGAGTTCATATCTGGCGGAGCGTTCAATGGGTGCAGTGCACTTGAAGGGGTAATCATTCCGAATGGAGTGAAGAAACTCTATCATAAAACGTTCAAAGGCTGCACCAATCTCAAGTTCGTGTCATTGCCCATAGGCATAGAGGTATCTTCTGACGCGTTTGACGGTTGTGATATTAATGAAGAGAACATAACATATCGAAGACTTGACAGTTCGGAACAGAAGTTTGGATATAATTTGTGAAAAGGACAAGTACCTCCAGCGTAATCAAACTGGTTGATTATTTTCTAATAGTATTGTGTAGTAGTGCATGTACAAAGCAAGTACTTTGAAGTATAATATGGTGAAGTATTATGACATATCCCAATGGGAAGAACATCAGTATTACGGAACAGGTGGTACCAGAGATAAGTCTGTGGTGGAGAATCCAGAGAATGGATATCTTTACTACTTCAAGACCTCACTCAAGAAAAAAGTGATTGACTATAAGTATGAGTTTTGGTCAGAGGTTATTGCTTCAGAAATAGGTGACACCTTGGGTCTTGATATCCTCCATTATGATGTGGCGTGGAAAGATGATAGGCTTGGGTGTCTTTCGAAGTCGATGATAGATTCTCAAAAAGAAGAATTGCAAGAAGGTTATAAGTGGCTAACGGGATTTGATGCTAAATATGATATCAATGACAAAGACGCTTATACTTTCCAGATAATAGAACGCTTGCTGACCACACGTTTCAAACAAGAAGGATTTATTAAGGACCTGATTGAAATCATTGTGTTCGACAGTATTATCGGTAACGGAGACCGCCACCAGGAGAATTGGAGTATTATCGTGACCAACAAATTAGTAGACAAAAGCACAATATTCCGCAAGCGGAAGCCAATTTCGGAAACATTGTATTCGTTCGCACCGATATATGATAGTGGCAGTAGTATGGGGCGAGAACTGACAGACGAACAGGTATCCCAAATGTTAAGAGACAATGCCCAACTTGAAGCCTATGTCAAACGTGGACAGTCGGAGATTCATTGGGCCGGAGAAAGAGGAAAGCAAAAGCATCTTGATCTCATAAGCAAAATATCCAGTTATGGATATAAGGATACAGTGCTGGAAATCATCAATTCCATGCGCGCCAAATATGATATCGATACAATCGCTGGCATTATCAATAATATAGACGACTGCTTGCCTGTAGAACATTCTCTACTAAAAATCCCACAAACCCGCAAGGAATTCCTAATAAAACTCGTATCTTTGCGATTTAATAAATTATTTGAACTCCAGTTATGAAAGATGGGATAGGACATATTTTCCTTGCTTGGCGAAAGGGCCCTGGATGCTCTCGCGTCATAATTGGTGTTATCAAGAGAAATGTGACAGAAGGTGTTACATTTCGATATATCAAAGAGGGACTTGAAGTTGCAAAAAAAGATGGATTTGTCATTTATCCTGATTTTCCTGATGAAGACAAAGTCTATGCAGATCATGTATTGGATATCTTTGGCCAAAGGTTGAACAAATCTGAACGTGAAGATATTCATAGATATTACTCTTATTGGGAAATAAATCCTGCAAGGAAAGATGACAAGTATTATCTCCTTGCTCATACGCAGGGGATGCTTCCAACCGATAATTTCGAACTTCTAGCGGATTATAATCCTGTTAAGGGACTATCTTTCACAAGCGAACTCTGCAGTTTGACGCATCTTCAATTGCCCGCAGAAACACTTGAAGAGGGAGATTTGTTGAGGTGGGAATGGGATTCCACTAATAAATTCGACAAATTCGCTGTAAAGGTCTTCAAAGGAGATGTTTATGTGGGTCGTGTAAAACGAATCCATTCTCGCGTGTTTTATAAGAAGAAAGGGAGCAAGCTCATGATTACGGTTAAGAGCGTCAATAAAAATGGGCATCTTAATAGAGCTTTCATTAAGATTTCGTTCTAAATGTACAGCATCTCTACTCGAGGTGCTGTTTTTTATATGTCATCAATGCAGCGTAGGTTAGCTTTCGGTTACACAACCCTCACTTCACGACCTAGTCCAACATTATCAAACATCATATTTGGGAATGAACTCAGATATTTTGTACATTCTTCTTTCAGACCACACAAAAGTCTTAAAGTAATTGAATGCCCGCATTACCGAACCAATCTAGTAGTACGGTAAAAACCGCCGATTTGATTGAAGGTGTTATGAAAATCGAAACTGAAGTAACTTTGCGCTAACCATTATACTTCAAAGACAGGCTTGAAGTTTGGAATCCTGGCACTCTTCCTTATGGAATGACCACCACCAAACTGAAACAACTGCACTCATCCTTTCCCGTGAACCCGATTCTTGCAGTTCCTGCTTTTCTGGCCGGATATATCAAACACTCCGGAACCGGCACAACGGATATTGTTAACTACTGCAGGCAAGCCGGATTGAGAGAATCGGAATTCATACAGGACGAAGATTTCAGAGTGATAATCTGGAGGAAAAGTTCAAAAATGGATGAACCCCAATTTGTCCCTGATGCTGAACGTATTATAAAATCCGGAACTCAAGATGAACCCCAGAATGAATCCCAGAAAACAACATATCGGAGGTGCCGTGTTTTGCTTGAGACCATCATTTCAAAACCGTATCTGATGAAAGAAGAACTTGGCAAACAACTGGGCGTTTCAGAGTCCACAATCAAAAGAGATATTGATAAGCTTCGCAAAACTTACCGTATTACTTGGATCGGGCCTACCATAGGAGGCCGCTGGGAAGTTGAACGGCTGAAATAAGATTAGCTCTTGCCCCCAAGCAATTTCAGCAACAGCGCCTTTGCCTCCTGCTCGGTCATCTTATCAATTCTGTCCTTTGTTGGCACAGTCTCCTTCTCATTACCAAGATTGAGCAGCCTGCTGTTATACTCAAACTGTGTGTCAAGCGGGTAGGCGGCAATGTACATGTCAGTGATGGAATGGTTGGTGTTTGAGGCGAAGGTAGGCCATTTGACATCAGAGTGGCCGACTATGCTCCGGAATATGTAGGCTGCACGATGGAGGAATTTCGCCATATCGATGAGAAGTTCCCCGACTTCGATACTTTGTTCGCTGCCCACTTGGGATGAGGTTTGCAAGTTAAAAGCCGAATAACCATGTGGCCCGTAAGTCGGCAATTATTGCAAAATGTAATTAACAATCAAAGACATGAAGCAAGCCTTCGATCGGCCCAACCTAGCCGGAACAGCGGCTGAATTCACTTGCG